>CAVXIO010000008.1:0-202278 GCA_963761915.1 uncultured Acidobacteriota bacterium
GGCGGTCCGATGTGGTATGCGGATACGGTGGGACTGGATAAGGTCTACCGCCGCATCTCAGAATTTCATCAACAGCACGGTGAACTCTGGGAACCTGCCACTGTGTTGAAGCGTTTGGCCGAGGAAGGCAAGACCTTCGCCGAACTGAACCGGGAACAAGCCGTAATGGCGTAAGAATTAAGAGCACGACTGCGAGCTTTAGCAACCCGATCGCCACGGAGATGATGCGCGTTGCGGATTTTCGCTGGTAGCGTTTGATTGCCGCGCGGGAGAAGATATGCGAGAAGCGGTAGTGGTTGCCAGCTCACGGACCGCGCTGGCGAAATCGTTCCGCGGTTCGTTCAACATAACCCGCCCCGAAGATCTGGCAGCACATTGCATCAAGGACGTCCTGCGCAAGTTGCCGCAGCTTGATGCGGCCGAAATAGACGACGTTGTGTTGGGATGCGCACAACCACACGGTCCGCAGGGTCACAACATCGCCCGCACTTCCGCCATGCTTGCCGGGCTTCCCACTTCGGTTGCGGGCACGACCATAAACCGGTTTTGCTCGTCGGGATTGCAGGCGATTGCTGTGGCCTCGCACCAGATCATCAGCGAGGGCGTGGAGGCGGCGATTGGCGGCGGCGTCGAGAGTATCAGCATGACGCCGGCTGCGGGCAATCCTCACCCGGAACTGCAGAAACGATTACCCGGGTTGTACATGGGCATGGGTGACACCGCGGAAATCGTCGCCAAGCGCTACAAGGTGAGCCGGGAGGTGCAGGACGAGTACGCTCTGCTGAGCCAGCAGCGCACTGCTCGCGCTCAGCGAGAAGGTTTTTTCGAGGGCGAGATCGCGCCCATGAAGGTCACGATGGCGCTCCTCGATAAGAAAACCGGCGAGAAGGTTGGGACGCGGGAGGTCTGCTGCGACCACGACGAATGCAATCGGCCCGACACCACGCTGGAAGGCCTGCTCGCCCTGAAGCCTCACTTTGATCCGCACAGCGGCGATGGTACCGTGACGGCCGGCAACTCCTCGCAACTTTCCGACGGCGCTTCGGCCACTCTGTTGATGTCCCGCCAGCGCGCTGATCAGCTGGGTGTGCCCTACAAGCTGGTGTTTCGCGGATTTCAAGTTGCGGGTTGTGATCCGGACGAAATGGGCATCGGTCCCGTCTTCGCGGTGCCCAAGCTGCTCAAGCGCACCGGCCTGGAGATGGATGATATCGGCCTCTGGGAACTGAACGAGGCTTTTGCAGTGCAGGTGGTCTACTGCCGCGACCGCCTGGGAATAAATCCGGAAAGGTTGAATGTTAATGGCGGGTCCATCTCCATCGGTCATCCGTTTGGCATGACCGGTTCGCGCATGGTCGGAACACTCGCCAATGAAATGGCGCGCCGGAAAGCGCGCTACGGCATCGTGACCATGTGCATCGGTGGCGGGCAAGGTGCTGCCGGTCTGTTCGAAGCGGTGCATTAATTTTGCCGAATCCTACTTCCTACTTCTGATGGAGGAATCAGAGATGAAAAACAACGAAAACGCTAACAATCGGCTCGATCACTGTGGGTTTACTTCCAGACTGCTGTTTGGAGCGGCGGCTATCTGCGTCTTCACGCTGATCTCGGTAGCGACCGCATCTGCCGACAACTCATCCCACCGCCCGATTGCTTTCACCGAAAGTGGACTCGTGATTGGCTCAACGACGGATGGGAGAAACGAATTTCTCGGCATCCCGTACGCGGCTCCGCCGGTGGGAGCGCTGCGCTGGACGCCGCCGACGCGCTACGGATTCTTTCCCGGATTTGTCCTCCAAGCGACTCAATTCGGCAGTGCATGCACGCAACCTGGAGGGATTGGAGGCGAGAATTGCCTGTTCCTGAATGTCTTCACGCCACAGAGGGAATCGGGTGATGGATTGCGTGATCGCGATCGGCACGGCCTACCTGTCATGTTTTGGATTCACGGCGGCGGACTCATTGACGGGAGCAGCACCCCTTACAACCCCGAGCGACTCGTGAAAAAAGGGGTGATTGTTGTCACAATTAATTACCGCCTAGGTTATTTGGGATTCTTCGCCCAGTCCGCGATAGATGCCGAAGGGCATCTCAACGGCAACTATGGGTTGATGGATCAGCAATTCGCACTCGGGTGGGTTCGCAGGAACATCGCGAGTTTTGGCGGCGATCCGGATCGAGTAACAATATTCGGCGAGTCGGCAGGCGGACAAAGCGTCTATGCCCAGCTCGCATCTCCCCTTGCAGCCGGCATGTTCCGTGGAGCGATATCGGAAAGCGGATCCTATGCGGAATTCCAAGACTACTTTGCGAAGATTGTTACTCTGGCGGTGGGGGAAACGCAGGGTACCACATCCGTGCCGTCCGGCGCCGCCATTGCGGATAGTGTCGGATGCACGAACCAGACAGCTTCCTGTCTGCGTGCCGTGCCCGCCTCGACCATGATCGCAGCAGAGCCATTTCCTGTGTATCCGTTCGTGGATGGAACGCTGCTCACACAGACGATGAGCGCAGCATTTGCCAGCGGCGAATTCAATCAAGTGCCGGTGATCTCGGGCACCAATCACGATGAATATAGATTGTTCGTAGCTCTGGACTACGACCTCGTAGGAAATCCAATACTGACTTCGGCGGAGTACGATACTGCTGTTACTACTTTGTGGGGACCGGCCCTGGCGCCGCCCGTCCTTGCTTTGTACCCATTTGCCAGTTACCCGACCGGCGGTGAGGCATTGGGGGCCTCGGGTACGGACGGAGTCTTTAGCTGTGCGGCGCGCGTTGCGGATCAGTCACTGGCGAAATTTGTGCCGACCTATACCTATGAGTTCAATGATGAGAACGCGCCCCCGTCGCAATCTGAGTTTGGCGGATTGTTAACGTTCCCGTTGGGAGCCTATCATTCTGCGGAGGTCCCTTACCTATTCAAGACCGGCAATGTTTTCGGACTGCCGGAGTTACTTTCGCCCACGCAAAGGCGGCTCTCCCATGCGATGGTCAGCTACTGGACGCAGTTCGCGAAGACGGGAGACCCAAACTCTGCTGGTGAGCCGCTCTGGTCTCCGTACAGCGCGTCGACCGACCAGTTCCAATCTTTGATACCACCGGTGCCAGTGGTCGAGTCCAACTTTGACAGTAGTCACCAGTGCTCAACGTTTTGGGACATTTTTTAACAGCGAGCAATAGGCGGGCGCGCGGTGCCTTACCGGAGGTTTCGCGCGTCCGTCTTTATTGCTCTAACCGCGCGGACAGCCGGAACTGGTGATCCCGTCAATCATCTGAAGCAAACGAAATTACAAAAAGATGCCCGCTACCACGTCAACCGAAGCCACAACCGCCGCTGCTCAGACCACCGCTGACTCTACCGCGCATTCATTGCGGTACGCGTGGTACGTCGTCGGAGTCCTGACCCTTCTCTACGCATTCTCGTTCATCGACCGCCAGATCTTCAGTCTGCTGGTCGGCCCGCTTCGTCGCGACTTACACATCGGCGACGCCAAAATGAGTTTGCTGATCGGATTCAGCTTCGCACTGTTTTATACATTCTTCGGAATCCCGCTCGGCAGGCTGGCCGACATTTACAGCCGCAGGCTGATCATCGCCGCCGGCCTGGTACTGTGGAGCGGGTTCACCGCCAGTTGCGGACTGGCGCAAACGTTCGAAATAATGCTTTTGCTGCGCATGGGCGTCGGCGTGGGAGAAGCAGCGCTTTCCCCGGCTGCCTATTCGCTGATCACCGATTATTTTCCTCGCGAGCGGCTGGCTACGGCCCTTAGCGTCTACTCGATGGGCATCTACGTTGGCTCTGGCATGGCTTTCTTGCTGGGCGGACTGGTGGTTGCCTACGCATCGACTCAGGCCATGTGGCGGGTTCCCGTGCTCGGGGCCGTGCATCCCTGGCAGATCATCTTTTTCCTGGTTGGCCTTCCCGGCATTGCAGTAGCACCGCTACTCTTCACAGTGAACGAACCTGCCGTACACCGCGGAGCTAGCCGACGGTCGAACTGTTCCGATGAGGCAGGTATTCTCATACATCTTCGAAAACCGGCGGACGTTCTTGCTCCACAATATTGGTTTTGGGCTACTCGCGCTCTCTTCCTACGCCAGCGCCGCTTGGGTGCCGGAATTCTATCGGCGACACTTTCACTGGACCATCGGATCCGTCGGCGTAATTTACGGTTCCTGCGTCGCGGTCTTTGGCTGCATTGGAATCGTCAGTGCCGGACGGTTCGCCGATTACTTGCGCAAACGCGGCCGAGGCAACGCGACCTTGTTCGTAGGTATGCTGATCGGATTAGTCTGGCTGCCCGTCAACTGTCTTTTGTACCTGGCGCCCTCTGCGACTTGGGCCACGATTTGGCTGGTTCCCGGATGCGCACTGGCGGCCGCTCCGTTCGGCATCGCCCCCGCCGCGATTCAGCAGATGATGCCGGCCACCATGCGCGGACAGGCCTCGGCTGTTTATTTGTTTTCCATCAACCTCATCGGGCTCGGAATCGGACCTACCGCTGTGGGAGCACTAACGCAATACGCATTTCGAAGCGACGAAGCCGTGCGATACTCGCTGGTGATCGTGACATCTGTCGCATGTGCGCTCGCTGCGGCAGTCCTCTATGGAGCTTTGAAACCGTTCGTTGCCAGTCTCGAGCGCGTGCGCGTTTGGAATGCCGCGCGGTCTGATAGTGGTGCAGTATGAAGCGAGACTCGTAGCAGGGCATGCCTTCAGGCGTGCCGCCAACTGCGGTGGAGTACGCGGGCTTTAACAAAACCGGGAAAACCGGTTTCTGTCATGAAAAACCAGATGGCAGGTTTCAGCAGGTTTCAGCGTCCGTTATTTTTCGCGGTAGTAGTGGCTGAATTTGCGCTCATCTCTGCCGTGAGAATGGGCAGGCAATGCCTTAGCGTGCGAGAGCAAAGCGAACTATCCGATAGACAAGCCAACAAACTGGGCCAAGGATAGCCGCCAGCAGCAATGCCGAAATTATCGTGCTATCCTCCGCTACTCCCGGCTTATCCACGTAGAACAGTGCAGCAATGACAGAGAAAATATAGAACGTGAAAATCTCACGCAAGGCACGGCGCAGCTTTTCGCGTAATTGGTCGCGCGCAGTTCCGCTCCGATGCGCTTCTTCATAGAGAATTGAGGCGCGGGAGCGTTTGTCATTCTGCCTCAGATATCGTACAAACAAACCCAACATCCGCTGCCCTCCACCAATCCGCGTTTGACAGGCATGATACAACGGAAAACAGAAAGCCCGATGCCAATTTTAGATGGCATCCCTCTTTATGAATCGTTACGTTGCTGCTGTCTTGTTCGTTGCCATATGTCTTCTTGTGGGATGCGGAGACCATCGCGCGGAGCCGTGTCAGCGGTTTGTTTTGACCGCTAAAGCAGCCAGCGAGGTTTCGCAAACGGCGGGGGGATTGCCAAGCTATGCCGCTCTTGCACTGGATACGAAAACTGGAAGGCTATGCGTGACCTACGAGTTCAAGATTGACATTGACCATCCAGAATGGAAGGACAGGGACATTCCAGCGTGTAGAACACTATACGAAAAATATCCAGACTAAAGGGAAACCCATCGCAATTCCCTGTCGTCTACCTGGGCGACAAATCCGGCTTAACATTCCTGTCACAAACTAGCTTGGCGTTCTTGGCGAGTACCGCTTGTATGGCGCTAGCCTGAGATGCGGTTGCCAAATACCAGGTCCATAAGGAGTAGCGTCTTCCGCAGTCCGCTTGGGCACACCCAAACTCAAGATAGCAAAGAGCCGCCGCGCTTGAAGGTTCGTCGGGCATTTGGAAATATTCGGAAGTAATATCTTCCGTCGAATATTCAGACATACACCCGCATACAGCGCATGCAAATGCTATCGGCCAGATGCGCCCCGGTAGCTTTTGCGGATAAGCGAATGTTCCTAACGCGCATTGACGCGGAAGAATAACAGCGCAATCACATCCCTTGCATCGGAAGCGATACCAGTAGCCAGCCGTTGTCATGAATCCTCCGGCAGAAAATTAATTTCCAATTATTTCGCGTGTTTCGTCTTACGCAATTCGCGTACTCGACGCCAAAGGCCAAGCGTATGCGGCCTCGCGGCGGTACGGATTCTCTCGCAAGCATCCTGAATCTCTTGGGCAGACCGTTCCATATCGTCGAATTGCCCGGTCATCGAGAATGACTTCACATTCAAAAGCTCACCGTTAATGGTGCCGATTTCCTTGTCAAACACAGATCGCAAGTCGTCGGGCCAATCATAGTCTCTTGCGAATTCGCGGGAAGCGGCTTCAATTTTCTCCAGAGCTTGGCCTTCCACTTCCGCGATGTCTCGGACGGGGCGGGCAACGCCGTATTGGTGTACAGAGGCGAACAGCCATACCCCATGCTGATAATCCCGAGTCGCCTCAGAAAGCAACCGGGCCGCTGCACGGGTTCTATCCGCCTGCCCTCGCAAGCCAGAGAGCAAGCTAGAGAAAAGTGTGCCGAAGGGTATCCACGTGGGCATACAGTCGCGATAGTAACAAACCCGAAGGGGGCTGGCGCACCTTTGATTTTTTCTGCCGTCAACCACCACACTGAGGCTGTCGCACCCTTCGTGATCGAAGGGTGCGCATTCGTCAGCCGACAGCTAGGAGATTTCCTTTTCCACAGCCGCCTTGTGACATCTGCCCTTGCGCTCGACCCCCGATTCGTTCCATCATTGTCCCGGCAGAGGAAGTAGACGCAGCAATATCGGCAAGGACTCGCACTGTCAAGAATCGGCCCGTAAGTCCCATGCTTTCAAGATTTTGACTTATAAGATCTTTGTTATGAAGATTTTGCGAGGAATTTCGCGGGTCGAAGTCGGTAAGTTGCTGATTCTAGATATTTTGAAAGATCGAGGGGGAAGGGGGGTAGGGTAACTAAAAGATAAACTTACCGCCCAGAACGGGACCGCCTCGCACGTTTGGAATGCAGCACATTCTGGTTGAGCAGACCTCTCGTAGGAAACACTTTCCGTCGGAAAGGCTTATCTCGATTGCATCTCGATACTGGCCCCGTTCGCCCAGGGGAAGAACTGAATCTAGCTTCGCTTGCCGACTGGCTGCGCGGACGAATCCCAGGCGCTGAACGAGGTATCACGCTCGAACAGTTTCCCAGCGGGCACTCGAACCTTACCTATCTGCTGCGGGTGAACGGAGACGATGGGCTTGAGTACGTCCTGCGGCGCGGCCCTCTTGGGCCAGTCGCCCCGAAAGCTCACGACATGGCACGTGAGTTCCGCGTGCTTCAGATGGTGCATCCGCATTTTCGGGAAGCTCCAAACGTCTTTCACTTGTGCGAAGATCCAGCGGTGCTGGGTTCTGTATTTTTCCTTATGGAGCGGCGGCACGGGCTTATATTGCGGGATGAAATTCCGCCACAACTGGCAAAGACAAAGATGCCGAATTATGCGGAGCGAGCCAGCAAGGGATTTGTCGATTGCCTGATACGCCTGCACGCCATCGATATTTCCCGGACCGGTTTGATTGCCCTCGGTAAGCCGGAAGGATTTCTTGAACGCCAGGTGCAGGGTTGGGCAGATCGTTGGAAACGGGCCGCAACGGATGACATGCCGAAGATGGATCGCGTAATTCGATGGCTCATCGATCACCGGCCGTCTTCTCCCGCGCCGACCCTGGTGCATAACGATTACAAGTTGGATAACGTCATGCTCAGCGAAGACGTTCAGCGAAGACTCTGCCGAGCGCATTGAGATTGAGGCGGTGCTCGATTGGGAGATGGCGACGGTTGGCGATCCGTTGGCCGATCTGGGTTTGACGTTGTGTTACTGGGCTTGGGTTGAGGCGCCGCAACTGCGCGCTCGCGGAGTGCCCTCGCTCACTTCGCAGCCCGGCTGGTACACGCGTGATCAGTTCGTTCAGCGTTATGCGGAGGGAACCGGACGCGACCTCTCGCAGATCGGTTACTACGAAGTGCTTGGCATCTTCAAGCTGGCAGTGATTCTGCAGCAGATTTACTACCGCTTCCGGCGTGGCCAGACGCAAGACACACGATTTCAGAACTTCGGAGACCGCGTGAAGGGATTGGTGGAATTGGCGGATTCGCTCATTGAATATCCTAAGATGGGGAAATCCACTTGAGCACCGTCTATCTCGTGCGCCATGGGCAGGCGGGCACGCGCGACGCTTACGATTCGCTTTCCGAGTTGGGAGAGCGTCAGGCACGGCTGTTGGGCGAGCACTTCATTTCACAGGGAATCCGATTTGCCTCCGCCTATGCAGGAGCACTTACGCGGCAGCAGCAAACCGCCGAGCAGATCCGTGCGGCCTATGCCGACGCGGGGGTTGGCTTCCCCACAGTTCGCGTCGATTCTGGATGGGATGAATTCGATCTCGGGCGAGTGTATCGCGAGATTGCTCCGCTCCTGGCTGCCGAAGATCCGGAATTTCTGCACGAATACGACGAAATGCGCGAGCAGGTTCGCGTTAGCCAGGGCGCGCACGGGGCACGAATTCATCGCAGATGGATGCCTTGCGATACCAAAGTGGTGGAGGCATGGCTTGCCGGTCGTTATCCCTATGGCGGCGAAACCTGGGACCAGTTTCGTGAGCGCGTTGCGGCCTGCCGGTTGAAGATGCTTGAGCGCCAAGAGTCATGACGCGCGGCAAGAGAACATTCTCGTGGTTACGTCGGCCACGCCGCTTGCGATTTGGACTGGCCTGTCACTGGAGATTTCTGACGAGCGGATCATGCGGCTCGCCGGGGCAGTGTATAACGCATCCTACACAATCCTGCGTTTGCGAAAAGAGCAGCTACGGTTATTTACCTTCAATGCGGTGCCGCACCTCGCCGCCCCGGGGCTGTGCACCCACCGCTAAGAGGATTCCGCGGTAGTGTGTCAGTTTGATTTCCAGAGCATCGAGAAAGCGAGAACGCCAGCGCAGGTCACTAAGAGCCAGAAAGCGAAGCGCCTGAAAAATGGGAGTCGGCTGTCCGGGAATGCTTCTGCGTAGCTTGCCGCCAGCTCATCGCCGCCGCGTCTCCACCACGCTATTTTGTCATGCGAAGCTCTTTTTGTGAGGCGAACTCGCATAACAAACTCGCCGAACATACTCAAGATCGCCACGACCACCAAAATTGAGAAGAATACACCAAACATATTAGCTGGCCTGCACTCCCAGAGCTCTCAGGATAAGCCCCTTATCAACTACCAAGACTGACCCACTACCGATTCCGTGCACTGCTTAGAACGGACCGCTACCTTATATATAGTAGCGAACTACCCACTCAGCTACGCAGCACGGCTTGTCGCTACCCTGGACTTCCACTCTCGCATCAAAGACTGCTTCCAGCGCATCAGGCACGTCTTTTAGCGATTGAAGAGTGAAGCGAACCCGAATCTTAGAGTCGGCGCGGACAGCAGAAGGAAATCGAACTCGATTCAAGCCGTAATTGATGCTCATGCGGACACCGCCTCGGATCTGAATTGCCTCCTTCATAAACCGGCTCAGCAGCGACAAGGTCAAGAACCCGTGAGCAATTGTGGTCCCATAGGGAGACTCACGCTCGGCACGTTCGCGGTCCACGTGGATCCACTTGCGATCCTCGGTAACTTCAGCAAACTGCTCAATTCGTTCCTGGGTGATGGGGAACCAGTCCGTCAGGGGTGAGTTCGCGACCTACCAAATCTCTTAAGGAATGGGGTGTTTCCAGGACAAGCGGCACTGGTGTCTCCTCTCGATTTCGCCGCATCTCTTATCGTGTCGAAAAGATACGCACGAGAGCTTGTCGCAGGGTCATTTCTTGTCACCCAAGGCCTGCGGCACACCCCACTTCCTGAGTTCCAGCTTCGCGATAGCTTCGGTGTGCACTTCGTCCGGGCCATCGGCCAAACGCAGTGTGCGCACATTCGCCCAGGCGCCGGCCAGAAAGGTATCCTGGGAGACGCCCGCACCTCCGTGAGCCTGAATCGCGCGGTCCAACACTCGCAGACAGGCATTCGGCGCCACGACTTTGATCATCGCGATCTCGGCGCGTGCTTCTTTGTTTCCGACCGTGTCCATCATGTAGGCCGCTTTCAAAGTCAGAAGACGTGCCTGCTCGATCTCCATGCGGGATCGCGCAATGTCGGCCCGCAGGGTGCCTTGCTCGGCCAGCGGCTTACCAAAGGCCACCCGCGCCTGCACTCGCTTACACATGGTTTCGAGGGCCCGTTCGGCCACGCCGATGCAGCGCATGCAGTGGTGAATGCGCCCCGGACCCAGCCGCCCTTGGGCAATTTCGAAGCCTCGTCCTTCGCCGAGCAACATGTTCGAGACGGGCACGCGAACATTTTCAAAAGTGATCTCGCCGTGCCCGTGCGGCGCATGGTCATAGCCAAACACGGTCAGCATGCGCTCAATCTTGAGCCCGGCGCTATCCATCGGCACCAGCACCATCGACTGCTGTTTATGGAGCGCGGCCGAGCGATCTGTCTTTTTTGCGTCAGTTCGGTCTGTGTCAGTTCGGCCCGTATCAGTTCGGCCCATATCAGTTCGGCCCATAAAGATCGCGACCTTGCAGCGCGGATCGCCCGCTCCAGAGGACCACCACTTGCGGCCGTTAATGACATACTCGTCACCCTGCCGAACAATACTCGCCTCGATGTTGGTCGCATCCGATGAGGCGACTCCGGGTTCCGTCATCGAGAAGCACGATCGAATCTCACCTGCAAGCAGTGGCTTAAGCCAGCGCTCTTTTTGCTCCGCGGTGCCATAGCGGGCGAGCACTTCCATGTTGCCGGTATCCGGCGCCGAGCAGTTGAACACCTCAGGAGCAATAAAACTGCGCCCCATAATCTCGGCCAGGGGCGCATATTCCAGATTCGTCAACCCTGCCCCAAGCTCCCGATCCGGCAGGAACAGATTCCACAGGCCCGCGGCGCGGGCTTTGGGCTTGAGTTCCTCAATTACAGCCGGCGGCGACCAGCGGTTGCGCTCAATCTCGTCGTGGTGGCGCTGCTCATTCGGATAAATGTGCTCATCCATGAAAACCTGCAAGCGCCGTTGCAGGTCCTGCACTTTGCTGCTGAACGAGAAATTCATGTCTGCCGCCTGTCTCCTATTTACCCGTGAAAGCAGCGGGGCGCTTCTGCACAAAGTGCGCGACACCCTCTTTGAAATCCTCTGTGCGGAAACACGACATCATCTCGCGCACGGAAATGTCGAAGGCTTTCGCGAGCGGTTGCGACATGGCCTCGTATACCTGGCGCTTGATTATGCGCAACGAGCGCGGGCTCACCGTGGAAGCCAGTTCTTGGGCAGACTCCTGGACTTTTTCGAGAAAGGTGTCGTGGGGAAAAACTCGATTCACCAACCCCATACGCAGTGCTTCGGCGGCATCGATGGTGCGGGCAGAAAACAGCAGGTCGAGCGCGTTTGCAATTCCAATGATCCGAGGCAACATCCAGGCCATTCCATACTCGGCAATCAGCCCGCGCCGCGCGAATGTGGTGCTGAAGCGGGCTGGCTCCGAAGCCAGCCGCAAATCGCAATAGAGAGTGATAACCAAACCAAGGCCAACCACCGGCCCGTTGATGGCGGCAATCACCGGCTTCCCGATCGCTGGGAAATACGAGTATTTCTTCTGAAAATCCGGGGCCACGCCTTCACGGTTGGCGCCGTCGCGCAAAACCTGCTCGCGGCCCCGGTCATCCAAATCCCGGTTATCCAAATCCCGGTTGTCCAGGCCGCGTTCCGCCACCGCGCTCAGCAGCGACATGTCAGCGCCTGCGCAAAAGCCCCGCCCAGCGCCTGTCAATACGATCACGCGGACCTCGTCGTCCTGCTCGGCGCTCTCCATGTGCGAACGCACTTCGCTTTCCATTAATGGGGTCCAGGCGTTGAGTTTGTCCGGCCGATTCAAAGTAATCGTGGCCACTCGATTGGCTACGTTATAGAGCGTCTCCTGAGTTGGCATGACGCGCGATTATATAGAATCAGCTTGCGTTAGTCACTATCATGTCATAGCGACTATCGAGATACGGAAGAGTTCAGTCAACCCTGCATCGTTCGTACCATCACTGCCAACGCTTCTATTGTGGAGATGTCTAAGGGCGCTCACTGGCTGTGGTACAGAACCAAATGCGAAAGCAGTTGCCCGACACCGGCAATTTTGCATTGTGTAGCATCGGCAATCGGTTGCCGGAGGTGTGGCTGTAATTGTGGCTGTACGTTGCCAAATATCGCCAACGTTTCAAGCATTTCGAAGAGGTTCTCTGTGCGCGCAAGACTTGTGTAAGTTATTGGTTAATTGTGCGTTTCTAGAAAGTGGATGCTGAGCCTTACGTGACTCTTAATCAGTAGGTTGTAGGTTCGATTCCTACCGCGGTCACCACTCTTTAGAATCAATCGCCTACACCAGAATCCCACTTTTCATCAGAGATCTCCTTTGCGCCAGCGCTGGATAGGCGAACATTTGTTTTCATGAATTTGCGAAAACTCTTGCACAACTGATCTGGAATCAGTTGCTCGATCGGGGCATAGCAAATACATTCGAATAATCAAGAGGATGCCTTTTTTAGAATGCGTGGACAAAGTGTGGCTGTGGCCGAGGCTGCTACGGTTTTGTTTGTCTGGCTGCTGACCTCAACTCTTGCCTCATTGACGAAGCGGAAGCGAATAGCTTATAGCGCTACTCCGCACATCCAAGTCTTAGCGCGTCGTACGGAAATCCGTTAACGTCAGAAGCAGGCGCGCCATCCGTGCTCGGAACGTGCACTTATCGAGGAAATTTAGGCGATTTGGGTTAACTTTGAACGAAGAGCAGATTCCCCAAATTGTTGTAAACAATAGAAACCAAGAAGCGAGATGGACTCGTTGGAACGAACTTTTCTGCGCCCAAGGCAGATGCGCTACCAGGCTGCGCTACGCCCCGACATGATTAAGACTCTACAGAATTAACGACCTTCCGATTATAAACGACGGAACGCGCTATAATTTTTTACTGGATATGCCCAGCCTGCGGTACGCCTTAGTCGCTTACATCAAGAGTCCAGTGGGAGAGTTCGTTGAGAACCTCCGCCAGGAGCTTCATCCCGAATTGCCTCATCTAGCGGCCCATCTCACCTTATTGCCGCCACGTCCCGTGCAGGGAACTGAAGCCGAAGCTCTGCAACTGTTGGCGAGGACTTGCGGCCAGGTTGAGCCGTTTGAAATGACTCTCGGCGAAATGTGCAGTTTCGCTCCCACCACACCAACTGTTTACATCTGTGTGGCTCATGGCGCTTCGCGCTTGCGGGAGCTTCACGACCAACTCAACCAGCAGGCTCTGGCGTTCGCCGAAGAATGGCCTTACATCCCTCACTTGACGGTTGTAAAAATGGCGACCGAGCGGGCTGCCGAAAAAGCAGTTGCGATCGCGCGCGAACGTTGGGAAAAGTATTCGGGAAGCCGCTGCATCCTACTCGACCAGCTCACGTTTGTGCGGGAAGATGCGCCCAACTGCTGGGTTGACTTGGCGCCGGTACCTCTTGGCGGCAGCCTGGTTTTGCCATGAATTGTAGGGGAGCGGTGAAACCATCCAAAAGATTTTCCTTTCCATAGGCTGGAGGATGGCCTAGAGAGCAGAGCTGTCGACGAACACTTTCGTCATGCCCATCTGTGGGGTAGAGTGAGAGCCATGAAGCGCTCGCTGCAACAGATCGCTGAGGTGGTCGGAGCCCGCCTGCAAGGGAATGGGAGTGTGCAGGTGGGGGGTGTGGCAAGCATCGGATCAGCAGCGCCGAGCGAACTAGTGTTTGTGGAAGACGAAAAGCATCTTCCGCGGGCATTGCAATCTGGCGCGGGCGCTGTGGTCGCAGGAGAGTTCGCGGCGGGCGCAAGCGGCAAGCCGATGCTTATCAGCCGGCATCCCAAGCTTAGTTTTGCGCGAGCGGCACGTTTTTTGCAGGATGGGGTTGGCGCTGTGGTTAACGACGGCATACACGCGACGGCCATCGTGCATAGTTCAGTTCGTCTTGCACCGAGCGCAAGTGTGGGAGAGTATGGAGTTCTTGCGGAAGGCGTGGAAATCGGCGAAGGCACGCGGATCGGTGCAAGCTGCAGTGCAGGGCGCGGGGTGAAGATTGGCCGAGAGTGCGTGATTTATCCGCGCGTCACGATTTATTCCGGCACAACGCTGGGTGATCGAGTGATTGTGCATGCGGGCGCGGTTCTGGGAAGCGATGGCTTTGGATATGTGCGCGATCCAGAGAGCGGGCGCTACGAGAAATTTCCTCAGGTGGGCAGATTAGTAGTCGAAGACGATGTGGAAATTGGCGCGAACACAACCATCGACCGAGGGGCGCTCGACGAAACGCGAATTGGAAGGGGAACGAAGATTGATAACCTGGTGCATATTGGACATAACTGCAAGCTGGGCCAGAATGTGGTGATTGCGGCGCAGACCGGGCTTTCCGGCAGCATTGTGATAGAGAACGACGTGGTGCTTGGGGGGCAGGTTGGCATTGGAGAACATGCCCGCATCGAAGAGGGAGTGATGCTGGGCGGGCAGGGCGGCGTGCTGCCCAACAAAGTTCTGCGCGGCAAGGGCGTGGCTTTCTGGGGAACTCCGGCGCAGCCGGTGAAACAATATCTGAAGCAGTTGGCGGCATTGGCGCGGTTGTCTGGGGGGGATAAGAAGTAGAACGGTACTGGGCTCCCGCTATTGCCAAGCGCAGGAGACCGGATGCCGAGCCGAAATTTATGGCAATCGTGGTGATTGGCGGGCATTCGCGAAGCGTGGGGAAAACCAGCGTCGTCGCCGGACTGATTTCCGGGTTGCGCGAGTTCGAGTGGACCGCGGTGAAAATCACGCAATATGGACATGGAGTTTGCTCCGCCAATGGCGCGCTTTGTGACTGCGCAACCGACGATCACAGTTGGGCAATTTCGGAGGAGAAAAATCGCGAAGGAGAATCCGACACCTCACGCTTTCTGCTGGCAGGCGCGGCGCGGGCGCTCTGGGTGCGCACTGAGCAGGGCAAGCTGGCTGAGGCCATGCCGGCGCTTCGCAAACGCCTTGAGCCGTCGCACCATATCATTGTTGAGTCGAACAGCGTATTGAAATTCTTGCGGCCTGATCTGTATCTGACAGTGCTTGACCCGGGCACGGAGGATTTCAAGACTTCGGCTCAGGAATTTCTCGATCGTGCTGGCGCGGTGATTCTTCACAACGATTCGAAAGCGGGAGGAACAGCCTGGCGAGGCGTTTCGCTAAAGCCAGTGGCCGAGCGACCGGTATTCCGGATCGTGCCCCCGCAATATGTTACGCCAGAGATTGTCGAGTTCGTGCGGAATCGGCTTGAGGACCGGCTCACGCGAAGAACTGAGAACTGAGAACCGAGAACTGCTTTTGTTATCCTTCCCAGTGCGACAAATCCATTCCAGCGCCTGGTTGTTGGTAGGGCTCTCATCTCTTCTGCAAGTGCTCATCTTCCCGCTGGCGGGAGTGTACATTTTCTCGTGGGTAGCTTTTGCTCCTCTGATTATTGCGCTGTTGCGCACTCGGCCGGCGGGGACGCTGGAAATCGACGGTTCCCTCAACCTTGAAGCTGCGACGCCGGGCCAAGCGTTTGTGCTGGCATATACTTCGGGAATTCTCTGGTACGCGGGCACGTGTTATTGGATTTATGACACGATGCATCAGTACGGAGGCCTGAGTAAACCGCTGGCCTTGCTTGCTCTCTTTCTCTTCTGCCTGTATCTGGGCCTTTATCACGGACTGTTCGGATTGCTGTTGAGCCTGTCGGTTGGATCGGGTCGCGACAATCGTCGCGCCCTGGCGGCTGCGCCATTTCTGTGGGTAGCGGTGGAGTTGGCGCGAACGCGGATTACCGGTTTTCCCTGGAATCTTCTCGGCACTGCTGAGGTCGACAATATCTCGCTGAGCCGCATCACCACCTGGACGGGCGTTTACGGCGTTTCGTTCGAGATCATGCTGGTGAATGTTGCGGTGGCAGCGGCGTTTCTGGTGCCCAGAAGAAAGCGCAGCACACTGCTGATCGCAGCGTTGGTTGCGGCTGCAGTGTTGCAGGCAGGGAGGCTGGTTGACGCTCCTTCAGTACCGGCAAATCGCGCGGCGCTATTGTTGCAGGAGAACATTCCGGTGGATGCGACCTGGACGCGCGATACTTTCCAGCGCACCCTGCATGAATTGACTGATCTCAGCACGAAAGCGGTCTCTTCGATTCGATCGCCATCCGCGGATTCGAAGGCGCTGGATCTGATCGTCTGGCCTGAATCGCCTGCGCCGTTTTATACCAACGATCCGTTATTTCGTGAATCGCTCAGCGAGATGGCTCGCGAAACTCATAGTTGGGTTGTAACGGGAGCGATTGGAAGCAGATCCGCCGCTCAGAATGGCGCGCTGGCTTCACAGGTATTTAACTCGGCGGAGCTTATCGATCCTTCTGGCGATTGGACTGCGCGTTACGACAAAGTGCATCTCGTGCCCTTCGGTGAATATCTTCCATTTCCGCGTTTGCTTGCGTTCGCCGGAGGCTTAACCAAAGAGGTTGGGGAGTTTAAAGAAGGAGCTTCGCGAGCGCCGCTGGACGCGGGAAACAAGAGGCTCGGAATTTTTATCTGCTACGAGTCAGTTTTTCCCGGCGAAGTTCGCGAGTTTGCCGATCAGGGCGCGCAAGTGCTGGTGAATTTATCGAATGATGGTTGGTACGGCGATAGTGGCGCCTACGCGCAACACTTGAACCAGACGCGCATGCGCGCCATTGAGAACGACCGCTGGATTTTGAGTGCGACGAACACGGGCGTGACGGCTTCGATCGATCCTTACGGACGAACCGTGGCACGGCTTCCACGCAAAGAACGCGGAGCTTTGGTTGCCCCCTATGCCCTCACCTCCGTAACCACGTTCTACACGCGCCACGGTGACTGGTTCGCGTATCTGTGTGCGATAATTTCAGCAGGGGCGCTACTCACGCGCTTCGCAGGCCGCAAGAAAGCGGAACCATCCTCATGAATCAAGAGTTCGAACAGGAATACGGGTCACTGAGCAAGAAGGTGCGCGAACTCCGGGAGTATCTTTGACGCGGAGAAGCTTCGTCCCAAACTAGCCGAAATCGAGAAGCAGTCCGCCGACCCGAATCTGTGGTCGAATCCACAGCGCTCGCAACAGGTAATGCGCGAAAAAAAGCGGCTTGAGCACTTGCTGTCTACGGACGCCGACCTGGGGCGCCGCGGTGACGACATTGCCGCGTATTTCGAACTCGCAAAAGAAGGTGAAACCGTCGACGCCGAGTTGCGCCGCGAGATCGACTCTCTGCGCGATCTGGTTGACGAGCTTGAGACCGAGACGCTGCTTTCCGGCCCAAACGATGCGCTCAATGCGATCGTGACTATTCATCCCGGCGCGGGCGGCACCGAATCGCAAGATTGGGCCGACATGTTGTTGCGCATGTATCTGCGCTGGGCCGAGCGGCAGGGATTCGAGACCATTCTCTACGATTACCAGCCGGGCGAAGAAGCTGGGCTGAAGTCGGCAACCTTCGCGGTAAACGGCGAGTATGCTTTTGGATTGTTGAGCAGCGAAATCGGCGTGCACCGCCTAGTGCGCATTTCGCCATTCGATCAGGCCAAGCGCAGGCATACTTCTTTCGCCAGCGTATTCGTCTCGCCAGAAATCGACGACAGCATTGAGGTCGTCATCAAGCCCGAAGATATTCGCACCGACACTTACCGTTCAAGCGGCAAGGGTGGGCAGCACGTCAACACCACAGATTCTGCGGTGCGCATCACCCACATTGCCACCGGCCTGGTCGCCAGTTGCCAGAATGAACGATCGCAGCACAAGAATCGCGAGCGCGCCATGAGCATGCTGCGGTCGAAGCTTTATGAATTCGAGATGGAGAAAAAACGCGCCGCCACGAAGAAGATTGAAGACTCGAAACTCGACAGCGATTTCGGCTCGCAGATTCGTTCCTACGTGCTGCAGCCTTACCGCATGATCAAGGACCATCGCACCAAGGCAGAAGTCGGCGACGTGGATCGCGTGCTCGATGGCGATCTGCAGCCGTTCATTCGGGCATATCTTCTGGCGCGGAGGGCGGAAAAACAAGCGTGAAAGTAGCGAAACGAGCTGCGGGGAAGCGCAAGCCGGTCAGGAATCCGAAGCGCGCGGTGAAGCTCGGTCCACGATTCTTACGCGCGTTTGCTTTTGCGGCGGAGAAGCACGCCGGGCAGAGGCGTAAAGCTTCGACGATTCCTTACCTTGCGCACCTGATGGGAGTCGCTTCGCTGGTGTTGGAGTTCGGAGGCGACGAAGATATGGCGATCGCAGCGCTGCTGCACGATGTGGTGGAAGACTGCGGCGGCGTGCCCATGCTGAAGGAGGTAAAACGCAAGTTCGGAGGCCGCGTCGCGAAGATTGTGGATGGCTGCACGGATTCTGTGACTAATCCCAAGCCGCCATGGCGGGAACGCAAGGAAACCTACGTCCGGCATCTGAAGGACGCCGATGCGGAAACGCGGATGGTTTCGGCCGCGGACAAGCTGAACAATGTGCGGTCCATTCTTGCCGACTACCGCGAGGTTGGCGAAGAAATCTGGGCGCGTTTCAACGGTGGGCGTGACGGGACTCTTTGGTACTATCGGAGTTTGTTGGAAGAATTTCTTCACAAGCCGAATCGATTGATTCGAGAGTTCGAACTCGCAGTCGATGAACTTGAAGCCAGCGCGAGTCTGGCTGGTGTTTCTGGGAGGTGAACTGATGCCGCGTACGATCGATTTAATTCGCGCCTCCAAGTTGCCGTCGAACATGATGCAGTTTGCGGCGAAGGGCGCGATGTCTGTCCCGCCGGAGGAAAATCTTGAGATTCTGGTTTATCTTGCCCGACACAATAAGATTTTTGGCGATCTCGCCCGCATCACCTTAGCGGGCTGGGATGAGAACGCTTCGCTGGCGGCGGCAAGCGATCCCAGGACTTCGAGCGAAGTGCTTGAATATCTGATTGCTCCTGAGAACCTTCGCCCCAAGCTGCTGCCTGCGTTACTGGAGAATCCATCGGTACCGGAGCGCCAGTTAGTCCAACTTGCCATTTCGGCATCGCGCGAGTCCATCGAAGCTATGCTGCAGAGTCCTCGGGTGCGGGCTTCCGCAGCGGTCCTGGATTCCTTGCGGTCAAATCCATACTTGAAAGCTGACGAGGCATCCGCTATCGCCAAATTGTTGGACGCGGGCAAAGCTCCGCCGGCAGCGCCTGCAGCGGACACTAGCAGCGAGGTTCGCAAAAGTGATGTGCAAGCCGCTGATTCTGTTAACGAACCGACAGAGGCAAGCGGCGAAGGCGGCGACATTCCGGAGGAAATAGTTAGCGCTTATCTAGCCGAGCATGCTGCGGAAATAGCTCACGAGAAGGATAAGCCGTTCCAGCCGGTAGGTGGCGTTGTGGATTTGCTCGGCTCTGACTATTTTCCTGTTTCGGAAAATAAAGAGATGACCGAGATCGCACCCGGTCCCGAGACGGCTGCGACCGGTAGCGCCGGCGCCACCCCCGCAGCAGCACGCCCTAAAGCTGCGGCGGCGCATCCGACGCAGCGCGATAACACCATGCAAAAGATCAATCGCCTTGACGTGAAAGGCCGCATCCAACTGGCAATGAAGGGCAACAAAGAAGAGCGGTCGATTCTGATTCGCGATGGTACCAAAGTGGTGGCGTTGGCAGTGCTCGATGCCCCCAAAATTTCCGATGGGGAAGTCGAGAAGTTTGCTCTTCAGAAGAATGTATTGGAAGCGGTGCTGCGGCAGATTCCTCTGAAGCGCCGCTTCATGAAGAATTACATTGTAGTGCGGAATCTGGTGTCGAATCCACGTACGCCGCTCGATCTCGGATTAGGGTTAATGAAACACCTGCTGACGCAGGATCTGAAGAACATCTCCGCCAACAAAGAAGTTTCTGAGACGGTTCGCAAGCTGGCTATGAAGATGTACAAACAAAAACTGGACGCGGCGAACAAGAAATAAGAAGGAACGCATGGTCACTTCCCCAAGAATTGATCCGATTACCGAATTGCTGAGACGTGCGAAGACGATCGCGGTGGTCGGGCTTTCCAACGATCCGATGCGTCCCAGCCATGGCGTCTCAGCCTACATGCAAAGTCAGGGATACCGAATCATTCCGGTGAATCCGCAGATCGAGTTCTGTCTTGGCGAAAAGGCTTACGCGTCCTTACTCGATGTGCCGGATAAGATTGACATCGTGAACATTTTTCGGCGTCCCGAGTTCGTGGAAGAAATTGTGGATCAGGCTATTCAGTTGAAGGTGCCGGCGATCTGGATGCAAGAAGACGTGATTCACGAAAGAGCCGCAGAGAAGGCGCGCAAAACCGGAATATTCGTGGTAATGGACAGTTGCGTGCTGAAGGAACACCGCGCGCGTTTTCGATAACCCCCGCTTAACGTCCAACTCCGACGAAGACAACGGTAGCGTCGTCACGTACGCCGGAACCGTTTGCGAAGGCGCGAACATCGTCAACGATGCTGACGGCGGATGCTTCTGCACCGACCGCGTGTTCCGCAAGCCTTTCCAGGCCGTACTCTTCTTCATCCCCATTAACAGCTTCGGTGATGCCATCGCTGTAGAAAACCAGCCGCGAACCTGGAGATAAAGCGATCGTGGTTTCCGAATAATCCCCGCAGCTTAGACCTAGAGGCAAGCCGCGTTCGGTGTCGATGAACTGCGCTCCATTGCCATCGATAAAGAGCGGATGCAAGTGCCCGGCGTTGGCAAAGGTGACGATGCGAGTTGCTGGGTCGAGCACGGCATAGACCAAAGTGACGAACTTGCCTGGGGGAAAATCTTCGACCAGCAAGCCGTTGAGCTTCGTCAACACCTCGCCTGGAGTGCAGCAGGCCTCGGCCAGAGAGCGCAGCATGCCGCGAGTGGCGGACATCAGGAGTGCGGCAGCCGTGCCTTTTCCCGAAACATCCGCCAGCACCAGGCCCCATCGGCCGTCTGGAAAAGATATGAAATCGTACCAGTCTCCGCCGACTGCACCAGCGGGAACAGTGAGACCGGAAATCATAAAGCCCGGAATGAATGGCGAAGCCTTAGGCAGTAACGCCTGCTGCATGACTCGGGCTTCCTGCACTTCGCGGCTCATGGTTTCCCGCTCGGCGCGCTCCGACTGAAAACGGCGAGCATTGTGCACTGCCACGGCCACGTGATCACACAGGGCGTGAAGCATTCTCAGTTGCTGGCGCGGGAAGGCGTCTAGTTCCGGATGCGAAGCCGTGAAGACTCCCACGAGACGCTCACCGACATAAAGCGGAATCGCAACCTCGGAAAGCGTTGCTTGTTCGCAGCCGATGTAATAGTCGTCCTTGCGAACGTCAGGCGCATAGCGCATCTGGCCGGTCGAAGCCACGTAGCCGACCATACCTTCCTTGCCAATCTTTAAGCGATGGCCCTTGTGATTCACGCTGCATCCGTGTACACCTTGGAGCACCATCTCTCCGCGCAGCTCGTCGTGCAGATAGATGCTGGCCTCCACACAGCCGAAGGAACGGGCAATGTCATTCACGATATTGTCAATGAGTTGATCGAGGTCGAGGATGGACGTGATTTTCTGCGCAGCTTTTTGCAGCTTCTGCAAGTCCTCTACTTGATCTACGCGCAAGGGACGAAGGGGGACGCTATCGGTGGGAACTGTTGGGGATGTGGCCATAGGATGTGCCCTCCTTAATCCCGGACGGGCTCAAACCTCACACTTGCGATGTTTCATAGATGCTAAACGCTATCTCTGAGATTCTTTCTTGGAGCGAGAGGGCGCGATTTCGGAAGAGGGCGAGCGCAACTTCTTAATCTCTTCCATGCGTTCGCGGATGCGCTTCTCGATGCCTTCATTCGTCGGTCGGTAATAGACACGGTCAGACAAATTGTTGGGGAGGCATTGCATGTTGGCGACTTTACCTTCGACGTCGTGGGCGTATTGATAATCTTTGCCATAGCCCAAGCCTTTCATCAGTCCGGTGGGCGCGTTGCGCAGGTGCAGCGGGACGGGCTCGGCGGCGGTCCGTTCGATATCCTGCTGCACGTCGCCATAAGCGGTGTAAAGCGCATTCGACTTGGGCGCGACCGAGAGATAAACGACGGCATGGGCCAGCGCCAGATTGCCCTCCGGCATGCCAATGAAATCTACGGCATCGCGCGCCGCCATGCACAAGGAAAGCGCGTTGGGATCGGCCAGGCCGATGTCTTCCACGGACATGCGCACTACGCGCCGCGCTATGTAGAGCGGGTCTTCGCCCGCCTCGATCATTCGGCCTAGCCAGTAGAGAGCGGCGTCAGGATCGCTGTTGCGCACGGACTTGTGCAGCGCGGAAATCAGGTTGTAATGTTCTTCCCCGGCTTTGTCGTAAAGCAGCGTGCGCTTCTGCAAAGCATCGCGAACAATGTCATCTGTGATTTCGGCGGGCTTGGTTCCAGCCTGCTGCGCCAGTCCTGCCGCGACTTCCAATACGTTGTAGGCGCTGCGCGCGTCGCCGCTGGTATAGCTGGCGATCTTCTTGAGCACGTCGTCTCTCGCCCGCAACTTCATCGCGCCGAGTCCTCGCTCCTCGTCGGTCAGCGCTCGCTTGAGTAGTTGCACGATCTGCTCTTCAGTCAGCTGGTTCAAAACATAAACGCGGCAGCGTGAGAGCAGCGCCGCGTTGATCTCGAACGATGGATTCTCGGTAGTCGCGCCGATCAGCCGGATGTTGCCTTTTTCCACGTGAGGCAAGAAGGCGTCTTGCTGGGCCTTATTAAAGCGGTGAATCTCATCGATGAAAACAATCGTGCGGGTTCCGTACTGGCGGGCGCGTTCGGCATCGGCCATGACCTGCTTAATCTCTTTGATTCCGGCGAGGACCGCGGAGAATTCGATGAACTCCGCTTTCGTCATGTTCGCGATGATCTTCGCGAGCGTCGTCTTACCCGTGCCCGGCGGTCCCCAGAAGATGAGAGAGCCGGTATCGTCGCGGTCAATCTGCGTGCGCAGGGGCTTGCCAGGACCAATCAGGTGCTCCTGACCGGCAAACTCTTCGAGCGTTCGGGGACGCATGCGGTCGGCGAGTGGCCGCGTGCGGTCGGTAGTCGGGTCGACGTTCGGGATGGACTGGAAGAGTCCCATAGGAACAACCTCTCAGTTCTTAACCTTTAGCCAAAAGCCAAGAGCTAAGGGCAAAATGCTTCTTTCCTCTGCCTCGCGGCTTCATACAATACGATGCTCGCGGCCACGCCCGCGTTGAGCGATTCCACCTGCGGAGTGTGTGGTATGGCGATGGATTCATCCATTCTGGCCATTGCATCGCGCTGCAGGCCGGCACCTTCATTGCCGAAGAAGATGGCGGCTGGCCGATTCAAGTCTGCCTGATCGAGTGGTGTTCCTTTGTGCGACGAGGTTGCGATCAGGCGCGCTCCCTTCGCACGCAGCTTTTCTGAAACGTCTTCCAGCTTTATTGTTCCTGACTTCGTACGCTCGCGAATCTGCCCATGGACTATGGGTAATCGAAACACAGAACCTGCCGAGGCGCGAACGACTTTTGAATTGAACAGGCTGACCGTGCCTTCACCTAGAACCACTCCCGCACTTCCGAAAGCTTCCGCCGAGCGCAGAATCGTGCCCAGGTTACCGGGATCCTGCAGGCCGGCGAGTACCAGGATAGGCCCGACTTGCAGCCGTTCCACAATATCGTCGAGCGAGAATTGCTTCAGCCGCACCAGCGCGGCCACACCCTGCGGCGACTCGCTCGGAACCAGGCTGGCGAATAACTGGTCAGGAAGCAGCAAAGTTTCGACTTGGGCGCCAATCTGCGGCAGCAGCCGCGCCGCCAGGTCTTGCGCAGACTCGCGAAAGAATACCGCGCTAAAACGCAGGCCGCTGCGGATGGCCTCTTCGAGGATGCGCAATCCTTCAATGGCACAATCCCCGCTCTCGGTAAGCTCCGCATGCGAAAATGCCTGGCGGAGTTGTTTAACTAGCGGGTTGTGGCGGCCTTCGATGCGGCGAAGCCGGTGCTGCGCGGCGGAGGCGGTTTCTAAGGATTTCTTCATTCGGATATTGGCTGATAATACGCCGCTCGCCCGTCTTGCGGCCCTATGCCGTATTATGGTAGGTTCCACGGACAAAATATTCCAAGCGGAAGCAAGCAGGAAGGGAGCGCTGTGCGCGCCGAAATCCTAAAGATCAGCAGTGACACCCCTGAGATTTCATTGGTGAAATACGCCGCCGACCAGATTCGCGCAGGCGAAGTGCTGGGCATGCCGACCGACACGTTTTACGGCCTGGCGGCCGACCCCTTCAACCTGCGCGCTGTTGATCGCGTGTATGACATCAAGACCCGCTCGCGCCACAAGCCCCTGTCGCTGCTGATTGAAGGCGTGGATCAGGCTGAGGAACTGGCCAAGTCGCTGCCCGAGGAGTTTTATGCGCTGGCGCGCAAGTACTGGCCGGGACCCCTCACCATCATCGTGAGAGCTGGGTCACGTCTGCCCCTGAAGGTGACCGCTAACACCGGCAACGTCGCCTTGCGCGTGCCGCATGCCAAGATCCCGCTGGCGGTGGTGGCGGCCGCCGCGATTCCAATCACGGCCACGTCGGCCAATCTTAGTGGGGCCTCGGAGTGCACCAGCGCCGAGCAGGTACGCGACCAGCTTCAGGGCCGCATCAGCATTATCGTGGATGGCGGAACCTCGCCGCGTGACATCGCTTCGACCATCATTGACTTGACTGACGAGGGAGCGCGCTGGCGCATTATCCGCGAAGGGGCGATCCCGGCCGACGACATTTCCACCTTCTTCGC
Organism: uncultured Acidobacteriota bacterium; assembly: GCA_963761915.1. Classification (GTDB taxonomy): domain Bacteria; phylum Acidobacteriota; class Terriglobia; order Terriglobales; family Acidobacteriaceae; genus Sulfotelmatobacter. The sequence continues at coordinate 24,801 of CAVXIO010000008.1, forward strand.
TAAAGGATGAACGACCATTCTGTTAAACGGCATCCTCGGCGGAGCTGGCTGCTGTGGCTCGATGGGTTGTTGCTGGCGGCGCTCGTCGTGTTTCTCACGCTGACGGGTTTTCGCATTGTGCGCGAGGGGTCGCTGCAGGAACTGCACACGGCAGATGCCATTGTGGTGTTTGGCGCGGCGGAGTACTCCGGCCATCCCTCGCCTGTGTTGCGCGCCCGACTGGATCACGGCTACGATCTTTTTCACCAGGGCATCGCTCCCGTGGTCATCACCACCGGTGGTGCAGCCTCCGATCCCAGCTTTAGTGAAGGCGGGGTTGGCGTCGATTACCTCAAGCACCGTGGAATTCCCGAGCGCAACCTCATCGCCGAAACTCAAGGCTCCGACACGGCGCACTCTGCGGTACGCGTTGCCGTGATAATGCGCGCCAACGGGTTGCATAGCTGCGTCGCCGTTAGTGATGCTTATCACGTATTCCGCATCAAGCGATTGCTCGAGCACGAGGGCATTGGTCCAGTGTATGTTTCGCCCCGACCGGGATCGCGTCCGCACAGTGTAATGCAACGCACCTATGCAGTGCTGCGCGAGGCATGCAGTTATTTGTTGTGGGAAGTCGGCGTTACTTCGTGACAGGCAACGTCAGTATTTGTCGATGCCGTTCGCGGTGCGAATCTTGAACCAGTCATAGCGGAGATGGTACTGCATGATGCCCATGCGGACTCTCATGAATACGTGCTGAATGCGCACCTCCAGAGCGATGTTGTTTCTGATAGTCGCTTGATCATGCCGCACGCCAATGTACTCGGCTCGGCGGCGGCCCTCACAAGTCTGGTAGTCGCCGCTTTCACGGCACATCTCGTTTCCATTGCTGAAATTCTCTTCCCGCAGGGCGTTGACGACCAGATTTTGCTGGATCGCGGCTGCCAGCTCTTCGTCGTATTTGTCGTACCAGGCTTGCACGGCCGCTTCGGTTTCCTCGGCGGAGTGAGTCTGTCTGTACCTGCCGATTGCGGCAATGATCTCGTCGCTGTTTTCCGCGTTGTCCATCACTATCCGCGGCAGCGCGTTCCGGAGCGCGTCCATGTCATCTTCTGTGAAAACTTTCTTGCCTGGCGCTGTACTCTGCTTCTTGGAGGTTCGAGCTGCGGCCGCCACCGACTGCTCCTTGCCTGTGGCTGTCGGTTCTGGCGCAGCAGGAGCGGCCGGAGGCGCGTTCTGGGCAGCGGCGGTCGTGAAGGCGACCGCTAATACGGACACTCGAAGAACAGCCCGCCTAAGAGCAGCGTTAGATGACGGAAAATTGGACACGCCCAAATCGTATCCGCCGGGCAAAAACGGGAAAAGATGACCAAAGTTATAGGCCCAGATCACCCTTTGGGCACCGGCTTTACCAGCTGTTTCTCTCCCGCAGCGAGGTGATGTGGGCAACATGGTGGCGTCCGTGCCAGGCGTAGAGCGCCAGATTCTTCTCCAGGCTCATCGGGCCAAGTTCAGGATGGCGGAAGGTTCGCTTCCAGTCTTCCGGCTGGAGAGAGCGCAGAAGGCGAACCCAGCGGTTGTGCAGCGAGTCCAACAAGGTCAATGAGACTTCAATTGGAGTGGCCTGAGTATCAGCCAGTTCCGCCCAGCGGTCTTCCGCGTAGGGCTTGATGGTAGGTTCCTCTTCGGTGAGGGCCAGTTTAGTGCGGATGTAGGCGTTGAGATGGCTGTCCGGAACGTGGTGCGCGACTTGGCGTATGGTCCAGCCTTCGGGGCGGTAGGGCGTGTCGAGTTGCTGCTCTGACAGCCCTTTCACTGCGGCGCGCAGATGAGCTGGCGCTTGCTCGATGCTGGCGAGCAGTTCCTGTCTCTGTTCGGGCGTGGGTGTGCCAGCGTAGCTAAATTTGCCGATAGGATAGCGCTGATCAGTCATTGGGTCCTCCAAATAAAAACTGGGAAAGTCTACCTCTCGGAGAGACGGAAATTTACCTGGACCTCGGTTTCCACCGCGACCGGCGCGCCATTGGCGAAATAGGGTTTGTACTTCCACTGCTTAACGGTTTCCAATGCCGCAGGCGCGAGCAGCGGATGACCCGAAATTACCGTCAGTTCTGTTACGTTGCCTTCTTCACTAATAGCCGTTTTCAGAATAACCGTGCCTTGGATGCGCTTATCCCGCGCCTCTTGCGGATATTCCGGCTGCACTCGCTTGATCAGGAGGCCCTGAGCCACTTGCGGGGGGATCTTCACCCGCTGAGTCGTCTCCGTTTGCTCTTCTTGTTGCGGCCTCGGGCTCGGGCTTCTTGGAACGTGGGCCTCATCTACGTGGCACTTGACTGGGCGCACTCGCGCCAACCGACACGGCTAGGGGGAAGCAATCTGCGGAACCGTGAAACGCGAACGACTGATGCTTCCCTGGAGTACCTCCTTTGAACGTATGATGGACGCCAATCAACTGTTCATTGTGGTGGAACTTATCCGCCGGCCAATTGCCAACACTCGCCAGCCGATTACCTGCTGGCTGGCCGTCTGGACGATAGAAAACCTCGTACACCACTGGTACCTTGTCGTCACCGAACGACGCGATGTAGTTGGCAAACTCCGGGGAGTTAATTACTTTGAATGACAGAGTACACTCGCAGTCCTCCGAATTCTGGCACGGAGTGTGCAATTCGATGAAGTTCGGGCCGTAGTGTGGGTCCCCGCGTTGCGACTGCATCCAAAGTGTCACCGGAGTAGGAGTTGGTTGGGAGTCTTGCCCGACCGCGAAGACCGGAAAAAGTATCACAGCCAAAGCGGCAATCAGGTTGAACACAATTCCCGGTTTGAAATGCTGACCCATGTTGTCCTTCTCTCGGCCCTCATTCCGTTTGTCTGGAGACTGATCCAGCCGCCACGAAGCGATGATAGCAGGAGCGACGCCCCGACTATTCACGGCGGAACACAGTTTTCGTGACCACCCGTGAGAAGCCACATACCTGGTTACAAATAAGGGGAACCCCTTCAGTTAACTACAACCCCTAGGGCTTCACCGCTTCCAACCCCATCCCCTCCGGCTTCGCATTTGGGTTCTCCGTGCCCAAAGTTTTGTGCATCCAAGATCACTTTGTAAGCTAAACTGCCAATTCTGGGCGAGTTAGCCCTTGGCGGTCGTAGGCGGTGCAGCGGTTGCATACTTAGCGAACGAGAGGAACTATGCCTTCTTCAGTCTGGTCTGGACACTTAACCTTCGGTCTCATCTCTATGCCCGTGCGGCTGTTCTCGGGGGCGCGCAGTAGCGGAATCTCTTTCAATATGCTGCATCGTCCGGACAAAGTTCGAGTGAAGCAGCAGTACATCTGTCCGGTGGAAAACGTGGTCGTCGATCGAAGTGACATCGTCAAAGGCTACGAGTTTCGCAAAGACGAATACATCGTCATCGAGCCGGAAGAGATCAAAAAAATCGAGCCGCAGACTGCGAAGACCATGGAGATTCTTGAATTCGTCAAGGCGGGCGACGTCGATCCAGTATATTTCGAGTCGTCCTATTACATGCTGCCCGAGGAGGCCGGGCGGCGCCCGTACGCGCTGCTGACCAAGGCTCTGGAAGAAAGCGAATACGTCGCCATTGCCAAGATCACGATGCACAACCGCGAGTACACAGTTTTTCTCCGTCCGCACGAAGGCGGACTGATGCTGCACACCATGTATTACGCCGAAGAGGTGAAGAAGGTGGAAGGCTTTGGCGCGCCCGACGTGGAGTTGAAAGAAGCTGAGGTGAAAGTGGCGCACCAACTGATCGAAGCGCTGGCTGACGAATGGGATCCCGAAAAATATAAAGACAGTTTCCAGGAGAATCTGAAGAAACTGATCGAAGCCAAACTCGAAGGCGGGGAAGTCGTCGAAGTCGAGAAGCCGAAGAAGCTGGCTCCGGTGGTAGACCTGATGGCGGCGCTCAAGCAAAGTCTGGCACAGATGGAAGGCAAGAAGAAGCCGGCCGCTACTGCTAAGGCGGAAGCTCCGGCAGCAGCCGCTGCTGGCAAATCCCGTCGCGGCAGGTAGAGTGCCTAAGGCGCGCTGAGAAGTATTGCGGAGACGCAGCTCCCCATCCAACTTACCTGCAAGGATCTGCATCCCACCGGTATTGTTCTGCCGATAACCCGGCAAATTAAATCTGTAACTGAAACTCAGACCGGCAGCCGGGCGCGAAGCCGGAAACCGATCTACTGGCGCGGATCGTGTCCACCCATTAGAATGTTAAATTCCTCGCAGACATAAGCAGAAACTTCATTACGGGGTGACGATGAGTCTTAGACGTGTGAGCGGATTGGCGGCCGCGGTGCTCGCGATGCTGCTATGGGGCGCTTGCGGCCAGGTGTACCGTCCTGTGGTGATTCCGCTCACGACTACGCCTCCAACTCCATCCAACTTCCATGCTGTCATTGCGATTAGCGACAATGTGTCTGACACCCCGGGTTCGGCGCTGCAGATTGATGTTGCGGGCGACAGCATCATCGCTGAAACTGCCGTCTCTGGCACCGACGCGCCCGGTAGTGGCCATAATCCTACGTACGCGGCCATTCAGCCTAACAATTCAAGGATATTTGTAGTCAACGCCGGCAGCGTAATTTCGGGAGGAATCGACGCCGTATCGGCCTTCACTCCTGCGTTCCAGTCCACAACCGTAACTGGATTCAGTCCCGTTCAGACCATCGCTCTGCCCACCGGATCGCAGCCTGTGTTCGTGAACACCGCCCAGAACAATGCGGTGTACGTGGCAAACTTCGCCACCAATTCGGTAAGCGCCATAAACACCTCCTTGAACGTGGTGAGCAACACCGCTTTGGTCGGGGTCAATCCTGTTGCTTTGGCCGAGACCCCAAACGCGTTCAAACTCTATGTGGCGAATCAGGGGGACAACACGGTTAGCAGCTTGAATCCCACGGATCTGTCTTCGAATCCCGTATCTGGATTCACTGGTAAAACTCCGGTGTGGATAGCGGCCCGCGGCGATAGCCAGAAGGTTTATGTGCTGACAGAAGGCGATGGACAGCTCGTAACCATTGACACTGCCACGGACACCGTTACCGGCAGTCTGTCGGTGGGCGCTGGCGCCAACTTCGTGCTCTACGATCCGAACCTGAATCGTCTCTATGTAACGAATCCTGTGACCAACGCAGTCTATGTCCTTTCCGATACCGGCGGCGCCAACGACACACCAACCCTGCTGACTCAACTGACGATTCCTGGCCTGAGCGCAACTACCAACCCGGCATGCTTAGGATGCAGCGCCGCGGTTCCCATGTCCGTAACCGCTCTGCCTGACGGCAGCCGATTTTACGTGGCCAGCTACCAGACGGCTACAAGCTGTCCTGACGTCAATGTGGTGGGTTCTTGTGTGATTCCTAGTCTCACCGTTTTCGACGCCAATAGTTTCACTCTAGAGTATCCAAGCACGCCAACTCTGACTTTGCTGGGCTACCCGTTTGCGGCAAACCAATATGCTGTGTCCACGGTCACAGCTTGTGTTTCGCCAATCTTTCCTGCACTCTACACACCCTCTTCGACACGCTTCCGCGTCTTCACTACCGCGGCGGTGGACGGCACGCACGTTTATGTGAGCATGTGCGACGCCGGCGTCGTTGCTGACATCGATACCACCAACGGCAATATAAACGGAGGCGGCACTCCGGCCGATACCCTGATCGCCGACCTGCCTACACCTTTCAGTGCGGGAGCTTCGCAGTCAAACGGCGAACCGCCGAACCAAAATCCTATTTTCCTGTTTACCGGGCAGTAGATCGCCGCGCGATGTTTACGAGTGGAAGAGTACTGAGGCTGGGCGATTAACTTCTGGCGGCTACTTCTTCCTTCTGGGTCTCTCTGGTCGCGTAGTGCGAATCGACATACTCGTCGAGAATGCCGATGAACTCGGCTACGATTCGATCGCCCTTCAGCGTGGTGAACAAGCGTCCATCCACGTAAACCGGGGCTTTCGGCTCTTCAAATGTGCCCGGCAGAGAGATGCCAATATTGGCGTGCTTCGATTCGCCTGGACCGTTGACCACGCATCCCATTACGGCGAGCTTCATTTCTTCTACGCCCACATAGCGGCCCTTCCACGTTGGCATCTGCTCCCGCAGGTAAGTCTGAATCTGCTCGGCCATCTCCTGGAAGAAAGTGCTGGTCGTGCGTCCGCAGCCGGGGCACGCCGTAACTTGCGGTGTGAAGCTGCGAATTCCCATGGATTGTAGAATCTGCTGCGCCACGCGAACTTCTTCCGTGCGGTCGCCGCCGGGCGCCGGCGTTAGCGAGACGCGAATCGTGTCTCCGATGCCTTCTTGCAGGACCACGCCCATGGCCGCGCTGGAAGCCACCACGCCTTTCGCTCCCATGCCCGCTTCGGTCAGCCCGAGGTGCAGCGGATAATTGCAGCGCGCCGCCAGTGAGCGATAGACGTCAATTAAATCCTGAACCCCGCTGACTTTTGCGCTCAGAATAATCTGATCGGCGCGCAAGCCGAATTTCTGGGCGAGAGCGGCGGAATCCAGCGCGCTCACCACCATCGCTTCCATGGTCACTTCGCGAGCGTCCTTGGGCTCAGCAAGGCGGGAATTCTCATCCATCATCCGTGTAAGCAATGCTTGATCGAGCGATCCCCAGTTCACGCCGATGCGAACCGGTTTCTGAAACTTCACCGCCACTTCGATCATGGTGCGGAAATTCGAGTCGCCCGTGCGCCCAATGCTGGCGTTGCCCGGGTTGATGCGGTACTTCGCGAGATCGCGGGCGCATTCAGGGTACTTCGTCAGAAGGACGTGCCCGTTGTAGTGGAAGTCGCCGATGATAGGAACGCGCACGCCCTGCTTGTCGAGTTCTTCAACGATTCGCGGAACGGCAGCAGCAGCCTCTTCGTTGTTAACGGTCACCCGCACCAGTTCCGAGCCTGCGCGAGCCAGCGCGGCGCACTGCTGCACGGTCGAAGGAACGTCCGCCGTGTCAGTATTGGTCATCGACTGCACCACCACCGGTGCATCCGAGCCGACGCGCACACCTCCGACGACGGCAGTTACAGTTTTCCTGCGTGGAATCATAGCCATGGGAACTTATAGTTTACCACGTAGAATCAGAGCCTTGTTGATCGCGAAAGGCACTCAGCAGAACATACTGGTCAACCGAAAAGCTCGCTATGCGAACCCATTCGAACGAGCTGCAGAAGCTCTGCATCGGGCTTGCGATAGATCAGCAACAAGTCAGGTTTGAGGTGGCACTCCCGGTGGTCGTCCCATTCTCCCGCCAGGCGATGGTCGCGGTTTTTTTCGGGAAGAATTTGATCTTCAGCTAAGAGTGCGACTATGTTAGAAACTAGGGTGTCAATGTCTGGTGCTGTCCCTTTTTCTCGCGTTTGAAGTCGCGCCGGAATGTAGTCGTGTACTCAATCCTCCGCATTCAAATCGCTCATCAGCTCGGAGACATTACTGAACGACGGCAGACCTCCTTTGCGAGCGTCCTGCATTGCCGCTGCCGTTTTGGCATTCGGGACCTTTATTTCAAACGGGAGTGCCTTCTCCGCCGCCACGCGAGTTAACAGGACGCGCACTGCATCGGACACAGACAATCCCATCGCCGCTAAAGTCTTTGCAGCCTGCGTCTTGATGCGTTTTTCTACTCGAACATGAACCATCTCAGTCGCCGCCATGGTTATCCTCTGCCTGAGATACATTGTATCTCACGTCATTGAGAACTGTCCACCGGCCGAGACAGGCCTTTGAACATGATGACGACAAGAATTTGCAACAGAAAGCTTGGATCTCTCACCTAACTTAGAAACAAACGGAGGTTCCCATGCAGCATCACCGAATCCAGGCAACTTCTATCACGCGCAAAGCCAAGGTCACGCGCCGGGCCGGTCCAGCCGCACCGCAGTGGCCCAGTTATCAGGGGACCTCGCAGTTCGTAGGCACCAGCCCCAGCGGACGCCTGACTGTATACGTAGATCCCACGCTCGGCGCTCCCGGATTACAAAATGCCCAAGACCTGGTTAATGCCGGCGACGGCGTAGCCAACGCCAACGACGCCATCTTTGGCACGACGGGAGGCGTCGTGAGCGTAATCATCTACGCCATCGGTGGCGCTACCGACGGCACTGGCGGCGCTGACCACGGAGGCTGCGATTACACCACCGGAAACGCGATCGAGGTCTGTGCGTCATTCGGCAATTCGGAGCGAGTCTCGGCTCTGTTTGAGGCCGAGTTGAGCGAGTGTTCCATGGGCGGAAATCTCTGCGGCGTCAGCACCGGAGAAGCGCTGTCGCGCTGGTGCGCGGCGCAGATTGGCAATAATGCGCTCTCAGATTTCGCCACCGCCCCGCAATGGGCGCAGGATGGAATGCCAGACTGGGTCGATAAGACCGATCCCACCGACCAGGACGCCGACAGCATCGGTTGCGGCATGGCGTTTTTATCTTGGCTCATGAGCCAGAGTTACTCTCTCGCCCAGATCGCCCAGGCGATGGTTCCGCTCGGCGCCTCCGGTACCCTGGCACAGCTCTACGCCAATCTGACCTCGTCGCCGGCCAGCAGTGCGTGGTCAAACTTCCAAGCCGCAGTCAAAGCGTTGCCAAATGGAGTGACCACCGACGACCCTTTCGGCAGTGGTGGCTAAGGCAGCCGATCCATCAGCCCCGGGAGAGTCTTCATCAGGTCGTTGTAGATCACCATCACCGCGAACAGCACCAGAAAAACGAACGCGGCTTGGTAGACGCGCTCTTTGATGCGTAGGCTGACGTCGCGCCGCATCAGTCCTTCAATCAGTAGGAAGAGGATCACGCCGCCATCGAGAATAGGAATTGGAAGCAGGTTCAAGATGCCGAGGTTCAAGCTGATTCCCGCCGTCAACTCCATCAACGGAGTCCAGCCCTTTTGCTGCGCCGCGTAGCCGGCATCCTGAGCAATACCGATGGGTCCGGAAAAGGCGCGCAGCGACATTTTCCGCTGCATAATCTTCTTGGCCAACTCCAGAATCAGCAACGAGTACTTCTTATTTTGCTGCAGCGAGAGACTCAGCGCCTGAGTGAACGGCAGCGTAGTCACCTTGGTTTCACTCTTGTTCAGGAATCCCAGCCGGTATCTCTGCTCTTTCGGATCTTCGGTTTTTGAGAGCACCGGGCTCAGATTAAAGCCTAGTGTCTGATTGCCACGAATCACCGTGAGATCGACAGCCTTGTCCTTAGTCTGTTGCAGGCGTTCAATCATGCGTTCGATCGAAGGCAAGGGTTGGCCATCCAGGGCAACAATTCTGTCGTCTTCCTGCATGCCGGCCTTGGCGGCGGGTGTACCGGGCTCCACGCGTCCCACGACCACCGGTTCCTCGGGATACCAACCCGCCGAACCCACCTCAGACGTGGTCACAGCCTGCGGCACAATCGTCTTCTCAAAGACTTGGTTCCCGCGCTGAACGGTCACGGTCAACGGCTGGTTGGGGCTCAGCCATACCCGCGGCTGCAGTTGTTCCCATGTCGGATTCTCGATGCCGTCTACCTTCACGATCCGGTCGCCCGCCTGCAAACCCGCTTGAGCTGCGGCGGAATCGTGTTTCACTCCCTCGATCACCGCCGGTTTATCCAGAAATACGGGATACTCGTAATGCACCATGTAGACCGTGGTGAGCAAAACGATCGCCAGAAGAATGTTCATCGTCGGCCCGGCAATCGCAATCAGAAAGCGGTGCCAGCGGGAGTGCGACATGAACTCGGCCGGATCGCCGGTCCGCTCGTCCATGGGATTCTCGCCGCTCATCTTCACGTAGCCGCCCAGCGGAATGGCGCTGATGCGGTAGTCCGTATCTCCCTTGCGGAAGCCCAGCAACCGCTTGCCGAACCCAATGGAGAAAACTTCCACCCGCACGCCCAGCAATTTGGCCACGGCATAGTGGCCAAACTCGTGGATCAGAATCATGAACCCCAGAACCACCGCAACCGCAACGATCGAGATCAAGAAATCAGACATAAAAGAAATACAAGCCCCTGTTAGATTCGCCCACTACACCACTGAGGTTGCCCGCGGACGCGCAGTTTTCTTACTGATTCCCAGAACCCGCTCTTCTGCATATCGGCGGGCTTCGGCGTCGGCTTCAAGCACCCTGGCAATAGACTCCAGTTTCCCAGTATTAGATGCAGAAACTGCGTCTTCGATGATTCTGGGAATCTCGTCGAAACTGATCTTACCTTCCAGGAACGCCTCTACCGCAACTTCGTCGGCCGCGTTCAGCGCCACGGTCTTCGCTCCGCCCGCCTCCGCCGCTTCGTAGGCTATACGAAGACAAGGGAATTTATTCATGTCTGGGGGGGAGAAGTCCAGATGACGCAAGTTACCCACCGGGAAACGCATATCCGATTGAATCCGCTCAGGATATGTTAGCGCGTAAAGAATCGGCAGCCGCATATCGGTCACCGAAAACTGAGCAAGGATGCTGCCGTCGATAAACTCCACCATGGAATGAATCGTCGATTGCGGGTGCACAATCACTCCCACCTTCGCCGGCGGAATGTGAAACAATCTGCACGCCTCGATCACCTCGAAGCCCTTGTTCATCAATGTCGCCGAGTCGATCGTGATCCGCTTGCCCATCTTCCACGTGGGATGATTAAGCGCCTGCTCCACGGTAATCGAACTGAATTCCGAGCGTGGAGTGTTCAGAAAGGGTCCGCCCGAGGCCGTCAGCCAGATGCGTTCCACTTCCTCCATGCGCCCGCCGCGCAGGCACTGGTGCACCGCGTTGTGCTCGCTATCGATTGGCAACAAAGGCTTACCCTGGCGGCGCGCCTCAGCGGTGATCAACTCGCCCGCCGCGACCAGGCATTCTTTATTGGCTACGCCAACGGTCTTTCCCGCTTTCACCGCCTCGTAGGTGGCCTCAAGCCCTGCCACGCCCACGATGGCGCTCACCACAAAGTCCGCATCAGGATGCGTTGCCACCCGCGCCGTTCCCGCCGCCCCGTGCACCACTTCAATTTCGCTCAATCCTGCCCGCTTCAGCCGGGCGCGCAACCCGTCGGAGTCAGGCTCAGCCGCCATCGAGATCACGCGCGGTCGCCATCGCTGCGCCTGCTCAAAAGCCGCGTCAAGATTGCCTCCTGCGGCCAGCGCGACGATTTGAAAGCGTTCCGGATAAGACTCGGCCACGCTCAGCGTGCTGCGGCCAATCGAGCCCGTGGAACCGAGGATAGCGATGCGTTTCATACTGATGGCATCTTCATTTTACGCGTTACCAGGGACGCGCGGGTGGGAAGAGTGCCGCCGCATACAACCACACCACGGGAACTGCAAACAGCAGCGCATCAATGCGATCGAGCATCCCTCCGTGGCCAGGAAGAATCGTGCCCGAGTCCTTTACCCCTGCTCCCCGCTTGATCAGCGACTCCACCAGATCGCCAAGCTGCGCCGCAACATTCACCGCAACCGTGAGCAGTATGACCGGCCACAAATTCGGCTTCTCCAGACCGAACAGGCCGTCGCGGCGCTCAATCAGTCCCACGCGCAGCAGGAATGAACTGATCTGCAGGCCATGGCTGAACAGCAGAATTCCAACCGCGAGGCTCGCCGCCAGCGAAGCCGCCGCGCCTTCCCAGGTTTTTTTCGGGCTGATGCGCGGCGCCATCAAATGCCGCCCCAACGATCTGCCCACGAAGTAAGCGAAAATATCTCCCGCCCAAACCACGAGAAGCAGGTAGAGCAGCCAAAACGCTCCCGCCCACTGTTGTCGAAGCTGCACCAGCATGGCCATGGGCAGAGCGATGTAGGCAAACGCAAACGCCGAGGCCGCCGCCGCCGGATACGCGCCGCTCATCTGCTCCCGCCGCATGGCAATCGTCAGAAAGATAAATGGAGCGATCGCCGACGCGAATCCCACTCCGATGACAAATTTCAGTGCGGAGAGTTGCGGCGTCTCACCAACTGCGCTCGCTGCCGAGCAGCAGAAAAAGCAATCCTACGAAAATGTAGGTCGACAGGCGCAACGGCTGAACGCCATAAGATTCCGTCAACTTCAGAAATTCATGAACGGTGATCAGCGCCATCGCCGCCGCCACCACCGCCAGCACCGGCACCGGCGCGCGCAGCACCAACAGCACCACAATCGGAATCAGAACAGCCGCGGTCGCGATGCGCTTCAGCAAAGTGCATCCATCTTACCTAACTCTTGTCATTCCGAATCGGGCTGAAAGCCCGGTGAGGAACCTGCTGTGGCACTCTTCATGCAGGCTGCTGCGGACAACTACTTGTGACTCTTCGCCGGCTCAGCATGCCCATCGCCATGATTCAGCCCCCCATAGCGCCGCTCCCGCTTCTGATACTCGGCAATCCCCTCGAGCAGATGCACGCCGCGAAAATCGGGCCATAATGTCGGCGTCACATAAATCTCGGCATAGGCCAGCTGCCACAGCAAAAAGTTGCTCAATCGCATCTCGCCCGAAGTGCGCACCACCAAATCCGGATCGGGCAGATGCCGCGTGTAAAGATGATTGCCCACCGTGTCTTCATCGATCTGCAGATGTTCAAGCCCACCGTTCTGCGACGCCGCATTGACCATCGAGCGGAACGCATCCACCAGTTCGCTGCGCGCGCTGTAGTTCAGCGCCAGCGTCAGCACCGTGCCGGTATTCTGCGCCGTGCTCGCGCGCGCCCACTCCATGCGCTCCTGCACGTCGTCCGGCAACTGCTGCTGCCGCCCAATATATTCCAGGCGGATGTTGTTCTCGTTCAGCGTGGGCACTTCCGCTTTCAAATAGCGGCTCAGCAGGCCCATCAGAAAATCGACTTCGCTCTTTGGCCGCTTCTTCCAGTTTTCTTCCGAAAAGGCGTAGAGCGTGAGTGCGTGAATGCCGACGCGTGCCGCCGTCTCCACCGTCGAACGCACCGCCGCAACCCCGGCGCGATGCCCGGCCACGCGCGGCATGTGTCGCCGTTTCGCCCAGCGCCCGTTGCCGTCCATGATGATCGCGATGTGTTTTGGGAGCCGCCCTGGATCGAGCTGCCGGTAGACTTCCGCTTCCTTGCGATCCAACCCAGCGGGAACTTTGTGCTGCAAAGTGATCCCCTTCGGTTAGAGGCTAACACGGCGGGAAGCGGGGTTGCAATGACGAGGAAAGTGTGGCACGGGCGCCCTCGCCCGCGAAAGCCGGCGTATGGGAAATCACGGCAAAGCGCCGTGGGAAAGTTGTGACCGGGAAGGGCACGGCTTCAGCCGTGCCGCCAGGGCCGATTAAAGACTCGGACGACTTTAGCTCCCGAGGGATGCCGGCGGTCGAACGAGAGAACGTTCTCTCATGCCGAGGCAGTGGCCCGACTAACAAAAGCGCAAGAGACTTCCCGCGATGAGGCCGTGGGCTTATATGTCTACTTTCGTGGTCTTGATGCAAAGACGCGTCTGGCTGACACTAAAGGTTTTAGTAAACCTCTTTGACATCCAAACGCAGCTACTTAACGCCTTACGGCTCAAGATTTTGCCTGTAAGCTATTGTGGCCGTTAGTTCAATTGCGATTTTTACCCCAACCCCGATGACTCCAATAGATCAGGGGAGGGGGGTTACCTCTCGAATTATAAAGTGGTAAATACCCATCTTCCCAAACCGGGAAGACTATTTTCGATTTTCTGGATGGTTAAACAGCTAGGAACTTGATGGCTGAATATGAATCGCTTCTCAGCTCGCCGCTTCTTCCGGCACGATCTTCAACTCCAGCTTCTCCGTCCGCCGCAGCACGGTCAGCGAGCAACTCACCCCCACGCGGACATCGGTCAGCACGCGGTGCAGATCGTCCACACCAGCGACCGGCTTGCCTTCCAGCGCGACGATAATGTCGCCATCCCGCAAGCCCGCTCGCTTCGCTGGACTATTCTCTTCGACCGACAAAACCAGCGCCCCAGATTCTTTAACCAGATCATAGAATCGCACCACGCGGCGATGCACCGGGACAGTCTGCGCCGAAACTCCAATGTAGCTGCGGCGGATGCGTCCATCGCGCAGCAGTCGGCTGGCGACAAACTTCGCCGTATTAATCCCGATGGCAAAACAAATTCCCTGCGCCGGCAAAATGGTGGCCGTGTTCACTCCAACCACGCGCCCCGCGGAATCTACCAGCGGCCCGCCGGAATTGCCCGGATTCAAAGCCGCGTCCGTCTGGATAACGTCATCGATCAGCCGTCCGGAATACGACCGCAGCGATCGTCCCAACGCGCTCACCACGCCCGCCGTGACAGTCGACTGAAACCCATAAGGGTTGCCGATCGCCACCACCAGTTGCCCCACACGCAACTGCTGCGAGTCGCCAAGCGCAGCCGCGGTCAAGCCAGGTTCGTCCACACGCACCACAGCCAAGTCACTCGCCGCATCATCGCCAATCGCAGTAGCCGGCATGCGTCGTCCGTCAGCAAGCGTGACCTCGATGCGGCGCGCATCGTGCACAACGTGACTGTTCGTGAGAATCAATCCATCCGGAGTGAATACAAACCCCGAGCCCCCACCGCGCCGCTCGCGCGGCTCGCCCGAACGCGTACGCCCCGCAGCCTGATGCACTTCAATATTGACCACCGCAGGACTGACGCGTCCCACCGCCCCCGTGACCGCGCGCGAGTAAGCATCGAGCAACGAGTCGTCGGCGGCAGTAGAACCCGTGACCGGAGCCGCTTCCCGCGAAGACTCCTCGTTCCACCCCTTCGCCTCAGGTTGATTCACAAATTCAGGACGGGCAGACAAAGAGAAAATATTTCCAACGTCATCCAGGTTCATGCTGCATAGATGTCAGTCAATCTATTTGGGATTCACGACAGCCGAGGCAAGAAAAAAGCCGAAACCAAAGTCTGGTCCCGGCATTGAGTTGGCTGGTCGCCCGGATAAAATTGAGGCGTCTAGCAGGCGTGAATGAGCCTCCGTTGAGGCGGCGACTGGGAGCCTGCTGCCGAAATCCTGAGGCTGCGCATTTTGCAGCGGGAAGGATCTCTACGCAACTGTCCTACGCGGTCCTTCTCGGCCGCAGCGTCAAGTCCCGCACTTGCGTCAGAATGCTCGACATCTGCATCCCGTTCAGCTGCGAAACGAAGGGCAGAATCTCCGCGATGAACTGATCTTTCATCAGCTCGCTGATTTCGTCCTGACGGTTCTTTTCTCCGCCACTGAGCAATTCCGGCACAGTCACCTCCAGGGCTCGAGCCAGCCGCTCCAAAGAAGACAGCGTCGGCGTCGCTTTCTCGTTCTCTATCTTGGAAACGTACGTCCGCGGTACAGACATGCGTCCCGCCAGTTGCCGCTGGCTCAACCCGCTGCGCAGACGCAGCGAGCGGATTGACGTGGCCAGGTTAAGATGTCCACGGCCAGTTCCGGGCATGGGCATCATTACGGGCGGCGCAAGCACCACGGGCTCAGGTTCGGGCTCCTCATCTAATGACGAGTGGCAGCGGCGGCAGTTGTTATTGACGGTACGGAACTGAACCAGCAGGCAATGATCGCAACGGACGACTTCCCTAGAATCTACCGGGGCAAGAGTCGTAGCCATCGGGTTGTGGGAGTGCCAGAGCGGGCTACTCCTTACTTCTAAAAACGGAACCTAAAAATTGGGGGAAAGTTCCTACTGCAGGGACAATCTGATGTACAAGGCCTGTGGATGTCAAGGTTAAAATGCATGAAGCCACAAGTTCTGCCGGTGAAAGCCGAAAGGAAACGGCGAAATCCCGCAACACACAGGGCAAAAGCATGATTGATCGCGAGACTGCATGGTGTTTACTAACTGAGTTCACCCAATCGGAAAGTTTGCGCAAGCACGCGCTGGCCGTTGAAGCCTGTATGCGCGCTTGCGCCCGCAAGTTTGCGCCAGGCTCGGGAAATTCGGAAGCGTCGGCACTTGGGCTATCCGACGAAGACTTGTGGGGAATCGTCGGACTCATTCACGACTTTGACTACGAGAAGTATCCCAGCCTCGACGATCATCCCTACAAGGGCAACGAGATTCTGAAGCAGCGCGGATGGCCTGAAGCGATCACTCGCGCGGTCATGTCCCACGCGGAATATACCGGTGTGACGCGCGATACTCCCATGGAAAAAGCTCTCTTCGCGTGCGACGAGCTCGCCGGATTCATCACCGCCGTAGCACTAATCAAACCGGGGAAATCGCTGGCCGAGGTCGATGCGAAATCAGTGAGAAAAAGAATGAAGGACAAAGCCTTCGCCCGCAAAGTGAATCGCGACGATATCATCAGCGGTGCCGCGGCGTTGGGCGTCGATCTGGACGAGCACATCGCTTTCTGCATTAATGCGCTGCAACCTATTGCCGGCAAATTAGGGCTTGACGGTAGTGCCGCAAAAGCCATCGCTTCTCCTTAGGGCGACGTTGCAGTTTCGGATTTTGGCCCCAGACGAATCAACTCATAACGCTCGGGCGGGACTGGACCGATGGCAAAGGGCAGCGGACCCAGGTCAGAAGAGTAAAAGCCTGCTCCTAACTTGCTCTGGATGGTTGTGATACCAAGGCGCACGGGAAATTGAAACACATCGCGCGAAGCGATGAACTCCGGCCGCATTTCAAACAACTTTCCGTTTTCAGCCACAGCAAGATAATCTCCCGGTCTCTGCGGTGGATCGTAAATCACCACGGCCCGCGCCCCGAATGACTCCATGTAGTACTGAAATCCCCAATGCCCCATGAACCAAACCGTGCCTGGCTGGTTGCGCGTCTTCTGCTCAATCTGAATTGCTGCCATTCGGGAAGCATTCGCCAGTTCCGTATCTGCCCACGTCAGCCAGAGCGAAACGATCCCCAATGCGGCTAAGGCTACGGCAATCGGGGCCGGACGCCACCGAACGGAGGCGGCTCGGATTACGTCGAAGCGTCGCGCCAGAAGAATGCCAGCAGCCGGAATTAGCGGCAGCACGGAACGGGCGTTGATGATCCAATTCACGAAGCCTGTAAAAGCGAATGTGCCGAAAACCCAAAGCGTCAGCAACAGAGAATCAGCATCCCTGTGCTTCCACGTGTCCGAAGCGGCTAATGCCATCACCCCAAATCCGGCGGCAATAAAGAGCGTCAATTGAATGCCGACCAGCAACCAGTGCTGATAAAAATCGCGCGGTGCGAGAATCTGGCCGAGGTTCGCTCGCCCGCTGCTGATGAGGAACGCCAGAATCGCGCTTGCAGCGCATACGGCGACTATCTTTTTGCGCTGCCACAGGACGGGAGCGAGCGCGAGCACGGGAAGCGTGCATCCCCCGACGAAGCTCAGATCCACCAGCGTTTCCGCGAGCGCTGACGGCTGCCGGCCTTGCCGCATGCTGGTGGAAAAATGGGCGGCGCTGGTAATAAGGCGCAGGCCGTAGACGGCCTTGGTCCAATGCTGGTATCCGGTCAGCGCCAGAATTGGCAGCAGTAGGTACCAGGCCCATCTTCCGAGCCGGCGCTGGCGGGCAAACGAATAGGCCGCGAACAGCAGAAGTAAAGACAGGCCGAAATACTTGGTCAAAGCGCACAAAGTGATCAGGAGCGCGGAGATGGCCAAATAGAGCGGCTTCTCCGGCTCTAAGCCCTCAATCCAGAAGATGACGGCCCACACCCAGAGCGCCAGCATCATTGTGTCGCACATAATGCTGCTGGCAGAGACGAGAAATGCCGGTGCGAGCAACGTGACTGCAGCCGCCAGCAGCGGCAATTTCGTAAACCGTTGCGCCAGGCGATAAGTACCCAATACAACGGATAGCGCCGGCAACAGAAAAGCAAGATGCAACGCTCGTTCAGACCATCCAATAAAGCTCGCGACTACTGCGATGTAGTAGGACGCAAGGGGGGGATTCTTGGTTTCATAAGCGATGGGTACCGCATCGAGGAACCAGTTGACTTTGAATCCGAAGGGATCAAGCGGGTGGCGAGAGATCTGCCGCGCCACATAGAGGAACAAAGTGTCGTCGATGTTGAAAGCTTTACCAGAGAAAGGGAGCAGGCAGGCGAGCAAGCCCACCGCCAGAAGTATGTAGGATCGAAGGTGAGAACGCTGATTCGAGAATTCCTGGCTAGGGAGCGCCATCGGGAAGTGAGGCAAGACTAGCCGTACACAAATTTCGTGTCAATCTAAGTTTCGTACAGACACCGAAGAGTGTCGTTCTTCAGCGGACTATCTCCGCCAACTTCCTGCTAGCAATCAATTCCGCAAGGCGCGCGAAATCTTTGTACATGACGCGGTCTTTATCGACAGTAGGGCATACCGCGCGAATCGCTGCGTGTGCTGCCTGCCCGCGCTTCGAGGTTTTTAGCGGCGCCAGGAAATCGATTGCCTGGGCCACAGCCATGGCCTCTATGGCCAGCACGTGGCGCGTGTTATCGACAATGCGCTTCAGTTTGTTCGCCGCCGTCATGCCCATTGAGACAAAATCTTCTTTGTTGCCCGAAGTCGTAATCGAATCCACCGAGGCGGGATGCGCCAGCACTTTATTCTCGCTGACCAGCGCCGCTGCCGTAACCTGCGCCATCATGAAACCCGAATTCAATCCTGCGCCTTGCGCCAGAAACGGCGGCAATCCTTCGCTGAGCGCCGGGTTTACCAGGCGCTCGATCCTGCGCTCGCTAATGCCGGCGAGGGCACTCAACGCAATGCCGAGAAAATCCAGGGCAAACGCAAGCGGCTCACCATGAAAGTTTCCGCCGGAGACTACATCGCCCTCTGAATTCTTGGCGTCGGTAATAAAAACCAGAGGATTATCTACCGCAGAGTTCGCCTCGATCTCAAACACCTCGCGGCAGTGCACCAGCGTATCGCGCACCGCGCCATGCACCTGCGGGATGCAGCGCAGCGAGTAGGCATCCTGCACCCGGCCGCACTCGCGGTGGGATTCGCGGATCTGGCTGCCTTCCAGCATCTTGCGCAGATTCGCCGCCGTCTTTATCTGTCCGCCATGCGGACGCGCCTTGTGAATGCGTTCATCGAAGGCCGTGTCGGTGCCTTTGAGCGCGTCACAGCAAAGCCCCCCCAATACATCTGCCGAATCCACCAGCGTTTCCGCAGCCAGCAGAGCGAGCGTGCCGACGGCCAACATGCCCTGCGTCCCGTTGATAAGGGAGATAGACTCTTTCGCTTGCAGCACGAGCGGCTTGATCTGCGCCCGCTTTAACGCGTCGCCGCTGGCGATGCGCGCTCCCGCCGCGTCAAAGCATTCGCCCTCGCCGATGAGAGCCAGCGCCAGATGCGCCAGGGGAGCCAGATCTCCGCTCGCGCCCACGCTGCCTTGCGACGGAACATAGGGCGTCACGCCGCGGTTCAGCATCTCGCACAAAGTATCGATAACGATCCCGCGCACGCCCGAACAGCCTTTGGCAAGCGAATTGGCGCGCAGCAGCATCATGCCGCGGGTTTCCGCCACAGAAAGCGGTTCGCCAACGCCTGCGGCGTGCGAGCGCACCAGGTTTAATTGCAGTTCGCGAATCTGCTCGCCCGCAATGCGGACATCGCTGAGCTTGCCCACGCCAGTAGTGATCGCATAGGCCAACGTGTTGCTGGCAACGATCTCATCCACCACGGCTCGCGCGCGATTCACGGTCTCGCGCGCATCCGCGGACAATAGCACCGGCCGCCGTTCGGATGCGACCTCGCGCACCCCTTCCAGGGTGAGATCGTTGCCGTTGATGTGCAGTGCGTTCAAGATTTCCCGTCCCGTTTTCCAACTGCGGCGCGAAAGACCTTTAGATATTTCTCCGGAAGTATGGCTATCTTCATTTCTGCATCCGTCACGATGTGTGTAGTCTCGCCTTCGGCCAGCAGCGTGTCATCCTCCACGCGCCGCAATTCATAACCGAAGTGAACCACCGAGTCGCGCACGTTCAACAGTTCGGTGCGCACCACAACCTCTTCGTCGTAGCGCACCGGGGCGCGATATCGGCACTTGGCCTCAGCCACGGCGATGAAGCGTCCATCTTTGCTTTCCATGTCGCGATAGGAGAAACCCAACTGCCGCAATAATTCGACGCGGCCCACCTCAAACCAGATGAAATGGTTGGAGTGGTAAACCACGCCCATTTGATCGGTCTCAGCGTAGCGCACGCGTAGCCGGGTCTCATTGACCGCTGAATTCACGCTGGCTCCTTACAACTTGTCGCGCTTGGAGTTCCCCCTGCGCAATCGGTTTTCCGTCAACGAGATATTTCAAGAAAAAGGCGGGCAATCCTTCCCCTCGAAAGGGAATGGGGCTGTTCTGCAGATGAAAATGAAGGTGTGGTTCGGACGAGTTGCCACTATTTCCGCACCGCGCCAGCAGTTGCCCAGTATGCACTCGATCGCCCCCGCGAACAACCACGGTTCCTCGCTGGAAATGCGCGAGAAATGAAAACTCGCTGCACGCATGGTCGAGGATGACGAAGTTTCCTAAAGGTTCGTTTGAGTTCATCTCCCCGGGAGTATTCTCGGGCACTTCGTTTTCGGCTTTCACGACAATACCAGCCGCGGGAGCGAAGATCGGCTGGCCAAAACAATAATAGTCATCGTTGTCTTCGCCAGCGTCGCGATACGAGTTACCTGTATGACCCCGAGCAAGAATTAGGAAGTCATAGGCGAAGCGTTGATCTCGAGCCGTGATATGTCTGTTTAGCGCCACTGTTCGACCGCCCCAATACACGTACCATTCTCCGGCAAAAGGCAGATGCAGCGCGGTTCGCGTTGGATAAGCAAGAAATTCTGTGCGCGCCGGCTGCTTGCCAATCGCCATCAGATTTCGGGCCAGCAGATTGCGCCATCCAGCCTTGGGAAAGTTGCGAATCCTTTCCGCTCGCGTCATTCGCCCTTCCACACCGGCTTGCGCTTCGCAAGGAATGACGTAACGCCTTCCCGGAAATCTGAAGTCATGCGGACGGCGGCGTTCTCCCGCACCGCAGCTTCAATCTGCGCGTCCAGTTCCGCATGGGCATGGTCGTTGAGCAATTTCTTGGTCGCTCGCAGAGAAGCTGGGCTGTTTTCCAATAACAGCGCCGCCAACTCGCGAGCCCGCGCCATTAATTTCTTGGCCGGCACGATTTCATTGACCAGTCCCATACGCGCAGCTTCCTCGGCACTAATAATTCTGCCGGTGAGCAAGAGGTCGCGGGCCTGCTTTTCTCCAACTTGACGCAGCAGGAAAGTTGAAACAATGGCGGGCACAAATCCGATGCGTACTTCGGTATAGCCGAACTTGGCTTCCGGCACGGCGAGAGTGAAGTCGCACAGCAAGGCGAGCCCGGTGCCGCCCGCGATGGCCGCCCCATTCACCGCCGCAATCGTGACTTTAGGAAATTCATAAAGTGACCGAAAAAGGCGAACCATGGTCTCGGAATCTTTCAGGTTCTGCTCTGGCGACCGGCCTATCAGCTCTTTCAAATTGTCCAGATCCATTCCCGAGGAGAATGCTTTGCCTGCGCCCGTCGTGATGAGCACGATGGCGTCGGACGCCTCCACTTCCTTGAGCGCGCGCAGCAGGTCGTCAATCAGTTCGAAGCTGATGGCGTTGCGCTTGTCAGGACGGTTTAGCGTAATGGTTGCGACGCCCGAGTCGTATGCGAGTTGGATTGTTTTGTAAGTCATGATTCGAACGCTAGTCGTCGCTGACAGAATTTGTATAGCGTGCCCCCATTTCAACGGTTGCGCGAAGCAAGGTATCCAGATGCTTAAGAGGCGGCAACTCCGCACCACGCTGCTTCAGCACCTCAATCACTTTCTCGGTCGCGATATTGCCGACGAGCGCATCCAGCGCGAAAGGACAGCCGCCGAGTCCGCCAATCGCCGAATCAAAGCGGCGGCAGCCGGCGTCGTAAGCCGCCAGAATCTTCGCCGCTGCATGCTCGGGGCGGCTGTGCAGGTGTACGCCGATCTCAAGGTAATCGTACTTCGCCATCACCGCGCCCACCAACTCGCTGATCTGTTCAGGAGTCGCCACCCCGACTGTATCAGCCAGGGAAATCATGCGCAGGTTATCGACTTCCATCAGCGAGATGGCTTCAATCACCTCGTCCACATTCCACAGATCGCCATAGGGATTGCCAAACGCCATCGAGATGTAGACCACCACGTCGAGGGCGGCATCGTCGGCCTCTTTCTGAATCTTCTCCAATTCGTCGAGCGCGTCTTCGGCGGATTGATTCTGATTCTTTCGCAAGAACGTCTCCGAGATCGAATACGGAAATCCCAGCGTGTGCACCGCATGCGTGTCAATGGCCCGCTGCGCGCCCTTTTCGTTGACCACAATGCCAATAATCTCCACGTCGTCGGGCGGATCAAGTTCCTTCAACACTTCTTCCGAATCCGCCATTTGCGGCACCGCTTTGGGCGAGACGAACGAGACGGCATCAATGTGCTTGAATCCCGCGCTGATCAGCGCCTGCAAATACGCCCGCTTGATGTCAGGCGGAATTTGCCCCTTCAGCCCCTGCCAGGCATCGCGCGGACATTCGATCAGCTTCACGGAGTCGGACAATTCATTCACAGCGGAGAGTAGATCGTGAAGCACTCTTCGCAAATCATGTTTGCAGCACACCCACCTTGAATTCCGCGACGTCCGGATTCAGCGCCGTCGCCTCCAGTGCCTGCGTGATGGCGTCGCGCGTCTCGATGGGATCGATGATTTTGTCAATCCACAATCTAGCCGCTCCATAGCGCGGGTCGGTCTGCTCGTCGTAAGTGCGCTTCACGGATTCGAACAATTCGTCCTTGTCTTCGTCGCTGAGCTTCGTGCCACCGCGCTCCAGTTGCTTCACTTTGATCTCGACCAATGTTCCCGCCGCAGAGTCGCCGCTCATCACGGCGTAGCGTGCCGTCGGCCAGGCGAAAACAAACCGTGGATCGAACGCCTTGCCACACATCGCATAGTGGCCCGCGCCGAATGATCCTCCTACAATCACTGTAATTTTCGGCACTACGGAATTCGACACGGCATTAACCATCTTCGCGCCGGCCTTGATGATGCCGCTCCACTCCGCATCACGGCCCACCATGAAGCCATTCACGTCGTGAAAGAAGATCAGCGGAATCAAATTCTGGTTGCAGTCCATGATGAAGCGGGCGGCCTTCTCTGCCGATTCCGTATAGATCACCCCGCCGAACTCGACTCGCTTGCGGCCTTCGTGGTCAGTCTGCTGGGCGTGCAACTTCTGGTTGGCGACAATGCCCACGGCGAAGCCGCCAATGCGTCCATACCCGCAGATCAGCGTCTTGCCGTATTCCGGTTTGTACTCGTCGAAGCGGCTGCCATCGAGCACGCGCGCCAGAATTTCCTTCATATCGTAAGGCCGCGAAGGAGAAGAATCGTAAATACCATAAATTTCTTCCGCCGCCAGCGCCGGGTCAACCGGTTTCTTGCGGTCCCACGGAGATTGTCGCCGGTATCCCCACTTTTCAACGATGGAGCGGATGCGCGCGAGACAAGCCTCATCGTCAGGTTCGCGGAAATCTACCGTGCCGCTGATCCCCGCGTGCATGGCCGCGCCGCCCAGATCGTCCGCCGAAACTTTCTGTCCGATTGCTGCCTGCACTAATGCCGGACCGGCCAGAAACAAGCCGCTGCCGTCAGTCATGAGAACGTGATCGCACATCACAGGCAGGTATCCCCCGCCGGCCACACACATGCCCATGATGGCAGCGGTCTGCGGAATCCCGAGGGCTGACATTACGGCATTGTTGCGGAAAACGCGGCCGAAATCGTCTGTATCGGGGAACACATCTTCCTGCAGCGGAAGAAAGACGCCAGCCGAATCCACCAGGTAGATCGTCGGAATGCGGTTTTCGATCGCAATGTTCTGGGCGCGAATCACTTTCTTCGAGGTCATAGGGAAAAATGCGCCCGCTTTTACCGTGGCATCATTCGCGATGATCATCACCATGCGTGTGTGAATGCGCCCCAAGCCAGTGATTACGCCCGCTGCCGGCGCTCCGCCCCACTCTTCATACATTCCGTGCGCTGCATAAACTCCTAGTTCGAAGAATGTCTTAGGATCAACCAGCAACTCAATGCGTTCGCGCGCTGTGAGGCGTCCTTTACTGTGCTGATTTTCGATGGCCTTGGCGCCCCCACCTTCACAAATCTTCTCGCCTTCGTTGCGCACCTGAGACATGAGATCGGCGAGGAAGCGCATGTTTGCTTCAAATCGCGCCGAGGTGGGATCGATCTTCGTCGCCAGGACGTTTGCGACCTGAGAAGTCGGAACCGAAATTTCGCTGCGATCAGGCACGGAAGAAGAATTTAGGACTGTTTACGGTATACCACTCTTGCGACGACGCGCAATGCAGCCACGGGTGTACTCGATCTAGATCTGTCTAACGCGGACGGCGCGGCGGAGAGCCTCGGCCACCGGGTCATCCACCACCGCTTCCACCAGTCCCATTGCCAAAGCCGAATTCGCGCTGATCTTCTCCGCCGCCACAAACATTCCAAGAGCAGTGCTTTTGCCCACCAGCCGTGGCAACCGTTGCGTTCCTCCCCATCCCGTGATCAATCCCAAGGCGGCGCCGCGATGTCCAAGAACGGCATTGCGCGAGGCGATTCGCCGATGGCAGGCGAGTGCCAGATCGAGGCCTCCGCCCATGCAGTAGCCAGAAACAGCGGCGTACACCGGAGATGGAAACTGTTCCACGGCCCGCATGAGCACCTGGCCCATTCTAGAAAATTCGTAGGCTGCCGGTCCGTCCAGCGCCGCAATCTCTTCCAAATCCGCCCCGACGGAGAAAAACTTTTCGTTTCCTGTTATTACCAGGGGACGCGCTTTCGCACTCATTCTCTCTACAATCTCTGTGAGAGCCGTCACACATTCCTGCGACAGCCGATTTGTCCCGTCCTTCGATTGCAGTTGTAAGAACCACGCATCGTCTCGCTGATCGAGATGAAAGAAGGATTCAGGCATCGAGGTGGAATTTTAAAATCCGGGGCGAATCGCCGCATGCACTGTGTCAACCCCGACAACTCAAGACGTCCTCTCCAGCCATTCCGCGAGCCGGCATCCATCCTCCTCCAAAAGGAAGGTGCCTGCGCCAAAGCATTCTCCAAAAATGCGATGCGACTCTTTATCTCGCGCCGCGCGCGAAATCCATTGCTTTCCTACTTCATACTGCGAGGCTGTGAACCACTTCTGCGGCAGCACTTCCACCAGGCCAGCCTGCAAGTAGAAAACCAAGAGCGCGAAGGCCGGATCATCATTCGACATCGCTTTATAGCTTGTGGGTACGATCAACTCGTCGACCGTTGCCAATTGCGTTGGCACATCGATCTTGTGCATGCCTGGTCCCAGCGTCAGCGGCAGTTCGAAATCCGCGACCGGCGGGGCCGCAGAATAGATGCGGTCGGAGGATTGCTTGAACCAACCCGCAATTTCGGCGAGATCGAATGCTTTGAGCTCATCGGGATCGAAACATGTGAAACGCAGGCTGCGTCCTTCAGGACACCATACCCCGACATACCGCGGCGACACCACAAACGGCCGGCAATAGGTGTTTAAGGCTAGCCGGGGCTTACCCGGTTCTTGCTCGAGTGCCAGAGTGACCAGGTAACCAACCGGCCCCTGCTCACCGTGATAGGTCCAAACAAACCGCTGCCCAGCTACCGATAGGAATGCGGGAAAGGTCCGCCAATACCACGGAGCCGGACCAACGATATGCTCAACCTGCTGCCGGATGCTGGCTGTATTTGGAGTGGGCATTCAGAAGAATTGAGTGATCAGGTACTATGGCAATCGAAAAACCTGGGCTGTTGCATCACAAGAAGAATTGCCCAATTGCTCAATCACCAACGGACACGCCCGCGCCCTTCACATTTGCGCGGATGAACTTCACGATGTCATCCATGGCCGTGCCCGGCTGAAAGATCGCCGCAACGCCGCGTTTTTTCAGAGCATCGATATCCTGGTCGGGAATAATCCCGCCGACCAGCACGAGGACGTCATCCATCTTGTTCTGCTTAAGCAGATCCATCACGCGTGGCACAATGGCATTGTGCGCGCCCGATAAAATCGACAGCCCGATCACCTGTACATCTTCCTGCAGGGCTGCGCTCACAATCATTTCCGGCGTCTGCCGCAAGCCGGTATAAATCACTTCCATGCCAGCATCGCGCAACGCGCGCGCAATCACTTTGGCTCCGCGGTCGTGTCCGTCGAGACCGGGTTTCGCGACCAAAACGCGAATCTTTATATCTGCCATTGCATTCATTTAAACACACGCGCACAGAGGGCGCACAGCGCATGTTGGCCGGCATCTTTCCACGTTAAAGCGTCTTCGTGTCCAAACTCTTCCACAAATACCAGCAGGCCACGCTGCGATAGGGTTCCCAGCACTTTGCAATCTTTTCCATTTGCTCCGGGCTCGGCAGCTTGATCTTCGGCTTGCGGCCTTTCTTTGCCGGTGCGGACTTATTCAGCGCCTTCGCACGCCGCACATCGAGGTAGTGTTTGTACATCGCCATGCGCACGCCGAAATCGCCGGTGGGCAGCACGTTTTCGCGCTTCAACGAGAACATTAGAAACATCTGCGCGGTCCACACGCCGATACCTTTTACTTGGGTCAAATGAGCGATTACTTCCTCGTCCGGCAACTCCGGCAGATGTGCGAAGTTCAGCAGGCCGCTCGATGTCTTGGCCGCCAAATCCTTCAAATATGCCGACTTCTGCTTCGATAATCCAGCACGCCGCATCTGTTCCTCGCTTACCTTGAGAATGCCTTCCGGAGTTAACGGCTCGCCGGCAATCGCGATAAAGCGTTTAAAGATTGTTTCAGCAGCCTTGCCATTCAGTTGTTGATAAACGATCGCCTCGGCCACGCTGTGAAACTCCGGTGGACCAAACTGCATGCGGCACGGCCCCAGCCGTTCGATAATAGCCCGCAGTACGGGATCTGACTTCTTAAGATGGGTGATAGCTTTTCGCAAGGATGTATCTCTTTATCAAAGAATCGTGCAGAGGAACATACGATTGTACAGTGGACTGGCTCCGGAAGTTTTGTGGCGGTTACGCCTTAGCCTTGCCCGCCGGAAGCTGGAACCCGATGCGAACGCGCGGTGGTTCTTCGGGCGTCATAAGTT
The DNA here is from genome assembly GCA_963761915.1 of uncultured Acidobacteriota bacterium. Lineage (GTDB taxonomy): Bacteria > Acidobacteriota > Terriglobia > Terriglobales > Acidobacteriaceae > Sulfotelmatobacter. Next base: position 51,814 of record CAVXIO010000008.1, read on the forward strand.
CCTTGATCGCTTCAATAAGATCCTGAATCGTAGAGTCGTGCGTATCCAGGCGGTTTTCCAATTCGTCGATCTTTCCAGCAAGCCTTCGATTTGTGGCGAGCATCTCGCGCAATCTCACAAACGCGCGTACCACGAACACGCTCATCTGCACTGCCCGCTCGGAGTTGAGCACGGTCGCGGCCATGATCGCTCCATGCTCGGTGAACGCGTATGGCCTGTATCGGCGCCCGCCGCGGCCTTTCTTTGAGGTTGCAATTTGCAACCTCAAAGCTTCGTGCTCTTTCGAATTGAGTTGAAACAGAAAGTCGGAGGGGAATCGTTCCTGGTTGCGCCTTACCTGTTGATTGAGCCGCTTGGCCGTGACGCCGTAGAGCTCCGCAAGGTCGACATCAAGAATGACTCTCTGATGGCGGGGAAATAAGATGCGCGATTCCACGGTGACGACTGGTGTTCCACGCCGTTTCGGCATCCGAAGCAATATCGCCTTTTGTCGTTTTTTCATCTTGAGGTCGTAATCTGCGACCTCAATCATATTACGAAGCGGCAAGAATTCTTTTGCCAATGACGACAAGAATCTGTTTACTTCCCATTCTGGTCAAAGTGGGCCACGCTACCAAATCCATGCTACGTAATGCTCACTTCCGTGTAAGTCCCATACACGTCGCGGAGAGCCTCGCAAATCTCACCCACCGTCGCGTACGCCCGCACTGCGTCGACAATGCAGGGCATAGTGTTGGCAGAGGATACATTGCCGTTTGAGCCCGCCTTCGGTGCCTGCGCTGCAGCTTTTTTCAGCGCCTCGAGGGTTCGCCTGACCTCATCATTCGATCGCCGCGCCCGCAACGCCTTGAGCTTGGCTGACTGTTGCCGTGCAACGCTTTCGTCAATGTACAGAATGTGGGGAGATTGTTCCTCAATCATGAACTCGTTCACGCCGACTATGATCTTCTCTTTCGCCTCAGCAGCGCGTTGATACTGGTAAGAAGCTTCCGCAATCTCCTTTTGCGGATAGCCTCGCTCGATTGCTTTCACCATGCCCCCCATTCCGTCGAGCTTGCCGAAGTAGTCGAAGGCGCCCCTTTCCATTTCGAGTGTCAAGGTCTCCAGAAAGTACGAGCCGCCGAGTGGGTCGACCGTCTGCGTTACTCCGGATTCGTATGCAATGATCTGTTGCGTGCGCAGCGCAATGCGGGCCGCTTCTTCTGTCGGCAACGCCAATGCCTCATCGTAGGAGTCACAATGCAGCGACTGCGTTCCGCCGAGCACCGCAGCCAACGCCTGAAGTGCCACACGCGCAATGTTATTCATCGGTTGCTGTGCTGGCAGGGAGACTCCGGCTGTTTGGGTATGAAAGCGCATCAGCCACGTACGCTGGTTCTTGGCTCCGAAGCGCTCTTTCATAACGTGGGCCCAGATTTTGCGGGCGGCGCGATACTTCGCGATCTCCTCGAAAAAATCATTGTGCGCATTAAAGAAGAAGCTCAGCCGCGGACCGAAATCATCCACGTCAAGTCCGCGTCTTTGCGCCCACTCTACATATTCCACGCCGTCGTATAGGGTGAATGCCAGTTCCTGCAGCGCGGTTGAACCCGCCTCGCGAATGTGGTATCCGCTGATCGAAATTGTATTAAAGCGCGGCGTGAACTTCGATCCGAACTCGAAAGTATCGATCACCAGCCGCATCGAAGGCGCGGGGGGATAGATATATTCCTTCTGCGCGATGTATTCCTTGAGAATGTCGTTCTGAATCGTGCCAGAAATCTTTTTCCAGTCCGCACCCTGTTTCTCCGCCACTACCAGATACATTGCCCAAAGCACCGAGGCGGGCGAATTGATCGTCATCGAGACCGTCGTTTTTTCCAGGTCGATTCCGCCGAATAAAATCTCCATGTCTTCGAGCGAATCAATCGCCACGCCGCACTTGCCCACCTCGCCTTCACTGGCCGGATGATCCGAGTCATAGCCCATCAGGGTAGGCAGATCGAATGCGACGGACAGGCCTCCACCGCCATGCTCCAGCAAATATTTGTAGCGCTGATTGGTTTCCTCAGGCGAAGCAAATCCAGAGAACTGCCGCATGGTGTAGAGCTTGCCGCGATATCCCGTGGCATGAATGCCACGCGTGAAGGGCGGCACGCCCGGATACCCCAGATACCTTTCTTCGGTCCAGTCCTCGGGAAGATCGGCGTGCGTGTAGAGGCGGCGAACCGGGACGCCAGAAATCGTCGTGAAGCGGGCGTGCCCGTGCTCGTCGAGATTCACGCCGGTCGGCGCGCCAATCGGCCGCTCCGGATTCTTTTCGAGCGTCGGCGCAAGCGTCTTCTCGGCCCACTTCTCTTCCTCAGCGGAGGGATGGCGGTTTTCAAAAACATCAGCGATGGGACTTTCCGCAATCTGCGGTTTGGACGGCTTTTTCTCCGGCATTGAGAACCCCAATGTTCTACCGTGATAATAGGGAAGTGCGCGGCTATGGGCAAGGCGCGGCGTCACCGTACGCAACGATTCGGTCGGTCCGCTTCGACGCTTCGCTATTGCTGCTGCTTGCGTGACAGTTCCCAAGCCTTGGCGTATTTCCAAGAGACGTAGCCAGCATGGTAAAGATGCAGCAGCAGCCCCTCGCGGCCGTCGAGAAATCCTAAACGGAAAAAGTAGTTGTAGACGAACGTCGCCAGCGGCCGAAACACGATATTGATGACGCTGAAGCTGCGGTGGCCCTTGGCGATCGCCAACTGCGCGCCTAGCGATGAATAGCGGTTCATGTGCCCCAGGTAGAGAGTGAGCGTGGGGTAGGTGTAGTGAACGAGCGCATTCTTGAATTGTAGTGTCTGCTGCAGCACCTCAGGCTTCAGTTCGCAGCGGTCATGGGGGTCGTGGCCGGTGACGAATCCCTGCCCACGCCTGAACAGCCGCAGCTTCGGGTCCGGATAGAAACCGCCATGGCGCATCCAGCGCCCCAGAAACAAATTCTTGCGCGGTAGCCTGTAGCCGCTCGCGGCGTTCGGGCGGGCAATGGCAGCGCGAATCTCTTCAGCGAGGCCGGGGCTCACTTCCTCGTCAGCATCCAGCAGCAGAATCCAATCCTTGGTACACAAGTCGATCGCATACTGCTTCTGCGCCACGTAGCCACGCCATGGTTCAACAATAATCCGTGCTCCATGCTCCCGCGCGATCTCGCAGGTGCGATCCTCCGAGCCGGAATCGACGAGCACGATTTCATCAGCCCAGCGCACGCTAGCCAGAGTCCGACCGATGTTGGCCTCTTCATCCATCGCCACGATGGCCACGGAAATGGTCATAACGCAGGTCGGCTCCGAATTTCGGAAAGCAGGAACACCGCCAGGATAAACAATTCGGGCTCGATGGGATGCCGGTAACGCGCATGCGGGAAAACGAAGTAATAGACTGTGGGATAAGTCGCGATCAGACCAGCGAAAAGCCATGCCCCTGGCCGCTTCTGCCTCATTGCGCGCCCCGCTCCCCAGAGCGCCAGAACAGACGACGCCAGAAACAAGGAACTGCGGAAATCCCACGGAGCGACACTGTCAGTGGGGCGTGGCACACCGTTCCAGAAATAGAAAAAGCGCTTCATGCTGATCACCGCGAACCGGCCTGGGTGCGCGCGTATCCAATCGAACGCCAGTCGCCTGCAGTAGGCCTCATAGCCAATTTCACCCATGCGCTGAAAGTTTTCAAACTCTACGTTATTCAGATTCGGCTGCAAGGTCGCGAACAGCATTCCGTCAGACATTTTGTTGTTGCCAAGTCGAAACTGCAATCCAAAATCGTCGCGAATAAAAACCAAGCGTCCAAACACTTCATAATTCCGCACGAGCCAGGGCGAAAGAACTAGAAAAAACACCAACGCCGAGAGCACAACGCCTCCTGCAGACGGCAAACCGCGCTTGTGCCTTCGCCACCACACCCAGATCCCACAGAACGGAAGAAAGGACAGCATCGCAGGATTCGCCAGCGCTCCTACACCCCACAATGCCCCGAATAGCGCCCATCCCCGCCATCCGGGCCATTGCTCCATCTCTAGCGAGACCAAGAAAATTAAGGCCAGCATGAGCGGCGTAAACGTTGTGTCCCAGATCCAATGAACCGACCAATACCATACATAGGGATTGAGCGCCCAGGCCCATGCCGACCAGATTGCGACACGCGCACCGAACGTTCTGTGCGCGATCAGATACACCGGGATTGTAGTGAGCGAGGCAAAGAGGCTGTTAATCGAAAGCAGAACCCACGCTGAAGCGTAGGTATAAACGCCAAGAATCTTGAAGACTCCGCCGATCAAGTACGGATAAAGCGGCGGCTCCCACGCGCTGGGACCGGTATTTCCCCCGTAAGGATTGCTGAAGCCCTGGCCCAACGCAATCGACCGCCCTACGCGGCCCATCTCAAATCCGAAGCCGAAGTTATCTTCCCCCGGGCGAGTGTGGTATTGGCGGAGGATTCCAATTGCCGCGACCTGCACCACAAATGACAGCAGCACCATCCACCAGACGGATCGGGGGATAGAGGGCAAGCTCGGTCTTTCCATCACGGGCGAGTTTATCAGGTCTCTGTCGCAACCGACGCTACGCAACAACGCTTTCTGAGAGGCCCGCCCTGCTTTTTCATGGCCTGATCGAGTGTTACGACGAAGGGGGCTGACCTGTCGGCGCCTGCGGCTGTTGAGCAGGCTGCCCTCCCGGAACTACATCTGGCCGCGGAACGACGTACGGCACGTTCGGAAGATGCGTGACCTGGCCGCGCGTGGCATCGGCAACGTCGATGCCGGAATGATCGAGCAGCAATCCGGTAGCCCGATCCAGTTCGATGCGCGATTTCTCGTAAGCTGCTTTAGCAGAAACCAGATTCGACTCGGAAGTGGTTAAGACGGAAGCATCCTGCAGGATCGCGGTTTGCGTAGTGAGTCCTACCTTCAGTTTTTGCTGATCGGCGTCCAGCGTCTGCCGGGCCAGGTCCACCGCTGACTGCGCGGCCTGCACCGCGACCCGGTTCTGCTTCACGTCAAATTGCGCGTTGCGCACCTCGATGCGCACTTGATTTTCGAGCTGGTGCAGTCGCACCTGTGCCTGCCGGTATTCCAGTTCGGCGCGCACCTGATTGGCCTGGGCTTCGCGATTGCGCAGCGGGATATTCAGGGTGAGGCCAACGCCCTTGTCCGGCGCAGTCGAGTTGACCAGTTGGTTCAACGTGCCTGCGTAGCTTACGGTGTTGCTGGTTTGAAAAGGCGGAGGGGCTTTGGCTGGATTGAAACAGAAAGTGCTAGTGGTATTGGTGCAATTAGGAATGGCCGGATTCACCGTGCCGCCGACTCCCGAGCCGCCGTAATAGGCGAAGGCGTCGAGCGTGGGCAGCATGGCGTTGCGCACCGCCTTGCTGCTCAAGTCGCGGGAATTGAGGTCGATGCGTGACTCGCTCAGTTCGGCGCGATGCTGTAGCGCGTCATTAATCAGGTCCTGGATTGGAACCACAGCTTCTTCCTGCGGAATTTGCATGGCGGAAGTAGGTATCACGTCGGCTTCCGCGAGCACGGGATCTTCGATGCTGCGGCTTACCGCGTTCTTCATCAGCAGTTGCTCCAATTGCAGGTTGTTCTGCGCCACAATCAGATTCTGCTGATCGGTGTCGACCGTACTCTGCGAGCTCACCACCTGAATAGGCGGCACCGTCCCAACCTGCGCCTGCCGCTTGGAATCATTCAGCGCCTTCTGTGCGTAGGTCAAGGCTTCCTCCTGCACCCTAACGTTCTCATATGCATAAACCAGATCCCAATACATATTCTCGATCTGGTCGACGGTGGTAATGATTTGCAGGCGGAAGGCCACGTCGGAGATTTCCCGATTATTCTTGGCAATACGGATGAACCGCAGATTGGGGCCGGGGCCAAAGCCTTGCAGAAGGTTTTGCGTGAGCTTGAACTGGAAATTTGAGCTCAGGTCCGGGGTCAGCAAGCTGGTGGGGCTGTTGCTGGTAACGTGAGTATTGTTGAATCCGACCGTCAGCGCCGTGCCCCACTGGAAGCCCTGCGTGTAGGCCAGATCGGCGGTGTAGGTATTTTGCGCCAGCACCGGTACCGGACTGAGAACGCTGGTCGATTCGGTATTGTTCTTATCAACCTGTAACGTCCCGGTCACGACCGGATCAAAGCTCGTGATGGTCGAGCCGATACCGAGCGTGGAACTTACCAATCCGTTGGTGCCTGTGCCCACACCGCTCGCGGCGACCGTGGTGCCGCCCGTGCCCGAGCCTACGGTCCCGCCCAGGCCGCCAACACCGCCACCGGGCGTGTTCTGCACGATGCCGGCATTGATTCCAAGAATGTTGGCGCCGGATTTGGCGCGCAGGTAGTCAGTGTCGGCGATATTGAGGTTGTAGCGCGCGAGATCGATGTCAAGATTGTTCTCAAGAGCCAGCGCCACGGCGTCGTCGATCGAAAGATAAATCTTGCCATCGCGCATCAGAAAGTCCACGCGCGGCGAGTTAGCCAAGTCCGGCTGCGCCAACTCCCTCGGCAGGTACGGCAGCAAGATGTGAGGAAAGGATCGGCTGGGCTTGGAGTAATCCTGAAGATGTACCGCCTGTGGCTTGGCCAGAGCTGGCGCCGGCGGCTGCGGTGCCGGCGCGGAGGGAACATCCTGAGCGAACAATGATGGTTGTGACGACATGCACACTAGGGCCATCAATAGCAGCGTTTCACAGCAGGTGGCCGCGATGGCTCTGGGCAAAGAAAAAGACATGGTTCGTCTCCTTGTATAGAAACGGTGATGCATCGGGTTGAAAGTCAAAGACAGATTTCGAAAGTTGGATGCAGAAAACATAGAAGTGTCGCTCCATCTTAGCGGGATGAGCAACGGCCCAACGTGACGGATTGTAAAGAATTGTGGGAGAAAACTGCAGAACACCTGTCGGGAAGTATGCAACTAATATGCAAAAAAAGAGGCGCAGCTAGTGGGCTGCGCCTCTTCCTGCTTGCAGGACTACTGCGGCTGCTGTGGAGTGTTTGCCTGCGGCATGGGCTGACTCGCACCGGGCATATCCTTTCGCGGCGCGATGTAGGGCACTGTGGGCAGGCGTGTGACCTGGCCGCGCGCCGCATCGTCGATGCTGATTGCGGCATGATCGAGCAGTTGTCCGGTAGCCCGGTCCAATTCCACTCGTGACTTTTCGTAGGCGACCATGGCATTTACCAGCGTTGACTCGGCCGTCGCCAGTTGACTCTGGTACTGCAGAACCAGCGTGTTGGTCGAGGTGCCGAACTGAAATTTCTTCTGCTCCGCATCCAGCGACTGATGTCCCAATTCGACCGCGGCTCTAGCCGAATCCACGCTGGCCCGGTTCTGCTGCACCGCATATTGCGCGGCCCGAACTTCGATGCCCACCTGGTTCTCAATCTGCTGTAAGCGCATCTGAGCCTGGCGGTATTCCAGCTCGGAGCGAATCTGCACGGCTTGCGCTGAGCGGTTGCGGAGAGGAATGTTCAGCGTGAGGCCGAACCCTTTGTCGGGATTCGTGGAATTCACTAACTGGTTTAATGTGGCCCCGATGGGAGTGGTCGGGAAAATTATATCGGGGTTCGTGGGACTGATTGGGGGGGAGCCGCGCAGCCGAAGCTAGGGAAGGGATCCTGGGCGCACGTGTTTATTGGATTCTGATTGCCCCCCACTCCGGCACCGCCGTAATACGCGAACAGGTTGAGTGTGGGCAGTAGGGCGCTGCGCACCGCCTTGTTGCTCAGGTCTCTGCTATTCAGATCGATACGCGATTCGACCAATTCGGCACGATGACGAAGCGCCTCATTGATCAGATCTTCTGTAGGACCGGTCTGCTCTTCCGCGGGAACGTCCATAGTTGAGGTGGGAATAACTTCAGCCGTGGCTAGCGTGGGATCTTTCAGAGTGCGCGTCAAAGCGTTCTTCATCAGTAGCTGCTCTAACTGGAGATTGGTCTGTGCCGTGGTCACGAGCTGCTGATCTTGCGCCACGGTGCTTTGCGCACGAACCACTTCAATCGGAGCCAGGCTGCCGATTTCGACCTGCTTCTTCGTATCTGACAAAGTCTTCTGTGCGAAGGACAATGATTCGTTCTGGACGCGTGCGTTTTCATAGGCGAAGACCAGATCCCAGTAAATGTTTTCGATCTGATCGACCGAATCGATGATCTGAAGACGAAACGCAACATCGGTGAGCTCGCGGTTATTCTTAGCGATGTGGATGAAGCGCGTATTGGCAGGGAATCCGAAGCCTTGCAAAAGCGGCTGGGTCAGGGTTGCCTTGAAGTTGGAGTTCAGAGCCGGGCTCAGACTTGAGAAGAAGCTGTTCGTTGTCTGTCGCGTGTTATTGAAGCCCACCGAAAGATTCATGCCCCAATGGAAAGCTTGGTTGTAGGCGAAGTCGACCGTGCCAGTGTTTTGAGTCAGGCCGGTGCCCGGGAAGACGCCCTGGAACAGGCTGGTGGCAGTCTGGCTCAGATGATCATCCTGCAAAGTTCCGGTGATGACTGGATCAAAACTGCTGATGACCGGACCGAACCCCAAGGTCGAACTCACCAAACCGTTGGTGCCGGCTCCGATTCCGCCTGCTCCCAAGCTGGTGCCGCCGGTGGATGCGCCCGCAGTTGCGCCAATGCCACCAACGCCGCCCCCGGGCGTGTTCTGCACCACACCGGCGTTGACGCCTAGAATGGTGGCGCCGGCCTTGGCGCGCAGCACGTCGGTGTCCGCGATGTTCAGGTTGTACCGTGCGATCGCGATATCGAGGTTGTTTTCCAGCGCCAGGGCGATGGCATCATTTAGCGACAAATAGAGCTTGCCATCGTGCATCAGGGAATCGATGCGCGCGGTGTTGGCCAGGTTTGGTGCAGCCACGTGACGTGGCGTGTAAGGTCCAATTGGGTTGGGAAAATGCGAAACGGGCTTGGAATAATTCAGTACGGGAAGCGGCCGCGTCTCCGGCGTGGTTTGGGGCACGGGCGCTGCGGGTGGTTCCTGCGCCCAACCGGTAATGGCCAGCGTTCCGAACAAGACTGCGGCGGCGCTTCGCGCTAGGATTGAAGCTAAACGTGGGAATGGCATCTACTATTCTCCGTTCATTAAACCTGGTAGCAAAAGACTTGGTTACAACCTGAGATAACTGGATTTGACCAACCTGAAAGTTCTACTCAGTCCTTAGTACGCAACCAGCGGCATTGGAGTTCCTAAAAAAAGACTTCTTTGCTCCAGCTTTGATAGCACCTGGAACCCTGACCCAAACGAGAAAATCAGTCCTAAGACGAATGTTTTCTGAAACGCAACAGTATATCTGACGCGCCGGATCTTCTTTCTAGGCCGTTGAAACTGGTAAAGTGCTCGCGAAGCAGTCATGCATTAGGAGAAGTCATGCGGCTGCGCGAACTTGTCGGTCGAAATATCTTGGATGAAGCCGCGCCGATGCAGGACTCCGAAAGATCGCATGCGCAATCTCAAGCTGATTCTCTCCTATGATGGATCGGATTTCGCCGGCTGGCAGGTGCAGCCTGATGCCGTTACGGTGCAGGGCACACTCGCCTCAGCCATTGGACGAATCACCGGCGAAAAGGTATTGCCGCAAGCCTCAGGCAGAACCGACGCTGGTGTGCACGCGCTTGCACAGGTGGTCACATTTGCCACCGAGTCTTCCGTCCCGGCGACGAACTTTGTGAAGGCTCTCAACGACATCTTGCCTGCGTCGGTGCGAGTTCTGGAAGTTGAAGAAGTAGCCGCGGATTTTCATGCCCGCAAGTCGGCGCGGGCCAAGACCTACCGCTACCGGATTTATCGCGCCGCAGTCTGTCCCCCGTTTCTGGCCAGGTATGTGTGGCATTATCCCTATCCGTTGGACGAGCGGGCTATGGTGCTGGCCGCCGGGGTGATCGAGGGCGAGCACGATTTCACTTCGTTTGCGGCAGTCGATCCCGAACGTAGCGCCGGCGTCCCGCCGGCTTTCGCCTCTAGCGAGAATGCCGAAAGGCGCGGAGGTGCGCAGGTTTCGAACATCCGGCGCATTTTCTCTTCGAACTGGGCGCGTCAGGAAAACGAGTTCATCTATACAGTAAAGGGCTCGGGCTTCCTGCACCACATGGTAAGAAATCTGGTGGGGACGTTTATTCTGGTGGGCAAAAAGACTTTGCAGGCTGATGATGTGACGAGGATACTGAAGGCGCAGGATCGCTCCGCTGCGGGAGCGACCGCGCCAGCCAGCGGATTGTATCTGGTGAATGTGGACTACGAGTGATGGCTACTGATTTACAAGTCGCGGTGAGGAGAGTTTTGTCGGTGAATCCCGCAACCGGAGAAGTTCTGCGCGAGTTGGAATGCGCGAACGAGAGTGAGGTTCGCTCGGTGGTAGCGCGGGCTCGTCAAGCGCAGGCGGCGTGGGCCGGGATCTGCATACGCAAGCGGATCGCAGTGCTGCGCGAGTTTCAGCGCAGAATGCATGAAAAGAAATCAGAAGTTGCCGCCGCCATCACGCGGGAGGCCGGCAAGCCTGTTGCCGAGGCTCTGACTACTGAAGTATTGGTAGTGCTCGATGCGGCGCGGTTTCTGATCGAAAACGCATATCGTCTGCTGCGCGACGAGCCGCTTCCGCATGGCAATCTCGCAACTAAACTCAAACGCGGGCGACTGGTGCGCGAACCCTATGGCGTGGTTGGGATCATTTCGCCGTGGAATTATCCATTTTCCATTCCGGCAACCGAAGCGCTGGCCGCGCTGGTAGCGGGAAATGCGGTCGTGCTGAAGCCTTCCGAATTCACTTCACTCGTAGCGCTGGAACTGGGATCGCTGTTGCGCGCGGCGGGAGTGCCCGAGAATGTCTTTCAGGTCGTTGTAGGTGACGGAGCAACCGGCGCGGCTCTGATTCATTCGCCAATCGACAAGTTAGTCTTCACTGGCAGTGTGGCGACCGGCAAGCGCATCGCGGCGACGGCAGCCGAGAAGTTGCTGCCCGTGATGCTGGAGTTGGGCGGCAAAGATCCCATGCTCGTGCTCGACGATGCCGACGTCGATGTGGCTTCTAGCGCGGCGGTATGGGGAGCATTTGTGAATGCCGGGCAGACTTGTTTATCAGTGGAACGCTGTTACGTGCATCGCAGTTTGTACGAAGCGTTCCTAAGAACTTGTACTGAGAAAACAAAGAGGCTGAGGGTGGGGCGCGGGCTCGATCCTGAAACCGATGTGGGGCCAATGATCCACGAGCGTCAATTACGAATCGTCGAAGCACACGTGGAAGATGCGTTGGCGCGCGGAGCGCGGGTTCTGGCTGGAGGCTCACGTTTCCCGGAGTTAGGAAAGAACTTCTATAGGCCGGCCGTGCTGGCCGATGTGGACCACGAGATGTGCATCATGCGCGAGGAGACGTTCGGCCCTCTGCTCCCAGTGATGGCATTCGATAGCGACGATGAAGCGGTGCAACTGGCGAACGACTCCGAATATGGGCTGGCGGCGAGCGTATGGACCCGCAACCACGAGCGCGGAGAGCGCTTGGCGAGGCGCATTCATGCGGGGACGGTTATGGTGAACGATGTTGTTTCCTGCTTCGGTATCAGCGAGGCGCCGCACGGCGGCGTAAAGTCGAGCGGCATCGGCCGCGCTCACGGTCGCTTCGGGCTGGAGGAGATGGTGCGCCTGAAGTATCTGGACACAGATCGAATGCCGGGAATGAAGAAGGTCTGGTGGTATGGCTACGGCGCAAGTTTCACGCGGCAGATGGAAGGCTTTCTCGACTTCCAGTTTGCCCGGGGTTCAGCAAAGAGCTTGCGCGGAGCATTGCGTGCAGCGGGATTGGTTAAGCGCAAGCAGCTGTGAGTACGGCTTGAGAACTGAGAACTGAGAACTGAGAACTGAGAACTGAGAACTGAGAACTGAGAACTGAGAACTGAGAACTGAGAACTGAGAACTGAGAACTGAGAACTGAGAACTGAGAACTGAGAACTGAGAACTGAGAACTGAGAACTGAGAACTGAGAACTGAGAACTGGTAGGTTGATCCATGAAAGATCCCGTCAACACAGATCCAAAACGAGAATTGCTGCGTCACACTCTGGCCACGCTGGCCTATCGCGGAGGCAAAGCGATCCGCAATGCGCCCGAAGGATTCTCTACCTTTGATGCCGGCGAGGGCGTGCGCGCGCCCTGCCAGATTCTTACGCACATTGGCGACCTCATGGATTGGGCGCTTTCAATAGCAATGGGAAGGCGCGAGTGGCGCGACGCCAAACCGTTGCCTTGGGAGCGGGAGGCCGATCGTGTCTTCGCAGCGATTAAGAAATTTGACGACTACTTAGCTTCGGGTGAGACGGTGCACACTTCGCCCGAAAAACTCCTTCAGGGTCCGATTGCTGACGCGCTCACTCACGTCGGCCAGATTGCCATGCTGCGCCGCCTGGCCGGAGCACCAATGAAGGGAGAGAGTTACTACGAAGCCGAAATCAATGTGGGGCGCGTGGGCGCGGATCAGGCCAAGCCGAAGCGGGAGTTCTAATCGAACACGGCATCGGGGGCTTTGGCCTGGCATTTCACCATCGAGTACAATGACGCTCGTAGGGCCGAATCTGCGGCGTGCGCCGCACGAACGAGGGTAAGTTCTTGGCTACTGGCGAGATCACCGCTTCTGGCACGCAAAATCCCGCGCAACTTCCTCATCATAAAGTGAAGATCAAGAAGGTTGGGCAGCGGGCCTGCAACGAGAAGAACGAGAAAGGCAAGTTCTGCGGCGGGCATTTGAAGCGCTGGTTCTATTCGGAAGACGTGATCGAGCAGGCATGCGGCGATGCGGAAAAAGCCTGGGGACCGGACGCCGAGGTCTACCGCTGCGAGCACTGCCAGACGCTCTACTTGCCGAATCCGGCGGAAGCTAAGGTGAATGTTGCAGGGCAGGGAATGAAGTCAGTGTTTGGGCTGACGCTGCCGCCTAAAGAGAAATAGTACCCAGTACCTAGTACCCAGTACCGAGTGCCGTGGTCCGTGCTGGGTACTCGGTACTGAGTACTAGCTGCTCTTCATGAACTCTTCCGAACTCATCTACGACTGGAATAAGAATCATCCGCCGGGATTGAAGCCGCCGGGGCCGGTGATGCTCAACGACGAGAGCTTGCGTGATGGATTGCAGTCGCCTTCGGTGCGCGATCCTTCGATTGCGGAGAAGATTGAAATCCTGCATTTGATGGAAGCATTGGGGATCGATTCGCTCGATCTTGGATTGCCGGGCGCGGGTGCGCGGGCGGTGGAGCATGTGACGGCCTTGGCGCGGGAAATCGTTACGAACAAGATGAAGATTCGCGCCAACTGCGCGGCGCGCACGCATGAGAACGATATTCGCCCAATCGCCGAGATCGTGCAGAAGACTGGCCTGCGCATCGAGGCGGCAACGTTCATCGGATCGAGTCCGATTCGGCGCTTCACTGAAGGCTGGTCCGACGACTTCCTTTTGCAGACTACCGAGAAGGCCGTGAAGTATGCGGTTTCGCTGGGCCTCGACGTGATGTATGTGACCGAGGATACGAGCCGCTGCGATCCGGAGACGGTGAAGCGGCTCTATTCGACGGCCATCAACTGCGGAGCGCGCGCCATCGTGATCTGCGATACTGCCGGGCACGCCACCCCGATGGGCGCGTCCGCGCTGGTGAAGTTCGTGATCGACGAAGTGGTGAAGCCATCGGGCGAGCAGATTCGTGTGGACTGGCACGGGCATAGCGATCGCGGGCTGGCGATTGCTAACTCGATGGCGGCGCTGATGGCGGGGGCGAATTGCGTGCATGGCTGCGCCATTGGGATTGGCGAGCGCGTGGGCAATACGCAGATGGATCAGATGCTGGTGAACCTGAAGCTGATGGGCATTGCGCCGTGGGACGAGCAGGATCTTACCAAGCTGAAACAGTATTGCCAGGCAGTGTCGCGGGCGACGGGCGTGCCCATTCCGGCGAACTACCCGGTGGTGGGCGAGGATGCGTTTCGCACGGCGACGGGTGTGCACGCGGCGGCTATCATTAAGGCTTATCGTAAGAACGACGCGGTGCTTGCCAATACGGTTTACTCCGGCGTGCCCTCGCATGTGTTTGGGCTGGAGCAGATCATTGATGTCGGTCCGATGAGCGGGAAGTCGAACGTGCTGTTCTGGCTGGAGCGGCGCGGCATTCCGGCGACGGACGATCTGGTCGACCGCATCTATCAGCGGGCGAAGGCCAGCGACCACACGCTGAGCGATGCCGAGATTCATGAGTGCCTGCCTGCTACTGTGAAGCAAAACTGACCTCACGCGAATCTAAGCTTCCATGTCCGACAACATCTCGAAAGCAATGCGACATGCGATTCTCGGAGCCGGCGGCGTTGGCGGCCTGATTGGGGCTTGCCTGGCGCACGCTGGAGCTTCGGTCACGATGGTGGTTCGGCGCGAGTCAGTTGATAAGCATCCCAAGAAACTTCGACTGGAAAGTCCTTTCGGCAATTTCGAAGTCGATGTTGACGTGGCTGCGGAAGTGCCTGCGGTCGATGTGCTTTGGATTACGGTGAAGGCCACGCAGCTGGACTCCGCACTCAGTGCGCTCAAGAATCCGGATGCGGTGCGGGCGATTGTTCCGCTGCTGAATGGCATTGATCATATCCCGCTGCTGCGCACCAAATATGGCTCTGGACGCGTGGTTCCGGCGACGATTGCGGTCGAGACCGAGCGCGTTAGTCCGGGACACATTGTGCACCGTTCGCCTTTTGCCAGGCTTAATGTGTTGTCGAGCGGTCGCGAGCTGCTCGGGAGCACTCTTGATCAGCTTCAGCAGACCGGATTCGTTTGCCGCTTCATCGACGATGAGCCGACTTTGATGTGGGGCAAGCTGGTCTTTCTCGCTCCGTTTGCTTTGAGCACAACCGCGGCCGATAAGAGTGTCGGCGAGATCATGGCTGACCCGGAGTGGCGGAGCCTGGGAGAGGCTTGTGTGCGGGAGGCGTGCGCGGTTGCAGTTGCGGAGGGCGCGAAGGTTAGCGCGGATGCGGTTCTGGCGGGAGTGAAAGGCATGCCAGGAAGCATGCGCAGCTCCATGCAGAAGGACGTGGAGAAGCACAATGCTCCGGAGCTGGATGCGATTGCGGGACCGATCCTGCGCGGGGCCGACGGTACGGGATCGAGGTGCCAGCGACGAAGAAGCTGGTGGCGGCGGTAGAACGGCGAGCCGGTCTGGAGCAGCGTCGTCAAGCTTAGATCTGATTAAAAAAAATTACGGATCAAGCGTGATAAAATCTCTCGAATCAACCACATAGCTAAACTGTAATCCTCCAAAATATTGATTACAAATGACTTGGAGGTAAAATCTCTGGAATCAATGGCTTAGCAGGCATACTGTTTCGCTAACTCCTTTAGAATCAGTCAGCGGTTATGGAACGATCATTCCAAGTTCCTCATAGCAAATGACTTACTTGTAAAATATTGTGGGCGAAGGATTAGTCGATGATATTCGGTTGTCAAAGAGCAATCTTTGGCTGAATTCTGGCGGCACTGCGTCCGCGTAAACCATGATGGCGCGGCTTGTTTTGCGGGACAAGGTTGGATGTCACACCGGGGCTGTGGAAAACGAAGAACCTCAGGGGCTGAAGCCCGAGTCTCCTGGGAAGGCTTAATGGGCACGACTGAAAATCGTGCCCTCCTGGGTGGCGGAGGCAGCACTTGGGAATGGCGCCGATTCCCATTAGCGGCTCGTCAAAGTTCTTGAAAGGCCCGAAAGGCCGATCCGGCCGAGGGAGCCCACTGTGGACGCGCCATGATGGGGTCTGTAGGGCGGCTAACCGCGCTCGGAGAGGGCGGATATGAGCCAGCGGGGAAGCTTCTGGCTCCGCTCGACCGTCGGTCCCGCCTGTACGGTTTTCCGGAGGTTGCGCCTTTGGTGCTCGTCTACTACTTCCGACAGCAAATGTATCAATGCCTTCCGTTGGTCCGAGCTAAATAGACTGCTAAGCGTGGTGGCACAATTGTTGTACAGATTCTTGTGCAAGAGCCTCCTACTGATATATTCCAAGAGTTCTTCGATGGTCATCGCACTGTGAGCTGGCTCCCTGTTAAGTTCCTGGAGTTCGCCCGCGCTTCTCTCAATCTCCTCCATCTCTGTCGCCACGTAACAATCGACCCGAAGCGGCAAGTCCAGCTTTCGCCACGCCGTTCCGGTGTTTTTCTGCCACTGGTTTTTCACCTCCTTGCGAAGCCGGCACTTGTCCAGCTCGATTTTGTAACAGTGGCGGCAGAGCCCCTTGCGATAGATCTCGTGGAAGGGGCTCGAGCACCAACTGCAACGATCCGCAGGCAGGGCAGCGAAGGAGCGCGCAGCTTCGTCGTAAGAGGTCATAAGCTCCTCCCTTCTTAGCTTTTTGCCGCGGTCTGCGGCCCGGGTTTGCCGCAATAGGCGAGGAAGCCCTTGAATAGTTCCTCGAAGCGGCGGCCATGGAAGTCCGCAGCGCCCAGCGCGTCCACTGAGAAGAAGGCGCCAGTTGGCTCGTGAAGTATGACGAACCAGCTTTTCAGGGAATTCGCGTGAGTGCCGCAGCCCGCGAGTTGAACGCCCTCATGCGGGGCCAAAATTGCGGAGAGCGTTGCCTGCTGTTCTTCTATCTTGGTGGTCCGCACGATTCGCCTCCTCCCTTCAACCTAGCATCGAGTCTGCTTAGAATCCAGTCCCAGCGCACGGCCAAATACGCCTGGATTCTCCCTGCTATCAATGGCTTGCGGGTCTTGCTGAGAATAACGCAAACACCCGCTTAGCGCATACCCGGAATAAGGCCAAATTTGTGCGCTCTCGGCCGTCAAAAGTCCGCACAACTCAGCGCCGGCGTGTCCCGCCCTGGCCAATCGCAATGCCTCCCACGCGTTGTAAGATGACGCTATGACCTCCGATGAGCCCCAGTCCTCCGCGCGCGGACAATCGCGGATTGCCACGATTTTGTGACCCCCCGATGGACAATTTCAGGCCTTCGTGCCTGGGTAAGGGTTTGACGCGCACTGTAAACTAAGTAGTAAGCAATGACCGTTACCCTGAATCTGAAGCCGGAACTTGAGGCTGGGCTAGTCGCGCAAGCGCAAGCCAGCGGAATGACCGTGGAGGAATATCTCCTTTCCGTGGTCGAGGGTGCTGTGCTTCCCGCGATGCAGAAGGCATTGTCGGCGGAGGAGCGGGCGGCGGCATTTGAGGCGTGGTCGGCCAGCCATCGCACTACTCCGCCCCTGTCCGATTACGCTGTCAGTCGCAACGGCATGTATGAAGGCCGCGAGCACTAATGCGTGTCCTGGTGGACACGAATATTTTGCTCCGGAGTGCCCAACCGAATCACCCTCTGTGCTCTCAAGCTACCCGCGCGGTTTCGAAGCTGATCCGTCAAAGGGATGACGTTTTCTTCTGTCCACAGAACGTCGCCGAATTCTGGAATGTGGCAACGCGTCCCGCTGATCTGAACGGTCTGGGGCTGACGCCTGAGGAAGCGCTTCGGGAAGTCAGCAGCATCGAAAGGTTGTTAACTTTGCTGCCGGACGTTCCCGCGATCTACAACGCTTGGAAAGAGATTGTGAGGGACCACAAAGTCCAAGGCGTCAAAGTCGATGACGCTCGCCTGATTGCCACGACTCATGTCTACGCGGTCGAGAACATCCTCACTTTCAATACGGCTGATTTCAAACGCTACATCAGCATCACGGCGATTCATCCCTCTTCAGTGCTCACCTAAAATGGAGGCATGCTCGAATGTTTACCTCGCGGGCGATTGGATTTGTGAGTAGTCCTTACAAGGACGCAGGCGCGGTTCCTAAGGGGCTGGGCGCGAAACACGAGGCGGATGGAGTGCTAAAGATCTTGCCAGAGTTTGAGGTGGGGCTTACCGACATTGAGGGCTTCTCGCATCTGGTCGTGCTGTGGGAGTTTGACCGCTCGGCTAAGTTCGGAACGCCGGGGTTTGAGTTGCTGGGTACGCCGCCTTCTGATAATCGGCCGCATGGGGTGTTTGCGACGCGGTCTCCGCGACGTCCGAACCCGATTGGCTTGACTATTGTGGAACTGCGGCGGCGGGAAGGAAGCGAACTGCATGTTCGGGGGGTCGATATGCTGGATGGGACGCCTATTCTTGATATCAAACCTTTGCTGTCTGGTGTTCCGGGAGAAAAGTTGCGGCGAGGGTGGCTGGCGGAAGCGGAGGCGCGGCAGAAGGGATGATGCTTGCGACAATTTGTCGGTCTAGGTGCCGCGCACTCATTTTGAATCCGCTTCGTCACTCGACGCGCTCATACCTCTGATTGCCCAAATGTCTCCAGCGAACTCCGTCTGCATCGCGCCAAACTCCCAGCGGCTTATCTCTCTCTGGATCGGAGCCGAGGCGCAGTACGTTGCCGTCGAGGTCTTCGACTTGCATCTCGAGAGCCCACTCGAAATTGTTAGGCGGGTTCCGAATCTTCGCTCCAGATGTTATGTACTGTGCGTGCAGCGCGCGGGCGTCCTGCACTCCGATCCATATCCACATTCGTGGCTGGCTCTGATTGTCATCGGTGAGGAAGATCGAGCACTTGTCTCGCGCCACGCAGGCAAAGCTGTCGCCCGCGCGCCATCGGAGTTCGAAGCCAAGAGCTTCGAGGTAGTAAGCGATGCTGGCGTCCACGTCCTTGACGCGAAAGACCGGCATCGGCGAACCGAAGTTGTTTGCTGAGGATTCTGCCATAGTGTCCCCCCTCACCGTAAGAATATAGCCGAGAAGACCAGAGGAAGCCGCGGTGTATTACCATCGCAACGATGAGCTTGCGCCTTCGTCGGTGGTTAAGCGATCCGTTAATTTTGCTGTGTCTCGCAGCGGGCCTGCTGGCTTTCGTGGTGCAGTCTGGGGAACTTGGCACAGCCGATACCATGCATCGGCTGCAAGTCACGCACTGGCTATGGACTTCCGAGCCGCAGGTTTTCCCCAACGAATATCCCGAGTTCGGACTGCACGGGCGCGACGGCCGGCTTTATAGCTGGTATGGCATTGGACAGTCATTGCTGATGCTGCCGGCTGATCTTGTCGGAACCTGGATCGCTCACTGGGAAATCCTTGCCGGATACGGCGATGATCCGGCGGTACGCAGCATTATCGTCAGCTACAGCACCAGCATTCTGGTGAATGTGCTTACGGCGCTGGTCAGCTTTCGTCTGCTCCGGCAGCTCCGATTCAGCGTGAGGGAATCCGTGCTGGGCGTGCTGGCGCTGATGTTCTGCACCACGCATCTGCATTACACGCAGAACATGATGGAAAACAATTACATCATGCTTCTTACGCTGACCGGATTCTCCTTTCAATACGAGTGGCTGCGAACGGGAAGCGGGCGGGCTTTATTTTGGGGAAGCGCCGCGCTCGGACTTAACTTGCTCACGCGGCTGACTACTGGCCTCGATGTGATGGCGGGAGGCGTGTTTCTTCTTCTCGTGCTTTGGTTCGAACGGGTGCGGGGGAACGACCTGTGGCGGCGGTTCGTGGCTTACTGCAAAGTTGCGGCGCCGGTGTATGCGTTCTTTCTGATAATTGACCGGCTTTATCAGTTCTACCGATTCGGTTCATTCACGAACACATATGTATCGCTGTTTGCAAAGGAGCAGCGGTTGCAGGATCCAAATTTGCCAGTAAACTTTCCCTGGAGTACGCCGTTTTACCAAGGCTTTTTGGGACCATTGTTCAAGCCTGAGAAGTCGATCTTTCTTTTCGATCCTCTTTTGCTGCTGGCGATTCTCTTGCTGGTGGTGTTGTGGAAGCGTTTGTCGCCAGAAGTGCGCGCGTACGGTGTGGGGTCGTTGCTGCTGCTTCTGGGATACATCAGCTTTTACGCGCGCTACACGTACTGGGCGGGAGATTTTGCCTGGGGCGATCGATATGTTGCAACGTCGGTGGAACTCGCGGCGCTTCTGTCTGTTCCACTGTTGCTGCGCTATCGCGAGAATCTGAGTGCTTGGATTTGGCGCGGTGGCGTCGTGCTCATTATTGCCAGCTTGACGATTCAACTTGCGTCACTAGCCTTCTGGCTGCCACTTGAGATTTATCAGATGGAGACGCTGGGCCATCCTACGTTCGTGATCGCGCTGCGCTTCAAGAACATCGGGGCATTTGCGCTAGGCAAGATGCAGGCATGGGGATTGAACAACGAAGCGATGACGCAGGATCCCTGGGATTATGTTCACATCACGACGTGGAACTTTCTGCCGTTCTTGCTGGGCAGGGTGGGCGCGGCGCCGGGATGGGTGGTGGATACGACATTTGCGGTGTGGGGGGCGGCGATTGCCGCGCTGCTTGTCGTCGTATGGCGGCTGAGGACGTTCCTACGGCGGCAGACGGGTTCCCCGCGTGCATAGCCTTATGCCGCCAAGAATACGGTTCTTCTCAGGTGCCCGTTTGAACATCGTTGATTCGAGTGGCGCACACGCTGTACACCACCGGATACGAGGTCGCAAGCACTGCATACGAGCCGAGATCGCTCCCACGCGCCCCGCAAATCCGAAAATTGGTGTGTCCAGGACGCAGAAATGTAGTACTATGCCCCCGCCAGAAAAGTCTGATTCGGGAACTCTTGCCGCTCTCCCCCCGGAGAACCCGAAAACCAGGTTCCATCTGATCCTCAAAGGAGAAATGATGATTCGAAGACTAAGGTTATTCTTGCTCATGATAGCCGTGATCGGGCCGGGCGCGACCATTGTTTCTCAAGCCCAGCCACAGTCGCCGGTGACACGTCATACGCGTGATGAAGTTGTCAGTGGGCGAGTACCTTTGGTCGGGCATCTCCCCGCAACGCAGACAATGGACATTACCTTTATTCTCCAACATCGCAACCAGGCAGATCTGGATCAGTTCTTGAAAGATCTCAACGATCCTTCTCATCCTTCGTATCGCCATTTCCTCACGGTGGAGCAGTTTACCGAAAAGTATGGCCCCAGCCGCGAGGATTACGAAGCTGTGAAGAGCTTCGCGAGAGCGAACGGGTTCCAAATCCTATCTACCTCCCGCAATCGCATGAACCTGCGGGTTCGAGGAACGGTGGAGAACATTGAGAAAGCCCTGAATGTGACCATGGGCGTCTATCAGCACCCCACCGAAGCCCGCACCTTCTTTGCTCCCGACCGGGAGCCTTCGCTGGATATGCCGGTTCGCCTGTGGGCCGTCGGCAACTTGGATACCTATTCGACCCCGAAACCGATGTATACAAAGCGCGATCTGAATGCTGCGCAACCGGACGGCGTAATCTCCGACGCCACCACTGGATCCTGCCCGGGTGCTTCTTTCTGCGGCAGCGACATGCGCGCGGCGTACTACGTCGATGGGAACGGTTCAGCGACTCTAACCGGCGCCGGCCAATCGCTCGGCTTGCTCGAGTTCCTAGGCACCGATTTGACTGATTTGACTACGTACTACACCAACGCAGGCCAAACCCAAAACGTACCGGTCACGCTCAAGTCTGTCGACACCCAGAGCACGAGCTGCACATTTGCCGGGGGCTGCGACGATACCGAGCAAACCCTGGACATGACGCAGGCGATGGGCATGGCACCGAATATGTCCAGCCTGGTGATGTGGATCGGAACCGGAGGATTGTCGGGGCAAACGGTCGACGATTCCGGCATTCTCAACGCCATGGCGACGGCCAGCCCGCTGAACGCGCAGCTAAGCTGCTCGTGGGCGTGGACGCCAACCGACAATACCACCGACGACCCCTACTTCAAGGAGTTCGCGGCCCAGGGCCAGAACTTCTTTGTGGCGGCTGGCGACTCCGGAAACTGGGCCCATGCCTCCTTTGTTTGGCCCGCGGATGATCCCTATATCGTCTCGGTCGGCGGGACGGACCTAACCACCAGCAGCGCGGGTGGTCCTTGGGCCTCGGAAACGGGTTGGGTGGATGGCGGCGGCGGCATTTCGCCGAACAAGTTCCCGATTCCTTCCTGGCAGGTGGCTGCGGCTGCCGGCTGCGCCAAGTGCTCGCAAACCTATCGCAACGGCCCGGACGTTTCGGCCAATGCGAATTTCACCTTCTACGTTTGTGCCGATCAGGAGGCTTGCAGCGAAAACCTCTACGGTGGCACCAGCTTCGCCGCGCCCATGTGGGCCGGCTACCTGGCTCTCGTCAATGAACAGGCAGTCTCGGACGGCAACCCCACGCTCGGTTTCATCAATCCGGCGCTTTATGAAGTCTATGCCGGCTCGAACTATGGCACCGACTTCCACAACGTCACCAGTGGAGGCAACACCCTAGGGTGCACCGTCGGCTACAGCTTGGGGTGCGGCTTGGGTAGTCCGAACGGAAGCGCCCTGGTCGCCGCACTTAACACGCCTAACTTCACCATTGCTGCCTCGCACTCTTCGGTTTCACTGGTGCAAGGTCACAGTACCAAATTGACGATTACAACCACCATCTCGAGCGGCTTTGATTCGTCCGTCGCTCTGTCTGCAACCGGCCAGCCCACGGGCGTAACCGTGACCTTCAATCCCACATCGATCCCAGCGCCGGGTTCCGGCACATCGACCATGACCCTGGCCGTGGCTTCGACAACCAAGACTGGCAAGTACACGATCACTGTCAAAGGCACGGGTGGAGGCATTACCCAAACCACCAAGGTCACTCTGACTGTGACCACTGCGGCTAACTTCACCATCAGCGCTTCTCCCAATGCCATTACCGTGGCCAGGGGCAGCTCTGGCACCTCCACCATTACCGCGAAGATCGGGAGCGGCTTCGACTCGGCGATCACCTTATCGGCAAGCTACAGTGGAGCAACCTTCAGTCCTAACCCCATACCGGCGCCCGGCTCAGGAACGTCGACCATGACGGTCAAGATAGGCACCAGTGTCCCGCTCGGGGCCCACACCATCACCGTAACGGGAACGGGTGGAGGCGCTAAGGCTACGACCACAGTCACTGTCACCGTCACGCAATAGTGATCGTGAGATGTTTCCCGGCTCACTACGGTAAGACATGGTAAAGAAAGGCCCGGATCATCTGGTCCAGGCCTTTCTTTCGTGCCGGGAATCTTGGACAGGCTGGCAGTGAGAGTTCTCCACGCTCACCAATGTGCGGGGGAAGGCAAGCAGGGGCTGGTCTCTTACTCGACGGTCACTGACTTAGCCAGGTTTCTCGGCTGATCCACGTCACATCCCCTTCTCACGGCGATGTGATATGCCAACAGCTGCAGAGGAACGATTTCGAGAATCGGCGAGAGTTCTTCCGGAGCGGCGGGAACGTAGAGGACGTGATCGGCGGCTTCCTTGATTTCTTCGTCGCCTTCGGTCGCGAGCGCGATCACGACGCCGGAGCGGGCTTTCACTTCCTTCAGGTTGGACATCGTCTTCTCGTAGCGCAACATCGAGTCGGAATTGTTCGCGTCTCGAGTGGCGACGATGACCACGGGAAGATTCTCGTCAATTAAAGCGTTGGGGCCGTGCTTCATTTCACCGGCGGGATAACCTTCCGCGTGGATGTAGGAGATTTCCTTCAGCTTGAGCGCGCCTTCGAGAGCGATGGGATAGTGAATGCCGCGGCCGAGAAAAAGAAAATCATGAGCGCGCTGGAATCGCTTGGCTAAGTCTTCACAGGCTTCGTCGTGAGTGAAGATGCTTTCCAGCTTGCTGGGAATGAGCGTCAGTTCCTCGGCCGCTTTGCGGGTTTGCGCGGCGGTCATTGTGCCGCGCACCTGCGCCAGATACAGAGCGAACAGATAAAGAGCGGTGAGCTGGCAGGTGAAAGCCTTGGTGGAAGCTACGCCGATCTCTGGTCCGGCGTGAGTGTAGATGGTTCCGGCGGCTTCGCGGGTAATCATGGAACCGACCACGTTGCAGATGGCGAGGGTATGCGAGCCTTTGGTTTTGGCCTCGCGCTGGGCGGCGATGGTGTCGGCGGTTTCGCCGGATTGCGAGATCACGAGGGTGATGGTATCTGGGCCGACTATGGGATCGCGATAGCGCCATTCGCTGGCGTAATCCACTTCGACTGGGACGCGGGCAAGACTTTCGATCATGAACTTGCCGGCTTGTCCGGCATGCCAACTGGTGCCGCAGGCCACGATGTTGATTTTCTTGGCGGCGCGGAATTCGGCTTCGCCGATTTGCATTTCGTCGAGGAAGATGTGGCCGGTGTCGAGTGAAATGCGTCCTAACGTGGTGTCGCGGACGGCGCGCGGCTGCTCGTAAATTTCCTTGAGCATGAAGTGTTTGAAGCCGCCCTTTTCCGCCATGATCGGATCCCAGGTAACGTGCTGCACCTGGCGCTGGATAGGTTTTCCGTCGAAATCCGTCAACTGCACGCCGGCTGGAGTAACCACGGCGAGGTCGCCATCGGCGAGAAAGAAAATGTCGCGCGTGTGATACAGAATGGCAGGAACGTCGGAGGCCACAAAGTATTCGTCGTTGCCGAGGCCAACTACGAGAGGTGGACCGTTGCGCGCGGCCACGATTTTGTTGGGTTCGTCCACAGAAATCACGGCCAGGGCGAACACGCCAGTGAGTTCTTTCACGGTTCGGCGCACGGCTTCCTCGAGCGTGGGATGGTGGCCGTTGCCGGTCTTGAAAAGATGTTTTTCGATCAGGTGAGCGATGACTTCGGTGTCGGTTTCCGTGGAGAACTTGTGGCCGGCTTCGATCAGCTTCTTCTTGAGGCTGAGATAGTTTTCGACGATGCCGTTGTGCACGACGACGATTTTGCCGGTGCAGTCGCGGTGAGGATGAGCATTCTCTTCGGTGGGCCGGCCATGAGTGGCCCAGCGAGTGTGGCCGATGCCGTAACTACCTTCGAGCGGCTTGAGGCGGATGACTTCTTCCAGGTTGCGCAGCTTGCCTTCCGCGCGCCGGATCTGCAGCTTGTCCCCATTGCCGGCAACAGCGATTCCCGCAGAGTCATAGCCGCGGTACTCGAGCCGCCTGAGGCCCTCAATGATGATCGGAACCACTTCCTTCTTGCCGACATAGCCAACAATGCCACACATGCAATAGCTCCAGGAATTCAGTCTGCGAGGGAGCAGCGAAACTCTTCAATGACTGGGTTGGTGAGCACTTCGCGAGCAATGCGCTCGACTTCGGTTTGCGCCTCTTCGCGGCTCAATCCCCCATCGAGGGTAAGCTCAAAATACTTGCCTTGGCGAACCTCTTCGAGGCCTTTATACCCCATTTTCTTGAGCGCACCGTGGATGGTCTTGCCCTGCGGATCAAGCACGCTTTTCTTGAGGGATACGTAAACGTAGGCGGTCATGGTAATAAGGACATTATACGGCAGGGAGATTGCGCACTGGAGACATCCAAGATGGCCAAGGGGTAACCCGGCTCCCCACACTCAGGCTCAGCTCAACCGGGTAATTTGCTCGTTGAGCACTGCCAGAGCCTGTTCGAGAATCTTTCGGTAGCGCGGATTTTCTGTGGAGTGCAACTGCTCGAGGATCCGGCTGCGGGAGAGCTTCAGTCCCTCGATGCGGGATTCGATTTCTCTCTGTTCCGGGGTCAGGCGAGGCTTGAAATCTCCCGCGGACCTGCTGGCGTCCTCTTGCTGCAATTCTACTGACTTACTTTCCCATCCGCGAGCCACACAATAATTATACGACTCGCGGGCCGGTCGGAGATGAGGAACGCGATCTTGTCCCTTCCCGCTGCAGTAATTCCATTTCGTTTATCCATTACTTAATGTATATACGTTGCCGAGGCTACGGCGTACACTATCAGACGCTTCAGTTCCCCCTGGAGACAGATCTTCGGGCGAGTCGGTATTTCGGGCCACAGTATTTGGGCACTTCGATCGGCCATAAGTTTTGAGGTAAGCAAAAGCGGCAAGGGGATCCATTTGTGATGATCTCTGCAAACGCGGCGCTCCCCGGTTCCTACGACTATGGCGAAGTTGTGCGCTCGGTGTTTATTGCCATCGCCGCGTCCTATGCCGCGCTCGATCTTACGGGACGCGTAACCGCTGCAAAAGGGCGAACCCGCCTGGCTTGGTTGAGCGGCGGCGCGATCGCCATGGGCATCGGCATTTGGGAGATGCACTTGAAGGGGATGCTGGCCCTCCACCTGCCGGTGCCTGTCGAATACGATTGGCCAACAATTCTGGCAGCGCTTCTTGTTGCCATCGTCGCGTCCGCGATCGCATTGTACGTGGCGAGCCGCCAGAAAATGCGCCCGGCTGAGGCCCTGACTGGCAGCATATTTATGGGCGGAGGCATCGCGGGCCTGCATTACCTTTGCATGGCCGCAATGAGATTGCCTGCCATCACCCGATATTCCGCCTTTCTGGTAGCGTGTTCCATCTTCCTCGCAGTCTTGTTCTCCGTAATTGCGCTGCTGATGGCGTTTGGGTTGCGAGAGGAGACCAGATGGAGTGTTTTGCGAAGAGTGGGCAGCGCGATAGTTATGGGAGCGGCCGTCTCCGCGATGCATTACACCGGAATGGCTGCCGCAAGTTTCATCCCCGCCCCGCCTCCGGATGTTTCCCACGCCGTGAGCATCTCAGCCCTCGCCAACAACGGAATTGCCGTCGTGACCTTAATCGTGATCGTAGCCGCCATGGTGACATCGTCGGTGGACCGGCGAGCGAGTGCCGAAGTGCAGCGCGTCAATGAGGATTTGGAGAATCGCGTTGCCGAGCGAACTCTGCAGCTTGAAACTGCTAACCAGTCGCTGAGAAAGGAAATTGCAGAGCGGGAGCGGGCCGAAGATGTCGTGCGCCGAAGCGAAGACCGTCTCCGGCTCGTGATCGATACAGTGCCCGCGATGCTACACGGCGCTCGTCCCGACGGCTATGTCGACTTCTTCAACAAGCGCTGGCTCGACTATGTGGGTGTTTCTTTGGAAGATATTTCGGGATGGCGATGGACTAATGTAATTCATCGCGACGATGTTGAGGATGTCGTGGCCAAGTGGCGCTCGTCAGTGGCGACGGGCCGACCGTTCGAAGCTGAAGCCCGGCTTCGGCGGGCTGATGGAGAATACCGTCTGATGCTTCTTCGGAAAGTCCCGCTGCGCGACGAAGTCGGCAGCGTAATTAAATGGTACGGGTCCTCTACCGACATCGAGGACCGAAAGCGGGTGGAGGCAGAACTACGCGAGAGTGAGGCACGCTTCCGGCTGGTGGCCGATAGTGCTCCGGTGATGATCTGGATGTCGGGGCCTGACAAGCTCTGCACCTACTTCAACAAGCCCTGGCTGGATTTTACCGGCCGATCCATTGACCGCGAACTTGGCAATGGCTGGGCCGAGGGCGTCCATCCTGAGGATTTGCAGAGATGCCTGGATACGTACATCCAGTCCTTTGATCGCCGGCAAGCGTTCAGGATGGAGTATCGCCTGCGGCGGCACGACGGCGAATTTCGATGGCTTCTCGACATAGGGGTGCCGCGATTCAATCCAGATGGGTCTTTTGCCGGTTACATTGGCTCGTGTATTGACGTGACCGAGCAGAGGCGAGCCGAAGAGCAGTTGCATCAGGCACACGCGAATCTCGCCCGCGTCACGCGTACGCAAGCGATGGGAGAACTGGCTGCGGCGATTGCCCACGAGGTGAATCAACCTCTCACAGCGATCATTACAAACGGGAACTTCTCCTTGCGCCAGATCGAAAGCGCGACGCCGAATCTCAATGAATTACGGGCGGCGATTGCAGAAATTGTTAGCGACGGCACTCGCGCGAGCGCGGTGATTTCGCGGATTCGTGGCATGCTGATGAAGGGCACTCCCGAGAGAGGGGAGATGGACGTCAACCAGATCGTTCAAGACGTAGCCGTTCTGCTGCACAACGAGCTGATCCGGAATCGCGTCTCCTTGCGTACCGACCTTGCGGCCGGCCTGCCACGCGTGGCTGGCGACCCGGTGCAATTGCAACAAGTCTTGATTAATCTGGTCATGAACGCCATTGAAGCGATGCGTACATACACCGATGGTAAGCGGGAAATTGTGGTCAGGTCGGCAAGGAACGCAGATGGTGTTTTGGTCCAGGTCCAGGATTCAGGACCAGGAGTCGAGCCTGAACTGGCGGGCCGCATCTTTGAACCATTCTTTACCACGAAGGCGGAAGGTACTGGGATGGGGCTGGCGATCAGCCGTTCGATAATCGAATCTCATGGGGGACGGTTGTCCCTCGTCTCCAGTTCCCATGGCGCGTTGTTCGAATTCATTCTGCCCGGTCGCGATGAATGACTGAGACGGATTCCATCGTTTTCGTGGTGGATGACGATCCCTCGGTTCGTCGTGCCATCAAGCGTCTCGTAGAATCGGTAGGTCTCCACGTAGAAATGTTTGGGTCGGCAACTGAATTCATGGGCAGCAGCCGGCCGGATGTGGTTAGCTGCCTCGTCACCGATATCAGATTGCCGGGAATCAGCGGGCTCGATTTCCAGCGCGAGTTGGCCAAGGCAAAGAATGAAATTCCCACGATCTTCATCACCGCTCACGGCGATATTCCGATGACGGTGCGCGCGATGAAAGCGGGAGCCGTCGAGTTCCTGACCAAGCCCTTCCGCGACCAGGATCTGCTGGATGCGATTCAGGTGGCGTTGGAGAGGGACCGCGCCCGGCGCCAGCGCCAGGCCGACATTGCCATCCTTCGCGAGCGTTTTGAATCGCTGACCCCCCGCGAGCGCGAAGTGCTGCCCCTGGTAGTTTCGGGGCTGCTCAATAAGCAAATCGCCGCGGAAATCGGAACGACCGAGGCGACGATAAAGGTTCATCGCAGCCAGCTTATGAGGAAAATGGGTGCGGATTCACTGCCAGAGTTGGTAAGGATGGCCGAGAAGATTGGTATCCCTGGTTCGAGCCGTAAAGTCCCGAGTGATAAACCTTAACCTTAGTTAAGCCCACATTTACTAAAGTAAAGCCATCTCTACCAACGAATAATGGATTCGGCCGCTGTCTCCATGTACTTTTTACTGAGGCGTGGAGGTGTCTTGCGGGAAAATGCCGTCGTTGCCGTCATTGAGGCCGATGAGCCGGTGAGTTGGACGGTGGCTGGAGTGCTCCGCTCAGCGGGCTTTGGCGTAGAAATCTTTGCCTCGGTCGAGCAGTTTATCCGCTCCACTCATATGGCCCGCACTGCATGCGTGGTGCTGGATGTACAGGTTCCCGGCATGAGTGGGCTGCAGCTCCAGAGTCATTTGGCCGCCGCTGGCCTTCATATTCCGATCATCTTCATTATCACCGGCTCTGCCGGTGAGAGATCCCGGACCCTGGCAGTGGAGTTGGGAGCGGTGAATTTTCAGGATCGGCCAGCAGGCGAGAAAGCTTTACTCAAAGAGATCCGCTCGCTCTTAAAAGCAGGGGATGGCGAGGGAGGGACCAGTTTTGGGCGCTCCTCACCGCCGCCGCGATAGTTTGTAGGCCACAAGGATGGTTCCGCGGTCGTCTAGGTCGCGAGGAGTGCGAAGCGCCTGCGCCGTCCCGTTCTCGGAAAAGTTTGTTACAAAAAACCGACTTCGCGAGGGGAAACGCTCATTCCCCCTGAGATGCGGTTATAATCTGGCGCGATTAGCCAAATTGAGCGGCGCTCTTTGAGGGGGGAGCCCGCCGGGAGTCCTGTTGCAGTGTACCTCTTAAGCGCTCCGCGCTCGGAAAGCGAGACTCGCCCCTCCCGCGCGATGTCGGAGTCTCGTGGCCGTGAGCTGGCTGATCTGTTTCGCGCTTTCGGACCATGGGTCGCGGCGGACTCCAAGTCTTCCAGTAACGTTAATCCCATCTTGCTCGAAGCTTTCATGCACTCGGAACAGTTATTGACGGCTTATTTCAACGCGCCCAAGGTGGGTCTTTGCATATTGGATGCCGACTTCCACTATCTCGCGATCAACAAAACGCTGGCGGAGATGGATGGCGTACCGGCGGAGGCGCATTTGGGAAAGAGCGTTCGCGAGGTGCTGGGCGACTTCGCGGAAGTGGTGGAGCCGCAGTTCAGGCGCGTGTTGGCTAGCGGACAGCCCGCATTGAACATTGAAATCAGCTTCATGTTGCAAAACCGAACTGAACCCGGCCACTGGAGCGGGCATTGCGTTCCTATCAAGGACGCGGCCGGCCAGGTTAAGCAAATCGGTGTTGTCGCGCTCGAGATTACGGAACAAAAAAAACTTGAGGAATCTCTTCGCAGCGTTTCCCAAAAACTGCGGAACGAGCAAAAACGGTTGCAGATCATGGCCGAAGTAAGTGGGGTGTTGGCGACTAACGTGGATGTCCGGCACGCCTTTCCCAAGATATCCGCTCATCTCCGCCGCATACTGCGGCAGGAATATGCGGCGCTGGCGGTGCATGATGAAGAGACGGGGCAGTTAGAACGTGAGGCGGTCGATTTTCCGCTGGCGAAAAGCGCAAACATCGGGGGAGAAATCAGCACAGCAAGAAGTCCAGGAGAAAAAGTCTTAAGGGAGCGTTCGCCTCTGATTTTTACCAGAGACCAGATGCAGGAGTTCGAACCCGGGATAGCCGCCGGCTTACAGGCTGAGGGGCTGAAGTCGCTGTGCTGTGTACCCTTGCTTCGGCGTAAAGATCCTATGGGAGTTTTAGTTTTGGGCAGCACTCGCGCCGACGCATTTAACAGCGATGACCTGACACTGCTGAACCAGGTTGCCGCTCAGCTCGCCACGGCTTTAGAAAATGCGCGCGTTGCCCGCGAAGTCAAGCAACTGAGGAACCGGCTGGAGCTGGAAAAGGGCTATCTGGAAGGGGAGGTGCCCACCTACCTCCATTTTGAGGAAATCATCGGAGAAAGCCCGGTGCTCAAGGCAGTGCTGGATCGAGTAGGAGTGGTTGCGGGCAGCAATGCGACGGTGCTGCTGCTGGGCGAAACCGGAACCGGAAAAGGCCTGATCGCTCGCGCTATTCATCGCACCAGTAAGCGTAAGGACCGAGGTTTTATCACCTTGAATTGCGCCGCGATTCCTACCGGGTTGCTGGAAAGCGAACTGTTTGGGCACGAGAAGGGTGCGTTCACCGGGGCCGTGAGTCAAAAGATCGGGCGCCTGGAGCTTGCCGATAAGGGAACTCTGTTCCTGGACGAGATCGGCGAAATTCCCCTGGAGTTGCAGCCCAAGCTGCTTCGCGTGTTGCAGGATCACGAGTTCGAAAGGCTGGGAGGAACGCGGACGATCAAGGTAGATCTGCGTTTGATTGCCGCCACCAATCGGGATTTGGCGAAGACCGTATTCGATAAGGAGTTTCGCAGTGACTTGTTCTATCGCCTGAACGTGTTTCCTATTCGCATGCCATCGTTGCGTGAGCGGCGCGAGGACATTCCGCTGTTAGTCCGCTACTTTGTCCGGAAATTTGCCACGGGGATGGATCGTGGAATTGAGACGATCCCTACCGAGACGATGAACGCCCTCGTCAATTGGCACTGGCCGGGCAACATCCGGGAATTGGAAAACTTCATTGAGAGATCGGTCATTCTGACCGACGGAACCGCCCTGCGAGCCCCGCTGGCTGAGTTTCAGGCGGAGACCTCCAACTCTACTGACCATTCGCTTGAATCGACTGAGCGGGAACACATTTTGCGCGCGCTGCGGGAGTCGGGTGGAAAAATAGCCGGATCAACCGGCGCAGCTCAACGGTTAGGTCTGAAGCGCACCACACTGCAGTCGAAAATGCAGCGGCTGGGAATCACCCCCGCAGAGTATTCCAGTCAGAAAGCGGACTAGGCCTCTGTTAAAAAGAGGCGGCTGAAGTGCCGAGTCAGCCTTCGGTTGCCGAATGGTCGGCAGCCAATTGTTCTTAAGGAAAATTATCTCTGCCGGACAATCTTTCGTTTCCGCAAGTTAGCCAGCTTCGTCGAGCGAGCCATTCTGGAACTACAACTGCAACGTAGTTCCAATCCGGTAGGAATTGGGCGGGTTTTCCCGAACGTGGATGGACGAGCGCATGCCTCGTCAGGATCTGGCCGCATCCCGGATTTTAGGGGGAAACCGTGTTAGTTGCTAGAAGCTATCAGCCGAGCAATCTGGTTCGTCTACCGCCAATGCGCGGCAGGACGTCTGGGCAGGTCGAGGAAATTTCGCGGGGAGAAGCGTGGCGTGGTCGACCACCGGGAAGCGAAGAAACCTGGGCTAAGTTTCTGCCTGAACTTGGGGCAGAGGCGCAGTGGCGCGATGAAGTTGGCAGCGAGGCAATCCCAAGTCTAAATAACCTTCTGTACTTATTTGCCTGCCAACTGGAATGGGAGCAACGCGCCGATCCCAGTGCGGCATGGGAGGTTATTTCTGCTACCCGCAGCCCCCATGCGGAAATCCGGGCCCATGCCCGGGCCTTACTTGAACGTTCGCAGCAGATGGAGTCCGAATCTCCGGCAGACATCCCGTGGCTTGAGGAGTGTCAGCACGCTCTAACAATGGAGGCAGGCATGAGAACTCCGTACGGTCTTGAAATCATCGAAAGCTGCATGGGCTGCAAGGCGAGCCGGGACGGTTTTTTCTGCCGGCTTTCCCCGCCGGTACTGAGGTCAGTCGACGTTGTAAGCCACCACAGCGTGATGCCCGCGGGAGCTTTGCTGTTTGTGGAGGGGCAGAGTCCGCGCGGCATATTTATTCTGTGCTCCGGCAAGGTGAAACTGTCCACCACCTCGAAGGACGGCAAGGTTCTGATCCTGAAACAGGCGCAGGCTGGGGAAGTGCTCGGTTTGAGCGCTGCCATTTCCGCAACGAACTATGAAATGGCTGCCGAGACCGCGACTCCCTGTCAATTGAATTTTATCGGCCGTCAGGACTTTATGTCCCTGCTGCAGAGCGAGGCAGAAGTGGCCATGCGCTCCGCTCTGTGGTTGAGCCGTGAGTTTCAAGGCGCGTATCGCGATATTCACGATCTGGTGCTGTCCCGGTCTTCGTCAGGGAAACTGGCCAGGCTGCTGTTGTCCTGCGTTCCGCTGGCGGTTCAGCATGCCGAGGAGCTGCACTTGCGGTCGGCCATGACCCACGAAGAGATGGCCCAGCGAATTGGATCCTCGCGAGAGACAGTTACGCGGTTGCTGAGTGATCTGAAGAAAAAGAGACTGATCCGGCTGGAAGGAGCGACGCTGGTAATTCGCGATCGACCCGGTCTGGAAGCTCTGGCGGTTTGAACTCCCCCAAAGCTGGAGGGCGGCTGGAGGCTGGAGCCGCCCTCCGATTATTAGCACCTGGTGGAATCGAGCTCGTCTCAGAGGCCGAACAGTTCGCGCAGGCGTTTTGTCTGAGCCCGGCTCACGGGGATTTCGCTCTGCCTCTTATCATCCATGCGCAACTGGTAGGAACTCTTGAACCAGGGGACGACTTCGCGAATACGATTGATGTTCACCAGATAAGAGCGATGAGCGCGCCAGAACAAACCAGGGTCCAGACTATCGAGCAGTTCTTCCAGAGTACGGCAGTTCGAGTGACCCTCCATGCCTGACGGCCCAGCCGTCACTACCGTGATCACACCGTCTTCGATGGAGGCGTAACAGATTTCCTTCTGGTCGACCAGAAACATTCGTCCCACGGCCTTGAGCAGTATTTTCGAGCTTTGCGTTTTAGGCGTTTGCAGCATTCGGACCAGGGTGTCGATCTTCTCTGCCGGCAATCCCTCGGCTCCCTGTTGAGTTCGGGCCCGCAGTACGGCTTGGGCCACGCGCTTCTTATCGAATGGCTTCAGAAGGTAATCGACGGCGTTGACCTCGAAGGCCTTCACCGCGTATTGGTCAAAAGCCGTGGCGAAGACGATCCTGGGCAGCGGAATCTTCTTGTCGATAAGCTTCTTGATGACGCCGAAGCCATCGAGTCCGGGCATTTGGACGTCGAGAAAGACGAGATCAGGACTATGTTCTTTGATCAGGCTGATGGCTTCGAGACCGTTCTTTCCCTGGGCCACGACATTCACGTCGTCAGCGCTCTTGAGCAGATAGGCAAGCTCATCACGGGCGAGTTGCTCGTCGTCCACGATTACCGTGGAAAGGGGCATTCCATCTCCTAAAGGACGGTTCTAAGAAAAGTATAGCTACCGCGTTTTGCGGGCGTCAACGCCGCCCCATCGATGCTTATCTTCTTAGACCAGCGCTCGATCCGACCGTCAGTGCGGTTGCTGCATCATGCCGGCGGGCATATTCATCTTGGTGAAACCGGCGGGCGCCTCAAACAAGCTGGCTGCCTGCGCCCCCTCCTGAATGTTGCGCAACTCCCCGCCGCTGTTTTTCCCGTCCCACTTTACGGGAAACCGCAACTTAGGATCGAGCCAGAAGTGGCCGACATCTCCGCTGGCATTGGTGGTCTCGTATTTTATCGTGGTGCGGCCGTTGACGGTCTCAGCTGCCCACCTTGTGGCAACTACTACCCTGGTGGCTCTCTATCTTCTGCCAATCGCCGCAGGCATTCTCAACGTTGCCAGTCTGGAAGAAAGCAGCGGTATATCCCATCCGCTGGCTTTGCGCTTGTGCAGGCATCTCCATATACATGTGCTGCTGGGCCATCAGAACCATGGACGTCTGGGTCGCGAAATTC
Organism: uncultured Acidobacteriota bacterium; assembly: GCA_963761915.1. Lineage (GTDB taxonomy): Bacteria > Acidobacteriota > Terriglobia > Terriglobales > Acidobacteriaceae > Sulfotelmatobacter. Next base: position 86,250 of record CAVXIO010000008.1, read on the forward strand.
ACAATGACTGCGCCTCCCGTACGAGTGCTAGATTGCGACTCGATACGCATTTTGTCCTTGGCGAAGTAGATTTTGCCCGTAGTTGGCGTGCCCGGCTTCTGCAGGTCGACGATCTCGGCGGAGAATTCCGCCTGTGCCAGCGCCAAGCTGGCCGCAAGCATGAGGGCAACGAAACACGAAATACGTGCGGTACATCGAAGCATCTGAGTATCCTTTCATTTCGCGTCTGGCGAGGAATGGGCGCGCGGGGCGCGCTCCGGGGGAAGAGCGATAGAAGCATAGCAGAAGCCGGCGCGCCACCGACACCACGGCGGAAATAAACCCCGTTGCGATCGATCATCCGTGTCGGTTTCCGCCGCCGACGAAATGACGGCTCAGTCTTTACCTCACCTGTCACACCACATTTTCCAACGCCAGAGCCATACCCATTCCGCCGCTGACGCACAGCGTGGCCACGCCGCGCTTGGTATTGCGCCTGAGCATCTCGTGCAGCAACGTGACCGTGATTCGCGTCCCGGTGCAGCCGATAGGATGCCCGATCGCGATCGCGCCGCCGTTTACGTTGAGCCGGTCGCGATTCAAATTTAATTCGCGGTCGCAGGCGATTACCTGCGCGGCGAAAGCCTCATTCAGTTCGATCAATCCGAACTCGTGCAGCTTGAGGTTGTGCTTCTCTTCCAGCTTACGGAGAGCGGGAACGGGCCCAATTCCCATGGTGCGCGGATCGACTCCCGCCGACGTAACTGCCGATATTCGGGCCAGCGCTTTCAAGTTGTTGCGCTTAACAAAATGTTCATTCGCTACGACCACGGCCGCGGCGCCATCGGTAATGCCAGAAGAATTGCCTGCCGTGATTGTGCCGCTTTTGGAGAATACGGGAGCCAGCTTTCCAAGTTTTTCCATGGTCGCGTCCGCGAACGGGTGTTCGTCGCCACTGAAAGTAGTCGTGCCTTTCTTGCCCCCAACGGTTACCGCGACCAGTTCGGCATCAAACCGGCCAGCGGCGATCGCGCGCGCGGCGCGGGTTTGCGAGAGCATTGCATATTCATCCTGCTCCTCGCGCGAGATCTTATAGTGCTCGGCGAGCACCTCGGCAGTTTCTCCCATCACCATCTTCGCCATGGGACAAAAGAATCCGTCACGATACATACCATCGACCAGATCCTGATTGCCCAGCCGATATCCCCAACGCGCTTCCAGATAGTAAGGCACCCGCGACATCGATTCCGTGCCCCCCGCCAGAATACAGTTGGCATCGCCAAGCAGAATCGACTGATACGCCAGAGTGATCGACTTCATCCCCGAGCCACAAGCTTTATTCACCGTAAACGCCGGCGCTTCCTGCGGCACACCGCTGCGGATGGAAATCTGCCGCGCCGGATTCGGCCCGCCGCCAGCCTGCCGCGCATTGCCGAAGATTGTCTCCTCCACCTGCTCGGGCTGGATTCCGGCGCGCTCCAGGGCCGCTTTGGCGGCCACAACCCCCATGTCAGCCGCCGTCAGTGAGGCCAGCGATCCGCCAAACTTCCCAATCGGCGTCCGCACCGCGGAGAGAATGTAGACTGCCTGCAAATCATTACCTCCGAAACATTTGAGTCTAGCAGGATGGGGAAAGATGCGGGATGGCAGGGCTCAAAGTAACCTCGACTTCAGGCTCGCAGTTGCCGACAATCATTTTGGAACTTGACGGGTTCATGCCCCGGGCTGAATGTGGCCCGGGGTTTGTTTTCCCGCACCCTGCTACCCTCCTTCCGCCCTTGCCATTCCCTCTAACCTCCGTCATAATAAGTGTTTGTCTTGACCTCGCCGGACTCTTCCGGAACAAGGATATACATCAGTGTTAATGATTCGACTGTCGCGCATGGGTGCGCGCAAACAACCGCATTACCGCATTGTGGTGATTGAAAAGGCGCGCGCGCGCAACGGCCGGCCGGTGGAAGTTGTTGGGACCTACAATCCCCGCACCAACCCCGCCAGCGTGGATTTCAAGCGCGATCGTGTCGACTACTGGGTTTCAAAGGGCGCGCAAATGTCAGACCGCGTCGGCAAACTCTATTCCAAGCCGGTCGCTGCTCCTGCGGCTTCTGTGGCCTAAGCCAACGCCATGACTGAAACCACCGCAGACGTCCGCCTTCTCATCGAAAAGATCGCGAAGTGGATCGTCGATGCTCCCGACCAGGTTTTCGTCGATCATCTCGATGGCGACGTGATCGAACTGGAGGTTGCCGAAGAGGACGTGGGCAAAGTGATTGGCCGGCAGGGCCGCAATGTGCGCGCGTTGCGTACGGTCTTGAGCGCTGCGGGCGTGCGGGCGCGAAAGCGATATACGCTGGACGTTATCGACTAGCGCCGCTACCAGGACATTAAGAGTTGGGCTTTAGCCCCTGAGGGATCTTCCCTCACCAACGAGCGCCGGGACAGGGAACCGGATATTCGCGATCCTGAAACAAGTGGTGAGTTCATTACGCTGGCCCGCGTGGTGAAAACGCAGGGCCGCCTCGGCGAAGTTGCGAGCGAGATTCTCAGCGACATTCCGGATCGATTTACGATCGGCATGCGATTGCTGGCGCTGCCACGGGAGTCGGACTGCCGCCGCCGGGAACTCGAAGTGGAAGCGCTTTGGCCGCACAAAGGGCTGCTGGTGCTTAAGTTCGCCGGAGTCGAATCGATTTCCGACGCGGAAACGCTGGTCGGATGCGAATTGCAAGTTCCACGCAGCCAGCGATCGGAACTGCAGCGAGGCTGGAATTATGTAAGCGACGTGATCGGATGCACGGTATTCGACCACGGCCGTGAGATCGGGCGGATTGAAGATGTTCAGTTCGGAGCGGGCGAAGCGCCGCTGTTAATTGTTCGCGACGGGGCGGCGAAGCTGGTGGAAATCCCGTTTGCCGAGGCGTTTCTCGAGAGCGTCGACGTTGAGCGGAAGCAAGTTCGCATGAAGTTGCCTGATGGCCTGCTGGAAGTGAACGCTCCGCTGACGGCAGAAGAGAAGCGAGAACAGGAGCAGCAAGCGAAAAGAAGAAAGCGTTGACACGAGAAGACCAAGAGCGAAGTCTTTGCTGAGAACTGAGAACTGAGAACTGAGAACTGAGTTTCCGCGATGAAGGCCGATATAGTTACGATCTTTCCGGACTTCTTTCGCGGGCCGCTCGATTACGGCATCACGCGCCGCGCTGAGGAGATGGGCCTGGCGACAATTCAAGTCCACGATCTGCGAGAGTTTACTCGCGATCGTCATCGCACCGTGGATGATCGGCCTTTCGGCGGCGGCGAAGGCATGGTGCTGAAGCCGGAGCCGCTGTTTGAATGTTTGGAGTCCCTGGACGTTGCGCCGCGGGAAGAGCGTGTTGCAGGGCGAGTGAAACAGTCAGTAGTTTTGCTCTCCGCGCAGGGGCAGCGATTTTCGCAGAGGGTCGCGGCTGAGTTGGCTTTGCTCGACCGCGTAATCTTGGTTTGCGGAAGGTACGAAGGCGTGGATGAGCGCGTCGCGGATTTTCTGGCCGACCGGGAACTTTCCATCGGCGACTATATACTGAGCGGCGGAGAGTTGGCGGCCGCGGTGATCGTCGAAGCGGTAATGCGTTTGCTTCCCGGAGCGGTTGGAAACGAAGCGTCGACGCAGCAGGAATCGTTTACGGTTGACGTGAAGGTGAAGAACTCCGGCGGTGCGGATTCGACTTGCGGGTCTAACGGATTGTTGGATTACCCGCACTACACGCGACCTGCGGAGTTTCGTGGGATGGCCGTACCGGAGGCGTTGATGTCCGGCAACCACGAGGAAATCCGGCGATGGCGTCGGCAGCAGGCGCTGGAAAAGACTTTGCGTAACCGTCCCGACTTGCTCGAGGGCGCGGCTCTGAGCGAAGAAGATAAAAGGTTCTTGTCCGCGATCGAGAGCGCCGAAAAGAATGATCGCAGATGAGTTTCACTGCTGAGAATCGAGATTTCCAGACTTTAGAAGGAATAAAAAATTATGTCGAACCTGATTATTGAAAAGCTGCTGGCGAAAACCCAACGCACTGACATTCCCGCGTTCAACTCGGGCGATACCGTTCGCGTTCACGTGAAGATCAAAGAAGGCGACAAAGAACGCTTGCAGGCGTTTGAGGGCGTCGTGATCAAGCGCGACAGCGGCCCGCAGGCCAGCTTCACCGTGCGCAAGATCAGCTTTGGCCAGGGCGTGGAGCGCATCTTCCCCGTGCACTCGAAAGTGATCGACAAGATCGATCTGCTGCGCTCCTCCAAAGTCCGGCGCGCCAAACTGTATTATCTGCGCGGACTCAAAGGCAAAGCGGCCCGCCTGCGGGACGCCGAGTAAGACTTGCCGAAAAGTCTCGGTCGTCTGTCCCTTCTAGCAGGTAGGACGATACGATTTCCTATCCCACCGCCAAGCGCTCTGCATTGATAAGCCATCGACGCCAGGTGCTTGGCATTTTCTCGCTTGCAGAAATCTGTGCAGGCAGGCGAAGATGTGGGCATCACCTCTTTTCAATGCCCGGCACTGCAAAGGTTTCGTCCAAGTTTTCTCTCTCGCCTGCGGCGGCGAAGTTACGGCTGCTGAAGAAGCTACGCTGCACGTTGCGATATGAGAAAAAGGCGTGGGCTTCGGGCGCTGTAATGGTGGCTGGGGTAGACGAGGTAGGACGCGGGTCGCTGTTTGGTCCCGTGGTGGCTGCGGCGGTAATTCTCGATCGCGGCTATCGCATTCGCGGGCTGCGCGATTCCAAACTTCTTTTGCCGGAGCGCCGCGAACTGCTGGCACCGCGCATTCGTGAACATGCTGTCGCCTGGGCGGTGGCGGCGGTGGATGCGGCGCGCATCGACCAGATTAATATCTATCATGCGTCGCGGCTGGCCATGCGCGAAGCGGTGATGCTGCTTCAGCCCGCGGCCGATCATCTGCTGATAGACGCCCTGCGCCTGGATTGCGAATTGCCGCAGCGGGCCATCATTCATGGGGACGCGCTCTCCGCGTCGATCGCGGCGGCTTCGATTCTGGCCAAAGTCGAGCGTGACCGCATGATGTGCGAGTGGGACGCGGTCTTCCCCGAGTATGGACTGGCTTCGCATAAGGGCTACAGCACGCCGCAGCATCTGGCCGCCTTGCAGCAGTTTGGTCCTACGCCGCTGCACCGGCAATCGTTCGCTCCGGTGTGGATGAATCCGGAGGCGCAGGAGAGTTTTGAGTTTGAGTGATGGGTGTGAATGTGAATGTGAATGTGGATCAGCACCTCTGCGAATGAATCCGGAGGCGCAAGCGAGCGCGAAACGGCGGCTTGTGTTATACACATAAATGTGAGATATTTACACATAAAAGTGATTTCAAATTCGGTCTCGACGAGGCTACATTTGCGAACAAATATTGACATCGACGATCGCTTGATGCGTCAGGCCATGCGGTGCAGCGGCGCGCGTACCAAGAAAGCTGCCGTGGAGGCGGGCCTCCGTTTGTTGGCTGAGACCCATGCTCAGGGGTCAATTCGAAGCTCCGGGGGAAGGTGCGCTGGGAGGGCGACCTCGAAGAGTCGCGCCTGGACGGGTTCGAGCTTAGGCCGGGAGCATGGTGATCGTCGATACGACGGTGTGGATCGATTACCTACGCGGCGACGAGAACCCGGAAACAAATTGGCTCGAGGGGAATCTGTCCCGCCAACGGTTAGGTTGACGGATTTGATCCTGTGCGAGGTGTTGCAAGGATTTCAAGATTCAGACGAGTTCGCGCGCGTACGCGGCAACCTGTTGAAATTCCACGTCTTCTCATGGCGGCGGGACCGAATTGGCCATCGCCGCAGCGGCGAACTACCGGGAGTTGCGCCATCGTGGATACACAGTCCGCAAGACCATCGACTGCCTGATCGCTACTTTTTGTCTGCAGGGTAAACACGAGTTATTGCATCGAGATCGCGACTTTCGATTGTTTCGAGAAGAGAAGTGCTCGGGCCTGCCCGGCGTCTTACATCCAGCATAGCAAGTCGTAGCGTCTTTACGCGTTATCTTTCCTGGCGGCGAACCGCCATTTAGATCGGAGTCAAGGTCGTCGACCAGCTTCGTGTTGTTCACCAGCGCCTGGCGAAGGATTTCTGCTTGCTGGTTGGCGGTGGGCCAATCTTGTTTTTCGACTGCTTCGGTCAGGCCGGGCAACTCCAGGTGGGCGTAGGTGAAGCGGGCGCCGTAGAGAATGTGTTTGAACCAGGGGCGGCCGGGGATGCCGTCAGGGTTGAGCCAGTTGCGTTCGACTTGCATGGCGCCGTGATTGATAGTCGCGGCGAGTTTGGGGTCGATTGCGCCGGAGGCTAGGGCGCGGGTTGCGGAATCATCGAGGCGCTTGCCGGCGGCTTCGAATTCGTCGATGGCGGTTAAGATGGGGTTCAGATCAAGTGGCGTCGTTTGCGGCATTCTCGCGCTCTCGGGAGGCCGCCAGCTTCAATTCATGGAGTCGAACTCCCTGAGGCGGGCCGCAGGTAGCGCAGGGGCAGAGGCGGGGTCCTGTCGACTGCGTGCACTGCTTAAGCCGTCGCGAATCAGCCGACTCCGCTCAGGATGACAGGATTATTTTTGGCGAGTTCGTTTACGAACTGGCGGATGTTGGCGGCGTAGCTGGCGAAGTCGAAGGGTAGCAGGTCGGCGTTGGCGAGGCGGAGGGCGAGCACTCCCCACAATTGCGACATCAGGGTGTGGTAGCGGTAGCCGGGATCGCCGAAGTGGTTCATCCAGAAAAAATCGTCGTAGGCTGAATGGTAAACGCCGTAAGGACCTTCGAAACCCAGACCAAGCACGGGCATGCCGACGAAGTTCAGGAAGACGGTATGGTCGGAGCCGCTGCCAATGCGGGTGTCGGCAAGACTTGAGTCGGTGACTTCTTCGGTTTGTTTAGCTTCGCGCCGCTCGCGCGCGGATGATTGCTTCCAGGCTTCGTACAAAGTTTTGCCGGAAGGATCTTGCAACGAGTGAGCGGTTTCGACGAGCATGGGCGCGAGCGACGCCACAGCCTGGCCGTGAAAGTTTGGTCCTGAGGTGGCCTCATCGACATTAATGTAAGCGACGGCTTTCTTGCGCAGTTCGTCGGCGAACTGCTCTCCCCACTCGGTGGAGCCGGTGAGGCCGATTTCTTCTCCGTCCCAGCTGCAGACTACGATTGTGCGGCGCGGACGCATTCCCTGTTTCGCCAACTTTCCGAGCGCGCGGGTCAGTTCCATCATGGAAGCGGTGCCGCTGCTGGGATCGACGCCGCCGAAGACCCAGGCGTCACGGTGATTGCCGAGCACGATCCACTCATCGGGCAGCTGAGCGCCGCGAATGCGGCCTTCGACCACGTAGTAGGCCTGAGTGGAGTTGTCCATCTGGATTTTCACGTGGACGCGCACGCGGTTGCCGCCGAGGTGATACTTGATGGGCAGTCCGCCCTGCCAGTCATCGGGAGCGACCGGGCCGTCCATATTCGAGAGCAGAGGTTTGGCATCGTGCCAGGAGAGCGGCAGCGCCATGATCTTTGGAATCGATGTGGCTTCTTCGACGGGAATGCGTTTGGCGCCGGGGACCGAGGCCCATCCGGGAGTGAGCGGGTCGCCGGGCACCATGAAGTCGTAAGTGATCGCGCCGCGCTGAATGTGATACTCCGGGCCCCACGGGCCGTTGGGAACGACTTTGCCTTTTTTGTATCCGTCTTCGGCGGGATCGCTGTAGATGAGAATCGCGGCTGCGCCTTCGCGTTGTGCGGTAAGGGCTTTGAAGCCGCGGTAGCTATAGGGATTCGAGTAGCGGACCAGCACGACTTTGCCTTTGACGTCGATGCCTTGTTTGCGGAGAAGATCGTAGTCTTCGGGATTGCCGCTGTGGGCGTAGACGAGCGGAGCGGTGACTTCGCCGGAGGCGGACATGCCGCTCCACGCCGAACTTATGTTTTTCTTCTTCGAGTCGGGATCGCCGAGGACGGGCATCTCTCGCAGGGTGGCGCGATAATGCACGGGGGCGGTCATCTCCAGAGAAGTGAACTTTGGATTTGAACCGTAGACGTCATAGCGGCGGATGACGACATCGTCAAGGCCTTCCTGACGCCATTCGTCGGCGATGTAGCGAGCCAGTTCGTTGTTGCGTGCAGAGCCGGCGACGTGTGGCTCGGCGGTGAAGAGGTGGTGCTGGCGGCGCTCTTCGTCGGGGGAGGGAATGGCTTTGAACTTGTTCTCGACGTCGGCTTCGTGTGCGGCGGTTGAGGGAGCGAAGCCCAGGATGGAAGACTGGGCTTGCGCCTGGGTAGGGAACGGCGTGCAGAGAGCAAGCATGAAGAAGCAGGTGCTGCTCAAGCACAACGTCCGCCGGGCGAAGGTCATCGTCGGCATCTCCTCTACACGCTAATGGGCTTTGTAGATCTCCGTCAGTAAATCCGGTTTCGACTCATCGCGCACCAGGTGAGGGTAACGGTTTCCGCCGTGGTATTCGAGCTTGTACGTTTTGTAGTAGTCGGTGTTTTCGATTAGCAGCGCGAGGGGAGCGGTGCCGTCCCGGCCGGCTTTGAGCGCGTCGCGCAGGACTTCGGGCGAGTATTGGCGGCCATTCACCGCGATCAGCTTCATGCCGGGTCCGACGCCTGCCTGGGCTGCGGGCATCCCCTCGACGGTGTCGGTAATTGTGCCATCCTCGCGGAGCTCGATGCCGATTGACGCCGATGCATCGACGGCGTGCCTGTCGGTCTCGGCGCTGCGTTCCATTTCAGAAGGAGTTTCGTCGTAGACGAGCTTCCAGCCACTGCCTTCGACTCCGCCCAACGGAGCGCCGGGGCCGTGGTTGGTCAAACGCTCGGTCCAGAAGCCGCGCCAGTCGTACGGCACGACCTGGTTGAGCGTGTTGACGACATCATCGAAGGTATAAGTCTTAAGCATCGGGCCGGTGCTGGGGGCGCCGTGGAAGAGATGACAGAAGTCGTCGATGGTCTTCTTGTCTTTGCTTTGTTGGCGGATGATGACGTCCACCCAAAGCCAGTTCAAAGTGTCCTCTTCGTAGAAATCAGTTCCGCGACGCCAGGAGTGCCAGGCTTGCGGCGAGAAATAAAGTTCCGGGGCGGCATCGGCGGTATCCTGCAAGTTTCGCCAGGCGCGTCCGGGAGTGTGGTCGAGTGCGGCAGCGGTTATGGCCAAGTCATCGCGGGCTTGGTCGGGAGTAAGCAGTCCGCTGCGGGCGGTCAGCACCGAACCTAAGTAATTCGTCAGTCCCTCGTAGACCCAGAGCAGGTCGTCCTGCATCGGGGTTTGATAGTCGGGAGTGGACAGATCGGCGGGCCTGCGGTACTTCCCATTCCAAGAGTGGACATACTCGTGGGGGAGCAGGCTGGCTTCCATTTTGCGGGCGGTTTCGTCGACGAGGCCGCGTTCATCGACGCGGCTGTCGTCGGATTCGTGATGCTCCAGGCCGAAGTGGGCAACGTGATCGCTCAGGCTGTAGCAGGAAGTGGTAGTCGCGATAGTGATGCGCACCGAAAAGCTTGTTCGCCTGATCGACGAGATTCTTGTAATGGTCCCAAACTTCTTGCGGGGCGTCGAGCGCGGCGGCGCTGTCGGCGGCAATATCCATCTCGACCAGAGGATCGTCGGCCAGTTTGACGACTTTGAGGAATTCGCCTGTGATTACGGGGGAATCGACCAGCGTGGTAAGGGAGACGGTCGAAAATTGAATCTCGTTACCGCTTTGGTTTGAGATGGGCAGCGGAGTGCCAAACTTCCAACCCTCGGGAAGTTTAGCGCCGGCGGTGTAATTGATGTCGTCCGACTTCCAGCCCTTAGGATAGAGCAGGACCTGATTCCAGCTGATGACGGCCATCTTATCGGTGGCGGAAGAACCTGCGGAGAAGCCGCCCTCGAACGTTGCGGGAGAGAGAAAATCCAGTTCTGCGTTTACTTCAGTTTCGCCGGCTGGAACGTCGACGTGGATGGTGAAGCCATCGAGCAGATCGCGCCGCCACTTTAAAGTCTTGCCGCCAGCGCTGAACTTGAGGCCGGCCAAGTCGATAACGGGGCCATCGGGAGCGTGTTCGCCGGGAATCCATTTCGGGTAATAGAGCGTCAGATCGCCGGCGGCTAGCAGGGATCTTCAGCTTGGCGTGGAAGATCTTGCGGGGCGCGGAGCTGGCGTCCACGAAAATGGCGACGGTTGGCGGCGTTGCCGCCGAACTGGAGAGCGAGATGGAGAGAGTAAAGAAGGAAAGACAGACGACTCCCAAGATTCTTGAGAGTTTCATTTTTGAGGCCCCCTGGGTTCGGCGAATAGAATTCCACATCGTGCAGCAGAATTTAAGACTATAGCAGCCAGCGGGAGCAGCAGTACAGGGATGCACCTGCGCTGCTATCATTCCGACGATGTCGCGGCGCGGGAAATTCATCACGTTTGAAGGGCTGGACGGAACCGGCAAGAGCACGCATGTGCGCAAGCTGGCCGCAGCTCTTCGTGCTGCGGGGCATAAAGTCGTTGAAACGCGCGAGCCAGGAGGAACGGCGACCGGGGAAAAGGTTCGACGCGTGTTGCTCGACTCGGCGACGGCAGGGTCTTTCGCCGTTGGCGGAAATGGCGTTGATGTTCGCTTCGCGGGCACAGCACATTGCAGAGGTAATTCAGCCGGCGCTCGATCACGGGCAGATCGTGCTTTGCGATCGCTTCACCGATTCCACGGAAGCCTACCAGGGCTATGGCCGCAAGCTCGGTAGTGGGGACGTGCTCGACCTGCATCGTGTGCTTTGTGGAAATTTGCAGCCCGACTTGACGATTCTGCTGGATTCCGATCCGGCGATGAGCGTGGGGCGGGCGCGGCGGCGCAATCAGCGCGCGTTGCACGTCGCCACGAAAGGTGCGAGCGCTAGTTCGAGCAGAACTTCGATCAAACTCGGCGACGAAAACCGCTTCGAGCAGCAGAACCGCGCCTTCTTTGCCCGTGTGCACGATGGGTATGTGGCGATTGCCGCGCGCGAACCGCAACGCGTGGTCGTAATCGATGCCCGCGGCAAACCGGCGCAGACGCATGCGCGGATTATGGAAGTTGTGGGAAGGAAGCTGAAGTTGACGGCGCGAAGCGCGTGATGTTTCACCACAGAGGCACAGAGGCACCGAGAAAATCGGTTGCCAGTATTACTCCCACTCGGGACTGAGTGGTAGATTCTGATTTGACTATGAGCTTCTCGGATTTCCACGGCAACGCCGAAACGGTACATCGCCTGCGCGACATGCTGGCGAGGAAGCACTTTCCGCATGCGGTGATTCTGTCCGGCGGGCGAGGGTCGGGCAAGTACACTCTGGCGTTGATGCTGGCGCAGGCTTTGAACTGTCTGGCGCCGATCGAGACCGATGGCCTTCCTGATTTCTGCGGCGTATGCGCGAACTGCCGCCGCATCGCGCAGGCGGCCGATCTCGACGGCCGCTTTGCCGAAGCGGTGGAGACCCGCGAAAGTCTGCGCGAGGCGGACAAGAAAGACACGCGGCTGTTCGTTCAGACTCATCCGGACGTGCTAATCATTCCTCCCGATCCTCCGCAGATGATGATCAAGGTGGATCAGGTCCGGCGGGTTATCGAAACGATCTATTACCGTCCAGCCGAGGCGCGGGAGCGGGTTTACATTTTCACCGATTCGGCATTCATGAAAGAGGCGGCAAATTCGCTGCTCAAGGTTCTTGAGGAGCCTCCCGAGTTCGCGACTATCTTTCTGCTTTCGGAAAATGCGGGTGAGCTGCTTCCGACAATTCGATCGCGAGCGATGGTCTTTCATCTTGGTGCTTTGGCGGTGGAAGAAGTGGAAAGCTATTTGGCTAAGTATCGTCCGGAGTGGAAGCCGCCGCAGCGGGCTTTAGTCGCCAGATTATGCGAGGGCGCACTTGGAAGAGCCCGCAGCTTCGACTTGGAGGCATACGTAGCGGCCCGCGCGGACGCGCTGAAGATCCTCAACTCGGCCTTGTTGGGAGCCGAACACAGTGAACTGTTTAAGATCACCGAATCCTATCGCTCGGGAGCTGAGGGACGCCAAAAGACAGAACAGCTTCTTCGTACTCTCTACTCGCTGCTTCGCGACCTTATGTTTCTGCAGTCGCGAACGCCTGAACTGGTTCGCAACACCGACATTCAAAGCCAACTTACGAAGCTGGCTGAGACCGCCGATTTCGACTGGATTACTACGGCCTCCGACCGCTTGGCCGAGGTCGAGCGCGGCATGCGCCGCAACCTGCTGCGTTCGTTGTCGCTGGATGACTTCAGCCTGGCGCTGGAGAAGGTAACCTAGCAGGCTTGTATTGGCCGTATTTTCATACGCTTGCAGAGATTACTTTCGTGGTTCAATCGCTCTTAGAAACATTGCTCCCGTTTCGGAACCCACCTATAATTGATCCACTCTGGGCTGTAAGAATTCTCCGTCAGGTTCCGGGTAGCAATCTGTGAGGGTGAGGTCTGCCTTCGCCAATGAGGATAATCCCGGTAATGCGAAAGCGCCTGCAAATCGTCCTGATGGCCAGCACCGTAGCCGCGACCTCCGTTTCTCTCGCGCCCCCACTCCGAGCCGCCGAGAGTGGCGACGGATTTTCCGAAAAGATCACCACCTCCGACGAGCATGGGCGGAAAATCTACGTTAACGACTCCGTCCCCAAGGCGGCGCATCACGTGGGAAGCTCGGAAGGCTCCCAGCGCAAGCTAATGTATTGGAGTTCCAAAGACAATTGCTGGAAGCGCGTACCTTCAGCCAATGGGGAGGCGATGCGAGCGGCGCGTTCGGCAGCGGCAGAGGTCAGCCAGTATCTGGGACGGGAGTCGGACCAATCGGCAACCGCCAAGATCATCGCCGCGAACTTTCGTGGGGCGGTAGCGACGCCTGGAGATATCGATAGCGCCATCGAGCAGGCGGCCGCGCGGCACAACGTGGACCCTAACCTGGTGCGGGCGGTGGTGAAGGTGGAATCGAACTTCAATCCTAACGCGCTCTCGCGGAAAGGCGCGATGGGGCTGATGCAGTTGATGCCTTCGACGGCGAAGCAGTTGAAGGTAAGGAATCCGTTTGACCCGGAGCAGAACGTGGACGCAGGCGTGCGCCACTTGAAGCAGCTTCTGGAAAGTTATGGCGGCGATGTCAGACTGACCCTGGCCGCCTACAACGCGGGTGCGGGGGCGGTGGCGCGCAGTTCGGGCGTGCCGCATTACGCTGAAACTCAGAACTACGTCCGGCGGATCACCAACCTTTACTACGGCGGGTCCGATTTCAACTCGGGCGCTTCGCGGGATCCGGTTACGGTTCAACGGGATGCGCGCGGAGTTCTCTACATCAGCAACACAGATTAGGTTTGCCGCATCTGTTTATTGGATTGCTTTACTTTATCTCTATCTCTCTGGCACCCAGGTATTGGTTCAACTAACTGGTTCAGACAAGAACGAAGGCCCGGGCTGGTTATCGTGACGAACTCATCGCGCCAGCGTGATCTGTGGGGAGCGCTGTTGATGGTTGCCGTGTTCGCTTCGCTTGCCACTCCGGAGGCGCAGGCGCGGACACGACATTCAGACGCCTGGGCGCGTGAACATTTTGCCACAGCTGAAAAGCTGCGCGAGGGGCTGAACGGAAAGCCAGTCGCCGATCGCACCCGCCACGATTACCAGCGCGTGTTGAATGCCTACCGCAGCGTTTATTTGGCCGCACCGACTTCTACAAAAGCCGATCCCAGCGTAGCCGCTGTGGCTGAGACGCTGGTGGAAATGGGACGGCGTTTCGAAGACGACAAAATCCTGCGGCAAGCCATCCATCAATATAAGTTTCTGCGCCGCGAGTATCCCGGGAGCAAGTACCGCGTCGATGGATTGTTCACCATTGGAACAATTTATAAGGACGACCTCAACGATCCTGAAGCGGCACGATCCAGCTTCGAGGAATTCTTGCAGCATTATCCTCACAATCGCCTGGCTGACGAAGCGCGTCAGGCTATGGTCGAACTGAAGCAGGACGCCGAAGCTGGGAAGCCAGAAGAGGTACAGGAAAAGGCACCCTCGCAAAAGAGTGGCAAAAGTAGTGCAGTTGTGGGCGATGCCGATGGGGACGATCATGCTTCGAGCGCATCCACCGATCGTGAGGGATCGTCGAAAAACGGACCATCGGGTGCTCAGCCTAAGCATTTGCCGCGGGTGACCGGCATTCGGCACTGGTCCACAACTGAGTACTCTCGAATCGCCATCGAGGTGGAAGGCGATGTGAAGTTTTCGTCGCAACGGATTGCCATGCCGTCGCGAATCTTTTTCGATCTCCCCGATACCAAGCTCGCCTCCGCGTTAGTGGGGAAGAGTTTCGACGTGGACGACGCGTTCCTGAAGAAAATTCGGGTAGCCCAGTTCGCGCCGGGCCGGACTCGCGTAGTGCTCGAGGTGGATAAGTTCTCCGATTATGACGCGTTCCTGTTGCCCAATCCCTATCGTCTGATTATCGACATTCACGCCAAGGATGGGATGGCAAAGCAGCTCAAAGATGCGAGCGAAATTGACTTGGGCGCTCTGAATGGCACGATATCGATATCGCCGAAGACGGGTTCGGTTGGCGCCAACCCGAGCACCACGGCGATGAAGTCGGGGTCCAGTGCGGTAGTGAAAAAGATTGTGGAGGCTGACGACGATGATACCGGCGATGTTCCGGTCGCCGTGGCAAATGCGAATCTGCCAGAGTTGAAAGCGGCTACCGGGAAGAAGCGGACGTCGGGCGATCTCGACGGCGATTTGGATGCGATGGATTCGGCTGTTACTAGAAGCGACCGTAATGGCTTGGTCGACTCGCGGCACAAAACTACTTCCCGCACCCTTACTTCCGGCAAGGCGAAGATCGCTTCCGACCTTGGCATGCGCGAGGCGAAGCCGACTGCGGCCGGTGATCGATCACTGATTCGCGCTCTGGGGTTGAAGATTGGGAAGATCGTGATTGATCCCGGGCACGGAGGCCACGATACCGGAACCATCGGTCCCAACGGCCTGGAGGAAAAAGATCTTGTGCTCGAAGTAAGCCGGCGACTGGGCAAGCTGCTGGAAACGCGGCTGGGCGCGGAGGTGGTTTATACGCGCAAGGACGATACTTTCATCCCACTAGAAACCCGCACCGCGGTTGCGAACCAGGCGCACGCGGACCTGTTCGTTTCGATTCACGCCAACTCGAGCCGTGATGAGGCGGCTCGAGGAGTCGAGACCTACTACTTGAATTTCACTTCTTCCCCGGAAGCTCTGGAAGTGGCGGCGCGAGAGAACGCGGTTTCTGAAAAGTCGATCTACGAGTTGCAGGACCTGGTGAAGAAGATTGCGCTCAAAGATAAGATCGAAGAGTCGCGCGAATTTGCCTGGGACGTGCAGCAATCGCTGCACAGCGGGCTTGCGGCGAAGAGTCCGGCCATTCGCGATCGGGGTGTGAAGAAGGCGCCGTTTATCGTGCTGATCGGGGCGAATATGCCGTCGATCCTGGCCGAAATTTCTTTTGTCAGCAATCCCACCGACGAGCGCCGGCTCTCCAGAAGCGAATACCGTCAGCGCATTGCCGAGTCGCTCTACCGCGGCATCGCCAAATATGTGAATGGGCTGAGCGGGGTTAAAGTCGCCAGCAAGATGGATAAAGGCGGCGGGCAGTAGGCGTCTTCCTTCGTGTTACTTCGTGTCCTTCGCGGTAGATGATTCTAAGAGAGTTGACTTCGGAAACCTTTTCCCTCCCTCTGTGGTCTAATTACAGAAGGGATTCTGTGCCCAGCGGTTCATCGATGCGTTTTTCCAAGTTTATAGTTCCCATTGCTCTCGCTGTTGCTTTGTTCTCCGTAGCCTACGCCACCACGCCCGGGCCTGATGCGTCTGCGCCGCCGATTCTGCCCAAGCAGTTTGCCGGTTGGCAGATGCAAGGCGCGGTCCAGGCCAGCAAAGATCCGACGGCCGCCGATCCAACCAATGCCGCGCTGCTCAAAGAATACGGCTTCAGGAATTTCGAGGCCGCAACTTATAGGAGTGACGACGGACGTACCCTGAAGCTGCGAGCCGCGCGATTCGCCGACGCCAGCGGCGCTTTCGGCGCTTATACGTTCTATCTGCAGCCGGAGATGGCGCGGGAAGAGATTGGCGATCAGGGCGCATCGCTCAACCAGCGCGTGCTGTTCTATCGCGGCCACATTCTGGTGGAAGCCGTATTCAGCCAGCTATCGGTGATGTCGGCGGCGGGTCTGCGCGAGTTGGCCGGCGTGCTGCCGCGTCCTGGCGGGAATACTGGAAACCTGCCTCCGATTCTCGCTTTCATGCCACACCACGGTTACGAAGCGAACACGGAGAAATACGCTGAGGGACCGCTGGCTCTAGCCGCGATCGAGTCTCCGCTTCCCGCGGATCTGGTTGATTTTAGCGCCAGTCCGGAAGTGGTGCTCGGGGAGTATTCCACTCCAAGCGGAGTCTCGACTTTGATGCTGATTGAGTATCCGACGCCGGCATTGGCAGCTGAACATTTGCGACGCATCGATGCGGCGCATCATGCCGCGCAACCGCAGCCCGGAGTCGCAGCGGTGGAAAACGTCGGGCCCTTTTTTGATAAGCGGACGGGGCCGATCGTCGCCATTGCCGCCGGTCGGCTTTCCCAGAGCGATGCGCAAACGCTGCTGGGCGCGGTGAACTACGATGTCAGCGTCACCTGGAATGAGAACACGTATTTCGATAAGAAGAACAACATTGCCAACCTGCTGGTGAACATCATCATTCTGTGCATCATCGTGGGCGCGCTCTCTCTGGCCGCGGGAGTGGCCTTTGGCGGTGCGCGCGTCCTGTTGCGAAAGTTTTTTCCGGGCCCGGTGTTTGGCCGTCCTGATCAAACTGAGTTCATTTCTCTTCACCTGGAAGAGAGCGTGGGCGAGGCCTCTGCGAGGCCTGCGGCGGGAGCCAGTAAGCCCTCCAATGGTTCTTAAGTGGCTCAGAAATACCGGGTTAGAGAGGTTTTAATGATTCCTTGTCTCAAATTGGGATAATTGTGCATGTTGTTGATTGATTATGTAAGTCATTGAAAATAAAGACATTTATTTCCCAAAAATTGCTTGACACCCTGCTTTTTCGGCCCATAAGATTTTGTCCAGAAAGTTTTGACGGAATCTATTGCCTCCGTTGGAACTATTCTCCCTTGAAGAGAGAAGGTCACCCTGTTGCCGGGTGGCCTTTTCGTTTGCATGCAAACCTCATGCGTGCGTAAAGTTCGAGTGGCGCGCCGAGAGTTCAACGGAACTCTTGCCCACGAACTTCGTATCATCTGTTGAGCATGTTTCTCGAGCATGCTTGTTGAGCAGTATGTTTCAGTAAGTTCTCGTTCACGAATCGGCGCGGGAGGAAATCATGTTCTGCGATGGATGCGGCACAGCGGTACAGCCGGGGCAGGGATTCTGCAGTCGATGCGGGAAGCAAATTGTTGGACCGGTGATTGCGACCGCTGCCCGTCCCGGGCGCGTGCAAGGGCACCTGCAACTGTTGGGAATTTTGTGGCTGGCCATTTCCGCGTTCAATACCATCGGGGGCGTCGTTCTCTACATTCTGGCCAACACCTTGTTTGCCCATCTGCATGAGATGGGCGCGCCGGAGGCGCCTACTTCATTTCTGCGTCCTCTGCTAAGCGTGGTCGGCATCTTCATACTGGCGAAAGCGGCCTGCGGATTTCTGGCGGGATGGGGATTGCTGCACCGCGAGCCCTGGGCTCGCATCGTCGCCCTCATCCTGGGCTTCCTCTCGCTATTCAACGTGCCTTTCGGCACCGCCGTCGGCGTATACACCTTGTGGGTTCTTCTGCCTGCGCAGTCGCAGCAGGAATATGACGCGCTAGTGGCCGCTCGCGCGGCCTGACCCACGAGTGCCGGAGCTATTTTCTTTGGTAGGATCGACGCTCTCAATCGACTGCGGCGGATGCTATAGCTGCGATTTGATAAACTGAAACTGTCCAACCAGAAGCCGACGTAGCTCAGTTGGTAGAGCAGCCGATTCGTAATCGGCAGGTCAGCGGTTCAAGTCCGCTCGTCGGCTCCATTCTTTTCAGAGGCCTAAAGATCAGTTCAACGGCACCCGCTGTCCATCTGCTGCACAAGCGATTTTCTCTTCCAGTTGCTTCATCGCCGCTTCGATTCGGCTGCATTCCCTTTTCGTTAATAAGACTCTTCAAGTTTTCTGGTAAGCTTGCATGCTGCTCGAAAAGGAGAACCCATGCGAAGACTTCTGCCCATAACTCTGCTATGTTTTCTTGCTTTGCCCGCCTTTTCTCAGGAAAGGCAGTCCTCCGACAATCCGTTCAGCGCCATGAACAAGCGCGGCTATGAAAGAACCAAGGCCACCCTGCTCCGTTCCGCGGAAAAAATGCCCGAGGAGAACTATAGCTTCAAGCCCGTCGATACCGTGCGCAGCTACGGCCAGATCATTGGGCACCTTGCCGATGCCCAGTATCTTTTCTGCTCCACGGCTTCCGGCGAGAAAAATCCCGGCCTGAACATCGAGAAGACGAAAACGTCGAAAGCCGACCTCATGGCCGCACTCAAAGACGGATTCGCATATTGTGACAAGGTTTACGACTCCATGACCGATGCCACCGCTATTCAAATGGTGAAGTTTTTCGGGAATGATGCGCCGAAATACGCCGTGCTGAGCATCAACATCGGCCACAACATGGAGCACTACGGAAATCTCGTCACCTACATGAGGATGAAGGGCGTCGTTCCCCCTACCAGCGAGCAGGGGCAGATGCCCGCACCGAAGCAGGACAAACCCGATACACAACCTAAGAAGTAAAGCGAGCGCGTGGGCGGGCACTCTGCCAGCCCACGTCCCCTCATTACTCGCGTGAAGGCAGCTTCTTCAATGCCTCCGTTTGGCTTCTGTTCACATTAGTCACCCAGATCAATCCGAACAGTACGGAGTTCTGTTCCAAAGAGGCGCACCGCTCGCGCATTCCCGGCACTGCTCGGCAATTGACTTGCGAGCCAACGTTGGCGCTCACGCGGATCGTCCTCCAAGAGCAGATGTGCTGTGCCCCTGTGCCAGTGATACCTTAGCCCCTCTCGCAGCTTCAGACGTACGTGCGGATCGCGCTCAATGTTGCGGACGTAACCCGCCTTCATACCATGTTCAGCGACCAACCAGAACTGCCTGCCGATACGGCCATCGCCCACCGGAGTGCGACGCGGCTTTCCGGTCTTGCGCCCAGTTGTTTCGAGCAATGCATATCCCGGAAGCGGCAAACCCATCGCAAGCGCGAGCTTAATCGGCGGATTGAGCAAGTATTTCTGAAGGGTATGGACAATCCGATGCTTCATTTTGTAATTGAACTCCCCAGGTCAGCGGTTCAAGTCCGCTGGTCGGGCGCATCGCTTTTCAGTCTTACAAGAAGCTCATGAACAGTCCGGTCAAACATCTTAAGCGACGATTCTACATCCCGGTGCTTTCCACCGCTCTCCTCTTTCTGTTACTGTTTTGGGTTCGTTGGGCGCTATTTCCGGCTTGTTGGAGAGGTTTTATTTTGGGATGCTCTCGATGCCACTTTCCGTATCAATGTGACCCACGTCACAGTCGATGCCGCGCCTGTTCTGTAGCATTCTCAATTGGCTATGACGAGCGAACGCGACTCTCGCGAGAGCTTCGCATTTATGCTGAAGGGCCAGCGATGACTTCCAGAGAAAGGACAACCGCGTGATTGTTGGAGTTCCGAAGGAAAGCTACCCGGGCGAGCATAGGGTTGCGCTTGTTCCCGCGGTCATCCCCACGTTGGCCAAGGCTGGGCTCGAGGTGGTGGTAGAGTCGGGTGCGGGCGGGCAGGCTGGGTATCCTGATTCTGCGTACGTGGATAAGGGCGGAAAGATTCTTCCCGATCGTGCCGCCGTGTTTAGTTCCGCCGACATTATTGTGCAGGTGCTGTGTTACGGCTCGAACGACGTCACTGGCAAGGCAGACCTTCCCCTGATGCGCCGCGACCAGGTGCTGATTGGATTTCTGCGTCCGTTCGGTTCTGCAGAAGTGGTGCAGCAGATTGCTGCGGCCGGTGTCACGTCTTTTTCCGTGGAACTGGTGCCCCGCACCACACGGGCGCAGAGCATGGACGCGCTTTCGTCAATGGGTACGATCTGCGGTTACAAAGCCGTGCTGCTGGCGGCGGAAACTTCAATCAGAATCTTCCCCATGATGACCACCGCCGCCGGCACCATCACGCCGGCTCGAGTATTCGTAATCGGAGCCGGAGTGGCGGGACTGCAAGCCATCTCCACCGCACGCAGGCTCGGCGCGGTGGCCTCGGCGTATGACATGCGTGCCGCCTCCAAGGAGCAGGTGCAGAGCCTGGGTGGACGCTTCGTCGAATTGCCGATTGAGGCACAGAACGCGCAGGATGCCCGCGGCTATGGCACGGCGCAGGATGAAACCTTCTACGCCCGGCAGCGCGAGCTCCTGACGCGCGTGGTCGCCGAGAGCGATGTGGTCATTACTGCTGCGGTGATTCCGGGGAAGAAGTCTCCGGTGCTGATCACCGCCGAGATGGTTCGCGGGATGGCGCCCGGTTCGGTGATCGTCGACCTCGCCAGCGAGCGTGGGGGCAATTGTGAACTTACGCGTACTGGCGAGACTGTGAAAGAGTACGGCGTGACGATTATTGGCGCTATCAATCTGGCCAGCAGCGTTCCGTACCATGCCAGCCAGATGTATGCCCGCAACGTGGCCACGTTTCTTGCGTACATGGTGAAAGAAGGCAAGCTGCAACTTAACCTGCAGGACGAAATCATTCGCGAGACGATGGTGACGCGCGGCGGTGAAATCGTGAACGCCAGAGTGCGCGACTTTTACAAACTTCCGACGCTGGCGACAGCCGGTGGATAAATCTGGATGCTAGGGCTTGCGAAACCTTTCAACGATTCCACTGAGCACTGACAAGTGAGAACTGGAGAAGAAGATGGGATCCAACCTGATCGACCTTCTGTTCATTTTCATGCTGGCCTGCTTCATCGGCTTCGAGGTCATCCGCCACGTTTCGCCCTTGCTGCACACGCCGTTGATGTCGCTGACTAACGCGCTCGACGCCATCGCCGTGGTGGGTGCGATTGTGCTGGTGGGCGAGCGCAAGAGCACGTTCGCGACGGTGCTGGGCGTGATCGCGATAGTGGCCGCCACCAGCAATGTGGTCGGTGGATTCTTTATTACCGACCGCATGCTCAAGATGTTCAAGAGCAGCCGTCCCAGTAAGTAAGCGTGCTGATCGAAATCGTACATAGCAAGTCTTACCAAGCACATTTTACAAAGCAGATCATGCTGAGCCAATCATGAACGAGTTCGCCGGAAGCCAGCACGTCATCGAATTTATCTACCTCATCGCCAGCGCGCTTTTTATTCTCTCGCTGAAGTGGATGAGTTCGCCCGCCACCGCCCGCCACGGCATATGGGCGGGTGAACTCGGCATGGTGCTGGCCATCGCCGGCACTCTGCTTCACCACGGCATCGTCGACTACAAATGGATCGCAGTCGGCTTGGTTCTGGGCAGCGGCATCGGCATCCCGTTGGGCATGGTGCAGATGACGGCCGTCCCGCAGCGAACCGCGCTCAGTCACGCTTTCGGAGCGCTCTGCGTTACGCTGGTCGGCACCGCTGAATTTTATTTGCGCACGCCAAACGTTCCGAAGTTCATGATGTCAGTGCTGTCGATGGAAGTAATCCTTGGAGGGCTGACATTCACCGGCAGCCTGATGGCGGCAGGCAAGCTTCAGGAGATTTTGCCGCAGCGGCCCATCACTTATAAAGGACAGAACCTCGTCAACTTCTTGCTGCTCGCTGTTGCCATTGCCAGCGCGGTTTATCTGGTTCTGCATCCCGAAGCAAAACAATTCTTCCCGCTGATCGTCGGAGTGTCGCTGGTCTTCGGGATTCTCCTAATCATCCCCATCGGCGGCGCCGATATGCCTACCGTGATCTCGCTGTTAAACGGATATGCCGGGCTGTCCGCGGCGGCGATGGGATTCGTGCTCCAGAACAAGCTGCTCATCATCGCGGGCGCGCTTGACGGATCCTCCGGCCTCATCCTCTCGGTGATTATGTCGAAGGCGATGAACCGGTCGTTCACCAACGTATTGTTTGGAGCGTTTGGCCAGGTGCAAGCCGCGGCTGCCGGCGGCGCGGAGGCGCGGCCCGTACACAGCGCCACGGCTGAGGAGGCGGCTGCGATTCTCTCTGCCGCCAACAAAGTGGTGATCGTTCCTGGCTATGGAATGGCGGTAGCGCAGGCGCAACACAAAGTTCGCGAACTCTATGACATTCTCAGCAAGAAGGGAGTCGAGGTTCGCTTCGCCATCCATCCGGTCGCGGGGCGCATGCCCGGGCACATGAACGTGCTGCTGGCCGAAGCCGACATTCCCTACGACCGTCTCATCGAGATGGACGAGATCAACGGCGACTTCCCGCAAACCGACGTTGCCCTGGTGATCGGCGCCAACGACGTCACTAATCCTGCGGCGCGCAGCGATGCCACCAGCCCCATCTACGGGATGCCTATCCTCGATGTCGATAAGGCCCATACCGTGATGGTGATCAAGCGGAGTATGAGTCCGGGCTTTGCTGGCATCGATAACCCGCTGTACTACCTGGACAATACTCTGATGCTCTTCGGCGATGCCAAGCAGTTTGTGGGCGCGATTGTCAGGGAGTTGAGCGGGGGACACTGAGCGGGAGGAAGCCTCGATGAATGATAGCGTGATATCACATAAGGTGATATCATGATATCGAAGCTCGGGGGGGCATGGCTCAGCTTACTGTTCGCAATATCGAAAATGGGGTAAAGGCGCGCCTGCAGCGCCGCGCCCGCCGCAACGGCCGCAGCATGGAAGAAGAAGTCCGCGACATTCTGCGCGCCGCGGTGCACAAGGAAAATAAGAAGTCCGCGGGCGGCCTCGGAACTGAGATTTCGAAACTCTTTCCCAAGAGTGGTCCAGATTTCGTGATCGAAGAATTCAAGGGGGACGATCTCGATCCCCCCACCTTCGACGAATGATCATCCTCGACAGTAATGTTCTGTCTGAACTGATGCGACCTAAGCCGGAGGCGAGAGTGATAGCGTGGCTTGATCGCCAGCCTCAAACTTCGATCTGGACGACATCGGTTACAGTCCTTGAAATACGCTTCGGATTGCAGATTATGCCGGCGGGCAGGCGGCGCGCGATCTATACCCAGGGCTTTGAGGAGTTGCTAAATGGAATTGACCATCGGATAGCTCCTTTTGATACGGAAGCCGCACAACAAGCAAGCACTTTGATGGCTTCGCCAAGACTTCAGGGCCGTCCTCGCGAATTGCGCGACACCATGATCGCGGGAATCGTTCTCGCGAACCATGCCACACTGGCGACGCGCAATGTCTCGCACTTCGATGATGTCTCGGCGACCCTAGTAGATCCATGGGCCGCGCGAACTTGACAAAGGTGGCACGCACAAGCCAGCGTGATATTCTATTAACTCCAGCTGCGTACCGTTTTGGCGGAAATTCCCCCGCAGTTTCAGGAGAAAGTTTTCCTGAACAAGCTTCCCTGAAGAAGCCCAGAAGAAGAGAAATTAGAAATCATGCTTTCCGTAAGTAATGTTTCCATGCGCTTCGGCGCCAAAATTCTGTTCGACGAAGTCTCAACCGCCTTCACGCCGGGCAAGCGCTACGGCCTTACCGGCCCGAACGGCGCGGGCAAGTCGACCTTCATGAAGCTGCTCAGCGGCGAGATCGAGCCACAAAAGGGAACCGTCGTCCGTCCGCGGAAGCTGGGAGTTTTAAGCCAGGATCAGTTTGCCTTCGATGCCTACACTGCGATCGATACGGTAATTATGGGCAACAAGCGGCTGTGGGCGGCCATGCAGGAGCGTGACGCCATCTATGCCAAACACGATATGACCGACGAAGACGGCATGAAGCTGGGCGAGCTCGAAGGCATTGTCGGCGAAGAAGACGGCTACACAGCGGAGAGCGACGCCGCGATTTTGCTGCAAGGGTTGGACATCCCCGACGAAGTGCATTCCCGCAAGATGAGCGAGTTGCAGGGTGGACAGAAAGTTCGCGTGCTGCTGGCGCAGGCATTGTTCGGGCATCCGCAGGCGTTGCTGCTCGATGAGCCTACGAACAACCTGGATTTGGATTCGATCCACTGGCTGCAGGGATTTCTTAATGTTTACGATGGTGTAGTGATCGCGATTTCGCACGACCGGCACTTTCTGAACAGCATTTGTACGCACATCGCCGATATCGATTACGAAACCATCATCACGTACACCGGGTCGTATGACGAGATGGTTCTGGCGAAAACGCAAGTGCGTTCGCAGATTGAATCGCAGAACGCACAGCGCGAGAAAAAGATTTCGCAGTTGAACGAATTCATCGCGCGGTTCGCGGCTGGAACGCGCTCAAGCCAGGTGCAATCGCGGCGCAAGGAAGTGGAGCGGCTGCAGGTAACGGAACTGGCGAAGTCAAACATTCAGCGGCCTTACATCAAGTTCGAGCAGAAGACGGCCTTCGGGCAAGCACATTCTCGAAATCGAGCACCTGAGCAAGGCCTACGGCGACAAGAAAGTCATTCGCGACTTCACCGCCAGCATCACGCGCGGGCGAAAGAATCGCGCTGATGGGGCGCAACGGAGCGGGCAAGACAACACTGGTGAATGCGCTGCTGGCGAATTCGCCGACCACGCCGGAAGCTGAGTTGCGCAAGACCAGCGGTTACGACGGCCCGTTCGTCGATTCCGGCAAAGTGATCTGGGGGCACGAGGCGTCGATTGGATACTTCGCCCAGGATCACCGCAGCCTGATCGAAGGCGGCATGACGGCACTGGAGTGGCTGCATCAGTGGAATCCGGCGGCGGTGAGCGAAGAAATTCGTGGTTTGCTGGGGCAGATGCTGTTTGCCCGCGACGAAGCGACGAAATCCACCAACGTTCTTTCGGGCGGCGAAGCGGCGCGGCTGCTTTTCTGCAAGCTGATGCTGCAGAAGCCAAACGTGCTGGTGCTCGACGAACCTACGAACCACCTCGATCTCGAAGCCATCAACGCGCTAAATATTTCGCTGCAGCGCTATCACGGCACGGTGCTCCTGGTAAGCCACGATCACGACCTGATCGACGAAGTGGCGACGCGCATCTGGCACTTCGAAAGCGATCACAAGATCACGGACTTCAAGGGGACGTATGAGGAGTACCAGGCGGCGGTAACGGTGTAGTCGAAACCACGATTCCTCGCTTCACTCGGAATGACAGAGGGATTTTTGGTTGCACCATTTCTGTTGCATGTAAATCAACCAGGTTCTCCACAGATTTCCACAACAGTTAGCAGTTGCGTTTACGGTCGCAAGTTGCAGATAATGGCAGCGGGGACGTCGTTGCGCGGAACAGGCGCAAGACTTGTGTACAGTCGTGTACAATCGAGCCGATTTACTAAGGATTCTTCACCTCACGCCGCGCCAGTTGGCGAACTGGGAGCGCGCCGGGCTGATTGTTGCCTCTCCGGGATATTCATTTGCCGATCTGCTGAAAGTCAAGAAAGTGCGCGACCTGTGCGCGATGAGGGTTCGACCCGCGGTGATCCGGCAATCGCTTGAGGCCATGCAGAAGCAAGCTTCGGGCATGGGAAATCCGTTGCTCGATGCTGGAGCTTCGTCCACCAACAAGCACCGCGTCGCCTTCCGCCACGAGGGCAGGTTGCTTGAGCCTATCGCGGGACAGTGGGTCATGGATTTCGCTTCGCGCGAAAAAGTAGTGACCAGCACGCCGATTCAGACGCCGGAGCCCGGTCCCCAGGAGAACGAAGCCGCAGTCTGGTTCGCTCGCGGAGTTGCTCTGGAAGAGGACCCGGCCACGCAGACCGAAGCGCTGGCGGCCTACCAGAGAGTGCTCGAGTTCGATTCCAACCATGCTGCTGCCCACATCAATCTTGGCACGCTCCACTATAACCGGCAGGATTTCACGCTGGCCGAAAAGCACTACCGCGCAGCGTTGCATGCCGATCCACGCTATGCGCTGGCCTATTTCGATCTGGGCAATGTTCTCGACGAAACCGGCCGCGTGCAGGAAGCCATCCAGACCTACAAGATGGCGATTCAACTCGCTCCCACCTACGCTGATGCGCACTACAACCTCGCCCTCGCCTACGAAAAGACGCGCGAGCCGCGCAAGGCGCTGAAACACTGGCAGGCCTATATCAAGCTCGATACCACGGGGCCTTGGTCCGTGCACGCGCGCAATCAGATTCAGCGCATTCTGCAGGCGGATACGCTGAAGCTGGTGCATTCCCGGCGTAGCTAGCGCTCTCGACCACATCTACTCTTCTTCCCGAGTGCTAAAATTAGCGGTTTGCCATTCCTTGCTGAAGGGATCCTCATGCCCGAAACCACCCTGCAACCCGCCTCTCCTACCCCCCTGACCACCCTCACTGAAGACGAAATTCTTTTCCGAGACAATATCCACCAGTTTGCCGACGATAAGATCCGTCCCCTGGTCAGAGAGATGGACGAAAAGGGAATCTTCGACAAAGATCTGATTCGTGAATTCTTCCAGCTCGGGCTTATGGGGATCGAAATCCCGGAGCAATACGGCGGAGGCGGCGCGAAGTTCTTTGAAGCGATCCTCGCGGTCGAGGAATTGTCACGAGTCGACGCCTCCGCCGGCGTAGTGGTCGACGTGCAAAACACGCTGGTCAACAACGCTCTTTTGCGATGGGGAACTCCTGAGCAGCAGAAGCACTACCTGCCCAAGATGGCGGCGGAGACGGTCGGCGCCTATGCGTTGAGTGAGGCGGGTTCCGGCTCTGACGCTTTTGCGCTGCAGACGCGCGCGCAGCTTCAGGGCAGCGACTACGTGCTCAACGGCCGCAAGCTGTGGATTACCAACAGCAAAGAAGCGGGACTATTCGTGCTGTTTGCCACGCTCGATCCCAGTGCAGGCTACAAAGGCATAACAGCATTCCTGGTGGAGAAAAACGTCCCCGGATTCAGCGTCGGGAAGAAGGAAGACAAGCTGGGTATTCGCGCCTCTTCGACCTGCGAACTGATTCTTGAAGATTGCCGCCTGCCCAGAGAGAATGTGCTGGGCGAGCCGGGCAAAGGCTACAAGATTGCCATTGAAACATTGAACGAGGGACGAATCGGAATTGGCGCACAGATGATCGGCCTGGCACGCGGGGCATGGGAGTTCGCCGCGAAATACGCGCGAGAACGCAAGCAGTTCGGCAAGGCTATTGCCGATTTTCAGGGCGTGCAATTCCAGATTGCACAGATGGCGACCGAGATCGAAGCGGCCCGCCTGATGGTCTACAATGCGGCGCGAATGAAAGATGCCGGCGTGAACTTTGTCAAAGAAGCGGCGATGACCAAGCTCTTCGCCTCGCAGGTAGCCGAGCGCGTCACGTCGCTTGCCATCGAAATCTATGGCGGATATGGCTTTACCAAGGACTATCCTGTCGAGAAATACTGGCGGGACGCCAAGATCGGCAAGATCTACGAAGGAACCTCCAACATGCAGTTGGCAACGATTGCCAAGCTCTTGCTGGGCGGGAAGTGAGGCTTGAGGCTGCGGCCGCATTCTTGCCGGGAAAGCCGCATCAGGCAGGCTTTGCGAGCGCGGCGGCGCACTCCCGCACAATCGCGCTTGCTCATTATGTGCATCGAGTTGCACTTAGGCCCGGTAGACCGCCCCTGCCATACAACCCTAACCCAAATCGATTCAATACCTTCTGGCTCCTCATAGAATTGGCTGAAAAGCTGCACTCTGCCTATATGCCAGCGTTTGTGGGGCAAGGCCGGGGTGCCACTTGACTACTCTGTTCGGCAGTACTGCAGTGATTACGATTGCAACTCCCAGGAAGAAGCGCAGCCTTCTTCCGTTGCTCACGGTTCTGTTCGTGTTCTCCTACGGACTGATGACCATGCTGATCGTGGAACAAGGTTCGGTAATCCAATCGCAACGCAATCTGATTCATTCTTTAATGCCCGATAGTTCGGAACTTTGGTCCATGAAGGGGAAGGCTATCGCGAAGGCAGCGCAGGGCCACGCGCAAGGCCGGTCGCCGCAGGCACAAGATCCGGCTCAGAATTCGGCGTCCCATGCCCCGTCAACCCAGACTCCGTTAACCCAGACTCCGTTAACCCAAACTCCGTCAACCCAGGCAGCACCGCAACAACGTGCTCAAAGCCGTGACGGCAAGAGTACTAAACCGGCGATGCATGCTCCCCCCGTTCCGGCTTCGGATTTGGCAGATCAGCGCCGCGCATTGCGTACGATTTAGCAGTAGGATGTAGGCCCCGTAGGCAAGCGTTCCACGGGCGTGCAGGAAGTCGGCAATGAAGGTTTTGACCCTAGCCTTGTTGTTCAGTCTGACGGTTGCGAAGCCGACGCCCCCCGTGCCTCAGCCATCCGGACACCTGGCGCAGCACTCGAAAGGCGGACGATGGTACTTCGCCGCCAGCGGCCACGCGGTTTACTGCTACGGACCTGTGATGACGCTGCCGCAGGCCAACGGCGATCTGCAGAAAGTCGCCACGTTTTGCCGCGACGGTAAAACGGTTGTGCCGCTAAAAGATTAGCCCGCTTCCCGTACACTAAAGTCTGTTCACCACGAACCCGCCGAGAAAAGGGAAGGGGAATCTCGGCGATCTCTGCGTTCTCGGCGGTAAACGCTCGCCTTTCGGTAAACTAATAACGCATGCCGGAACTGCCAGAAGTTGAAACCATCGCTCGCGGACTGGCCAGTCGCGTGTCCGGCGACGTGATCGAATCCATCTGGCTGGGCCAGAAGCCGGAGCCGTTGAAATCGCCAGCACAGGAAATCGCCGCCGCGCTCGAGCACAGCCGCATTCTTGCAGTACGGCGCATGGGCAAGCACATTGTCTTCGACCTCGAACCCAACAAGGTGGAAGTGGCGCGGTCGTCCCTTCGGCAAGCTCAGGGCAGGCTCTCGCCCGCGAGAGGCCGGCGCCCTAAAAAGCCGAGTCAGGGACCTGGAGTAAGCACAAGAAAGACCTCATCAACGACGCAAGCAGCGGCGGACGAGGGCGTCCGCCATACACAATCCAAGCCTATACAAGCCCAGTGGATCGTCCACCTCGGCATGACTGGCCGCCTGCAAGTCTGCGAGCCGGATTCAGAAATTCTCAAGCACACGCACGCGATTTTGAAACTAGCATCGGGCAGGGAACTGCGCTTTGTCGATCCCCGCCGCTTCGGACGCTTGAGCGTGGCCCGCGCAGGAGGCTTCGAGGCTGGCGGCATCGAGCCGCTGGAAGCCGATCTCGACCACTTCCTCGTCTTGTTTCGCGGGCGCAAGACTC
The DNA here is from genome assembly GCA_963761915.1 of uncultured Acidobacteriota bacterium. Classification (GTDB taxonomy): domain Bacteria; phylum Acidobacteriota; class Terriglobia; order Terriglobales; family Acidobacteriaceae; genus Sulfotelmatobacter. The sequence continues at coordinate 115,542 of CAVXIO010000008.1, forward strand.
CCATCAAGAGTGCGTTGCTTAACCAGAAACTGCTGCGTGGCGTGGGGAACATTTATGCCGATGAATCTTTGTTCCGCGCCGGAATCCGCCCTCGCCGCCGCGCCTCGACCATTACGAGGGAACAACTGGCCAAACTGCTGGTTGCGCTGAAGGAAGTGCTTCAGGAGGCGATTGCTCTCGGCGGCTCGTCCATCTCAGATTATGTGGACGCCAACGGCGAAGAAGGCTTTTCCAACTGCAGCACCGCGTCTACGGCCGCGAAGGCGAACCCTGCCTGGTGTGTAAGACTCCCATTAAGCGCATCGTGATTGCAGGCCGGAGCAGCCACTACTGCCCGAAGTGCCAGAAGTAAAGCGACTTCAGAGCCATGTACCTAATGCTTTTCGCATGACGTATTCGAAACCGCGAATGGCTCGCCCTTTTTGGCGCCTTCCAAACTATCTGAATCCAGGTCAAGCAAGCAGAACCTCTCAACAACAGGCTTTAGGGCTTTACTCTGTAGATTAAAGTTAACATAGGTCTCCCGAGGGCCTGGGTTTGCCAGCAGATACGCAAGAAAACTCGATTTGAGACTGACATTTACCTGCGCATCTTTGGAATCGCCTTTACCAATAGTCCTGATGGGGTTCCTCTGCGCATTATCCTCCACGAGCGTAACGGCTGGCCATGCTATGGGGTAGAGCGTGGATTGGGGACCTTCGATCTCAACCGTCACTGACATGACGCGATCCTCCGCCGTGCCATTTTCGTTGCTGACGGTAGGAAAATAAACTAGGTTGAAGTTGTCAGACGGATGATCATAAGTGAGTTTGACTTCCCTTTTCCACACCAAGTGAACATTCGGGGTAGGGTTAAAATAGGTCCGGGCTTCATGTAAGCCTTTAGGCATAGCAATTAACCCGCCGATGATGGCAATTAAACCTCCGATGATCCCCAGGACCATCCCTATCCGTTTCCAAAAGCTCTTTTCACTTTTCTCTAGAGCCGCAATTCTCTTATCCAGCTCATTCCAATTCTCGCCTTGTGTCTGGTTTATTACTTGAAGGGAAGGCTTGCCGCTCATCTCACGCGCAGGAGTTGCCGGATCATGGGACGACATAAAAGCTATGCTCGTGCTTCACTTCTACGAAAAACAGCCAAGATTCAATGTAAGACAACCCTGGGCGTTTGGTCTTTAAGGTCGCGTGGTTCAGCTACACTTCTCACTTAGTTTTTTCATAGTCACAAACGGCCTGCTGGCCCGCTGCACCTAAGGCCTGTTGGGCACCTTGGTTGTGACACTGAGTAATGAGCGTCAGCCTGAAGGCGTAACTACAGTTGTTGCTCTTTGCAGAATCGATCGCTCTGGCCATGAGACAGGCGCGGCCCCCACCCGTGATGCATTTAGGCTCGGTGGCTGCGTACTGGTCAGGGCAGTTAGTCTCGCCTGGATCCGAGGTATTATTGCCGATAGCCCAGTCAATGTGCTTCTGCCAGTCCGGCTTGTCCGCAAGAACGGGTGACGTGAGAATTACGCCGCCAACTAAGATAGAGAGTAACAAAGGCGCTCTTGTGATTTTCATACTTACAGGTGTCCTTTCTGAGATGGGATCGCGAAAGCTGTGCCTGGCCCGAGAATCAGCTTCTTTTACTCTCGATTTATCCGCAAGTCAAGAAGGAAATGATAATGGTCTATATCTCTACTAAACTACACGCCTAGTCTAAACCCTCAATTTCGCAGGTGAAGAGCCACGAATCAACGGATTGCTGACGAGAGCTGTTCTTTCCACAGGCTCCCAAATGAATCGCAAAGCGATCCCATCTGCTAATCTGTTCCTAGCCATGCCTGATTTTTCCATCGGCGTCGACCTCGGCGGCACCAACCTCCGCATCGCCGCCGTGAGTCGCGACGGAGAGCTTCTCGAGAAAGTTACGCTGGGGACCAAAGTCGCTCTCGGCCGCGACCATGTCATCAATGAAATGTGCGACGCGATTCAGCGTCTCTCCGCCAAATATAAAGAGTCGGGCAAGCTCCTCGGCGCGGGCATCGGCATACCCGGCATCATCGACATGCAAACCGGAATGCTCCGCAAGTCAGCCAACCTTCCGGGTTGGGACGACTATCCAGTCCGCGCGGAGATTGAGCGCCGTCTGGGAGCCCCGGTCATTCTCGAAAATGATGCCAATGTTGCCGCGCTCGGCGAGCAGTGGCTGGGCGCTGCCCGCGGCGTTCCGAATATGGCCGTGGTAACGCTGGGCACAGGAATCGGCGGCGGCATTGTGCTCGGCGGAAAGATCTGGCACGGCATGAACGGCATGGCGGGCGAATTCGGCCACGTCACTGTGGAACCGGAAGGCTATCCGTGTGGCTGCGGCAACCGCGGATGCTCCGAGAAGTACGCTTCCGCCAGCGCAATTATGCGCATGGCGCGCGAAGCGATCACCAGCGGCGAGGCGCCATCGCTCGCCGCAGCCGCTTCTGCTGATGCTGAGTTTGGCGCGAAGTCAATCTACAATCTGGCTCTTCAGGGCGACGAGCATGCCCGCCGCATCTTTCGCACCTTCGGCCGCTACCTGGGCATACTGCTCGCCGGCCTGATCAACGTTTTGAATCTCGATATGTTCGTGATCGGCGGAGGCGTTTCAAGCGCCTGGGATGCTTACGCTCCCAACATGTTCGAAGAGCTGCGCCAGCGCTCTCTGGTCTACGCCGCAACCGCTCCTATTGATCCCCTGAGAAATGATTTCCTAGGAAAAGAGGAAGGCGCCGCGGCGCAGACCGAAAGCCATACCGAACGAAAAACCATCATCACGCGCGCTTTGTTGGGAAGCGATGCAGGGCTGTATGGAGCTGCGCGGATCGCCGCGGCGACTGGGTAGACAAAACGACGACCACCTTCGCATAGGACAAGTTCAGGTCGCGGCTCGCGGGGCAGTTTGGCTGTTTTTCCAAAAGGGAGAGTAGAATGTGCGCCATGAGCTCCCGGATTAGCCAGGGCTGGTGGATGGTCGCCGTGCTCGTCGTGGTATTTCTTGGTGGCCTGAATTTGCACGCGGAGCGAGCAAGAGGATGGGGCTTTTTCATTCTTTGCTTTGTCGTGGGTTCTGCAGGCGGGCTCGCCTTCATCTTGTTCAGGGACCGGTTTCGTTTTCATTGGAATCGACAGACCAAGCCCAGAAGACGCGCAGCAATGGCAGGAATCGTTACGCTGTACATCGTCGCGACCTTCGTCGCGAATCGACACAAGCCTGACGCGTGGTTTTACGACACGATAGATGTCTTGGGTGGTTTATTGCTGTGGGGTATGTATCGAGTATTGTCACGCTTCGTTGATGCTCTGAATCATCGATTCTTCAGGCGCTAGGAGATCCCACTAGCCAACGGGCCCCAGGAGCTTGAGAATCCACCGGCCCCCATTTGCTCCTCTGATAGACCCGATAAGAAATATGAATTGGACTCGCCTGTTTCCTCCCTTTATCGTCTGCGTTACGCTTGAACCGGATGTCGCCAAGCTTGATTCAGGAATCCATTCTCTCACTGGCGGTCGTCGGGGTCGGCTCAATCGCCGGGGTCTGCCCTCGCCTTACGGTATTGCCCAGAGCGCTTGTATCGCGGTTGCTTAGCGCCGTTCCAGCACAGGCGCGACCTCCCCAGTATTGCTTACCTTTTAGAACCAGGAGCAATCAAACATGACAAAACCAGCCGACAGGCACTGGCTGCGCTTGTGGTTAGGGCCTGCCGGTGCCGCAGTCCTTCTAACCGCCGCATTGTTCGCCGGACTACTCTCCGCACTATCAGCGCCCTGCGTCGCCGACGATGCGCCCAAGCCGGATCCCTCCGGTGTTGCGACCGGCGATAGGACCGCCGTTGTCGACGCTGCCGGCAATCAGTTTGTGCCAACCGAGCCAACCGACAAGTCGGCGCCCGACTATGCCGCAAACAAAAAGGCGTTCGACGACTATCGAGCCCAGGCGGCGAAAGAGCCGCTCGCGGTAAAGCTTGCCGATAGCGTCGGGCACGTGCGCGTCGCCACCAATTTTGCCTGGACCTTGAACACCGGCTACCTCGTCCTGTTCATGCAGGCGGGTTTTGCCCTGCTCACTTGCGGGCTGGTGCGAAAGAAAAATGCTGCCCACTTAATGATGCTGAATTTCGCCGCCTACGTCTTCGCCTTCCTGGCCTATTACGCCGTCGGATATGCATTCCAGTTTGGCGCTGTTGCCATCAACGCCGCGCCCACCAACCTCGGCGGCATCCCGAACCTCAATCATTTTCTGATCGGCAGCGGCCAATGGGGATTCGTTGGCGGCAAGGGATTTTTTCTTACCGGCCCCGCCTATGACGCTTCCAGCAATTGCTTAACTCTGTTCGAAGTCGTCTTCATGGAGACCGCTGGCTACATCATTGTCGGCGCCGTCTGCGAGCGAATTACGTTCTGGGCGTTCCTGGTCTGTGAACTTTTCATCGGCGGACTTCTCTATCCAATCTCCGGTTGCTGGACGTGGGGCGGCGGCTGGCTGTCGCAAGTCGGTTCCACGTTGAACTTAGGCCACGGCTACGTCGACTTTGCGGGATCAACCGTAGTCCACGCCGTCGGCGGTTTTTGCGCCATGGCTCTCGCAATTATTTTAGGTCCGCGTTTGGGCAAGTACGGTCCCGGAGGAAAAATCCGCGTCTTTCCCGCACACAATATCGTCTACGTTGTCTCGGGCACGTTCATCCTGCTTTTCGGATGGATGGGCTTCAATCCCGGTTCCACCCTGGGAGCAACGGACCTGCGCATCTCTGTAGTCGCCGTGAACACCAATCTGGCAGCAGTGGCAGGCTCCGCCGCTGCGATGGTCTTGTGGTATTTCCTATTCGGCAAGCCTGACATAACCATGGCCTGCAACGGAATGCTGGCGGGATTAGTCGCGATCACCGCACCCTGCGCCTTTGTGTCTCCCACTTCGTCGGTAGTCATCGGCGTACTCGCGGGATGCCTGGTGTGTTTCGGAGTCCTCTTCAATGACCGCGTGCTCAAGATCGACGATCCCTGCGGAGCGATTTCAGTGCACGGCTACTGCGGATGGCTCGGCGCAGTCTGCGTGGGTATATTTGCCGACGGCGCCTACGGCACAGGATGGAACGGCGTCGGCGCGACCAGCTATCTGGGACATGCGGGCCAGGGCGTGACGGGATTGATCCACGGCGATACGCGCCAGTTCCTATGCCAGCTCATGGGAGCGACTCTGTATGCCGCATGGGCGTTCGGCGCAACCTACGCCGTCTTCTGGTGCGTCAATAAAACGAAAAGCATGCGAGTGTCGCCCGAGTCGGAAGAGGAAGGCCTCGACGTTCCCGAGTTCGGCATGCTGGGCTATCCGGAAGATGCGGTGGTTACACAGTACTGAAAATGTATGCGGTCGGCGGAGCGATGATTATCGAGGAAATGACTGATGCTAGGGCAAACGCTTGGGCCTTAATGCCCAATAGTCTCCGCCCCGGTCAATGCTTGCAGGGGTGTGATCAAGCAGAAGATGCCGCCCGCGATGCGGCCTGGTGCCGATGGAGTTGACGCGATATTTCTGTTCTCCTCGTCGAAGCTGTGGAAGTACGGCGACATGCAGCTCTTCTAAATAGGAAAGTCTGGTTTATCGCCAACCCCCGGGTTATACTCGACGACGTTCTGAAGGCAAACGCTGGAGGAAAAAGTATGTTTCACTTGGTCTGGTACATTCTCATTGGGCTAATCTCGGGGGTTATCGCGAAATCGGTGATGCACGTGCGTATGACGATCTTCTGGACAATCGTGCTCGGCATCATCGGATCGATCCTCGGCGGCGCCGTTACCCACATGTTTTCGCGCCCCGCAAACGACCGATATCATCCTGCCGGCCTCATTTTTTCTACACTGGGCGCGATCCTGATTCTCTACATTTGCTATAGGCTGAAGATTCATTTTCCCCAGGTCAACCCGTTCTAGCCCTCTCGCGCCAAGCTTGACGCTGGAGTCCCGATCGCAGAGCCACGCGGGTCCAACCGCCGCGTCGCTTCCAAGAAAGCCTGATTCTGCTCCGGCGTGCCGATGCTCACGCGAATGCAATTCGACGCACCCCAAGGGCCAAGCGGACGCACAGCTACGCCTTCATCTAGCAATCGGCTAGCGACAGCCGCAGCGTCCTCTCTCACATCGCAGAAAAGAAAATTTGCCCAAGTCGGGACCACGCGATATCCCATCTCCGACAATTCCCGGGTGATAATCTCCGACTGCACCGCATTATTTTCCACCACGCGCTGGATGTGATGCTGGTCATCGAGCGCTGCGATTGCCGCCGCCTGCGCCACCGACGACACAGAAAAAGTATTGCGCATGCGCGCGCAATATCCCAGCAATTCCGCGGGTCCCAGGCCGCAACCCACGCGCAATCCGGCCAGCCCGTGTGCCTTTGAAAATGTTCGCAGCACGACTACGCTCGCGCCGCCACGCACATAGTCCAACGAGCTTGAGTACGCTACCCGCCGCTGCTCCGCGAAATGCTGCGCGAATTCGTAATAAGCCTCGTCCAGAACCACAACTATGTGGCCCGGAATCCGACCCAGAAAGTCCTCTATCACGGCGGCTTCAAGTACAGTGCCGGTAGGATTATTCGGGTTCGCCAGAAACACCAGGCGAGTATCCGCGTCGATGGCGGCCAAAATCGCCTCCAGATCGAAACTGTCTTCGCCAGAGCGCATGGGAGCTTCCACCAGATGCGCGCCCGCAGCCCGCACTGCCATCGAATACACAACGAACGAACGCTCGCTGGTCACCGCATTCAGCCCGGGCGCGAGCAAAGTCTGGCAGAGGAGGCTCAGCATAGCGGTGGAACCCGCCGTCACCAGAACCTGCTCCGGCTGCAAACCGTGATGGGCGGCGAGCTCGCCGCGTAGCTTTCGGCAATCGTCGTCAGGATACAAATTCGCCGCACTCAACGCGCTTCGCATCGCCTCAATGGAGCGCGGCGAGGGTCCAAAAGGATTTTCGTTGGAATCAAGTTTGACGAGCTGTGACTGGCGCTCCACCGCAGTCGGCGTTCCGCTAGCGGGTGTTGCGCTGGAAAGATTTCTCGCGCCCAGGTCGCGGGCGGGCTTAGAGACTAGATCGAAAAAGCGGCTCATGCTTGCCGCTCATCATGCCATGGAACGCGTCGTTCCCGCCATCGGTTTGTTGCAGGTAGTGCGCAGACGATCCACTTCCTGCGGCGTGAGCGCGCGGAATTCTCCGGGCGGAACATCCAGGGTGAGCGGACCGTAGCGGACGCGCTTGATCTTCTCCACATGGTGCCCGACTTTTTCAAACATGCGCCGGATCTCGCGGTTGCGGCCTTCAATCAGCGTAACCTCATACCACGGATTGTTGGCTTCCTTAATCAAGCGAATCCCCGCAGGCGCGGTGCGCACGCGGCGCCCATCTTCGGTTGCAATCGACACACCACCGCGCAATTTTTCTAAAGCATCGTTGCTCGGGACACCAGCAATTTTCACCACGTACGTCTTCGAAACTCGTGACGCCGCTTTCATCAACTTATTCGCCAGCGTGCCATCGTTGGTTAGAAGCAGCAATCCTTCGCTGGCGTAATCAAGCCTGCCCACCGGATAGACGCGCTTCTTCACTCCGCGAATTAATTGCATGACGGTCGGCCGCTTTTCCGGATCGCTCACGGTCGTGACGTAGCCTTTGGGTTTGTTAAGAAGCAGGTAAACGTGATGCTGCGCGCCCTGCAACAGCTTTCCATCCACGCGAATGTGGTCGGTGTCCGGGTCGGCCTTGGTGCCCAACTCCGTCACCACGGTTCCATTCACTTTCACGTGGCCGGCACTGATCAGTTCCTCGGCTTTGCGCCGGGAAGCGATTCCAGCTGCGGCAATAATTTTCTGCAGGCGTTCTGCGGGCATTTGCAACTTCCAATCTGGGCTTGCAACTAACAGGACGGTTATTCTCTCCGAGCGGATTATGCAATCTCTTCCGCTGGTGAATCGGACTCCGCCACCGCTTCGGATTCCTGCTCAGCTTGATCGGAACGGTTGGCCGCATCTTCCGCCGGAACCAATTCTCCCTGAAACGATTCCGCCACTAGCTTTTCAAATTCCTCCATGCTGGGCAGTTCGCTGACGTCTTTCAAGCCAAAGCGCATCAGGAATTCTTTTGTCGTCTTGTAGAGGATAGGCCGACCAATCACTTGCTTGCGGCCCGCCGTGGTGATCAGCTTGCGGTCGAGCAACGTAGCGATCACGCCGCCGGAATCCACCCCGCGAATCTCGTTGATCTCCGGCACAGTGGCAGGCTGTTTGTAAGCGATGACCGCGAGTGTTTCCAACGCAGGCAACGAGAGACGAATCGGTGGCTTCAGGCTCTTTGCGAAGCTGCGCACCACTTCGTGCTGCTCAGGTTTCGTGGACATGCGATAGCCGCCCGCCACCTGGCGAACCTCGATGCCGCGATCTTGGCTGCCGTAGTCGGCGACTAATTCTTCCAGCGTCGCCCGCACGCGTGACTTTACTTCGGCTTCGTCCGCCGCGCCTTCTGCAATAACGGATTCTTTGACCAGTTGCAGCAACTGCTCGGTGGTAATCGGTGTCTCCGCCGCGTAAATAATGGCTTCGAGTTGAGCTTTTAAACTCATAGATAGTTTGTTCTACCGCCAATCATCACGCACGGCGGCCTGCTCTTCCATGACTGCATCGAACCCAACATGCTTGCGCACCGCAATCTCTCCAAATAACTTTTCCTGCCGTACCTGAATCGCCTGCAGTCGCACCATTTCGAGCAACGCCAGAAACATGCAGACCAGCGCCTGCCGCGATTCCACCCGCATCAGAAGCTGCTTCAGCCGGATCGGCCGTGATTCCAGCGACAGACGCCGCCGCAGGTAATCGATCATCTGGCTCACGGTAACGGTCTCCTCGTTCACGTTGATCATGGGCCGCGTGCGCACTCGCTCCAGAATTTGCTGGAAGGTCTTGACCAGATCAATCACGTCCGCGGCGATCTCCTGCTCGGTGCCTTCGGCGTCGATGAATTCCTTCAGCGCCGGATTGGTCAGCACCGCATCTTCAATCTGCTGTTTCTGCATCAGCATCTGCGCCGCCGACTTAAACTTCTCATGCTCCAGCAGCCGGTTCACCAACTCCGTGCGCGGATCCTCCAGCTCTTCCGCTTTGGCCGACGGATCGCGCGGCAGCAGCATCTTCGACTTGATGTGAATCAGCACCGCGGCCATGTAGATAAAATCGGCCGCAACATTCACATCCAACTCGCGAATCTTTTCCACGTACGCCAGATATTGTTCCGTAATGCGAGCGATGGGAATGTCGTAGATGTCGATATCCTGCTTGCGAATCAGATCAAGCAGCAAATCCAGCGGGCCTTCGTAAACATCAGTGACAGACACCGCAAAAGGAGAATCGCTCTCTTCTCTTTCTGGTTTCTCCGGCTTGTCTGCAGATTTCGCACTCGGCATCGCCGCCGGTGCGATGCAAAACGAGCTCGGCGAGGCAGGCTCCTGTGCCTCTCGCGGCGTAACAACTCTCGCTTCCATCCTACTTGGCATTTTTCACCATCGGTGATTCATAAGCGAGCGACATTCCCATCGCATCGCGCACATCACTCATCGTCTCGCCGCCGCCTTGCGCGCCCGTTCCGTGCCTGCTTCAAGAATATCCCAAGCCAGCCGCGGATTCTCCTCGAATTTCTTGCGCCGTTGCTGCATCGGATTCAGCAGTTGCACCAGCGCGTCGGCAGCCCAACTCTTGCATTCGATGCAGCCAATGCCCGCCGAGCGGCAACCCACGTTCACTTTCTCCATGGTAGCGCGGTCGCTGAAGATTTTATGCAGATCGCCCACGGGACACACATCCGGATTTCCCGGGTCCGAGCGCCGCACCCGCGCCGGATCGGTCACCATCGTCTTCAACTTCTGCCGCACCACCGGCTCGGGATCGGTCAGCAGGATGGTATTTCCGTACGACTTCGACATCTTGCGGCCATCCGTCCCCGGCAGCTTGGGCGCGGGCGTCAGCAGCGACTGCGGCTCCGGAAAAACCTCACCATAAAAACTGTTGAACCTGCGTGCAATTTCTCGCGTCAGTTCCACGTGCGCCACCTGATCTTCGCCCACCGGCACTACATCCGCCTTGTAAATCAAAATATCCGCCGACTGCAGCACAGGATAGCCGAGAAATCCGTACGTCCCCAGATCTTTATCCTTAATGTTCTCCCGCTGCTCCTTATAAGTAGGGACCCGCTCCAGCCAGCCCAGCGGCGTGATCATGGAAAACAGCAAATGCAACTCTGCATGCGCCGGAACGTGCGACTGAATAAAGATGACGACTTCTCCGGATCGAGCCCCGCCGCCAGCCAGTCCAGCGCCACCTCCAGCGAATTCTCTTTTACCCGTGAAGTGTCGGCATAATCCGTCGTAAGGGCATGCCAGTCGGCCACTTCAAAGAAGCAGTCGTATTCATCCTGCATGCGCACCCAGTTGTCGAGTGCGCCGACGTAGTTGCCCAGATGCAGTTTGCCGGTCGGGCGCATGCCGCTGAGCACGCGCTTCCGCAACTTGGTCGAAGGTGTCATCAATTTTTTCAGCGAGTCGCTACAAAAAGAGGCACAACGGACCCACAGCGTCCAAACTCACAGGTTGCATCGTCATGCGAGAGTATTGTCGATACTACCATGCGGGGCGCGGATTTCGGAGTCAAAGAGCTCCCTCCTTCGCCATGCTTTATAATTCGCGCTCGATTTGTGGATGAATTGTTTCCACACGTGGAACAACAAAGAGGAAAACCCATGAAGCGCTACCGACTCAATTTCCTACTATCGATGGCGCTAACGTTCGCGCCCCAGTTGCTCCCAGCGCAATCCTCAACTATCCCTCTCGATCTGGTGATAACTAACGGCCACATCATCGATGGCACCGGTTCTCCGTGGTATTCGGGCGACATCGGCGTCCGCGACGGCAAAATCGCCGCCATCGGCAACCTGAACGCCGCGCCTCGCAAGCGCACTATCGACGCTGCGGGCAAAGTCGTTGCTCCAGGTTTTATTGACATGCTCGGTCAGTCGGAGCTTTCGATCCTCGTCGAACCGCGCCTGCCTTCGAAAATCTATCAGGGCATCACGACGGAGATTACCGGCGAAGGTGGATCAATCGCGCCGCTCAACGATGCCATCATTCAAGCCGACCGCCCTGGCTACGAGCACTACCACATCACCGCCGATTGGCGCACCTTCCGCCAGTATTTCGCCCGGCTGGAAAAACAAGGCATGGGCATCAACCTGGCCAGCTATGTGGGAGCCACGCAGGTCCGGCGCATCGTGCTCGGCGACGTCAACAAGCAGCCTACGCCCGAGCAACTCGAGCAGATGAAGGCTCTGGTGCGCGAGGCCATGAAAGATGGGGCAGTGGGAGTTTCAACTGCGCTCGAATACGCTCCTGCTCCTTACGCCAAGACAGAAGAACTGATCGCCCTCGCAGCAGAAGGCGGCAAGTTCGGCGGCATCTACTCCACTCACATGCGCAATGAAAGCGATTCCGTGCTCGAAGCCATCGACGAAGCCCTGCGCATCGGCCGCGAGGCTCACGTTCCCGTTGAAATCTGGCACATCAAAGTTGCCGGCAAGAATAACTGGGGACGCATGCCCGAGGTCGTCGCTAAAATCAACTCCGCCCGCGCCAGCGGCGCCGACGTTACCGCCGACACCTACGCCTACACCGCCTGGTTCAACGATTTCTCAGCTTTCGTTCCTGCGTGGGCGCACGATGGCGGCACAGCAAAACTCGTCGAGCGCCTTAAAGACCCTGCCACCCGCGAGCGCATCCGCAAAGATATGCTCACGCCGTCCAAAGATTGGGATAACGAATGGCAGGAAATTCCCGGACCCGACGCCGTCATGATCGGCGTCGTGCAGAATCCGAAAATGCTTCCCCTCCAGGGCAAACGTCTCTCAGAAATCGCCAAGCTGTGGAACAAAGATCCCATGGATGCTCTCTTTGATTTCCTGATCGAAGATCCGTATGCCGGCGTCGCCGTCTTCGGCATGTCGCAAGCCGATGTCACGCTTGCGCTGCAGCAGCCCTGGGTCGCAATTGACAACGATTCTTCTGGAACTTCGCCGGAGGGCATTCTCGGTCAGGAGCATCCCCACCCCCGCGCCTATGGAACTTTCCCGCGCATCCTGCGCAAATATGTTCGCGAGGAAAAAGTATTGACGCTGGAAGACGCGATCCGCAAATTCTCCGCACTGCCGGCGCAGCGCCTGCGCCTGACAGATCGTGGTGTTCTCAAGGCCGGCATGTGGGCCGACGTCGTTATTTTCGATCCCGCCACTGTGCGCGACCTCGCCACGTTCGAAAATCCGAATCAGCTTTCCGAAGGGATGGACTACGTACTGGTGAATGGCGTTCCCGTGATCGAGCAAAGTAAGATGACGGGCGCGCTGCCGGGAAGAGTTCTGCGCGGACCCGGATACATTCCGTAGAGGGGAGGCCGCTACGGTTTAAGTCGAGCCTGCGTCTCTGGTGTCGCAATCAGCGCGACGTGCGGCTCGGCCACGCTTCCCGTAATGCTGTAAACGAGCGAACCCGCACCCGCCTTCACATCGGCGTCCTGCGTGAGTTTGAGGTCCAGCCGTTGGCCGAGCGATGCCATGCCGCTGACCTCATACGTTCCCGTAGGAGAAATCAGCGTACCCTTCTCGATGTCAATCTTCCCAGCGCGCAGCCGCGCATCGCCTTCCCAGCGAGCGATTCGCAATGGTCCTTCATCGCTCGTCATTGGGACGTGAGGCAATGCGACGCGAGGGAAAACTCCGTCCCGCAGATCGAACTGACAATCGCCCTCGGCGGATTGCCAGAACGCCGTAGAATCCGCGCCTGACGCCGTGAACTGGTAAGTCGCCGCACCCGTTCCGGAGATCCACGGATCATGCATCGCATCGGCGATCTGCTGCAGCGAAATCCCCGTAAAAGCGCCGCTTCCGGCGTAGACCGGTGTGCCGCCGGTAAAGTCAGCATGCCAGTCGCCACGATGTTTTCCGCCTAACAGCTCCGCCCGCAGGTCGATAACGCTCAACTTTCCGCGTTCCAAATCCATCGAAGCGGAAACTCGCCCCGCAACCAGGTTATGAATTAATAAGCGACCTACATTCACTTTTCCCGAGGCCCGCAAGTTCTGAAAAAATGATGGCGTCGCTGACGGCTCGGCTGATGTCAGCACTTGGTACCACCTGCGCTGGCTTGGTTGCGACCCAAACCAATCGCGGAGATCGCTCAGCTGTAACTCTTCGGTGTTCAAATTGAAATGAACCAGGCAGGCGCCAGCTGCGCCACAAGCTCGCGGCAACTCCAATCTCCCCGTCCACTGCGCATCGGCGGCGCCAGCGTTTAACTTTTCTACTCGCGTCCCATCGTGCGCAAGATGCAATTCCGCCGAAGAAATCTCAATCGGCCCATTCGCTCCTCGAACCGTGGCAAGCACGTTACGCAGTTGGATCGTTCCCGTCACTTCCGGCGAAGAAAAACCGGGGGCCGTGCTGGAAATATTTCCCGCCCATTCTCCCGCGATCTGCAACTCCACCTGCGCCAATCCTTCAACGCTGGCCTTCAACGCTGGCAGGCCAAGAAGGCTTGCCAATCGCAGGGTGCGCGATACTTCCCCATCCCCGCGCACCACTATGCTGTAACCCGACCGTCCTATCCAGCCTGCCGCTTGTGCGGGTACAGGCCGCCCCAGCGCGACCGGGAAAGGCCCGAACTCAATATGCAACTCGTCGGGCGCAAGCAGAAGTTCCGCGTCTAAATGGCGCAATGTTCCAAGCTTTGATCGCGAGAGGTCGCCACCACGGCTGCTTAGCGCAAACGGCATGTTCGCGGGAGCAAGCTCTACTTTAGTATTGGCCGACTGCAGGCGCAGATTTCTAATCTGCCCGCGGCCTTGAATGCCCAATGGCGACATACCTTCTTCGTTCAACGCGAAATTGCCTTCCACACTTCCCACGGAAACCAGGTCGGTTGGCAGATCTTTCTTAGCTCGTCTGACCAATTGAGCGACGGCGCTCACGGGAACACTTTCAACCTTCAACGCCAGATTTATTTTGTGTGTTGCCGGCAGTCCGGCGTCACCGCTCAGCGTGATCATCCCGCTTCCAACCGGCGAGCTGCAGAGGATTTCGTGCAACATACCTTTTACTGAACTGTACTGCGCCTCGCAATGCGCTGCCAGCCTCAATCCTTCGGCGCTCGAAATGTCATAACGGTGAAAATTCTGTATCGAAGAGGAGGTGGAGATCTTCATGGCCGCAGGCGTGCCAGTCAGCGTTGCATCCAGACGAACTTCTCCGCGCCAGCCCTTGTCGTTTCCTGAAATCAGCTTGGTCAATTGCCCGAGTTGGGCACCATCCCACTGCAGGCTGAACTGCAGCGGCGTTTCGCGAAGGTTGCTGGCGCGTTGCCATGTTCCGTTCATCTGCAGCAGGCCGGTATCGCTCAAACTCGTATCCGTGCGGAGCGGTCTTGCTTGCAATCGCGCTCCCCACGTATCTTCCGATTCCTGCCACAAGGCAAAATCCGCATTCAACAGCGCGTAAGGCTTCTTCTCCGCTCCGGCCTTGAAATTGATGCGGCCCGAAGTGGCTTCGATGTAGGGAAACCCGGGGCGGGCTTCCGACTTCGATTTTGCCGTCGGCGCCAGCGGCGTGCGCGCCGTGCGTTCCAGCAGGGCCGCCCAGTTCCAGCGCCCATCCTGTCTGCGCACCAGATTCAAGCTGGGCTCCGTCAGTTCCAGCCGCGAGATGTCCAGCCGTCCCCGCACCAACGATGTCAGCCGCACCACGGCCGTAACCTCCGGCGCGCGCACCATAGGCTCAGCACCGAATGCTGGATCTTCGTAGATGACCAGATTTTCCAGGTCGAAGCCCGGAGGCAGGAGACGCAGATGGACCGCACCAACGTCCACCGGACGCCCCACAGCATGGCTGATGGAGTTTCCAATCCGTGCCTTCAGCCGCGAAACGCCCGGACGGATAAGGAACAGCGCCAGCAGAATCAATACTGCCGCGGTCACAACCCGCCGCTTGGAAGAAGGCTTCACCGAACTACTTTCAGCGTTCGCCGCCAGCGCGTTTCGTCGAAGAAGTGCAGCACCACGTGCGCCAGGAAACCAATGCGGTCTGCGAAATCGGTCTTGCGGTATTGATCGCTCGGCGTTTCAAACGACCAGTAAATAAACATGGGACGCCCGATTACGTTTTCCTGCGGAATGAATCCCCAGTAGCGGCTGTCTAGGCTGACGCCGCGGTGGTCGCCCATGGCGAAATAATGACCGGGCGGCACAACCAGATCGTCGCCCTGTACGTGCGACGCCAAATCTACGATCCAGTTCGGATAAACTCCGTTCTCATACGACGGAGGCACAGCGGGAAAATTATTGCGATAAGAATCATCGGGATTATCCGCGTCGTGCAATATGTAAGGTTCGTTTAATGCCTGGCCGTTGCGGTAAACCACGCCATTGCGCAGATGGATGCGATCTCCGGGCACGCCCATGATCCGCTTGACCACATAAGTTCCCGCATCGTGCGGGTCTGGATGCAGAAACACCACGATATCGCCGCGCCGCACGTCACGATACGGAAGCAGCGGTCCCACCCACGGCGTCTTCGGCGCGAATTGAATACGATTCACAAACACGTGGTCGCCGATCAGCAGCGTGTTTTCCATTGAACTGGAAGGAATCTCGAACGCCTGCACCACAAAAGTGATGATGAACAGTCCCGTCACCAGCACCGCCGCCAGCGAGGCCAGAAACTCCACCGTGGTCTCGCGCGGTTTTTCCTCGACCTCGCTCTTTTCCGGATTATCTTTTTTCGGCAATGTGATCAATCCATCCGTTCTTTACGATTCGTATCTTAACGATTCGTATCAGGGCATCGCTTCAGCGATGCCTCAAGCCCCGCAGAATCGACGCGGCTTTAGCCGCCGCGGTCGCCACTTCAGTTCACCAGCCGCAGCGTGCGGTTCCAACGCGTGATCTGAAAGATATGCGTGACCGCGTAGGCAAAGTGATACAGTTTATCACCCACGGAAGAAGGCGCTAACACCTCGCCCTCGGCGCCGCGCACCGACCAGTAAATCAAAAGCGGTCTCCCGATAATATTGGCCTGCGGCACAAATCCCCAATACCGGCTGTCGTAACTGTCGTCTCGATTGTCTCCCATCACAAAATAATTGCCCTGGGGAACGATGAGCTGTCCATCTTCCACCAGCTTGCGCAACTGCACCCACCACTCTGGAGTCTCGCCGGGCGCCACATCCAGCCGCGGAAAGCTGTCGCGAAACAAATCGTTCGCCGGCCGGGTGAAGTGCGCGTAAGGTTCTTTCAACGCCACGCCATTCACAAACACCTGCTTGTTCACCAGCCGAACGCGGTCCCCCGGCACTCCGATCACGCGCTTCACGAAGTGCTGTGCCGGGTTCACCGGATAATGAAACACAATAATGTCGCTTCGCTTCACCCGGCGATAGGGCATCAGATAATCGCCGACGCTGCCGCCTCCGTAACACAGCTTATTCACCAGCAAATAATCTCCCACCAGCAAAGTGTTCTCCATGGAGGGAGAGGGAATCTGAAATGCCTGCACGATAAAAGTAATAACAAACACTGCGATCACCACGGTTCCCAGCAGTGACTGCAACGAGCCGACCACATCCGTACCCAACGCCGCCGCGGTTCTTTGATGTTCTGGAGAATTCATTCACTCTACTTATCAAGCCTCTGCGGACAGTTCATCTGCGCTGATCTTCCGGCCGCGATCCCTTTGCCAGTCTTGCTCCCACCGATTGCGGTCGCGACGCCAGATACGACAGCAACTGCCGCGCCGCCTCCTGCTCTGCCGTTTTCTTGGTCGAGCCCTGCGCACGTCCCACGAATTCCGCTCCGCCTTCGCCGTTCTTCGCGTTCAAACGGACTTCCACCGTAAAAGTCTTGCTGTGTTCCGGTCCCGCCTCCTGCACCAGAACGTAGGAGGGCTGCGCCAGTCCCAGACTTTGCAGTGTTTCCTGCAGAGCCGACTTGAAATCATTCATAGGCAGCGTTCCGCCCTCGCGCTCCATCCGCTCCAGTTCCGGCGCCAAAATTTCCCGCACAATGAACTCGCTCGCCGGTTGCATTCCGCCATCCAGATAAATCGCCGCCAACACGGCTTCCAGAGCGTCGACCAGCAGCGCCGTCTTGCTGCGCCCTCCGCTTTTCTCTTCGCCCCGTCCCAGTCGCAGATAATGACCCAGCTCAAGTCGTTGCGCCACCCGGATGAGATGCCGCTCACTCACCACATGAGCGCGCAGCTTTGAAAGTTCGCCCTCGCGAAACTGCGGAAAGCGCTGGAACAATTCCTCGCTGGTCACCAGCGCCAGAATC
The DNA here is from genome assembly GCA_963761915.1 of uncultured Acidobacteriota bacterium. Taxonomy (GTDB): domain Bacteria; phylum Acidobacteriota; class Terriglobia; order Terriglobales; family Acidobacteriaceae; genus Sulfotelmatobacter. The sequence goes on from CAVXIO010000008.1 coordinate 132,958, forward strand.
GCGTCCCCCAGAAATTCCAGCTGCTCGTTGTCGTTCACTTTATACTTGCTCTCGCCCGCCTGCTGCGATTCCTGCTCCCGCGCCTGCGAACTGTGAGTGAGCGCCTGCTCAATCACCGCCCGGCGATGGAAGTGGTAGCCCAACGCCGTTTCCAGCGCGGTAATTTCCCGTTCTTTCATGATGAAACGATTCGGAGATACCTCACCACATGGTCTTGGAAGGCCACGCCTTCAGTTCTTAGCGCGGATGTCCTGATGATGAAACCGGCGTCCCGGTCAATTCTTCGCAGGCGGCGCGCCGCCGGTGTTCAACTGCGTCAGACGATCTTTCTCCTTGCGCGCGGCATCCCCCGCACCCGTGCCTTCCTTCGTCAAACTCACTGCCTGGTCCGCATACTTGAGCGCCTCGGGATACTTGCTCTGCATATCCAATGCCACCGACAGCCGGAATACTGCGATTGGGTCGACTTCCTGCGGATATGCCTCAATCGATTTCCGCAAATTTCCCTCCGCATCCGCCCACGCTTTCGCGTTGAAATCAATCGTACCCAGAATCGCGTAAGCCTCGGATCGAACAAATCCCTTGTATACGCTTAGTTTCTCCGCGGGGACGCCCGCCGGAATATCCGTGTCCACCGTCACCAGCGCACGCTGGGCATCCTTTCTTGCTTCCGCCAGCCGCTGATCTTTGTCCAGGTCAGTGTCGCGTGTCCGCTCGGCCAGCACTTGCGCCACGCCCAGCAGCGCCTCCGGATCGTCCGGATCGAACGTCAAAAGCTTTTCCGCCGTTTCCATCATCTTGTCGGCGTTGTTGGTTTGTTGGTAGCCGTGCATCACCGCCTTGTAAAGCAAGGGTCTCAACTCACTGTCAGGAAATTTCGTAGCGAAGTCGGCCGCCGCTTTTTCCTGTGCCGCGGGGTCGGTCAACGCCACCGCCGCTTTATACGCGTCGAACTCCGGTTGGGTCTTCGCCTGCGGTGGCCTTTTGCCCGCCGGCGCCGCTTGTCCCGCTGACTGTCCCGCCGGCGCGCTCTGCGCCGGCTTATTCTGCGCGAAACTCCACTCTGCCATTCCCAGCATCGCGATAATAATCGCCGCTCGCTTCATGCTTTCTCCTTGAGTTCTTTCTACCCCGTCCAAACTACACGATCCAGATCGCCACTCGGAACCGCATTCGCCCTACCCTGTGCTCCCCTGCGCCCCTCTGTGTTAAAGCCTTTCTTCCTACGGCACTACTGCGGCTGCGCCTTTGCCGGAGGCTCATATGCCTGTTCCAACCCATGTTCCGCCGCCGCCTTCACTTCCGGCAATCCTCCGCCTTCGTTCAGCGCCGCCCGGTAGTGCTCCAGCGCCGCATCGCGATCTTCCTTCATATCCAGGATTCTCCCCAAATACACGTGCGACCATCCCAGCACCGTAGGATCCTTCGACGCTGCAATCGCCTTCTGGAAATTATCCTGCGCTCCATCCCGATTCTTATTGGCCACGGCCACTTCCGCCAGAATAAACAGCGCTCGCCCCTGATCGCCAATCTTCTTATCCAGCGCCTGTTGTGCCAGTTCCTGCGCGCCCTTGGCATCGCCCGCCGCCAGCCGCCTCTCCGCCGTCACCAGCATCCGCCGCTCCTCCGGACGCGACAACCGCACCAGCTCCGGAGCCGTCGAACTGGCAAACTGAACCTCCGCCGCCGCTTTCTCTTCTTTCTTTAGGTCCACATTATCGAGAAATGCGCTGTACGCTCCCCGAATGCCCGCGGGATCTTTTTCAAACCCGACCACCGCATCGTAAAACGTCCGCGTAAGAATGTATCCCTGCTTCACCGCGTCGTCCACCGCCTGCGCCCGCATCGCTTCTTCGTTCTTGCTCCCGGTAGTGCGAATCTCGATCGCGCGCACCAGGCATTCCGTCACCAACAGAGAAATATCTGTCTTGAAACTTTCCTCCATCGGAGCCCGCTTCACCGATTGCAGCAGCGGCTCCAGCCGCTTGATCGCGCTGTAGTGCTTATCCGCCAGCGGATCCATCTCATAGTGCAGGAAAGTATGCCGGATCTGGTCCATCTTCAGCGCCGACTGCGGCGTCGCCCCCGACGGCGTGTTCGGGGCCGGGAAGACAACCACGTAATACGCCGAGCCGTAATTGCGCGCATCCGTCTCCTTCGGCGATCCCATGAAGTCCAGATAAATCGTGAACGTCCGTCCCAAATACTGCGACGATGGCTGCTTCAGGTAGATCTCCGTGTCGAATACCATCTTCGCCAGCGGTTCGTGATAACGCCGCATCGCCGCCGCGTAATCGTTCCGGTGCCGCTCCCAGATTCCACGCAGCCCAACTTTTTCGTAGAAGTGCTCCAGCAGAGTTCCGAAAGCCGCTATCGACGACGCATCTGGCGGCAACTCCTCTTCCTTCATTCGTGGCACGAAATGCGGCGGACCATCCAGATACAATGCCAGCGAGATATATTGCGACAAGTTGCGATTCGGATCTTTCGAAGCCACGTGGCCTTGGTAGAACTCGCACACCGCCGCCCGCGTAGCCTCGGCTTCTTCCGACTCCCGCAAAGCTCTCTGCACTTCGGCTCGCACATTGCTCCGCGTGGCGTCCGAGATGGTTAAATCCTGGTCGTATCCGCAGGCATTCAGCGCCGTCAGCACCGAAAAAATCGTTTCGTTACTATCCAGCGAAATCGGAACTTGATTCGCTGGAGGCTGATTCTGCGGTGCACGGACTTGTGGCGCCTTGCTTAGCGGAACCGGATCCTTTGGCAATGGAGTCTTAGGCGACTTGGTTTCAGAGGGCTGGGTTTCAGAGGACTGGCCTTCAGGCGACTGCGTTTCACCCGGTTGAGCCTGAGCAGGCCCATTCTGCGGAGTCGCGTCCTGCCCAACGCAAAACGCCGCCAGCAGCCAAAACAGGGCCGCAAGCAACGAACTTCTGAATCGCAAACTCAGGAAACCCTCCACAGGATTGTCGGTGTGCCAAGCCGGGAACACCCTCAAGTGTAAGGTCTTCGCCCCAGAGGGTCAAACTGGGTAAGGGGTGGTGTATAACACAAGGCAAAATGGCCCCAGGTGCTAATGCGCGTGGAACGCTTGCAGCATCTTGGGCACGGGAAAGCGGCTAATAAGTCGTTTCGCTAATCGCGCCAAATATGCGAAAATCCGCAAATCCCACCGTAATCGAGAAGAGGATGATTCCCTTGCCCCTGACTGAAAATTCAGCTCGCACCATTGATGCCATCTCTAAGGTTGTTGGCATCGGCGCGATCGTTTTTTCGGCACTTTATGGCGTTCTCCATTACGTCAACGATGCAGAGAGAGAATCACAAAAACCTTTCTTAGACCAAAGGCTAGCGATCTATCTGGAGACCAACGAAACGGCGGCGACAATCACCACGAGCAATGACTCCAAGAAAATACAAGATGCTAAGGCACGGTTCTGGACGCTGTACTGGGGAAGGATGGCCGTGGTCGAGAATCGCGAGGTCCAGGATGCCATGGATGCCATCGCCTCCTGCTTGCGAAGAAAATGCACGCAAAAGGAAGTGCGGGTGTACTTGCCTCCCTTAATCAAAGCATCCCGAACGTCCATTCGCGAGTCTTGGCATGTTGTTATTTCTGACGATCCCCTGAAGGATCAGGGTGGTCCGGTAGAGGAAGAGAACATAACGGTGAAATAGTTTTTCCAGGAAGCCAAAGCCCTAAGGTTGCTAGGTCTCGAGAAGATTGCTGTCGAAGCTGCGATCACTCCGTCCGTCTCAGAGTGCTCGTCTGCTCCGAGAGAAGGCGCTTCCGTGGTCAAAGCTACTCCGCCCAGTGTTCCCTCGTTTCCCGGTACACAAGGGATGCGGGAACTACCAAACGCTCCGTCTCTTCCGCTCGTTCATTTTGAGTGATCGCGAGATTGGCTAGGCGCGGAATTTCCGAAATGTTGCGCCCGCCAGAAGTGCCAAACCGCTGCCCATCAGGCCCATGGTGCTCGGCTCCGGAACAGTTGATCCGCCACCGCAACCACCGCCGATCTTGTTGTTATCCAGCGTGACCGCGCCATTGATCGCCAACGCGCTCCCGCACCCGATGCTGGCACCGGTAGTCAATGTGATGCTGGTGAGCGCCAGAATATTTCCCGTGAACTTGGTGGTTGTCCCCAGAGTGGCGGAGCTGCCCACCTGCCAGAACACATTCTTATCCGTCAGGCTGCTGCTGAAAATAACGGACGACCCGCTCGCCGTTGTGAGCGTGCTGCCAATTTGAAAAACGAACACCGCGTTGGGATTGCCCAGGGTATTCAGAGTGAGCGTCCCCGTGAGCTGGGCCGAACTGGCGAAGAAATATACCCCGGGCGTCAGCGTCATTCCGCCTAGATCCTTGCCCGTCAGCGTAGCCGTGGGCGTCAGGCCCTTTGCCATGTTGTACGCTGCCGTCAAATCACTCTGCGCCTTCGCCGCGGGCGCATTACATGCATTGATTGTTCCACCCACGCTGCCCGGCGGAAACCCGGTTACCGCGCAACCGGGGCTCACGCCCAGGTTTCCCGCGAGGACGCTGGGGCCGGTGTTGGTCACCGTCGAACCGGCCAGAACTGAATAGCTGCCAGCAGTTCCCAGGTTGACCGAGTCAGCCTGCGCACTAACTGTCAACACAGTGAGAATCAAAAGGGGGAGAGCAAGTCCAAAAAAGTGGCGTGGATTCATTGTCGTTTCCTTTTGTACGATCTTTATGTCTCTTCCGAAAACAAAAAGTCAGCCGACCTTTAACACTTGAGGTCTTTCTTGAAAAGCCCAGAGCCGTAGCGACTTACCAGCTTGCCCGGCGTTCGCCAATATGACAGCCTCCAAAAAGAAAAGCTGTTCCTTTTTGCACACTTTCACGAGGAATTGTTGGGAAATGCCCGGCGGGATCGCACAGGGGGGAACGGCGGCACTCCAGAAATAAAATCCGGGAACATAGGGACTTTGGTCAGGGCTATTCTGCCTCTGTCAGCGAATCCTAAGCCGCAGCAAAACTCTGGCGAAAATAAGTTCCGCCTCTGACCAATGTTTCCACCGCCTTCAGAAGCGCTCCCACATCCGCTTTTTGACAAAGCCCTTTAATTCCGGCTTTCCTTGCCTCTTCTTCCAATTGCGGCGACGGATCAATCGTCACCATCAGCACTGGAGCTTCCGGATGTTGCTCCGCCAGGTTGCGCCCCGCCTCTAATCCATCCATTTCGGGCATCACGAAGTCCATTACCGTAAGGTTCGGTGCGTGCTCTTCCCACGTCTCGATAGCGCGGCGGCCGTCCTCCGCTTCGCCGACCACGGCCCAGTCTTTGGGCGCCTGCAGGGCGTCTCGAAGCTGGGCTCGCATGACCGGATTGTCTTCAACCAGGAAAATACGTACCACGCCGCAACCTTTCGGTCGTGCAAAATTCGGTGGGGAGCGGCCGCCGGCTAAGTTGTAGCTGTCTCAGCTAAGTTCAGCCTATTCCGCTAACCTAAGCTAAGCCATACAGTTGGAACCCTATTATTCGCGAAAATCATAGCCAGACTTGAGCTTCAAACCACGGAAGTTTCATGAATGGAAGGTAAATTGAAGAGGAATCTAGCTAATCTCAGAATGACGCGCCGGAGCCCAAAAACACAAGCCAGAAAGCCGGAAAGCGAAAGCCGGAGAGCGGAAGCCGCTCTCCCTAACCCCGCACGCTGATCTTCGAAAACGACAGCACCGCCCGCGACGAGATCGGCCGCCCCATGCTCATCGCTGGTCGGAACGTAGTAAAGATCAGCATCCTCTTTACCTGCGGCAGCAGTTCCTGGGATTCCCCCGGATCGGAGAGAATCTTGTAATCCTGCACCCGCCCGTTCCTGTCGACGTAAGCTTCAATCACCAGCGAGTCCGTATTCATCGAACTCAACGTTGTGCCGAACACGCTCTGCTGCAACTCCGGACCAGTATTCAACACCAGCGGCACATCCTGCGTGTTCGCCTGCACCTCGCCCGGCATCGCCAGGATCGCCGTCACTAAACCAAAGATCAGCAGCGCGCACACCAGTCCCGCCGTCGCCGGCACCATGAACGCGTCCACAACATTTTCCAGCCGCAACCGCAAGCCCTCATACCGCGGCCTTCGCGCCTCCGCCGCCTCTCGCGAAATCGCCAGACGCAGCTTCAACCCAAGGTCCGCTGGCGGCTGCACCCGGCCAACATTCATCAATACCTGTTGCGTCTGCCGCAGCAACTTGTACTCCCGCATGCATCCCGCGCACACTTCCAGATGCGCCTGCAGCCCCTGCATCTCCGTTCCCGTCACTGCTCCATCCAAATAAGGAGACATCAATCCCTTCGTTTCCGCGCACTTCATCGTTCGGAGATCCGTCCCGGGATCCGTCATCCCCATCATCGTTCTGTACTTCGACGCCACATACTTCATGGCAGCACCTCGGCCCTTCTACCCCCTCCAGCAACCTGCGACCGCAAACCCAAATCTTCCGCCGGAGCGATCAGCCCCAGCTCCACTCCAACCTCGCGCACATACGGTGCCAACCGCTGCTTCAGCGCCTGCCGCCCGCGCGTCAATCTGGATTTCACCGTCCCCAGCGAGATCTGTAAAACCTCCGCGATCTCTTCATAGGACATTTCTTCCAGATCGCGCAGAATCAGCGTCGTCCGGTAGGGTTCCGGCAGCCGCCGCAATTCCGCATCCACCCGACGCTGCACTTCCCGCTGCGCCACGCTATCAAACGGAGAATCATTCTGATCGGTCAATGCATTCTGCATCGCGCCGTTCTGCAAACCATCGCCGTTCGCCCATCCATCCGATTCCGCCGGCTCAATCGAGGTCTCCTGCGCCTTGTGCCGGAACCACCACCGCTTCCGGTTCGCCGCCTCATGCAGCGCAATCCGGTAGATCCAAGTCTTCAAACTCGACTCGCCATGGAAGTGCTTCATCCCTCGAAACACTTTCAGGAAAACATCCTGCGTAGTATCCGCCGCGTCCGCCGGATCGCTAACCATTCGATACACCAGCCCGTACACCGGACGCTGAAATTCTCCAATCAGCCACGCATACGCCTGTTCCGAGCCAGCCTTCAGTTCGGCAACAATCGCCGCTTCCTCGGCCCGTGCTCCAATCGCGCTCGCCAATTCACCCAAGGTGGTCACTCCCGCCATAACCGGCGTCCCTGCTCTCTACCCAGATGATTATAGGTTTTCCCACCCCATTCCGAACCGAAAAATCGTCTCCTGGTCCGTCCCGCCCTGGTAAGAAGATAGACTCCGGCCCCGCTCCTCAGGTTCCCGTCTTTAAGTGATTTGTTTGCAATGTTTACGACTGGTAACGGTACTAGAAGAGAGTCGAATGTCTGTTGGAACCCCCGCACCCGCGTGATTCTAGCCGCGAAGCGGCGGCAGAATGCAGCCCACTGCCTGCCCTGAGCTTGTCGAAGGGGCGCAAGCCGTGGGCAGGAAGTGGCCACGCGACAAAGCCCCAAAGGCGCCGAAGACCGGTCCTCGCGGACACGCTCCTGTACTAAATTGCCTGTTTCTGGGCTCGTTTTATGCCGTGGTCGTTCTCGCACCCTGCGCCGGAAGCTTGTTCAATATCTCCCGCACCGCCGCCAACAATTTCTGCGATCCCTTATCCAACTCCAGCGCCGACTTTTCCAGAAACCCCGCCGCCCCATCCCGCTGCAGCCGTTCCGCGTTCTTCTGCGCCATCCCGGTAATCACCACCACCGGAATCGCTTTCGTAGCAGCGTCTTTCTTCAGCGCAATCAGCACATCCGGACCGCTCATCTTCGGCAGCAACATATCCAGCAAAATCAGGTCCGGCAATTTTTCCCGCGCCAGCCGCAACGCTTCCTCGCCATCGATCGCGCTGCTCACCTCATAGCCCGCGCGGGCCAGCGCGCGCTCCGTCGCCAGCCTCAGAAACTTGCTGTCTTCAACTAGCAGAATCTTCGTCATCTCCCTCGACTCCCGAGGCCCTCCTTGAGGTATCGGCAAATTGCCCCGTCCCACGACTATGCAAGCCGGCATCCATGCAATATGAAAATCTTCTAAGAAAGCGGCTCCAGAACCCTTTGTCATCCTGAGCGAAGCATGCGGATTCGCCTTTCGAATCCGCATGCGTAGTCGAAGCATCCCTACACCCCATCAGCGCTCCAGCCATCTCAGGAATTTCCCCGCGCCGCCGTAAGATCGGGAAGGGAAGAAGTTCATTCCTCCTGCATGGGCGAGGCTGAGAACGAGGAGCCAGAAACCCCGCCACCTCGCCGAAAACGCCCCCTCCGCACAACCCTCGATGCTCTCGACAAACCCCCGCGTCTCCCCCCGCAACAGATGCCACGCCTCCTTGTACCCGTTATACTTCGAACTCTCCAGCTTCGGATACAGCCCCACGCTCCACATCCCTCGTATCTTTTTCTCCGGCAGGATGTACCACACATCTTCCGGAATCACGTAAGCCGCCACAAAATCAAACGTGTTCTTCTTGTAAGGACCTTTGCTGTCTTTCAGCGTACACGAATATCCTTCCTCCCCTTCCTTGAATATCGTGGACTTCACCTGCACCCGCACGATCCGCGCCCCCTGATCCACCGTGAAGTCATAGCCCGACGACTCTCCCCAAGGCCGCGCCAGCCCCAGCCCCCGCTCAATTGCCCGCATCGCAAACACCAACTCCGCCCACTCCCCCCGCTTCTTGCAATTCTTAATCTTCATCCCCGCCATCCGATTTTTCTTCATACAACCTCCCAAAGACTCGCCGTGTCCCAAACTGATTTGTCATCCCTAGCAAGCCGGGCCGTGTCCCAAACCGATTTGTCATCCCGAGCAAGCCGGAGCGACAGCGACGGCGCCGTCGAGGGACCTGCTGTTCTCTCTCCCGATCACATCACTCCCAATAAAAAACGCGGCCACCGGTGGCCGCGCTATTCTTGGAACCTACTCCACTTTCCCATGCATCTGGGACAAAGTAAAGTCTACTAAAGTAGACATTACCTGAGAGTAAACACCCCAAAGCGGAGGACCAGCGCCCTGCTCTTGTGGAGCGGACGCCCTCGTCCGCTGCCTTTGACCTGGACCTCGATCTTGCAGGCCGCCCGCACGGGACCGCAGCAATACCGTGGAAGAGCGGCGCTTCAGCGCCGCGTTAAGCGCTCCCATCGGAACGCGGCCTCAGCCGCTGAGGTACACCCAACGGCTCTGTCATCCTAGCGAAGCATGCGGAGCCGGAGCGCCAGCGACGGCGCAGTGGAACCTGCTCAGCGGAGAGTGCTCAAGAATTCGCGTGGCGTGAGGATCGCGATTCCCTCGTACGCGGTCAGCCTTAACAGGTGGCCATCTCCAGAGACAATCACGTCCGCGACGGCAGCGAACGCGCATTCGAGAATACGATTGTCATCCGGATCCTCCCTTACCGCATTCACCCGGTGCCGGGGCGTCACTCGCTCACCCAAACTCCACAACACCGGCAGGTAGCGATCCAGCCTCTCCTCGTCCCATCCGAACTTGTCGCGTAACACTCTGCGGGTTTCACTCTCAATCTCAGCCGAGTAATAAAACTCGCAATGGTCGCTTTCCACCGCCTCGAACACGCGGCGAGGCAGCCCGCCGAAGACCAGCGCAGACACGATCACGTTCGTGTCCACTACAATGCGCATTTATTTCTTGGCAGCTTTCCTGGAACCACGACGGGATTCACGGACCAACCGCTCCACGTCCCCCTCACGAAGGCCACGCTCCTCAGCGCGCTGACGACCGTAGGCATTCACCTCGTCCCACCACGCCCGCCGGTCGTAATGGCGGAGCGCCTCCCGAACCAACTCACTCATGGTGCGGCTCTCCCGCTTGGCAATGGACTGAGCCCGCTTCAGCATCTCAGGCGGCAAGGTTACAGACAGGGTACGAGTGCTTCTCATGCTAAGCATTATAAAGCATGATTTAGCAATATCCAAGATGCGTTGTCATCCTGAGCGAAGCGTGCGGATTCGCCTTATGAATCCGCATGCGCAGTCGAAGGACCCCTATAATCCATCCGCGTCCCAGCCATCTCAGGGAATCTCCCCCGCGTGGTTGGCAGGATCGGGAAGGGCACGAGTTACTCGTGCCGCATCAGCGTCTAATCAGGAACGCGGCTTCAGCCGCTGAGGGCGTTGTCCGCCACTATGCGCATTTATTTCTTGGTGGCCTTCCTAGAGCCCCGGCGGGATTCATGTATTAATCGCTCGACATTGACTTCGCGGCCGCGTTCCTCGGCGCGCTGGCGCCCGTACGCATTCGCCTCATCCACCAACGCCCGCCGGTCGTAGTGGCGAAGCGCCTCCCGCACCAACTCGCTCATGGTGCGGCTCTCCCGCTTGGCAATGGACTGGGCCCGTTTCTGCATCTCAGGCGGCAAAGTTACAGACAAGGTACGAGTGCTTCTCATGCTAAGTATTGTAAAGTGATAGGGAGGACCAATGCCCCATAGCCCCTTCAGTGGTTCAATCTGGAACGCTCTATGGATATTGCTGCCCATTGCGGCCGTTACGTTCGTGTCGTTGTTCTGCACCCTAGGCGGCGACTGGTACTTCTTCGACCCTAAGCACAACATCGACCCGAAACTCAAGGACGCTGGCGACTTCGAACCGCATTCCAAGCGCTACCAGGATCTCTCCAAATTCGCGATCACACTTTCTGGTGCAGCAACGGCCTTCCTCCTGAGCATAATCGCCTCTGACAAGCCCGTGCAGGCCCCGTTCGCGCAGAAAGTGCGAGATGTCGCGCCTATCACGTTTGGTTTTTTCGGTTGCTGCATTGCCTTTCTCGTACTCTTCATGGTGCTCCAAACATTCTGGTACGAGGAGTATTGTCACTCCCCGAACCATGACTCCTACAAGCGCTGGAAGTATGCCTTGAACAATACCTTCGGCTGGATCGGGATGCTTTCATTTGCCCTAGGATTCTGCTGGCTGGCACGAAACTTATTCCGCTGAGCCGCGACGCTAAATCCAAGGGCCTGCGTATGCTATACTCCGTGCGGTTGTACCGGGCCCTCGGCGATTTTCCCCACTTCTGTATTCCCGAACCAGAGGCTGCAGTAAGCAGCAGAAGGAAGTGCGGCTTTGACAGACAAGGACCCTTCTGATCGTAGCGGTCTGACCGCGTCCTTCGAATTGGTGACCAAGATAGGGGCGCCTTTTCTCGGACTCGCCTACATCAGCGGCTACCTAATCGTAAACACCTACCTCAGCAGCTTCGGCATCAACGGAGACGCAATTCAGGTATTCAAGTCGAAGTATGTGTACGTCGGCTTTCTCTACGTTCTCCTGCTCCTTAGCGTCGTCTTGATGTTTACGGTCGTAAAGAAGGCCTGGGACCTCGCATATTTCTATGCGCATCCTGCTGCAACTTCGGATGAGAAGCCAAAGGTATCGATCGTGAACCTAGAAACGACCAACATACCGCCGCCGCCCATGTGCCCCATATATATGTGGACTACACAGGAGCGGGATAGGAAGACATCTAAACTGAAGGAGTGGTCCTTCATGCTGTGGGTCCTATTAGTTGCAGCGCTGGTGATTCCGATAAACGTAGAGCTTATACTGTTTAACTCCAATAGTTACAAAGACCACATGGTCGTGCAGTTCGCGCTCTTGTGCGCTGTAATCCTCTATCAAGTTACATACTACAGGGCCTATCGTGACGAGGAGTGGGATAAAGACTCCTGGAGTGTATTCTGGCGTCGTGCGTGTTGTGTTGTGTCCGCGGGGGCGTTTATTGGCCTATTGTGGGCCCGGCGATCGCTGCGCGAGGCTGCCTATTGGTATGGGCAGCATCCGGCTCTTGGGATCCTGCTGTTTGCTTTAGCAACCGTCGCCCTCCTGTGGTTATTCAGGATACTGTTTCTTACGAGCGATGAACGAAAGCTCTGGGAGGCAGGCGATGGTCCCTCATGGACATGGAGTATTCCATCGCGTTCTTGGTTTCTCGTATTCGTCCTGCCCGTAGTAACCGGGCTGATCGCGATAATTACAGTCCCCTACTGGTTCCGATGGTGGCTGATCCAGAATGTGGGGCTTTTTCTGGCGATCTCGGTGTTAGGCGGCGTGATTGTGTTCTCTATTCAGGCGAATAAGCAGAGAGAAAAAGAAGGCCTTCCGCATGAAACAACCACGACGGAGCGGTTGTGAGATGGGTGCTCCGCGCGACAGTCGGCGTCACTCTCTACATAGTCAGCACGTTGGGATATGCCTATGCGATCTATAATCACATACCGGTCCAGAAGGAAGGGGGCGACTACACTACATCTAGCGTCGTTTCCATCGTTACTGAGCAGTCTCAGAACGACAAGGGACCATCTGACAAGATGGTGATACTTTCGCAAGATTCCACTACATCTAGCGTCGTTTCCATCGTTACTGAGCAGTCCCAGAACGACAAGGGACCATTTGACAAGATGGTGATACTTTCGCAAGATTCCACCTACTTGTACGCTGCGAGCGTGGATGATTGGAATCAGCCCAAGACGAACCCATCATCGCCTCCTAACCACCCGCAAAGCTGTAGCAAAGAATACTTTTGTGGCCCGAAGCACTGGCGGGACGGACTGTTAGAGGAATGCGGCCCGTTTCGTCCCCACGTTGTTGCCATAAGTCAGAAGACAATTCGGGTGATCAAGGAAGTCGGAAAGGTTCGTGACTATCCGGCTTGCAAGGATGTGCTTCCCAACTGAGTCCTCTCGGCAACCTTTAAAGGAGCGAAGAGCGGGGCAAACGCCGCCCCGCCAAAAACTGACCACTGGCCACTGACCACTGACCACTGCCCCTACGTTCCCTCGCTCCACCCCGCCAAATACTCTTCCTGCTCCGGCGTCAGCCGATCGATCTTGATCCCCATCGACTCCAGCTTCAGCTTGGCCACGCGCTTGTCGAGTTCGTCGGGAACTTTGTAGACCTTCTTCTCCAGCGTCTTGAAATTCTTGACCATGTATTCCACCGAGAGCGCCTGGTCGGCAAAGCTCATATCCATCACCGACGCGGGATGCCCCTCCGCCGCCGCCAGGTTGATCAGCCGTCCTTCGCCCAGCAGATTGATCTTGCGCCCGTCTTTCAACGAGTATTCGTCGACGAAGGTCCGCGTCGTGCGCTTCGACGACGACATATTCTCCAGCGCCGGAATGTCGATCTCCACGTTGAAGTGTCCGGAGTTCGAAATGATCGCGCCATCTTTCATCAGGGCGAAATGCTCTTTGGTCAGCACGCTCTTGTTGCCCGTCACCGTGCAGAACACGTCGCCAAGCTTGGCCGCTTCGGTCATCGACATCACGCGGAAGCCATCCATCACCGCTTCCAGCGCCTTCGTCGGATCCACTTCCGTGATGATCACTTCCGCGCCATTGCCGCGCGCCCGGCTCGCCAGGCCGCGTCCGCACCAGCCATAGCCGGCCACCACAAACTTCGACCCGGCCAGCAAGGAAGTTCGTCGCGCGGATAATGCCGTCAATGGTCGACTGCCCCGTGCCATAGCGATTGTCAAACAGATGCTTGGTGTCGGCGTCATTCACCGCCACGATGGGAAACTTCAGCACGCCTTCCTTCGCCATCGCCCGCAGCCGGATCACGCCGGTAGTAGTCTCTTCCGTCCCGCCAATCACGCCTTCCAGCGCGTCGGTGCGCTTGGTGTGCAGAATCGTCACCAGGTCAGCGCCATCATCCATCGTGATGTGCGGCTTGTGATCGATCGCCGCCAGAATGTGGTTGTAGTAAGTGTCGTTGTCCTCGCCCTTGATGGCGAAGACCGGAATGCCCTGATCGCGCACCAGGCTGGCCGAAACATCATCCTGCGTGGAGAGCGGATTCGACGCGCACAGCACAACGTCGGCTCCGCCGTCGCGCAGGCAGATCGCCAGGTTCGCCGTCTCCGCCGTAACGTGCAGGCACGCCGAGATGCGAATGCCTTTCAGCGGCTGGTTCTTGATGAATTCTTTGCGGATAATCTGCAGCACCTTCATGGACTGGTTCGCCCACTCAATGCGCTTCTTGCCCAGTTCGGCCAGTTCCAGGCTCTTGATATCGCAATTAATCTGTGCTGCTGTCGACATACGCCTCCTGTGGCGCCTTCATGTGGAAAATTTTAAGTTGTTGACGAAGTACCGTCGGATACAAGTGCTCTGTCAGAATACACGAACCGCGGTCGACCTCGGCATGGTCAAAATACTCTTAGGGGAGTGGCACTTTCGGCTCATACCGCCGACTTATTGTGGCGCGGAGCGCCTTCTCGCCCGCGAAATGCGTACGCATGACCACAGGGCCTGCCGCATTAGTCGCTACTTGCGCGCGCCCACAGTCTCCCGCACTCCAGCCTCGCTAGCCAACTTCGCCGCCTTGTCGGTCGCTTCCCAGGTGAAGTCGGGATCGTTCCGCCCAAAATGCCCGTAAGCCGCCGTCTTCTTGTAAATCGGCCGCCGCAGATTCAGCGACTCAATAATCCCCCGCGGCGTCAGCTTGAAATTCGCGCGAATCAGATCCGGAAGGATCGCGGGATCCACTTTCTCCGTGCCAAACGTATCTACGCGCACGCTCACCGGATCGGCCACGCCGATGGCATAAGCCAGCTGCACTTCGCAGCGATCCGCCAGTTTCGCGGCAACAATGTTCTTCGCAATGTGGCGCGCCATATAAGCCGCCGAACGATCCACCTTCGTCGGATCCTTGCCGCTGAACGCTCCCCCGCCGTGCCGTCCCATCCCGCCGTAAGTGTCGACAATGATCTTCCGTCCGGTCAGGCCGGTATCGCCCATCGGGCCGCCAATCACAAACCGTCCCGTGGGATTGATGTGGTAGTTGGTGTATTCGTCCAGCAGATGCGCCGGAATCACCGCCTGAATCACATGCTTCAAAATTCCCGCCCGCAACTCGTCGTTGGCGACGGTCTCCGCATGCTGCGTGGAAATCACAACCGCATCCACCCGCAGCACTTTGCCGTTCGCATCATATTCAACTGTCACTTGAGATTTTCCATCGGGACGAAGAAAGGGAAGCGTTCCATTCTTGCGCACCTGCGCCAGCCGCATAGTAAGTTTGTGCGCCAGCGAGATGGGGGTCGGCATCAACTCCTCCGTCTCATCACAAGCATATCCAAACATCATTCCCTGGTCGCCGGCGCCGCCGGTGTCTACGCCCATGGCGATGTCGCCGGACTGTTTGTTGATGCTGGAGATTACGGCGCAGGTGTTGCAGTCGAAGCCGTGGAGGGCGTTGTCGTATCCGATGGACTGGACGGTGCCGCGGACTACGTTTTGAAAATCGACGTAGGCTTTGGTGGTGATTTCTCCGGCGATGACGACGAGGCCGGTTGCGGTGAGGGTTTCGCAGGCGACGCGGCTGGAGGAATCTTCGGCGAGGCAGGCGTCGAGGATGGCATCGGAAATCTGGTCGGCGATTTTATCGGGATGGCCTTCGGTTACGGATTCGGAAGTGAACAAAATACGATTCTTTGTGGTTGCGGCCAAGATTGGTCTCCTTAAGAAACTGCGTTGGACTTAATCTCTATTTCTCCGGACGGTGGGGGTGCTGCGTGCGGTCGCACTGATCGCGCAAAACAGCGATTCACCATCTTACTATCAAGGCAAATTGAGCACAAGATCCAGCGAAAAAAGAAAAGAAGTGCTCGAAAAGGCTAGCAGAGGAGGGGTGGCGGGGCAACGAGTTTGGGCCTAAGTGTTGCGGGGTGAATTTCAATAGCGGAATTGAGGGGGTGGGCGGCGAAGCGGCCGGCGATCGTGGAATCCCACCCTTCAAAGAAAGAAGGGTGGGGTACATCACTTTTTACCTTTATGTACTTTGGCTCGAGTAGCGGCAGGCGCTTTCCTCTTTAATTTGGTCCGATTGTAATCAACGGCGTCACGGACGAGATTTTTTAGGGCGCGCTCGTTAATCTTATCGCCCTCGAAAAGATCGATCGCTCGCCAGGCGTTGCCTTTGAGGCCCGCGTTGAACAGCTTGTCAGGATCGGGGAGGCTCGCCCCGTGGGCAAAGGTAAGCTTCACCTTATCTTTATGGGCGTTGCCGACCGCGATCATTCCGTCGCGAGACCACACTGGGCTTCCCATCCACTTCCAATCTTCGACGATCGCAGGGTCTGCTTCAAGGATGGTCTTGCGGATGCTGGCCAGCGTTTTGCCGCGCCAGTCTGTGTGTTTTGCGATCAACTGGTCGATCAATGCAGAGGCAGATTCCACTGGAACTGGCCTTTTCATAATTCAGCTCCAACTCTCGCAACTAATTTAGCTGGGCTCGGCGTAACCTGCAACCTCCGGCGACGTGGCATCGAATCTCTGCAAAGTTCTTCCGGCCTACACTTGACGAAATGACGTGGCGGTTTAACAACCGCAAGAACCCTTTCCTTTTCCGCGATACGATGCTAAAACTCATTCACTCGAACGATGACGACGAAGAAGAGCGTGTAGAGGCTCCGGAATATGCATCGCAATCCGGTGAGGCGGCACTGGTGGAGTCGCCCGAGCAATGGCGCTGGGGCGGTTATCGTTCCTATCTTCTGGAAGAGGCTGGGCCGGTTAGAGTAATGAGGGATGACCTGCGATCTCGTTCCGGGATCGAGCGGCGTAGCTGCGCAGCGGCAAGCGTTTGTGGTACCCGCCCTTCGCAGAGAACTGTTCAGACCCATGACATCCTTTACATAGTGTCCCAAGACATCCCTTACACTCCCTTCGCCCGCACAGCGGGCGAGGGAGAAAGATGCCTTGGAAGAAGATGGACATACGAGAGCAGCGAGTGAAGTTTGTAGTTGCGGCGGAGCGGCGAGAGCGAACGTTAGCGGCGTTGTGCCGGGAGTTTGGAATCTCGCGGCCCGTGGGTTATGAGTGGCTGAAGCGCTATCGGGAAGCGGGAGTAGCGGGGATCGCCGAACGCAGTCGGCGGCCACAGCAAAGTCCACGGCGGACGGCGACGGTGGTGGAGCAACGCGTGGTGGAGTTGCGCGAGCGTTATCCGGACTGGGGAGCGCGCAAGCTGCGCGTGCTGTTGCAGCGCGAGGGCATGGAGTTGGCACGGAACACGGTGCATCGCATTCTGCTGCGGCGTGGCCTGGTGCGGGAACAGGATCAGCACGCGCCGGCTACAGAGCGGTTCGAGCGCGGCGTGCCGAACGAACTCTGGCAGATGGACTTCAAAGGGCCAAAGTTGTGGTACCAGAAAGTGGGTCCGCTGTCCGTGATCGACGACCACAGCCGCTATGTGATCGCGCTGCATGTGGTGACGAGCACGCACGCCGAACAGGTACGAGAGCCGCTGGTGGCGGCCTTTTGCGAGCACGGGATGCCGGAGGGAATGCTGATGGATCACGGCACGCCGTGGTGGAGCGTGCATAGTCCGGGCGGAATGACGAAGCTGTCGCTGTGGCTGATGCGGCAGGGGATTCACCTGCACCGGAGCCGGGTACGGCATCCCCAGACGCAGGGCAAGGTGGAGCGGTTTCACGGCGAGCTGCAACGGGCGCTGGCACGACGCGGGATGCGCGGCAGCGATGCGCAAGCGTGGCTGGACGAGTTTCGTTGGGAGCACAATCATGTGCGCCCACACGAGGCGCTGGGGATGAAAACTCCGGCCACTCGCTGGCACCGGAGCGCACGGCGCTATGAGGCGAATCCACCGCGCTGGGAATATCCGGCGGGAGCGCGCGTGCTAAAGGTGGATTCGCGAGGCAAGGTGACGCTGGCGGGAAAAAACTGGACCATCAGCGACGCCCTGGCGGGAGAGTGGGTGCTGATCATGCCTGTGGGCAACCGGTTGCAGGTGTATTACTGCCACACCCTGATCCGCGAAATCGAACTGGAGAACCAGCGCTCGACCATGGTCGAGCGCTGGTTCTCCAGCCCAACGCAAGATCAAAAAGTGTAAGGGATGTGTTGGGACGCTTTGTAAGCCATGTCTTGGGACTCGACAAGAGAACGCGAAGGACGGGGCACCCCCCCTGTGTTGGTCATTTCGGCAAGATCAAAAGCTGGGCCACCCGCCCTCAGTTATGATGGCGCCAAGAAACAGCAAAGGTGAGCCAGCCCCCGTCATCGTTTCTATCTTTTGGACGAAGCCGGACCGGTGCGGGTGAATCAGGGATGGGGGAAAATTTCGTTTCGGGATCGAGTGGCGTAGCTGCGCCGCTGCAGGCGGTCGTGGTACCCGCCCCTTCGCAAAGTGCGCGAAGGAACGGGGCACCCACTGAGCTGGTGATTCAAGCGGGTTCAGAGGCTGGGCCACCCGCCTCAGGGCAGGCTCCTTCGAAAAGAACGAAGGGTGAGGCAGCCTCAGTTATGATGGCGCCAAGAAACAGCAAAGGTGAGCCAGCCCCCGTCATCGTTTCTATCTTTTGGACGAAGCCGGCCCCGTGCGGGTGAATGAAGGTTGGACGAAGATTTCGTTTCGAGATCGAGTGGCGTAGCCGCGCCGCTGCAGGCGGTCGTGGTACCCGCCCCTTCGCAAAGTGCGCGAAGGAACGGGGCACCCACTGTGTTGCTGATGGCAGAGGAATTCAAAGCCTGGGCCACCCGCCCAAGATCAAAAGCTGGGCCACCCGCCCAAGAACCCTTTCCTTTTCCGCGATACGATGCTAAAACTCATTCACTCGAACGATGACGACGAAGAAGAGCGTGTAGAGGCTCCGGAATATGCATCGCAATCCGGTGAGGCGGCACTGGTGGAGTCGCCCGAGCAATGGCGCTGGGGCGGTTATCGTTCCTATCTTCTGGAAGAGGCTGGGCCGGTTAGAGTAATGAGGGATGACCTGCGATCTCGTTCCGGGATCGAGCGGCGTAGCTGCGCAGCGGCAAGCGTTTGTGGTACCCGCCCTTTGCAGAGTGCGCAAAGGACGGGGCACCCCCCCTGTGTTGGTCATTTCGGCAAGATCAAAAGCTGGGCCACCCGCCCGTTCACTTGACTGATCGAGAAGCGGAACCGAGCCACATCGGGTCCATACGGTCCACCCCCGCTTTCAAAAGTGCCCACCAATTCCACCTTAGCCGCTCGTTGATGCTTGAGGATCGCCCTTAGCTTCTTCCCGTTGGGCAGAGATTCCCATTTGTCGGGTAAGATTGCTTGCGTCGTGACGTTGTAGCCTTCCTTTGGTACACACGCTTCCCCATAGAGAGAGAGCGAGTGATCGCTAGGCCACAAAATCACCTCAACGGAAAGCGTCTTCCCGTTGTAGTCGCTAGGAGACGCAACCACGTTACAGAAGTTCATTTTTTGTGCCTCTGTGCCGGTCTGACCCTCTGCCGATATTGCCGCAAGAATCGTCAGAACGATGATGCTCAGGCCCGTTCTCAGGTTTCTACTGTTGCTCATCATTGAGGCACTCCTGCAGGGAAATCGTTCGGATCGAAAACCGGCACATTGAAGATCGGCCCATAGACCGGACTGTTGTGAAGGAAGTCCAAGATTTTCTGAGTGTCGTTAGGACCGAAGCCGTGCTCATGGTTTATCTCTGCGCCTGCCTTGAACGCATTGAACTCGGTTTGCCCGTGCGTGGGATTCAGAGCCTGGTTGTAGCCTCCTGTTGCTGGGTCGTAGGAGTTTAGGAACTTCTGGTCATCTCCTACGTGTGTCCCTTCATGGGTCTGCGTTTCTGCGTTTCCGGCCCTCCCGAAGTCCAGCGTCACTTGGATATTCTGGTTACCGGGCGTGCTCCCTGAAGGATCGACACGACCATTAATCCCTTGGCTTGCGAGGTTCGCAAAGCCCACATGCACGCCGTTGACCTCTCCCCGCGCTCCATAGTTTGCTGCTGCTGCCCTGACGTCTGCCTTCTTCGAGTTCAGATCCTTTTCTCGTCGCTTCTCGAACTTGTCTGCTGCCTTGTCGTATTTCTTTTGGCACTTGGCGTTATCTCCACAGTTGGAAGGAGTCACATCGTAGTGCCCGTCGGGATCAATCCTATTAATTGGCCCGTTCTCAACATACGAATACAAGTTCAGTGTCTGCGGGTCGCCGAACTTCGCATACGGCACGGTGATTGGCTTCGCCGCCCAGTCCGGCGTCATGAAGCGGCTAAGGCTAGAACCGTAGTAGCGAGCGCCGCAGTTGTCCAGACCAGACTCCGAGTCCCGTTCTTTGCCGGTGAACTTGTAGCGGTTGGAGTCGCTGCCGGTGATCACGATCTCGCCCCCGTAGGGATAGTAGTCCGACTCGTTCTGGATGTTGCCCAGCGGGTCGGTGACGATGTTCGTGGAATTCAGATGATCGCGAAAATAATAGTGGACAACATTAGCCGGAAGATCAACCCGCGAAAAGATCTGACCGCGAATTAAGCCATACACCGCCGTCCAGTTCCCGCCCAGATCACTTTCTGCCAGTGTGCCGCCGTCAGCACCCCCTGGGTTGGTCATTTCGGCAAGATCAAAAGCTGGGCCACCCGCCGTTCTTACAATCCGGGTTTCACACAGTAACATCCCTGGGGAGTGCATCGATAGACCAATCCGGGCCCGCAGAGGATCTCGGAGCTTCCGGCCGAAGGAAGGGATGAAGCGCGCGAACTTCCGGCATTTTGCCCCTGAGCACACAACGCAATGATTGCGATGCACAATGCGGTACGGGCGGCGAAGAGTCTTGAGATTTTCATAAGGTTCTCCTGGTTTCGTGATTCGCGGGCGGCACGAAGAAATGGCGGATGGCCACTTTTGACTTTCTCCTTAACTACCACTCTATAAAAGAGAAAGTCAAGAGAATTGTCCTGGGCTAACATCATCGACAAAGTGCCAGTAGGTGCAACCTCCACCGATTCGCGGCGTGCCATCGGAGCTGAATGAGGAGGACGGGATGAAAGGCCCGTGCGCGGTGAACCTGCACAATGCAGTGACGGTGTCGCAACAGCGCCTGGGGAAACGTGTGGCCCAGCTTAGTTCCGCGCGAATGAATGAGGTATGTGCCGCTCTGCGGTTTTCTTTGGGGTGTGATTCGAACTAGTTAGTGAGATCGTTCTGTCTGTCCCCGACTTTCCCCCACGTTCCCACGATCCCGGCTACTGGGAAGCGCACCTTTCGAAAACCGCGAAAGGTGCGGCAGCCTCAGTTGCGGTAGTTGCCCTGCATAAGACAATCAAAGGTGGGCCAGCCCCCAAAAGATGGCTTGAATGGGCCACCCGCCACATTTCGGCTGAGGTTCTTTGTTTCCCGCAGGGTATTGCTCTCCCGCAATTTCGTCGGTACACTGTAAACTGATCTTGGCGTCCACCGACGGAGCTTCTCCCTCCCTAGCTGTTCCGGTCACGAAGTAGCAAATTCAAGCCTAACCTTTGCGAAAGATTCACGCTGAAAATCCGTGGGGAACTAAAGCCGTGGTGCGTGCGTGACACGACTGCAGATTCAAAAACAAACGGATGAAAGGCCACGCAAATCCGGACGCACTAGCGCCGGTTGTGGTTGATGGAGAAGCATCATGAAGGTCTCAGAACAGTTAAAGCATACGGTTATAATCACAGCCGCAGTCTTTGCATTGTGCATCGGAGTCTCTTCAACCGACACGTATATTTTTGCAACTGGAATTGGAAACGACCCAGATTACAATACCGCAAAGAGCATGGCGGTGGACAATGCAACCGGCAAGCTATCCTGCTCGGGAGATATACAAAATACCGAAACAAACTCTGCCAACTGTTCGAATGTGGGAAATAGCAAGAATCCGATGTTTTTTTGCAGTGTCAGCGTTAAAGCGACGTGTCATACGGCGGATGATCCGAGCCAATGACAGTCGGCGGGTAGCCCACTCAAGCCCGGGTTTTGGCTTGAGTGGGGATGTTCACGGGTCACAGACTCTTCTTAAGCGCCTGAGTGGATGGAGCGCTTTCGGTGCGCTTCATGCGACTTTTCCCTTCTGAGCGACAGCTTCATTCTGGGCTCTCATTGACTTCACCAGGTCAGCCGCTGACGCTCCCTCAAGCGACAGTCCATAGCCGACTTCCCGGACGATGCGCTCCTTCAACGGTTGAATGAAGTGGATGCGTGTGTTTCGGCGGGTCACTTCGGGAGCCTTCAAGTACAACTTGGCCAATTCCCGTGCTCGGGGCAGCGCCTTGCCGTTGGGCACAACCTCTGCAACCACTCCCCATTCGTGCGCGGTTTGCGCCGGGAGCGGCTGTGGGTTGAGCAGGAACGCTTCCGCTCGTCCCGCTCCCGCGCGATAACTCCAGGTGGTAAAGATTCCGTCGCCGGGGGCAACGCCCTGGGAGAAATGGGCCACATCCTGGAAAGTCGCGCCCTCCGCTGCCACAATTACGCTGGCAAGTAGCGCGTAGTCTGAGTGCACATGGGCACGTCCCTCGATTGCCGCGATGACTGGGACGCGTATGTTGGCTATGTTTTCCAACACCTGAACACCTTCGTCGTGAACCTGGCTCCAAATGCCGGGATCGGCAGCGTTGCCGAAGGAGGACCAATCGACGTCAGTAATGAACTCCCCGCCGGCGCCCGTAAGGATTACGATCTTGTTCGCTCGATCTTGCGAAATCCGGTAGAACCCATCGACAAATTCCGTGTGAGATTGCGCGGTCATAATGCACGGCCCGCCGTTGGTGTGGAATTCAGCAACCAGCACGCCTCTGTCATCTCGTGTCAGCTTTAGGTTGTGATAAGCATTGAAATAGTCACTCTGAAATTGCATCGTAATCTCCTTTCTATGTTCCTGACTGCGTTCACCCGAATGTCTTATTGTGAGGAGGCATGGCCCACTCAAGCCAGATTTTGCTTATTTGTGCGATACCGATATCACAAACCTGGACTCATGGCAAGGTGAAGCTATAAGGTGTGATGATCGGATAGAAGAGAAAGTGAATGGGCCACCCGTCCTCCTGAACTGCCCCCCTCAAGCCAAAGGATGGCTTGAATGGGCCACCGGTCCGGAAGAAATTCCGTCAAGCCGAAGTTCCATCAAGGCCTGGAGAGTTTAATTTCGAGAGACTCGGGGAGAGGCGGGACGTCTCCCTCGGCCTTACGCCTCTGCGCCATCGCCCACAGAAAAGTGTGCGGCTGCCGCCCGTTCACTCGGTGCGTTGCCCGCTGCGCCACTTGGTGGCATATGGCAGCACGAACAAGTACAGGCCGGTGAAAAACTGCAAGGCGAGCGTGAACACGGCCAGCAGGCCCAGCGAGTTGGTGTACTTCTTTTCTGCAACGGCGACGCCGTTGACGATGACAACCACGGTAAAGGCAATGGTCAGCCAGCGATGGGCCTGGCGAACCCATTTGTTCCAGTTCATATGACCTCCTCTGAAGTCGCTCGAATGAAGTCGAGCCCGAATGAAGACGAGCCCGGAGCGGATCGGGCAAATACAAGCACTACTACGAAACCACCCGCGACTTTTGAGCCGCCTCAGGCGGCGAGTGGGGGGCTTCAATCCCGAACTGCCTGGCGTACTCCGCGTGCAATCGCTTCCAGCCGAACTTCATGGCCTCGGGGCCAACAATGCGGCCGATGGGAGTTCCGCTGAGCAGGTGATCGAGAACATCGAAACAAATGTGCCAACCGGCAGCGCCCATGGCGATGAAGCGGTGACCGATGTTGGTCCAGAGCGTGAGGCGCGTGCCGCCACCAAGGGCTTCGAGTTCCCAGCGCATATCGTGGTCACCCCAGTTGTACTCAAGCAGCTTGGGAGCGTCGGCTCGCGTCACTGTTGATACGGAAACCAGCGGCTTGGGCGCTGCCACCGTGGTGAGCTTCACCGTGGTTCCAAGCGTAGCCAGGCTGCCATCGGCTTCAAAGGGAGCCCACTCGCGGAGATGCGCCGGGTCGGTAAGCGCCTGCCAGACTTTTTCCGGGGAGTGGCGCAGTTCGCGGACGAGAATGAGCGTCCACTGGTCTTCATTGTTATTGGTACCGTTTTGAGCCCGGTCGCTTCGTATCCGGTCCTTTTGTACCCGGGCTCCGCTGGCCGGACCCGGTGTGTAGTGCTCGCGAACGGTCATCTTCTTCTCCTTATTCCTAGCGTGAATAGTGTGCGAGCTGGGTGAGCTGAATGAGGTTGCCGCAGGTGTCTTTCAGCATGGCAATGGTCGAGCCGGTCACGTCGGTGGGCGGCATGGTGAACTCGGCGCCGCGAGCCTTGATGCGCTCGTAGTCGCCCTTGACATCGTCGGTGTAGAACATGATCGCGGGCTGGCCTTGTTGAAAGATCGCCTGCTGATACGCTTTGGCCGCGGGGTTGTTGTTCAGGGCGAGCTGCAGCTCAGTGCCGTCCGGCTCCTCGGGCGAGGCCACGGTCAGCCAGCGATATGGGCCCTGACTGAAATCGGTCTTCTTGGCAAGGCCCAGGACCTCCGTATAGAAGCGCAGGGCCTTGTTTTGGTCGTCTACGTATAGGCTGGTCACTTTGATTTTCATTTCGTTTCTCCTTCAAATATTACGTTCGCGGTTTGGGCCGCGCCGTCTTCTGCTTTGTGTTCCTTTTCGTTGGGGTTGATTGATGCGGTCTAGTTTGCCCGATGCGGTCGTGGTTCATTCGATCAAGGTGGCGTTCGAGAGCATCCACGTGAGTGGACCAGAAACGACGGAACTGAGCCAGCCAGGCATCGAGCTCCTGAAAAGGTTCAGGTTTCAGCCGGTAGAGGCGGCGCTGTGCGGCCACCGTGGATTCGACGAAACCGGCGTCGCGCAGCACTCGCAGATGCTTTGACACAGTCGGCTGCGACATACGAAGTCGACGCTCGATTTCTCCCACGGATTGTTGTGACGAAACCAGGAGGCTCATTATCGCGCGGCGGTTGGGCTCCGCAATGATTTGGAAGACAGATTCCATACGACTCTTTATATACTCCACATAGCATATACGTGTCAAGGTATATTTAGACAGCATTGTGTGCGTGTCAACCTCCTTCGCTCAATTTTTGAAGAGCGGGTGGGCCACTCGCCAAAACGAGGGCAACTCCAGCTAGGCGGGTGCGAATCTTAGATTGGTTATTTGAACGATTTGGTTTGCAGCGGGAGGACTTATGGAAAGCGTGGTAGGTATTTTTCACTCATTGGCTTCAGCGGAGCAGGCGGTTGAAGATCTGGTGAGCAGCGGGATGAAGGAGCAGTCCATTATTTTTCTGAGCAGTGAGCAGCCGGGGGAGCGTGGAATGCGGGCATCGGCGGAGAAAGAACTGGACAGCGTTCCCACAACCGACGCCGAGCGAGACGGCATGGGGAAGGCGATGGGCGCCGTGCTAGGAGGCGCGGTGGGAGCGAGCGCCGGATTGGCGGGCGGGGCAGCGTTGGCAAGCTTGATGGTTCCGGGAGTGGGTACGATTTTTGCAATTGGCCTGGGCGCGGCCGCGGCTTTGGGACTGGGCGGCGCAGCCGCGGGAGCGAAGGCCGGCGATATTACGGAACATGCGATGGGCGTGGGCGTTCCGAAAGATGATGTGAAGTTTTATCACGAAGTGTTGCGGCGGGGGCATTCCGTGGTGATAGCAAACGTGGACAGTGAAGAGGATGCCGCAAAAGCGCGAGCTGTGTTCAAGCAGCAGGGAAGTGAGGATGTTGAGGCGACGCGCCGGGAGTTTGGGAAAGCGGCGTAAGGGGCCGCGCGTGCAGTGGGGGACGGAAATTACTTGCCGGCGATGCCCAGGTCTTCGAGGTGGAGCAACATATCGGCGGGATCGGAGTAGACGCGGAAGGCTCCGGATTGCTCCAGTTCCTCCTGGCTATAGCCGCCGGCGAGAATGCCGACGGCGAGGGCGCGGCGGCGGCCGGCAGCCAGCATGTCCCATATGCTGTCGCCGGTCACGATGCAGTTTTCGATGGGCACGCCGAGGCGTTCGGCGGCGAGGACGAACACGTCAGGGGAGGGCTTGGCTTTCGCGACATCATCACCGGTCGCTATCACGGTGTTCGCCGGTATTTTTAAGCTTCGCAGCAACCTGATGGTCTGTTTCTTGTTGCCGGTGGTGGCGATTGCCCAGCGCACAGCGCGGCGGGTTAAGTGACGAGGTAGTTCCTGGGCGCCGGGAAGCGGGCGGACATGGCGGCTCAACTTATTGAATACGGCGTCATGTTTTGCTTCGAGAGCATCTACGCTGAGTTTGCGCCGGTTGGCCTGGTGTTCGCGGAACAATTGCCGAAGCATGGATTTGCCGCTCATGCCGACGCGACGATGGATTTTCCAATCAGGCACGATGAAGCCCGCATCCCGTAGTGCGGTGGACCATGCGAGTACATGCTCGTAGGCGGTGTCGACAAGGGTGCCATCGAGATCAAACAGAATTGCGGGATCGGTTGAGTGGCGAGGTTTCATGGGATGGAAGAGAGCTCTCAGGGGCAAAGTCCCGGAATAGCTTCGATGTCGAAGCGGGGGCTCCCGTTGTAGAGATTTGGAAGACGCGGGGGTGGTACTTCAGCACATCAAAGTAACGGGATCAGAGCGGGGATTGTCTACCATGGGCTCGACCTTCAGGTAGACAATCCCGTCGCGCTCCGCAAAGCGCGTTCGACGAACGTGAAAGACAACTTTCTCGTCGAGCCTCAGCCGCAAACGAGGCGGCGTACATGGAAAAGAAATCCCGCTCATGAATGGGTCTCCTGGTTATGGGATGACTCGGAATTTCTTGTTGCTGGTCAATGTTCCGGAAGGAGTGGTTACGGTTACAAAACCCGTGGTCGCGCCTGTGGGAACGGTGGCGGTGAGGTAGGTGTTGGATGCCACCTTGAACGTGGCGGAGGTTCCGTTGAAGGAGACGGCGGTGGTTCCGGTGAAACCCTGGCCGAGGATTTCGACGGTTCTGCCGACCTTGCCCGAGGTGTAGAGCAGACTGACGAAGGGGGTTAAACCGAGGTTCAAGCTGAAGAAGACGCCGCAGCCGGGAGATGGGCAGCCACTGCCGCCGTTTTCTGTGTCGCCATACAGGAGGCCGTTGGTGTGCTGCACCAAGGTGACGTTTGGACCGGCGGCGCTCGAGCCATCAAAGGTGTAGATCACGGAGAAGCTAGAGGGAGGGGTGACTTTGAAAAGCGTGCCGCAGCCGCCGGAGCAGGAGGTAGAGCCGCCGACGGAGGCCGCGCCGTAAAAGTTTCCGTCGGTGGCCTGAACGAGGCCGGCGAAGGGCTGGCTGCCATCAGAGGTGCCGTTCAGAGAGTGGAGTACTGAGATCTTACCGACGCCTGGTAGTTTGAAGACTACTCCGGCGCTCGAGGCGCCGCCGTTGGCGGTTGTGCCGTAGAAGAATCCGTCGCTGCCTTGCACCAGAGGGCCGTTGGGATTTGCGCCGTGGGTTCCGTCAAAGTTGTAGAGAACGGTATAGGTGCCGCTGGTACTGATTCTGAACACGACTCCCTCGCCGGACGTGCCTCCCAGATAGGTGGTTCCGTACAAATTGTTATCGGTTCCTAAAGCCAGGGGCGCGTGAGGATTGGCGCCGTCGGTCGAGTCGAACGTGTGAATGACGGAGAAGGTGCCGGAGGGGGTGATCTTATAAATTGTGCCGTAGCCCGCTCCCGACCCGGCGGAGATGGCAGTGCCGTAGAAGTTTCCATCTGCACCCTGGATTGGCGCTGCTGAAGGGATGCCTCCGTCCGTGCCGCCAGTGAAGGTGTATAGGACGGTGAGGGTTCCGTTAGGAGTGAGTTTGAAGATTTGTCCGCTGAGGTTGACTCCGCCGGATTGGGTTGTGCCGTAGAAGTTGCCGTCGGTGCCGAGGGTGAGGCCGCCCTCGGGAGTGCCGTCAGCAACAAAATTTTCTAGGACGTGAAGGCTGCCTGTGGGGGTGATCTTGAAAGCGGCGCCCCAGTCGTTGGCTCCGCCGTCCATGGTTGTGCTGTAGAGGTTGCCGTCGCGGCCTTGGGCGATGATGCCCTCCCAGTATGGATACGTGGGATCTCCGGTGTGCGAGCCAAAATCGTAGATCACGGAGACTTGGCTCTTAGCGGCAGGTACCAGAAGAAAAGCGCAGAACAGAAATGCCGAGTAGAAGAACTTGCCGGCGCCAAGTTCTGGCCGTCTCGCTAACATATGAGGGAACGGCATGACTGCCTCCTAGAGTGAAATGTGGATTCGGTGGACGCTCCTAGCCAGCCCAGAGGCTGAAACAGCGAACCTTTATACCTGAATCATGCGGAAAATGCAGCCAAAATGGCTGTTGGTCGAGTATGCGTGGCGGCCTTTTGGGTATCCCGTTTGCGGCGGCTGTGAAAGAGGAGCCTTTGAAATCCTTCGGCCTGGGTTAGCGATTTGCGGCGGGGGGTTCGGTTTGTGGCGACGAACTAATCCCGTTGGGGTCGAAGACGTAGGTTTTAACTTCTCCTTCGTTGCCGGAAGCAGGAATTTCCTTATGGTTCACCAGAAAGCTGACGCCAGCGGCGTTGCCGGCGCGAACGAC
This sequence comes from uncultured Acidobacteriota bacterium, assembly GCA_963761915.1. Lineage (GTDB taxonomy): Bacteria > Acidobacteriota > Terriglobia > Terriglobales > Acidobacteriaceae > Sulfotelmatobacter. The sequence goes on from CAVXIO010000008.1 coordinate 161,274, forward strand.
AATTTCGTGCGCGGCGCGAATGGAGGTGTGGGCGGGCGCTATCAGGGTTTCGTGGGCCACGGGTTTGCCGTCAGCTGTGATGGCGACCCAGGTTGTCTCCTCAGCACGGATGAGGACGGTGAAGGTGGCGGGTGGTTTGGCTGCGGCCGTATTGGTGGCCGGCTTCGCAGGATCAGGATGAGGATTGGCGGCGGGTGGATTGGCGGCAGGCTTAGGAACGGCGCTGGTTAAGGAAGCGTTGGTGGATGGAGGCGGCGCGGCAGCGACCGATTTCGCGGCCGAGGGGGGTACTGAATGCGAAGCCGAGGCGAGCTGCGACGACGGGGCCGGCGTTTGAGTTGCGGCCGCAGCCTGAGCTGGGAGTGGGAACGAAGAAGAAGTCGAAGCGTTTGCGAGCTTTGCCGCGGACTCGCGGTGTCGATGAGAGTTCCAGACAGCCAAGCCAGCGGTTGCAAGCAGAAACGCTGCCGCCAGGCTTAGGCTGATGCGCGAGAAGAAAGGAGAACGAGGACGGGGAGGTTCGGTGGAACCTTCAGCGCCGGAACCTACGGTGATGAAACCCGGCAGCGAGGAAGAGTCGTGCTGGCGTGGGTAATCGCCTTGATCTGCGCCGCCATTCTCTGGAAGGCGGGCATGTTGATTGCGAACAACCTGATCGCGAACAACGGGGCTGCGACTGGCGTCGGCGATGGCCTCCGGCCGGTTGCGATCCTGGTTGCGACGAACTTCATTGCGGCGATTGTGTTTGCGGCGCTCGGCGGCTGAAAGGCTGGTGCGGCCGTTCTCGTTGTCGTCATTCCTATTATCGGCGAGCTGGGGATTGCCGGGACGACCTTGCGGCGGCGCAGTCGAGCTGTGCCCGTTTGTAGTGCGGAAATCAGGGAGAATCGTTTGAGCTTGAATTTGACTCTCGCGCAGAGCGGCAAGATAGTCGGTTACAGTTTCTTCCTCGTCGAGGCCGACCTGGCGGGCGTAGGCGCGTACGAAGCCTTTATTGAAGACGCCACCGGGAAGCTGGTCAAATTGTTCTTCTTCCAGGGCACGCAGCATGCGGGTGCTGATTTTGGTGGTGTTGGAAATGGCGTCGAGCGCGATGCCACGCTGCTCGCGCTGCTTGCGAAGTTTTTCCCCGAAAGCTCCCAAGGCTCGCTCCAGCGGGCGCGGTTCGTATCCGCCCGCATCCAGCACGCAAGTAATCATAGGCGAATGCGAACGCATATGCCAGATACGGATGGTTTGAGGGGCAATCGGTAGGACATTGACCTCGAGGTTTCCCGGAAAGCGTTTCCGGATTCAAAATCGACTACTGGGATTTTTTCTCAAGCACGACTGTGAGATCGGACTTGCAGGTTTTGGCGGGATCGTCGAAGGCCGCCGCTTCCCGGTCGCCCTGGGAAGCATGGAAAAAAAGTCCTTGCTTGGTTTTGTTAGGCAGGCCGGTGAATCGGGCTTTGCCTGCGGCATTGGTTCCGACTTCCAGGTCGAGCTTGTGGGCGCTCAGGAATCCGTAGGCGATGTGGACGCGGATCTTGGCGTCGTAGACCGGCTTGGCGGCTTCGTCGGTAATGGTGAAATCGACCGAGCAGGAGCCGAGACCGCCATCGATCACGGGAATGGAATTGGGGTCGGCGGGGGAAGTGGTTTGGGATTGGAGAGCTGGCAGACAGAAGAGTAGGAAAGCGCTCGATAGCACGATTCCGGACAGAATGGTCTTTCGCATACCTATAAGGATAAGCCTGGGGTCAAATTGCGGGTAGCGTTAGGTGCGAAATGCGCTGTTTCTGCTACCAAGAGTTCTGGATACGCCTAAAATCAGCACGAGGTTGGCTTTAGGGGTACTGGTTACCAAGGTTCGTTGCCCCGGTTAGAGAGCGGCCCTATAATTTTTGGAACTGTTACTCCGTCCAAAGTCAGACCAAGGAACAGAGGTCACAAAAGCAGGCATGTCCGAGGGCGTGGGCACTCAACTAACTCGCCATAGCCAGGAATTGGGCATCTTCCACGATGTAGCCAAGGCGCTGACGTCGTCGCTGGACCTCGACTCAATTCTGCAGACCATCATGGAGAAGATGGCGGAATATTTCCGTCCTGACACCTGGTCGTTGCTGATGGTGGATGAGCTGCACGATGAACTTTACTTCGCGATTGCGGTAGGCGATGCGGCGGAAGCGCTGAGAAATGTTCGCCTGAAAATGGGCGAAGGGATTGCCGGCTGGGTGGCCAAGCACGGCGAACAGGTGATTTCTGCGGACGTGGAGAGTGATCCGCGCTTCGCCAAGCGGATCGACGAAACTACGCAGTGGGAGACGCGCTCGGTGATTTGCGTGCCGCTGCGGTCGCGGCTGCGGGTGCTGGGAGTGATCCAACTGGTGAATGTGGATCTGTCGCAATTTAATGAGCAGGAAGTTTTCTTCTTGCAGGCGCTTTGCGATTACGCCGCCATCGCCATTGAGAACGCGCGCTGGGTGGAAAAGATCCAGGAGTTGACGATCACCGACGACTGCACCGGGCTTTACAACGCGCGGCACTTGTATAAGACGCTCGATACCGAAGTCTACCGATCGTCACGGTTTGGGTATGAGTTCAGCGTGCTCTTTATCGACCTCGACCACTTCAAGTCGGTCAACGACACTCACGGACATTTGATTGGCAGCAAACTGCTGGCGGAGATTGGGTATCTGGTGAAGGCGCAGCTGCGTTTGATTGACTATGCCTTCCGCTATGGCGGGGACGAATTTGTGATCCTGTTGCCGCAGACCGGGAAGGATCAGGCGCTGGTAGTTGCGAAGCGGTTGCGCGATGGACTGCGCGAGAGCAATTTCTGCCACGAGGAAGGGCTGAACTTAAATGTGCGGGCTTCGATTGGGTTGGCGACTTATCCGCACGATGCGCGCGACACGCACGACATTATCCGGCAGGCTGACGAGATGATGTATCTGGTGAAGAACACCACGCGGGATAATATTGGGATCGCGCAGCGCGGGGTGATGAAGTAGGGATTGAGTGATCGGGTGATCGGGCCATTTGGCGATTGAAAAGCTCTTGACGAAAAGGATTTTGAATCGCCCAATCACACAATCGCCCGATCGCTCAATTACTTCGGCTTCACATCCGGCTTCCAGGGGTTGACGTTCGCGGGGGCGTTGGGGTTGACGCTGAAGTCCCACACGTAGAGATTCATTCCTTCGTTTCCCTTCATTTCTATTAATGCGTACTCGCCGGGGGCGAGGTCTTCCGTGGGGGTCAGCTTTAGCCAGCCTCCGGTGACGCGGTCGATGGTGGTTTTCACTGAGGGTTGATCCTGCGTGATCTTTCCATTGGCCCCGCGTTTTAAATCTCCAACGACGCGCTTGCCGTTTTTCAATTTGGCGTGAATGATGAGGAAGCGATCGAAGGGGACGCTGGCTTGTTGCGGTTGCTGCGGCTGTTGCGGGCCTTGTTGCTGTTCGGCGCGGGGAGCGTCGAGGCTGGGCAGCGAGGGTTTAGCGGACGCGGTTTCGCCGCTCGGCGGCTGATCTTCGTCGTTGATGTTGATGTAGATGGAAGGAACGGCCACATGGGCGTGAACGGTGGCGTGCTCGCCCTCGAGTTCGACGGTTTGTTTCGCGTTAGCGAGGGGGGCGAGGGCTCCGCGAAAAATATTGCCCTTGGCACTGCGGTTGATGTCGCCTTCAGCCTGCTGCAGTTCGACCAGTTGCGGTTGGCCTTGAAAATTATCGAGCAGGAAGATGCCGGAATCATCCGGTAGGCGCAGGCCGGGCGCGACCTGGGGAAGATGAGACTCTGCAGCTTCGCGTTCGGCGTCCGTTTCCTTGTCGAGCGCCGAAGCTTCGGGGATGGCGGAAGTGGCGCGGTCTTTCTCGTATTTTTCCGTAGCCGGCCAATCCACCAGCGAGGAAGGGAGTTCCTCCCATTCGTCGCGTTCGGCGCTCTTGTAGCGCACGCGATCGCCCTTTGACTTCATACTTGCTGACGATTTGGTAGGAGCCGTCTTTGAGGATGAGGCGGCGGGCCGTCTCCTGGGCGGGGGCGTGGAGTGCGAGGGCAAGAGCGATCGTGGCTAGAACAATGGCGAACAGCAGCGTACGGCGTGGGAGAGATTTGGTTGTGCGAGGCATGCGTATGGTTGGATGCGGTCGGTTTTGAATTTTCTTTGACTATTATCGTTCGAAGCCGGTGCATCCGCCAACCGACAGACGGAGCGTACTCGCCTGGGGCGAGGGACTGTGTGCCGCCAGACGCCACGGTACTGACCGGTTTCATGTGCGGAATCTTGGGAACCCACGGAAGCAATGCGGCCGTTTGTAGTATCCTCGCCTTGTAGATATTTGTGGAACGCAACACCGGGCTGGCGGCTTTCGCACTCGATGAACTTTAAACCTATTTTCTCTTCTCTCATTCTGGTTGGGTTGCTATGGTCAGCAACCGTTTTTGGGCAGGCAGCAGCGCCGCACGCAGCCCCTCCAGGTAGTACCAGCCCACTGTACTCGGTGCAGGGAAGCGTGGCTTCCTCGGGAGCGTCCGGACAGGGTGTTGTTTCCTATGCGTCGGTGTCGCAGGTGAACGGATTGCTCGAGCAACTGGAGGCCAGTTCGAAGGCCACGCAGGGCGATCTGACGAAGCTGCGCATTGAGCGCTGGAAGACCGATGGGCCCTCCAAGAAGCAGGCGCTGGGGAATGTGGAGTCGATCCAGCGCAATCTGCAGAGTGCGTTGCCCGAGATGATTGAACAGTTGCGCAACGCTCCGGAAGATCTGCCTGCTACCTTCAAGCTTTACCGGAATCTGGATGCGCTCTACGACGTGATGGGAAGCGTAGCGGAATCAGCGGGAGCGTTCGGGCCGAAAGATGATTTTCAATCGCTGTCGAACGATCTGAACAGTTTTGAGGGCACGCGGAAGCAGTTGGCGGAGCGCTTGACGAACCTGGCAGCTTCGAAGGAACAGGAAATTGTTCGCCTGCGCGCGGACTTGAAGACGGCGCAGGCGGCGATTCCGGTGGCACCTCCGAAGAAAACTGTCGTCGATGATAACGAGCCTCCTAAAAAGCCTGTGGTGAAGAAGAAGCCTGTGGTTAAGAAGCCCGCCACGCCGCCAAGTACGACTCCGCCCGCGCAGACTCCGCCGGCGCAAGCTAAGCCGCAGTAGGAGATTCGGCTTCCGGCATCCGGAAAATCCCGAGGATGCTTGCGCTTGATGACTAAAGCGGGCAGCCGGACGCCGGATGCCAGAAACCGGATGCCGAATCTGTTACCCTTCCTTCCGCATCAAGATTGCACTGAGAATCGGCATGAGCTCTCACGTCAGCATTCCTTCGATTATTTCCGGCATCGTCATCATTTGCGTGGTGCTGCTGGATGCCTTCGAGACCGTAGTGCTGCCGCGGCGTGTGACCCGGCACTTCAGGCTGACCGCCTGGTTTTACCGGCGAACCTGGACTCCGTGGAGAAAGATTGCGCGGCACATTCAAACGCCAGCACGGCAGCAAAGCTTTCTCGGATACTTCGGTCCGCTCTCCTTATTTATGCTGCTGGCATTCTGGGCGGCGGGACTGATATTTAGTTTCGCTTTGCTGCAGTACGGCATTGGCGGGCACGAACAACTGGGCAACGAACCGCTTACATTCGGCAGGATTCTTTACCACAGCGGCGAAACATTCTTCACTCTTGGTTACGGCGACATTGTGCCGACATCGGCGGGTGCACGCATCCTATCTGTGTTTGAAGCAGGGATGGGCTTCGCCTTTCTCGGCGTGGTGATCGGCTACCTGCCGGTGGTGTACGGGTCGTTTTCCCGACGCGAGATTCAGATCTCGATGCTCGATGCGCGTGCCGGATCGCCGCCTACGGCGAGTGAGTTGCTGGTGCGGCTGGCGGGAAGGTCGGAGAATCCCACTGTCGATCAAGTAGTTCTGGATGAAGTGCTGCGCGACTGGGAGCGCTGGGCTGGGGAACTGTTGGAGAGCGGGATTTCGTATCCGGTGTTGAGTTTCTTTCGTTCGCAACACAGCAACCAGTCGTGGCTGGGAGCACTGATGACGATGCTGGATGTCACCTCGCTGATAATAACGGGCATCGAGGGACTTCATCCCGGACAGGCGCGCTTGACTTTCGCCATGGCGCGCCATGCGGCCGTGGATCTGGCGCAGGTGGTGAATGCGCGCTACGACCCGCAAGCTGTGGAACGGCTACCAGATGCGGAGTTCAACACGCTGCGTGATACGCTGGCGGCAGCTGGATTGAAATTGCGAACCAGCGACGAGGCGCGGCAGAAGCTCTCGAAGTTGCGCTCGATGTACGAACCGTACGTTCACTCGACCGCGCAGAATCTGATGATAACGCTGCCCCCTTGGCAGCCTGCCATTAAGACGCGGGACAATTGGCAGGCTGGGCCGTGGGACCGGATGATCCAGGCCAAGGGGCTGGCCGTGCTGGGGCAGAAGCCGGTGGTGCAGCCGGTGAGCAGCGAAGATCACTTCTAACCATTGAGTGATCGGGCCATTGAGTGATTGAGTGATTTTGAAGACCAAACATCGGAGTCTGGCAGGCGAACGACTGTCCGTGATTTTTCCGTTACCCAATCGCCCGATCACGCAATCGCTCAGTGACTCAATCCGGTTCTCTGCTAGGATCGCGTTTTCATGAAAAACATTGGCGAGAACGTGGTGCGCATTGAAGCGGAAGCGTTGCGCGCGCTGGCGGACCGCATTGGCGGGCGGATGGCGGGGGCGTTTCGGCAGGCGGTCGAGTTGATGTTCTCGTGCGCCGGGCGCGTGGTGGTCACGGGGATGGGCAAGAGCGGTCTGATCGCGCGCAAGATCGCCGCGACGCTGAGTTCGACCGGGACTCCGGCGCTGTATCTGCATCCGGTTGAAGCGCTGCACGGGGATCTGGGAATGGTAGTGCGCGGCGATGTGGTGCTGGCGCTTTCGGCAAGCGGTGAGACGGAGGAAATTCTGGCGCTGCTGGCGACGATCAAGCGGCTGCGCGTGCCGCTGATCGCGATGACGGGGGATCAGATCAGCAACGACAAGGCGGGCGAGTCGCCCGCTTCCACACGAGCATCTACGCTGGCGGCGGCCGCTGACGTAGCTCTTGATTGTTCGATCGCGGAGGAAGCTTGCTCTCTGGGGCTGGCGCCTACGGCTTCAACCACGACAATGCTGGCGCTCGGCGACGCGCTGGCAGTCACGCTCAGCGAGAAGCGCGGATTCAAAGAAGAAGACTTTGCCAACTTGCATCCGGGAGGAAAGCTGGGCAAGCGACTGGCGCGGGTGGAGTCGCTGATGCACTCGGGCGAGGCGCTGCCGCGCGTGGGTACGCAGACCAGAATGCCGGATGTGATCTATGAAATGTCGCGCAAGAAGCTGGGAGTAACGGCGGTGGTGGAAGGCGAAAAGCTGGTGGGCATCATCAGTGATGGGGATTTGCGGCGGCTGCTGGAAAAGCGCGGGAAAGATGTACTCGATCTGACGGCGGGTGAGTGCATGACCACGAATCCGCGCACGATTGCAGCTGGCGAGTTTGCCGCGACCGCGCTGGCGCTGATGGAAGAGAAGAAGATTACTTCTTTAATGGTGGTGGACAAGGTCGGCAAGCTGGAAGGAATTGTTCACCTGCATGATTTGTGGAGCACGGAGATGATTTGAATTGAGTAATTGAGTAATCGGGTAATTTGGTAATTGAAAACCCTCCTGACAGCGAGCCAACTTGTTTTCAATTACACAATTACCCCATTACCAAATTACTCAATCGAGGTTCCCATGTATCACTACGATCCCACGACCGCGCTGGAAGAATTGACCGAAGACGCGACCTTGCCAAACCCCGTTCACGTGCGCGACATGATCTTGCGGAAGAAGCTCACGCCCGATCGATCGCTCGAGTTGAATCGGCTGTTCGTCGAATATCAGAAGTTTTTCGGCGAGACGCAAAAGCTGGGGAAAGAGATTCTGCGGCAGCTGACCGGGTAAGCTCATATCGGGGACGCGGTCCAAGGGGACGATGAACTGGATACCTCGGACGTATTTTCCTTGGAGCTCGTTCGTCATTTGTCACGAAGAGATCCACGGCAGCGTTTGCGGCGCAGGCCAACTGTATGGCGTCGGGGGCCTTCAGTGATCTCTCTGTACGCAACTCTCCGCAGAGCCTGGTCGCTCATTCAGATTCATCGAAGGAAATCGATTACCGCTGCGCTTGAGATTGCCGTTGATGTCCATACTTCGATGCAAAGCTCAGTCTCAGAACCCCGTTCTGCTGGCTTGACCAGGGATTTCGCCGAGAGGTAGAGCGTCGAGGTCCGCAGTTGATCGCCCCGCGTCGAGCATTTTCGACCGAAGCTGCGCCACGGCCTTCGAGAAGTTTCCATAGTCCTCCAATAGCAGTAAATAAACAAATTGGTGTCCCAAAAAATTCGCGACTCATTCCCAGCCCTCCGTCAAACGGCGCTACATAGGCGTCAGCGTGCTCGTCTGCCCAGAGATTCTTGCCTGAGCCGCGCAGTGCCAGGAGTCGGTCCTCCTTTGAAGCGTTGCTAGTCGTGACCCGAGGACCAGTCGCGATACCATGCGATTAGTCCGTTGAAGCCAAACGGAAGATCTTCACGTTTTGGAGTGATCTTAGCTCCCTCGCGGTCGGGATGGTATGACGTCACCACTGCGAAAGAGACGCCGGCGCCCCGGTGCAGTTTCAAACAGCATGCGATACCGACCAGGATTTGGGAGGGCGGTTCGCGACACAATGCTGGATGACATGGACGTAGACTCCCCGTCGAAATGGCTTGACACAGTCCTTCTTCCTTTGCTCGTTGAACAATCTCCTCCACAGCAAAGTCTCGTGCCTCGGGATGAGCGCGATGTAGCAGGGCGGCAGCAATCCAGACTTCGTCTGCGACCTTAAGTTCAGCGTCAACCGCCGTGTTCGTCATGACACCTCCTAAGTAATTCAATATTACCAAGTAATTAGTAATTGTCAATATTAACATCATCACTAGTAATCAGATTGATCTCGCATTAATCTCTCGGCGCTTGTTCTGCGCTTGATCATTTACAATGAACAACTTCCACTTGAGACCCTCATTATGCATCGATGGTCAGAACTCTTTATTCCTACACTCCGTGAGGCCCCGGCCGACGCGGAAGTGGCCAGCCACAAGTTTCTGGTGCGGGCGGGCTACATCCGGCAACTGGCGGCGGGCATTTACTCATATCTTTTTCTCGGCAACCGCTCGTTTAACAAGATCATGGCCATCGTGCGCCAGGAGATGGACAAGATCGGGCAGGAGTTTTATTTGCCGCTGCTGCATCCGCGCGAGATTTGGGAGGCCAGCGGGCGCTGGGCCTTGATGGGCGACAACCTGTTTCGCCTGAAGGACCGCAAGGGCGCCGACCTCGCGCTCGGCTTCACGGCAGAAGAAGTAATGACTTCCATTGCCTCAAAGGAACTGCGCAGCTACAAGCAGCTGCCGCAGATCTGGTATCAGATTGCTCCGAAGTTTCGCGACGAGCCACGGCCGAAGTCCGGCTTGCTGCGGGTGCGCCAGTTCATGATGAAAGATGCGTACTCGTTCGATATCGACGCCGCTGGGCTGGATGTTTCCTACAAGAAACATTATGAGACGTATCGCCGCATCTTTGACCGTTGCGGTCTGAAGTACATGGTGGTCGAGGCGGATTCGGGCGCGATGGGCGGAAAGGAATCGCACGAGTTCATGGTGCGCACGCCCGCCGGAGAAGATCAGATCGTGAGCTGCGACGGCTGCAACTACGCGGCGAACATGGAGAAGGCGGCGTCGAAACTGGAGGCGGTGGAAGATTTGAAAGCCGAAGGCGACGGCAAGCCGCTCGAGGTGCACACTCCGGGGCAGAAGACGATTGAAGATGTAGCGCGGTTTCTCGGCGTATCGCCAAAGAACAAAATCAAGACTCTGGCCTTGATGGCGGATGTGGCGCCTACGGATAAGGACAAGAAGGAGCAGAAGGCCGGCAAGCCGACTTCCCGAGCGATTGTGGTGCTGATGCGCGGCGACCATCAGTTGAACGAAGCCAAGCTCAACGCCACGGTGGCGCAGGCGACTCGGCCCATGGAGGAAGGCGAGATCAAGGCGCTGTTTAAATCTCCGGCAGGATACTTGGGGCCGATGGGGATTGAGTGGGCTAAAGACATAAAGAAAGATGCGGCGCTTCCGGTTCTGCTGGTCGATAAGGCGCTCGAAGGACGCACGAATCTGATCGCGGGCGCGAATAAAGAGGACTATCACCTGAAGAATCTCACGCCAGGGAAGGACTTTCATCCCACGGCTTATGCCGATCTGCGCAGCGTGACTGCGGGCGAAGGCTGTCCGAGTTGCGGCAAGGCGCTGCGCATCGATACGGCGGTTGAGATCGGTCACATCTTCAAGCTCGGCTATCGCTATTCGGAGTCGATGGGCGCGCGTGTGCTCGACAAAAACGGCAAGGAGGTCACGCCGATCATGGGCAGCTACGGCATCGGCATCGAACGCATTCTGACGGCGGCAATTGAGCAAAGCAACGACGAAAATGGATTCTGGTTGCCGCCTTCGATTGCGCCCTTTGAAATTGTGGTCACGCCCACTAACGTAAAGGACGCCAGCCTGCTGAGCGCGGCAGTCGATATCGGGCAGCGGCTGGAAGCGGCTGGATTTGACATGATCCTCGATGATCGCGATGAGCGCCCGGGGGTCAAGTTCAAGGACGCCGACCTGGTCGGTATCCCTTTTAGAGTCACTGTGGGAAAGAAGGTTACCGAAGGCACTGTCGAGGTGGTTCTACGCTCGACTCATGAAGTACGCGATGTTACGATCACGGCGGTAGTGGAATATTTTCAAGGAGCATTGCGAGCCAAGGCCTGAGATTTGCGCTGGCCTCGGCGGCGCGTTCAGACCATGGGAATCGTTAAAGCTATAGCTGGATTACTGGCGATTGCCGCCGTTTTCGTGGGCCTGTTCCAGGTAGTGCCGCCCATCATGGTCGAACTACAGTTTTGAAGACGATCTCAAGACTGTCGCGCTGATGGATGGAAATAACTTTCAGAAGACAGATGAAGACGTCCGCAACGACGTGCTACGCAAGGCCAAAGAGCGCGACCTGCCCATCGAGCCGAAGCAGGTAACTGTGCAGCGCGTCAACACGCCGGGCCTGGCCGCTGTTTTCGTGGCGGCGGACTATAAAGTACCGATCAACCTTCCGGGATATACATTCGACATGCACTTCTCCCCGTCGAGCGGAAATAAAGGGTTCTAACTTCAGCGGTCAGTTGTTAGTGACCGCTGGCGAGTAAGAACCTGCCCCGATTCGCAGAGACCACTCTTCCGCGCGGCTAACCGGTCGATTGCGCCAGTGACATTCGTAACCTTGCCATCGCATTACCTTCCTCCTAATATCGCCGATAGGTTAAGAGTTTTCTCAGGGCCGCGCAGTTCCGCAGACCAGATAGGCGGTCGGTTCCAGAGTTCAGCCAAACATTCTGACATTCGACATTAACGGAAACGTAGACGAAAGTGAAGCTCAGGCGGAGGCAGTTCATGAAGATGCGAGTTCAAGCAATTTTGACGCTGATCGTGGCAATGGCGGTGATGGGCCTGGCCAGTTGCGATCATTACAATTGCAACAGCGGCGCCACCTTTGGCGATACCACTTGCAGCGGAACCGGCACTGGGACTGGCGGCAATGGAAGCGCCACGGCCGCGTTCGTATTCCTGGCGAACTCAGAAAACGTCGCCGGTGGAACGGTAGACGGTTACACCTTGAACACGATCTTGGGAACGTTGTCGGCTACTCCCAACTACACACCTCCTTCGATTCCGGGAAATGACGCCGGTATGGGCATGGTGGTGGCCCAAAAACAATATTTGTATACCGCGTACAGTACGGGTAGCCCTGGCGAAATTTTCGGCTGGACGATCAGCGCCGAGGGGCTTTTGACGGCAATGACCCCCGTGACCGGCCAGTTCCTGAATGCCGCGACCAAACTGCCAAGCGCCCCGCAGAGGATCATTACAAACCCGGCGGGCACGCTGCTGTTCTTGGCGGACTCGATCCAGGACGAAATCTTCGTTTACCAGATCGGCACCGGCGGCACTTTAACCGAGGTTCCTGGCACCCCGATCCCTGTGGGGTTCGCGCCTGGAAACCTGGCCACCGACGGGCAGGGAAACTTTCTCTATGCTACCGATGGGGGCAACACTCATACTGGCACCCAGATTGCCGCTTTTACGATCGGAGGGACTGGTACTTCCTTTGGCACGCTGACCCCGGTCACCGGCAGTCCCTTCACCGGAACCGGATTTGACATGTGGCAAGTGCAGGGCGAGCCCACGGGGAAGTTTCTGATTGGCACCACTGGAAGAAGTCTGTCGGTAAATGCGGTGGATGACGACAACCTCTATGTCTTTAGCATAGCGCAGCCCGGAACGCCTAGCGCAGGAGCAATCACACTCGTCACGACGTCACCGACCCAACACTCGCCCATGAGCGTCGCAGTGCAGACCAATGGAAACCTGGTGTACTCCTTCGGCTTCAACGATGGTGCAAACGGATTTAACCCGGCCGAAGGTTACATTCTAAGCTCCACCGGAACCCTTACCGCAGTAGGTGGATCGCCCTTTACGGATGCGGGTATTGGTGATGTAGGGCAATTCGATCAGAGTGGGCAATACATTTTCGTTTATGGGGGCGTTGGCAACGTCAACACTGTTTATCAGATGACGGCGCTGAGCGTGGTTGGCGGCGTGCCGTCAGATCCGCTCACCACTTTGGCGTTTGGGGGCCTGTGGGTGGCGACGGACCCGCAATAACGGAACTGGGTTTGCCGAACCTGGCATTCCGGTTGACCTCTTGCCCTGGCCTATTAACGGCGTGGAGACTCGCATGAACCTGCGGGTCTCTTTTTCTTTGCGGGCGTAGCGGTACAATAGAGAGCATTCGCATCGTTACATGTCGTATTTTCTGAAACGACGATCACCGAAGGGCCGGGAAAAGGCGACGGCAGACGGCCAAACCTTCTGGCGCATCTAATCGTCTGATCAGTAAGTGCTTATTGCGGCGGAAGCAAGAGTCCAGACTTGGCTATCAAGATTAAGATCCCGAAGGTTGGTAAGGAATGGCGTGGCCTGCCGCGCGATCCTGTGATTCGCGCCGCTCTGGTAGTCTTCCTGGTGGTAGCCGTGGGCCTGGGCGGATTCTTCTGCTACTTCTATATCAAGTACGACCGCATTATTGCCCAGCGCTTCCGCTCGCCGGTGTTCAGCAATTCGGCCAAAATCTATGCCCTGCCGCGAACCGTGCGCGATGGTGACCAGGCGGATGCCAAGGAAATCGCCGCGCTCCTGCGCCGGGCTGGCTATTCCGACAAAGAAGGCCAGTCGCAGCTTGGCAGCTTCCATCTCGCACCCGATGGCATCGAGATTACGCCTGGGCCCGAGTCTTATCACAGTCCGGAGGCGGCGCGCATTTCGATTCTGGATGGGCAGGTCGACAAGCATCATCAGCAAGGGCACCGAGCTTTCCGCCTACGAATTAGAACCGCAACTGGTGACGGCGCTGTTTGACTCCGAACAGCGCTCCAAGCGCCAGGTGGTGAAGTATTCCGACATCCCCAAAGTGATGGTGGATGCGGTGCTGGCCATCGAAGACCGGCGTTTCTTCGAGCACAGCGGAGTGAACTTCATCCGCATGTTCGAGGCGGTGTGGATCGATGTGATGCGGCAAAGACACGAGCAGGGCGGTTCGACCATCACCATGCAGCTCTCGCGCGGCTTCTTTCTGACGCCGGAAAAAACCATGCGACGCAAGCTGACAGAGATGCTGATCGCCGAGGAATTGGAGCAGAAGTTCAGTAAGCAGCAGATTTTCGAGTTTTACGGCAACTGGGTGAACCTCGGCCAGCGCGGATCGTTCGCCATCAGCGGTTTTGCCGAAGCCTCGCGAGCGTATTTCAACAAGGATTTGAAGGACGTCACGCTGCCCGAAGCGGCGCTGCTTGGCGGGCATTATTCAGGGGCCAAGCCGGCTGTCGCCTTACCGGCATCCGGAGCGCGCTCTCGAACGCCGCAACCTGGTGCTGGATTCGATGGTCGAAACCCACGCCATTACTCGCGACCAGGCGGACAAAGCCAAGGCCACACCGCTGAAACTCGCGCCGCCGAACGTGGAGGCCAGCGACGCTCCATATTTCGTCGACATGGTGCGCGACACGCTAATCAACAAATTCAGCGAGCATGATTTGAACGATCGAGTCCTACCGGATTTACACCACGCTCGATCCCGACCTGCAGAAAGCGGCGGCGCAGGCGGTTGAGACGGGCATCAAGCTCGTGGATGCGCAAGTCAACAAGCTGCGCACCAAGCGGGTGAAGGTGGGCAAGAAGATTTGAGACGAAAGTGGCGCCAGGTCCGCAAGCGCAAGTGGCGCTGGTGGCACTTGATCCGCATACCGGTGCGGTTTTGGCTTTGGTGGGTGGACGCGATTATGGCTTCAGCCAGCTGAATCACGCGTTGTCGAAGCGGCCGACGGGATCGATCTTCAAGCCTTTCGTTTATGCCGCAGCCATGAATACGGCACTCGACGGCTCCCAAACCGTGATTACTCCCGCTTCGGTAGTCACGGACGCGCCTTCCAGCTTCGCCTACGGAGATCAAATCTACGAGCCGCGCAACTACAAAGAGGAATACCACGGCGATGTAACGCTGCGCTACGCCTTAGCCATGTCATTGAACAATGCCACCGTGAAAGTGGCGGAAGAAGTGGGCTACGACAAAGTGGCGACTCTGGCGAAGTCTGGCGGGAATCGTTTCGGTGAAAGCCACGCCCGCGATGGCGCTGGGCTCCTACGATGCCCCTCCGCTGGATATGGCAGGGGCGTATACAACATTTGCCAACAACGGCATGCGGCTTTCGCCGATCCTGGTGAATTCGGTTCGCAACGCCAAGGGCGACGTAGTGGCAAACTTCAAGACCGATCAACGGCAAGTGATGGACCCGCGCATTGCCTACATCATGACCAACATGATGGAGGGCGTGATCAACAACGGCCTGGGTTATACGGCGGTTCGCTTGCGCGGATTTACTGCCCCTGCGGCGGGGAAGACCGGCAGTTCGCACGATGGCTGGTTCGCGGGATACACCTCGAACTTGCTGTGCATCGTTTGGGTGGGTTACGACGACTATAGCGATCTTCGACTCAGCGGCGCGCAGACTGCCGCGCCCATCTGGACCGAGTTCATGAAGAAGGCGGCCGCGCTCCCGCAATATACCGGCATGAAGCCTTTCTCCCAGCCCACCGGCGTGGTTGACGTGCAACTCGACAAGGCCACGAACCGCCTGGCGACTCCAGCGTGTCCGGACGATTACATGGCCGCGTTCGTCGCCGGCACCGAGCCACGGGAAACCTGTGACCAGCAAAGCGGGGTGGCCGGATTCTTCTCGCGGATCTTCGGGGGAGGCCCGAAGGTGCTGCCGCCTCCGAACTCGGCCGAACGAGCAGGACACGCAAACGCCGACCCCGAAAAGAAGAAGGGCTTCTTCGGCAAAATCGCCGGAATTTTCAAGGACGACAAATCGTCAACACCGCCGCCCAAGCCGCCCGAAGCAACCCAGACCGATCCCCACTGAAATTGGTTCGCATGAAGGCGGATGACGGTGGGCCGCCCTCTTGGCCGACGGTCTCGTGAACCACTAACGCGGCCTGAAGAAATCCACAGCCCTCGTGTGACATCTGACCTTGTGTGGTCCGTGAACGTGCGCGATCATGGTCGAGGCCGTGACGGTCGGGTGGACCCGCATCGTCGCGCCTCTAAGTCTTTTGCTGTCTATATTTTGACCTCTAAGCTCTTTGACATCTAGATTTTACGAGCCAAAACATGCTTAAGGCAATAATATACCTACCTAACCAACGGAAATTTTAGCGCGAATTAGAATGCGGAACCATCCTTGTGGCGATTTTTCCGTGGCTTAGTGTCCAAGGAATCGCGGTTCCAGCAAAGATAATCCCCGCCGCCAAGATGACTAGCGTTTCCTCGGGAAACGGAACGCCCACTGCGCTGCGATAGGAAGATGGGCCAGAGCTATCGGTACAGCCAAACTTTGCAGCTTCGACTTCGGTTCACCTTTCCTTCCGGTGAACGACTGGTGGCGTTTCATCGATTGCGCCGACGTCGCTCCAATCTCGCCACCAGTCAACATTCACAGAATCCTGCTAACGCAAAGTTAGCTCAAAAAGAAAGCGTCTAAAATGCTCTGTTCTTCGACCTTCCGGCACGCGAGGGGCATCATCTCCCGAGAACCGCTGGCCGTCATGACGGGAGCCTTCTTTGCTGCCGCAGATTCGTTGAACCCAAGAATGGAAAAACCCGCCACAATTGGCGAGGTCCATTCTTTGGCAAAATTCTGGTTAGGCAGGTATATTGTTGCCATGCTTAACCCCATGATTCTAAAGATTGAGGGGGGTGGGGGAGGGTACCCCATTTTCCCGGTTCGTAAGCCCGAACTCGCCGTTCTCTCTCAACGTCGCGCCAACTTTATTTTCGCGAGAAACCCACAGTAGGAACGACGCCGGTGCACGGCCACAAAAATCTTCGCCGCCCAGCCAAAACTATGGCAGAATGGCCTCAACGGAACTGGTCGTCTGGGGGTGTGTATGTCCTGCCGGAAAGCCTGTCTGATCGCTCTTCTCGTTACGTCCACAGCCGCATTCACGCAAGTTTCACATACGGAGCAGGTGCAGATCGCGCCGCCGCTGGTGCGCGCCATCGATCCTCCCGCCCCGGATGCAACCGCTGCGGCTCTCGAGCAGCAAGCCGACCTGCTGCGCGCCCAGAAGTTGTATCTGGATGCGCTCGATTATTACCGGGCGGCGCTCGCCAAGAAACCGGATGACGCACGCTTGCTGAATAAGATCGGCATTACCGAGTTGCTGATGCAGCGGTTCAAGGAAGCGCGCAAGTCGTTCGAGCGAGCGATCCATCTCGATCACTCGTATGCCGATGCCTACAACAACCTGGGCGTGATTTTCTACGAAGCCAAGAAGTACGGGCCCGCGGTAAAGCAATACGAGAAGGCGATTGCGCAGGACAACAATTCTGCGTCGTTCTACAGCAATCTGGGCGCCGCCTATTTTTCTAAGCGGCAGTTCGAACGAGCAGTCGTGGCGTATCAACGTGCGCTGGAACTGGATCCGGAAGTATTCGCGCGTACGTCAAGGGTCGGCGTGCAGGCGCAACTGCCCAGTCCCGAAGACCGCGCGCGTTACGACTACACTGTGGCGAAACTGTATGCCAAGATGGGATTCTCCGATCAATCGCTCGAATATTTGAAGCGCGCGATCGAAGCTGGATATAAGGATCTAAAGAATGTGTACAAGGATGTGGAGTTCGCCGAGTTGCGAAAGAACCCGCGCTTCGCGGAACTTATGAACTCAAAGACCACTGTGCTCCAAGATTAACGTAGGGTTACAGCGGTGCTATGCGCAGGCAACGCGAAAATTGTCCCGCACGCGACAGTCTAATTAACGGGATAGAACGTGTTGCGGCGCTTGGTACAAGAATTACAAAGCTTTACAAAATTAGACGGAACTTAACCGGGTTCTGAGGTTTAATCATTGCAATACTCCTGAAAACAACAGGGTGAGTAAGGAGAAACGGTAGCCCATCGGATGCTGACCCGAGCACGCCCCAAGCAAGCATCTGGTGGGCTTTCTTTATGATTTTCCAGCCGTTAGCTTCTCTCCGATGTACTCCTCTACAACGCGCTTCCACTTTCCCTGTGCTTTGAGGATGAACTCGACAGCATCGCGCAGCGCGCCGTCGCCGCCAGCGTGAGGCGTGACGTAGTCGGCTTCCTTCTTCACTTCGGCCCGCGCATTTCTCACCGCGATAGCGAGTCCGCCGGCGCGCATCGCGGGCAGGTCGATCACGTCATCCCCGACGAAAGCAGCCTCTTCGGGCTTCAGTCCTGCTTGCTGCAGGATTTCGTCGAAGCAGGTGCGTTTGTCCTGCACGCCCTGATAGACGTATTCCAGTTTCAGGTCCCGGGCGCGAAGAGCAACCGTTTCCGAACTGCGCTTGGTAATGAGCCCAGTCTTGATGCCGCCAAGGCGCGCCAGCGAAATCGACGCGCCGTCGTGAGCATGAAAACCTTTGAACTCGGTCATGCTGTGCGAACCAGTGGGAATTGGAAGGAAGAACAACTTGCCGTCGGTGAGAACGCCGTCTACATCGAAGAGAAGGAGTTTGATTTTGCGGGCGCGAGCTTGAGGGGAGAGTTTAGGCATCGCGGGAATTCTAGCATTCCGGATTGGAATATGTATCCTGCGCCTTACGCCATCACAGGCGAACAGTTTGCGAAAACCAATCTTCCCGTTACAATATCCGGATGTCGTCTTTTCCTGCCTCTCTGGCCTGGGCTCACCCTCTGGTGGCGGAGTGGTTTGTGCGGCGGTTTGCAACGCCGACCGAGCCGCAGGAGCAGGGTTGGCCGCATATTCTCGCGGGCCGGACCACGCTGATTTCTGCGCCGACAGGGTCGGGCAAGACTCTGGCTGCATTCCTCGCGTGCATCGACAGGCTGGTGCGAAAGGCGTTGGCGGGCGATCTCGCGGATCGGACTGAAGTCCTCTATGTTTCCCCCCTAAAAGCTCTAGGCAACGACATCCAAAAAAATCTGGAAGTGCCGCTGGGGGAGATTCTTGCCATGGCCGGCGAGCGCGGTCTGCTGATGCCGGAGATTCGCACTGCGGTGCGTACGGGCGACACTTTGATGCACGAGCGGCGCGCCATGCTCAAGCGGCCTCCGCACATTCTGGTTACTACACCGGAGTCGCTTTACATCTTGCTCACGGCGGATAAGAGTCGGGCGATTCTGCGCGATGTCGAGACCGTGATTGTCGATGAAATCCACGCCGTGGCTGACGACAAACGTGGCGCGCACTTGACTCTATCGCTGGAACGGCTGGAGGCGTTGACCTACAAGCGGCCGGTGCGGATTGGATTGTCTGCGACACAGAAGCCGATTGAAGAGGTCGCGCATTTTCTGACCGGTCACTCTGAATCGAATCACGCGAGGCCTGATCCCGTTATCGTAAACATTGGTCACAAGCGCAAACTTGACTTGGCGGTGGAAGTTCCTTTGATGCCGCTGGGGCCAGTGGCTTCGAACGAGATGTGGGATGAGGTCTACAACCGGCTGGTGACGCTGGTGGAACAGCATCGGTCGACGCTGGTATTCGTGAATACGCGGCGGATGGCGGAGCGAGTAGCGCATCACCTGGGCGAGCGCATTGGCGAAGAGAATGTAGCTGCGCACCACGGGAGCCTCTCGCGCAAGCTGCGCCTGGCGGCGGAAAAGAAGCTGAAAGAAGGTCAGGTGCGGGTGCTGGTGGCGACCGCGTCGCTCGAACTTGGAATTGATGTGGGCACGGTGGATCTGGTGGTGCAGATCAATTCGCCGCGAGCGATCGCAGTGACGCTGCAGCGCGTGGGGCGCTCCGGTCACTGGCGTGGGGCTGTGCCCAAGGGACGCTTATTTGCGACCACTCGCGACGATTTGCTCGAGTGCGCCGCTTTGGTGCGCGCCATCCGACAGGGAGACTTGGATCGGTTGATGATTCCGGAAGCTCCCCTGGACGTTTTGGCGCAGCAGATCGTGGCTGCGTGCTCCGCCGAAGAGTGGAGTGAAGATGAGTTGTTTGCCCTGGTGCGGCGCGCGTATCCCTATCGCAATCTGACGCGAGCAACGTTCGATGCAGTGCTGGAAATGCTTTCTGAAGGCATTGCAGCGCGGCGCGGGCGTTACGGTGCATACATTCATCGCGATCGCGTGAACGGGAAGTTGCGGGCGCGGCGCGGGGCAAGGCTGGCGGCCATTACCAGCGGTGGCGCGATTCCGGACAACTCGCTTTACGCAGTGGTTGCGGAGCCCGACGGCCTCGTCGTAGGCACGGTGGATGAAGACTTTGCAGTCGAGAGCAACCGCGGCGACATCATGCTGCTGGGAAATACGTCTTGGATGATTCGCCGTATCGAAACGAACGCCGGACGCATGCTGGTGCAAGACGCGCATGGTGCGCCACCGAGTGTGCCCTTCTGGCGGGGTGAAGCTCCGGCGCGGACGGAAGAACTTTCGGAACACATTGGAACACTGCGGCAAAAGATCAGCGAGATGCTGCCGCACACTTCGCCTGTTGGTTTTTCGGCGACGCAGCCGGACGTTGCCGCAGTGGTGAATTGGCTGAAGGACGAATGCGGCCTCGATGATTCGGGCGCGGAGCAGGCGATCGAATACATTTTGCAAGGGCGGGCAGTTCTGGGCGCGGTCCCAACGCAGACGACGGTGATTGCGGAGCGGTTCTTCGACGAAGGTGGCGGCATGCAGTTGGTGATCCATGCGCCGTTTGGCGGGCGCATCAACAAGGCGTGGGGATTGGCGCTACGAAAGCGGTTCTGCGTTGGGTTCAACTTTGAACTGCAGGCCGCGGCCACCGATAATGGCCTGAACATCGCGCTGGCTGAGCAGCATAGTTTTCCATTGGCGGATGTTTTCAACTTCTTGCAAGCGGCGACCGTGCAGCCGATTCTGGAACAGGCGGCTCTGGATTCTCCCATCTTCGCTACTCGTTGGCGGTGGGATGCGAACCGGGCGCTGGCACTGTTGCGCTTTCAAAACGGAAAGAAGGTTCCACCGCAAATTCAGCGCATGCGGTCTGACGATTTATTGGCTTCGGTATTTCCCGACGCGGCGGCATGCTTTGAAAACATTCAAGGCGACCGGCAAATTCCCGATCATCCCCTGGTGAGCGAAGTGATGAAGGATGTGCTCACCGAGGCGATGGATATCGATGGTCTGAAGTCTTTGTTGAGCGGTCTGGCTGACGGGCGGATTCGTTGCATCGCGGTCGACACGCCGGTGCCATCGCAGTTTTCGCACGAGATTCTGAATGCGAATCCATATGCTTATCTAGACGACGCGCCGCTGGAGGAGCGGCGGGCACGCGCGGTGCAGATGCGGCGCATGCTGCCGGAATCGGTGCTGGAAGAAGTCGGAGGGCTTGATCCGGCAGCGATTGCGCAGGTAAGGGAAGAGGCTTGGCCGGATGTGCGCGATGCCGATGAACTGCATGATGTGTTGCACACACTCGTCGCGCTGCCGGAGAGCGGTCGCAATTTCGGAACGCAGCAGTGGAACTTTTATTTTGAGCGATTGGCTAACGAAGGTCGGGCCGCGAGGGCTATCTCCGGTGGCCGGATTTGTTGGGTTGCCGCGGAACGCGCCCGGACTTTTTCGGTATTGTTTCCCAACGCAACATTCGAGCCGGTGTTGGCGGATGTTGAAACTACAGCTCCTACTCGCGACGATGCTTTGTTGACTCTGGTTACGGGCTGGATGTCGCACTTGGGGCCGACCACTGCGGCTTCACTCGGAGAGACGTTGGGACTTCCTGCATCCGAGATTTCAGGGGCTTTGCTTCGCATGGAAGCCGGCGGAACTGTTCTGCGAGGACAGTTCAGTGGCACTGCGCAGCCGGCGGGGGCCCCTTCGGCTGTCGCTCAGGGCGGGTCCGCTCCACACGAGCACGAGACAGAGTGGTGTGAGCGGCGGTTGCTGGCGCGCATTCACCGTTTAACTGTGGCAACACTGCGAAAGCAGATTGAGCCGGTTACTGCGGCGCAATTCATGCGTGGCTGTTGCAGTGGCAACACCTGGCGCCGGGGACGCAGGTTTCCGGCGAGCGCGGCACGCTCGAAGTGTTGCGGCAGTTGCAGGGATTTGAAATTCCGGCGAACGCTTGGGAGAGGCAGGTGCTCGCCCGTCGTATTATCGACTACGATCCGAAATGGCTGGACCAGCTTTGCCTGACCGGAGCGGTGGGTTGGGGAAGATTGTCGCCACATCCGGCGAGTCTGGATTATGCGAATGCGAATCGTGGAGCGGATGGTGCCGCTCCGCGCCAGCGGCGGGTGATTCCCACCAGCGTGGCGCCCATCACGTTCTTCATTCGAGAAGATGCCGACTGGATGACGCCGCGGCATCCGGGCGCGGAAGTTGCCGAAAATAATGGGTTGAGCCACGGAGCACAGAGAGTTCTCGACTTCTTGCGGCAGCGTGGCGCGTCTTTTTTTGCTGACATCGTGCGTGGCACGGAGAAGCTGAAGGCGGAAATCGAGACGGCGCTTTGGGAACTGGTGGCGGCCGGGCTGGTGACCGCCGACGGCTTCGACAATTTGAGGTCGCTGATCGATCCCAAGCGGCGGGCGGGGCAGGGAAGCGGGCGCATGACGCGTCCACGGCACAATGCCGGGCGCTGGGCGCTGCTGCATGCCGAGGATGTGGTCGAGCGGCCGCGCGCGGTGGAAGCGGCGTGCTGGATGCTGCTGCGGCGTTATGGCATTGTCGTTCGGGATGTGCTGGCGCGGGAGGCGAACCTGCCTCCGTGGCGGGAACTGCTGGCGGGTTTTCGGCGGCTTGAGGATCGCGGCGAGATTCGCGGCGGGCGTTTCGTAGATGGATTTCTGGGTGAGCAGTTCGCGCTGCCGGTTGCGGTGGAGTCAGTGCGAGCCATGCGAAAGCTCGACGCCGCGTCGGGGACGATCACCTTGTCGGCTGCCGATCCTTTGAATTTGGTGGGGATTCTGGTTCCGGGCGAACGCGTACCCGCTATCTCCGGCAACAGCGTTGCGTATCGTGATGGGGCGGCGGTCGCAGTGGCCGCGGTTGGCACCATTGCGGGCGACCAGGCCGTCGCCAGCTAGGAAGAGATTTCGCAGCGTCCAAAAAATCAAAGGATCCGATGAGGGGGCCCCTCGGATCCCTGATTGCGCAAGATCGGCAAGAACTATTCCAAAAAGCGCTTCCCCCATCGCTTTTTGCCGAGCACTGCAGCACACTCTCGAATGCATGCCGAGTGCCAATCGGCGCAGGCATGGCAAGAAATCTGGGTTGATTCCAAGTCGTTCTCGGTAAGGTGTTTATCGTCACACTCGGCTTGCTCTCCAGCGCCTGTCAGTCCCACTGAATGCTGTCTCCCTATCTGATCGGATAGTCGTGCTATCCGTTCGGATATTGGAACAAGTTCAGTTGGGGAATGAATTTAGAGCCAAACTGTGATATGAAGGGCGGCGCGAGGTGGGCAGCTTGCGTCCCAGACTCCTAGTGCTTTCCGGACCGTTAAAGGATTCGACGATTCCTCTTTCCGAGGGCGAAATTACCATCGGGCGAGAAGCCTCGAATGGGATTGCAATCGCGGACCCCTCGGTTTCGCGCAAACATTGCCTCCTGAGCAGGCAAGAGGAAAGGTTTCTGGTGCGCGACCTCGAAAGCCGCAATGGCACTCTGGTGAACGGAAGCGGGGTCGAAGAGCAGTGGCTGCACCACGGGGATGAGATCGCAACCGGCGATTCCTCGTTCTTGTTTCTTGTGGAAGATGAGACCCCGGCACCGGCCGGCCGTGTGGAGTTCGAAGACGCGAAGTTCACTGCAGAAACCACCATTATCCATCCCAAGGACGTGGTGTATTTGCATCCGGACCGGCTGTTACGCGAGTTGCCTGCGACCTCCCGCGTGGCTCGCAATCTGAACGCGCTGCTCAAGATCAGCCGGATCGTGCATGCCATTCGCGATCTCAGCGAACTGCAAGGGCAGTTGCTGGACTTGATTTTTGAGGTGGTTCCGGCTGGCCGCGGCGCAATCCTGCTCGCCGACAGCGAGGGCCATCAGTTCAATTCCATGTTTGCCCGCATGCGGCGGGCTGGGCAGGCTCAGTTGGTGAAGGTGAGTCGCACCATCGCCCGCCAGGTGCTGGAGCAGGGGATTGCGATTCTAGGCAGTGACGTGCCGGGGAGCGAAGATTTGCGGGAGGTTGAGAGCCTGGCGGCATCGCAGGTGCGCTCGCTGCTGTGCGTGCCATTGACGGTGTTTCAGCGGGTGATTGGTTGCATTTATCTCGATAGCGACACTCTCAGCGACCGTCTGAACGAAGAGCACCTGCAATTGCTGACGGCGATCGCGGGCATCTCAGCGATTGCCCTGGAGAACGCTCGCCGGCTGCTCTGGCTGGAGCAGGAGAATGATCGCCTTACGGTGGAGATCAGCCAGGAACGCAGCCTGGTGGGGGAAGGCGTACGAATGAAGGAGGTTTACCAGTTCCTCAAGCGGGCCTCGCCCACTGATTCGACAGTGTTGATCGAGGGCGAAAGTGGAACTGGCAAAGAATTGGCGGCGCGTGCTGTACACCGGAATAGTCCCCGGGCAAGCAAACCGTTTGTGGCGATTAATTGCGCTGCGATTCCGGAGACGCTTCTGGAAAGCGATTTATTCGGCCACGAGCGTGGAGCATTCACCGGAGCCGCATCGCAGAAGAAAGGCCGACTGGAAGTGGCCGATGGAGGCGTGGTGTTTCTGGACGAGATTGGCGAACTCGCTCCTGTGTTGCAAGTCAAGCTCTTGCGAGTGTTGCAGGAACGGGAGTTCGAACGTGTAGGCGGCACTCATCCGATCAAGGTGGATATTCGCCTGATTGCCGCGACCAACTGCAACCTGGAGCAGGCGGTGCGCGACGGTGACTTTCGCCAAGACTTGTATTATCGCCTGGCGGTGTTGAAGATCACCATGCCCACGCTGCGCGATCGCCGGGAAGATATTCCCATGCTGGTGCGTCATTTTGTGCAGAAGCATGCCAAGCGCTGCAAGGTGAAGGCCCGGCCGATCTCCCGCGAGGCCCTTTCCTGCCTGGTGAACTACGATTGGCCGGGCAATGTGCGGGAGCTGGAAAATGCAATCGAGCGTGCGCTGGTGCTGGGTTCCTCGGAGATGATTCTGCCTGAGGATCTGCCGGAATCGCTGCTGGAGCGTCCGCCAGCGCCGGACATGAGCGAGGCGAAGTACCACGCGGCGATCAAGGAGTTGAAGAAGCAGCTGATTCTTGATGCCGTGGAGCAGACCCAAGGCAGCTATGCCGACGCGGCTCGCATCCTGGGAGTGCATCCGAATTACCTGCACCGCCTGATCCGCAACCTCGAGATGAAAGAAAGTTTAAAGGATGTGCTGCGAGACATCCCGGCGAAGGGGTTGAGTGGGCTTTCGCGCGGGAACGCGTAAGCGCGGCCGGCAATTGGCAGTTAGTCTTAGCAATTAGAGATTCCCTGGCCGCTGAATATTAATTGCTAATCGTCGGGCCCTCCGGCAGTCGCAGCCGTATCAGGCTCGCTGGATCCAGATAAGTTCCCTGCCATCGCACGGCGACGTGGAGATGCGGGCCGGTGGCGCGGCCGGTGCCGCCGCTAAGGCCTATTTCCTGCCCGCGTTTCACCTGCTCGCCTTCGTTCACTTTGAATTCGGAAAGATGAAAGTAGAGCGTGAGGAGTCCCTGTCCGTGGTCGATTACCACGCAATTGCCTTCGTAATACAAGAACCGCGCCAGGAGCACGGTTCCCTGATTCATGGCCGCCACAGGGGTTCCGGTCGGAACCCGGTAATCGAGGCCGAGATGTGGGCGCTGTGCCTTGCCGTTGAAAATCCGCTGCGAACCGAAAACGTCGGAAATGGCGGCGTTGGCGGGGGCGGTGAATTGTCCCGCCCACTCACGGGCTGGGGTAACGCGGCTCAGATAGTCCTGCTTGATTTTTACGCCTTCTGCGATTTGTTCTTGTTGTTCGGGCGAGGGCTCGGTGAATTTTCCCTCAACCGTGAGATTGACTGAAGTCTTGGGGTACTCGCCGCGCTCTACAGTAAACTTGCGCGTGAACGAAAGTTTCTTGCTGGGTGCTTTTCCAGCAGCGGTTTCGCCGGTCAATTCAAGTGCATAGGACCCGGGCGTGGTTTCCAGGCTGACACCCGCCAGCGCATACCACGTCTTCCTCGTCGCATCGAAGCTGAAAGGAACTTCATGTCCAAGCCAGTTTCCGTTTAGCGATTCCAGCCTCTCTGGAGCCTTGATTTGGAATAACACGGGAGCGCCATTCACCAGTCGAGCGGGCTGAGAGTGGACGGTCCAGGTCGCTCCAGAAGCCCGAGGCGCCAAGCCAGGCGTCGCCAAGCCAAGCAATGACCAGACCAGAAGAAGAGGTGCTATGCGGGCGAATGCAAAAGTAGTTAGTGGCCGGTTCACACTAACAGCCTAGCATTCCTCCGCACGCAGGCCGGGCACTTTCGTAATTCTGTAGAGTGGCTTGGGTTTGTTGTGTACAATTGTTGGCTGTTAGTAGCTGATCTCATTAAGGTGCGCGGGGGATCTCCCGTAGCTTTCAGGCCGTAGTTGGTAGGCGTCTGCAAGAGATCTTCCCGGCGTGAATTCGGCGGAGACAACCGAACCACCCCGCCACGATCCTCGATCGTTCTGGCCATGGGTCCGCGTCAGTTAGGGAGTCGTTCATGCATTCTGCGCCTCATCTGCGATGGTTCTGGGCCATTAAACGCTCCCTAACCCTGTTCGTTGCCTTCTGGCTATGTTGCGGGATCTCTGCGTTCGCACAAATACTGGGCCTACCCTTCACGAATGCAGGTCCGGATTCCCTAATGGAACAAGTCGACTTCGCGCAAATATACCTCGAAACGCAGAACCGGCAGGTGAAGGAAACTGAACGACAACGGGCAATTGATAAAGAGCGGGTTGAGTCCGGTGTTGTTTCAGCCCTCGACCTGGACGCTCCCAATAAGGCCGTGGAGGAGTTCAACCGCGCCAGCTCCTTATTGAAAGCACAGAACTCGAAGGAAGCGATCAAGTATCTGCAAAAGGCGATCAGGGACTATCCCAAGTTTGTTTCGGCCCATGTCGGTCTCGGGCTCGCCTATGTCGATCAGGAGGATACGGGTCGCGCCAAAAGCGAGTTCGAAACGGCCGCGAAGCTTGACAGCAAGTATCCCGGATCGTTCCTGCACCTCGGCCAACTGGCATTGTCTCGCCAAGATTTTGCGACGGCACAACCGGAGCTGGAGAAAGCCGCTTCCTTGCTTCCCCAGGACGCTAGAATCCTCTCTACTCTAGCCTACGCACAGAACGGAAACCATCAGTACCAGCAAGTCTTGGAAACGGTACAGCACGTACATACGCTCGACCATAAAGGCCTGGCGAATGTCCACTGCGTCGCTGCCGCCGCAGCCATGGCTCTCAACGATTTCGAAACCATGGAGCGCGAACTGAACTTCTTTCTAAGCGAAGACCCTTCCAATGCGTTCGCTCCCGTCGCCAGGCAGAACCTGGCTGCTCTTGCTCATAACAAGATAGTTCGAGCCGCGGCCGCTGGCAGTCCGCAGGGAGCAACCACCATGGTCGCTTCTCTGCGGCCACAGACCTTCCCCAACAATGAGAGATTGAAGACGCAACTGAATGCATTGGGTAATGAATCCGATGGCGGAGCCTGCGAGGACTGCGGCGCCGTCGCCGAGGCCAACACAGCTACCAGGGGCGCAGCACTGAATCCATCCCCGGCTTCTTCAATCCATCCCGCTGGGGTCTACACCATTCGCCAGAGTGTGGACGATGTGGCGCTATTTTTCTCCGTCAGCAGCCATGGACATATGGTCAATGACTTGGAGTCGTCCGACATTAAGATTCTCGATGACCGCAAGCCTCCCGTAAAGGTGCTCCAGTTTTCCCCGGGCTCAAAGCTGCCTTTGCGACTGGCTTTGCTGATTGATACGAGCGGTTCCGTCCGCGACCGGTTTTCATTTGAAAAACACGCCGCGGCCAAGTTCGTCGAGCGCATGCTGAGTAGCCCGTCCGATCTCGGATTTGTCGCAGGTTTTGCCAGCGACATCACCGTTACCCAGGATTTCAGTCCAGACCCGAGGGAACTGGGAAAGGGAATCGAGAATCTTACGAACGGAGGAGGAACCGCTCTTTTCGATGCGGTTTCATTCGCGTGTTGGAAGCTGGCAGAATATCCCGACGATGAGAGAGTCGCAAGGGTTCTTGTGATACTGAGCGACGGCGAAGACAATTCCAGCCACAGCAGTCTGAAACAGAGCATCCAGGTGGCCGAAAGAACGGGCGTCACCGTCTACAGCATCAGTGCGAGAGAAGACATTGGCGACAAGACGGATGCCGACAGGGTATTGGGGGCACTGGCGGAACGCAGCGGAGGAGAGGCAATGTTTCCGGGGGATATGTCGACCTTGGGCAAGGACTTCGGTAAACTTCGGGATTTGATCCGGAGCCGCTACTTCGTGGCTTATAAACCCGCCGATTTCCAGGCGAACGGAACCTATCGAACGATCAACATTGTCGCCGAGAAAAATGGCAAACGGTTGCAGGTCCAGGCACGCAAGGGTTATCACGCTCGCGTGGAAGCGAGTCCCAACTAAAAAGGAGGGAAAGTTGGAGTTCAGCCGCGAGACAGATGCTTCCGTCGCACGCGTATCGTACCTAAAGTGGTTGACGGAACTGGTGGACCTGGTCGGGATCGAACCGACGACCTCTTCCATGCCATGGAAGCGCGCTCCCAGCTGCGCCACAGGCCCACGATCAATGCGGAAAAACTAAAGCCCGACGTGTCGGGATCAAGGAAGTCCTAAATTCATTCTCGCCCACATCCGCTGGATAGTCAACGCGCGTGGATGCTTAGTCGTATCTCCGTTTTGCCGACTGCGACGAAGAAAGCATTGAGCTTCGCCCGACGGACAGCCGAGGGTGACCGTCCCCACATGAACATCCTCCAAAACTCAGCGATCCTTCTGTTTGTTTCCACAGGCCTCTTCTGTCATAATTGATCGTGCACCCCACCTGCACAATCTTTCAAACACAATTTAGAGCGAGGAAGAGATGCCAGCAAAGTACATCTTTGTGACGGGCGGAGTTGTGTCTTCCCTGGGCAAGGGATTGGCCGCGGCTTCCATCGGCTGCCTGCTGGAAAGCCGCGGGTTGAAAGTTAACCTGATGAAGTTTGATCCTTATCTGAACGTCGACCCGGGGACAATGTCGCCGTTTCAGCATGGCGAAGTTTTTGTGACCGACGACGGCGCCGAAACCGATCTTGATCTCGGCCACTACGAGCGCTTCACTCACGCCAAACTTTCTCGCGACAATAACTGGACCACGGGCCGCCTTTACGAGCAGATCATCGCCAAAGAACGTCGAGGCGATTACCTCGGCAAGACAGTGCAGGTCATTCCGCACGTGACCAATGAAATCAAAGCCGCGATGAAGAAAGTGGCGCAGGATGTCGACGTGGCGATTGTCGAAATCGGCGGCACGGTGGGCGACATCGAATCGCTGCCCTTCATGGAAGCGATCCGCCAGATGCGCCAGGAACTTGGCCGCGAGGATACGCTGTTCGTCCACGTGACGCTGGTACCGTTCATCGCCGCTGCGCAGGAACTGAAAACGAAGCCTACGCAGCACTCGGTGAAAGAGTTGCTCAGCATTGGAATTCAGCCTGACATTTTGCTGTGCCGAACCGATCGCTTTCTTGCAAAAGACTTGAAGTCGAAGATTGCGCTTTTTTGCAACGTGCAGGAAGAAGCGGTTATCACTGCAAAGGACGTGGCTTCCGTCTACGAGGTGCCGTTGGTATTCGCCAACGAAGGTGTGGACACGTTGGTTCTGAAATATCTGCACATGGAGGCGAAGGACCGCGACATTTCGAAGTGGGAAGACATTGTGCACCGCGTTTACAACCCGAAAGATACGGTCACGATTGGGATCGTCGGCAAATATGTGGAGTATGAAGATTCGTACAAGTCTCTGAAAGAGGCGCTGGTGCATGGAGCGTTGGCGCACAATCTGAAATTGCAGTTGAATTGGATTGAAGCCGAAGGGCTGGAAACCGGCGATGGAAGTAACGACGCGCAGCTTGAGGGTTATGACGGAATTCTGGTGCCTGGCGGGTTTGGCAAGCGCGGTATCGAAGGAATGCTAATTGCGATCCGTTACGCGCGCGAGAAAAAGGTTCCCTACTTTGGCATTTGCCTTGGAATGCAGACCGCTTGTGTAGAGTTTGCGCGCGACGTGGTTGGACTTGCGGATGCGAACTCGAGCGAGTTCGATCCAGCGACGCCGCATCGCGTGATCTACAAATTGCGCGAGTTGCGCGGTGTGGAAGAACTGGGCGGCACGATGCGTTTGGGCGCCTGGACTTGCAAGATTGAGCCCGACACGCTGGCTCACAAGATTTACGGTAAGCTCGAGATCAGCGAGCGCCACCGCCATCGCTACGAATTCAATCGCGAATACGAAGAGCCGATGGTAGCGGCTGGGTTGCGCATCTCGGGCTCAACCCCCGACGGCACCTACGTTGAGATGATTGAATTGCCGGATCATCCGCATTTCATTGGCTGCCAGTTCCATCCCGAGTTCAAGTCCAAGCCGCTGGAGCCTCATCCGTTGTTCAGTAGCTTTATTGCGGCGGCCTACAGGCACGGTTCGAAACGGCGGACAGAGAAGGAAGTTGCGGCGGTAGAAATGTTTCATCGTCCGGAAAAAGTTGCGAGAAGATAGCAACGAAAAGTTTAGATTCACCACAGAATCAAAGAGACACAGAGAAGACAAAACTAATGAGGTTGGTTTCTCTGTGGCTCTGTGTCTCTGTGGTGAAATGATTCCTGGTGAGATTGTTGTCCACTTCCTTCCAAGTCGGCGACGTCCGCATTGGTTCAGGCAATTTATTTCTTATCGCCGGCCCTTGCGTGATTGAGAGCGAAGAGCATGCCATTCGCATGGCCGAGATCATTAAGGGCGTCACCAAGGCGCTGAGTTTTCCGTACATCTTCAAAGCCAGCTACGACAAAGCCAATCGCACTTCGATTCGAAGCTTTCGCGGACCCGGTATAAAGGAAGGTCTGCGCATTCTTAAAAAGATAAAGAACGAGCTCGGTGTGCCGGTGCTCACCGATGTTCACGAAGTGGCGGACGTCGCCAAGGTTGCGGAAGTCGTCGACGTAATGCAAATCCCGGCGTTTCTGTGCCGCCAGACGGATCTCGTGGTGGCAGCGGCGCTCAGCGGGCGACCCGTCAACATTAAGAAAGGACAATTCGTTTCGCCCTGGGACATGCGGCACACGGTGGAAAAATGCCGCGAAGCTGGCAATATGCAGATTTTTTTGACGGAGCGGGGCAGCAGCTTCGGCTACAACAACCTCGTCGTCGACATGCGCTCGCTTGCCATCATGCGAAAGTTTGCTCCCGTGGTTTTCGACGCGACGCACTCTGTACAACTCCCTTCCGCGCAGGCTGATGATGGCGGCCCCGCTGTCAGCGGCGGGCAGCCCGAGTTCATTCCAGTACTTGCGCGTGCGGCGGTCGCTGCTGGCGTGGATGGAGTCTTCCTGGAAGTGCACGATAATCCGAAAGTGGCGAAATCTGATGGAGCGAATGCGCTGGAGTCTACCAAGCTGCGCGAGGTGTTGAAGCAATTACTGGCGGTGAGGCAGGCGATGGACCTTGCACAAGCCACGCCCTAGAGACTCTGCTCTCCGATAAGATTGCCTTCGTCCGTGTAAAATCGAGTTTCCGCATGAAGCAAATCGCCAACTGGGCTTTGAATCTCGCCACGATGCGTGGCGCGAGCTATGCCGATGCGCGCATCGTCAGTCAGAGAAGCCGCGCTCTGGGTACGAAGAATGGCAAAGTCGGCAGCGCGTCTGATGCAGAGTCCGTGGGCATGAGCGTGCGCGTAATTACCGATGGCGCCTGGGGATTCGCGGCCTCTGAAGAGCTGTCGCGTTCCGGAGTTGAAGCTACGGCTGCGCGGGCGGTTGAAATTGCCCGCGCTTCGGCGCAAGTGAAGCGGCATGACATCCGTCTCGCTGCGGAGAAGGCGGTGACCGCGGAGTGGACCACCCCGCACGCCATCGATCCGTTCACGATTTCAGTCGAACAAAATATTGACTTGCTGCTGAAGATCGATTCTGAGTTGCGCGCCGTTCCGGGCGTCACACTGGCTGAAACCGGTCTCAACTTCAATCGCGAGGAACAATGGTTTCTATCGTCGGAAGGAGCCGACATCCATCAGACGAAGTACTCCGCCGGCGCTGGTTACACGGCCTATGCGTTCGCGGGAAACGAGATTCAGAAACGCTCTTACCCGAATTCCTATGGCGGGCAGTGGCAGAATAAAGGCTACGAATTAATCGACGAGTTGAAGTTGGTGCAGAATGCCCGCCGTATCGCGGAAGAGGCGGTTGCGCTGCATCACGTCGATCAATGCCCGGAAGGCACGTTCGACCTCATTCTTGACAGCTCGCAACTTGGATTGCAGATTCACGAATCCATCGGGCATCCCATCGAACTCGATCGTGTGCTGGGCATGGAGGCGAACTTTGCCGGCACATCGTTTCTGACACTCGACAAGCTGAGAACTCTTCGTTACGGCAGCGAGATGGTGAACGTCGTCGCCGATGCGCGCCAGGAGCACGGTCCGGGCCTCGGAACTTTCGGCTTCGACGACGAAGGCGTCCCCGCGCAGTGCACGCCAATTATTACCAACGGATTATTCACCGGATATCTCAGCTCGCGCGAGACCGCGCACACGATCGGCGAGAATCGTTCCGGTGGAACGTTGCGAGCTGAAGGTTGGAATCGTCTGCCCATGATTCGCATGACCAACATCAGCCTGCTGCCGGGCAAGAAGCCGCTCACGCTGGAGCAACTGATCTCTTCCACCGATCACGGCATTCTCATGCAGACCAACCGCTCCTGGTCGATCGACGACCGGCGTTACAACTTTCAATTCGGATGCGAGATTGGCTGGGAGATCAAGCACGGCAAGCGTGTGCGCATGGTGAAAAATCCATCGTATTCGGGGATCACGACCGAGTTCTGGAATTCGCTGGACGCAATTTGCTCGCGCGACGAGTGGATGCTTTGGGGCACGCCGAATTGCGGCAAAGGCCAGCCGCAACAGGTGATGGGCACGGGCCACGGCGCTGCGCCGTCACGCTTTCGTGGCGTTAAGGTAGGAAGCGCGTACAAGGGAAGTTAGTTCACCACAGAGTCACAGAGACACAGAGAAAAGCAAGAACTTGGAAATTCTGAACTAACCGATGCTGACTAAGGAGCGCGCTGCCGACATCTTCGACCGCATCAGAAAACTCTCATCCGCTGACGAGGTTGAAGTGCTGTTCTCTGGCGGCCGCTTCGCGCTTACGCGGTTTGCCAATAACACCATCCATCAGAACGTTGAAGACGAGAACCATGTTGTCTCGGTGCGCACGGCATTTGGCGGACGCACGGCCCGCGCCACCACCAATAAGTTTGATGACGACAGCTTGCGGCGCGTCGTCGAATCCTCGGAGGCGCTGGCCAAAGTCCAGCATCCTGATACGGATTTGCTGCCCATGCCTGACAGTCGCGAAGCTGCCGGCGGCGCGGACCAGAGCGTTCGCGCCACACCGGTTCCTTCGCGTTACTTCGCAGAGACAGCGGCCATCACTCCCCAGGGTCGCGCCGAAGGCGTGAAGAAGATCGTCAGCGTCGCGGAGAAGCACAAGCTCACGACGGCTGGAATCTTTTCCAGTTCCGAATCTGTCGAGGGTATCTTCAATTCACGCGGCTTGAGTAACTGGCACACTCAGACTCTGGCGGAGGTCTCCATCACCATGTTGGGCGCGGATTCTTCCGGATGGCAAAAAGCCAACTCGCCCGACCTCACGAACCTCGATCCCCTTGGCATGGCCGAAATTGCCGCGAAAAAGGCGATTGACGCAGTGCATCCGGCGGAGATTCCAGCCGGGAAGTACACCGTGATTCTCGAGCCTTCCGCCGCGCTCGATATCGTCGGCTTCATGTTCTGGGATTACTCCGGCATGGCGATTCTCGATCAGCGCTCCTTCCTTACTGGCCGCGTCGGCAGCAAACTTTTCGGTGAGAACATTACTATCTGGGATGACGTTACGCATCCACTGCAAAGCGGATCGCCCTTCGATGGCGAAGGTATGCGCCGCTTGCGGGTGCCGCTGGTCGAAAACGGAGTGGCCAAGCGCGTGGTCTATGCTCGCGCTACCGCTGAGCGCATGAAGCGTTCCGAACAGAAAGATAAGGCAGGGCCGATCGAACCCACCGGCCACGGATTCCCGCTGCCTAACGAAATGGGCGAGATGCCCCTCAACATTGTTTTCGCCGCGCCGCAGGATCCGCAAACCCTCGCGAAGATGATTGCATCCACCGAGCGCGGTGTTTTGGTGACGAGGCTCTGGTACATCCGCGAAGTCGATCCCTACGAAAAAATTGTTACAGGAATGACCCGCGACGGCACATTCCTAGTCGAGAACGGACGAGTAAAACAAGGAATCCGCAATTTCCGTTTCAACGAGAGCCTTATCCACATGCTCTCGAATGTCGAGGCCATGAGCGTGCCTCTTCGCTCCAGCGGCGAAGAGTCGTTTGACATGGTTGTCCCTGCGATGAAAGTCCGAGACTTCAATTTCACTGAAGTGACCAAGTTTTAGGGGGACATGATTGATTGGAATCGATATCGTGAGATAGACGCGCTTCGTGAGTCGGGGCGTCCTGCCGAAGCCCTAGCAGAATTTGAGAATCTTCGGGCGGGTGCCACGGACGCAGC
Organism: uncultured Acidobacteriota bacterium; assembly: GCA_963761915.1. Classification (GTDB taxonomy): domain Bacteria; phylum Acidobacteriota; class Terriglobia; order Terriglobales; family Acidobacteriaceae; genus Sulfotelmatobacter. The sequence goes on from CAVXIO010000008.1 coordinate 195,774, forward strand.
GGACGTGAGTTCAATCCTTCTGGGCGAGTCTCTTTCTTATCGCGACCTCGGTCGTTTCGACAAAGCGGCTGAGGCGGCTGCGGAAGCGATAAGGCTCCTGCCAGAGGAGAGTCCAAGTCGGCCTTACGCGGAGTTTTCGTTGGCGTGCGTTCACGAAAGCGAGAGTAAGTTTGATCTGGCAGCGCAAGAGTTCAGGATGCTGCTTAAGAAGTACGAAGACCTCTTGGGCTCCAGCGAGTACATTCAGTTCAGGCGAGGGGTTCAACTTCGGCTGATCGCCAACCTGATAGTTCTCGGGCAGGGTATCGAGCCATTGTCCATTGCGGTCGGTCTCAAGGCTGAAGATATTTCCGCAGAGGAGAAGGCTGAACTTTCCTACCGAGAGGCTCAGGCTCACGGACTCCTCGGGCGGCACGATCAATCTCTGAAGCTGTACCAACAGGCAGTCGGCGGGCCGCTGGAGCGCCCGCTAGCCGCACGAGCTCATTTTCATATCGGAGAAATTCTGTACGACAGGGGTAAGTTCTTGCTGGCTCTCGATGAATTCAAGAATGCCGAAGATCTGGCGGAAGCCGGCGACCCTGACACGGAGCTATTCGCAAAGTGGATCAAACACACCAGCCGCAAGGTTGCTAGCGATAAGTCTTCAGAGTAGCTGCCGCTCCGTTTCTGATCGAGGGTATCGTCTGTCCCGCGGATTCAGGAATGCGAAATTTCCGCTTCAGCGATTCACCGAAGTGACCAAGTTCTAGCGCGATTATTTTCGTGATTCCATTTCATGTCCCGGCCGCGAGAATACCTTGGTGCGGAATCTTCCACGCATCGTAAATGCCCTCTAATCCACTCACCTGCAAGCAGTTAGCACCCTTCCGTTCCATGACTTCAGTAACTTTGCACACCTGATTCCTGGGTGTACGCTGCCTCTGAGTCACTGAAAGTTGGAAGAAAGGTTCACCGAGTCGTGGCAGCCGAGGCAGAGAAGGAACTGGCGATTCCGCAGCAGGTGGAGGGTAAGCACTATGCAGCAATGCAAAGTGCGCCGCGCTTTCCCTTGCATCTTGCGGTGGAAGTGATGGCGCAAGGCGGCGCTTGCGCCGCGGAGACGCAAAACATCTCCGCCAACGGTGTGCTGTTCGCCATGGATCGCGACGTGCCGGTGGGTTCGATGGTGGATTTCACAATTATGCTTCCCGGAGAAGTTGTGGGTTTGCGGCGCAACGTGCAGATTGACTGCCATGGCCGTGTAGTCCGCAGCTTTGAAGATCAGGGTCGACGAGGCGTCGGCGTGGTGATTGACGAATATCATTTCGAACGGGCATAGGTGCAAAAACCTGATGGCGGGCACTTCAGTTAGCGTGGGAGAAAATCACGGCGTTCACGGGAACAGCGCCACTGGCCAGCTGATCCGCGTGATCGTGGCCGATACCCAGGCCATTTTCCGCGCCGGGCTGCGCAAGATTTTCGCGCTTGAAGACGACATTCGCGTCGTCGGCCAAGCTGAGACGCTGTCCCAAACCCAATCTGCCGTGACCAAGTTTTCTGCAGACGTACTCATCTTTGAGGCGGCGCTCGCGCCCAATCCGGTCGAAGCGGTGACCGAACTCCTGCGTCAGGCGCCGCAGCTCAAAATCGTTGTGGTCACCCCCGCATCGGACGAACAGCTTACGCTCGATCTATTCCGCCGTGGAGCGCACGGAATTCTGTCGCGCGAAGTGGAACCGGAACTACTGGTCGAATGTCTCCGCAAGGTGGCCTCGGGTGAACCCTGGCTCGAAAACCAGGCCATTCATTGGTTGATGGAAGCCTACCGCGGACACAACCTGCGTCCTTCCGGAGCGCGCCCGAAAGTTCAGCTCACGCCCAAAGAAACGCTGATAGTTTCTTGCGTAACGCAGGGCATGAAGAATAAAGAAATTGCGATCCGCGTGGGCACGACCGAGCAAGTTGTAAAGAATTACCTGCGCAAGGTGTATGACAAGCTGGGTGTCGCGGACCGCCTGGAGCTCGCGCTCTATTGCCTGAGCCACCACGTCGTCGATGGCGTGAAGCCACCGCCGATTCCTACGTCGACGCAGACTCCCAATGCAGTCAACGCTTCGGCTGCCAGCGCCGGAGCATCCAATGCGACCGTGCCGGACGCTTCCCCGAATCTGGAAGCCCCAAACTCAATCCCGCCGCAGAAGTCCTCCTAGCCATTCTCTCTTCTCCCTGACCGTCGCGTCACTAGAAGCATTGCGCTGCCGTTGTTACGCATACGCGACTGTTTCGTGACCAGCCAGACCCATCGGGTTGCGCTCACACGCACATGCCCATAGAATGAAACGAGCCTAAGTTGGATACGCTCGAACCGACTCGGCTGACGTGGTAGCTTCCGGAACTGTCGACCTTCCAAGTTTTGAGCCGCGGAGAGATGGCCGAGTGGCTGAAGGCGCACGCTTGGAAAGCGTGTTTACTCGAAAGGGTAACGTGGGTTCGAATCCCACTCTCTCCGCCAGTTCTTTTGCTTTCAATGCACGGAACGAATCCGGAATCGACGGGGCGATCAAGCCCCCGCTGACTGGGGGACCTCAGGAAGTGTAAGAGCAAACACATGGTTTGACAAATTGAATTCGCAGCCAGCGTGACTTCGCCACTTGATCAGCAAATTCTCAGTCGGCAAGTCTTCGTTCCTCCGTCCAGGGCGGATTACTGCAGGTCAGCCCGACACTCTACCGGAATCCGTTCTAGCGGAATCACCCTCTACTTCCTGATGCGGACTGGAATGGTGGGCAGGTATGAGACAGTCTTCAGGTCTGGCGATGGGGAGAACAGCCCGTCCAGCGTTGGCGCTTTCGTTAAGTTGACAATTGCATCACACACCATTGCGAAATTTCGGGGGTCCATTCTTCACTCTGTAAGGACTTAAACTCGAAGTGCCTTTCGCTCAGTCCGCTTTCAGTCCGCTTCTGTCTGCGGCGTGGCTGAAAATCGCAGTCAGCATTGCCACTGCCGCAGCCATGCGATCCTCGCTGACACTGTGGGTATAACACTGAAGGGTCAACTTATGCGACGGGTTCTGTATCGCTCTCCACGCGACTAGGACATTGCTAGATTCAAGGTCTCGGAGCGTAAGTCCGCTGCAGTTGGCCGCCGCGGCGCGCGAACAGGGGAAGGCGATTCAGGCCTGACACCCCTGGTCACTATGTTTTCCGGAGCCAGACTCTCGTACGATATCCCCCCACGGACTCCCCTGTGCCAAAGCGAAATGACCGACAGAAAATCGAACTAAATGTTGAGATCCTTGAGGGCCATCTTGGCTGCATGAAATCCACACATTCCATGAACGCCGCCACCTGGGGGCGTTGATGCTCCGCAAAGATAGAGTCCCGAACGCGAGGTGCGATACAACGACCGTGTAGGACGAAACAGTAGCTGGCGGACATTCATTGCTCCCCCCAAGATATCGCCGCCGACTAGATTTGAATTCCAACTCTCCAGATCTTTGGGTGTAGAGACGGAACGGGACAGAATGCAATCGCGGAATTCGGGAGCGAAGCGTACGATTTGGCGCTCAATGGATTCGGTGTAGTCTTCGGTGCTGCCGTTAGGAACATGACAGTAGGCCCAAGCGGTATGTCGACCAGAGGAAGCTCGACTGGAGTCGAAGAGCGATGGCTGGCCGAGCAGAACGAATGGTTTGTTGGGTGAAAGGGTCCTTTCAGCCTGAGCAATCTCTTCGAGAGAGCCTCCGATGTGTACGGTGGCGGCCCGCAGACATTCGCGAGCGGTCCACGGAATCGCTGCATTCAGTGCGTAGTCAATCTTGAAAGCACCGGGTCCATACCGAAATCGCTCCAGTTGCTTTCGATAGTCAGTGGATAGATGGGAACCGGCGATGCGAAGGAGTTGGCGCGGGGTGATGTCTGCGAGGACGAGGTCGGACAAAGGTAGCTCGGTTACTTCACGACCGGTTTCAACTCGGCCTCCGAGATCCTCTAAATGTCGGACCAGGGCATCCGTGAGAGACTGCGCACCGCCACGCAGGATCGGCCAACCTCTCGTGTGTCCAGCGGCTATCATCGTCAAGCCAACAGCAGCTGAAGCGGTAGTTTCTAAGGGGAGGATGGAATGCGTTGAGACGCCAGCAAAGAGGGATCGAGCCCGTTCTCCAGCAAAGTGGGAACGAGCCAACGACAGCGCCGGCAACAGAGCGGATAGGCCAAAACGCGCCAGCACGAACGGACTTCTGGGGATATGAAGAACGGGGCCGAGAATTTCTTCGACCAAAGCAGCGAAGTTAGAAACTACGGGTTCTATCAGTGATCGGTATGCTTTGCGGTCACATGCATCCAGTTGGTCGATTGTTTCTTCAATCGAGTGTTCAAGCACGACCGCGGTCCCGTCATCCAACGGGTGAGCGAATGCCGCGTGCGGTTGAATCCAAGGAATGGTGAAGGGAAGAGAACCATAGAAAGGGCTTGCAGCGCCCAGGGGGTATGTCGAAGAGCCCAGGTCGTGAAGAAAACCAGGCTGTGTGATCTCGGCGGTTGAACAGCCACCACCAATCTGCCCATTACGTTCTAGTACGGTCGTCCTTACGCCCGATGCTGCAAGGACAATTGCGGCTGAGAGTCCGTTCGGTCCTGAGCCGATTATCGTTGCCGTAGACATACCCCCCGCTTTCTATAGCTCGCGTACGTCGTTCCCCTGCAAACGGGCGTGGGATGCAGCTTCTTCGATCAGAGAATCACTCGTCTTCTTCCGAACAGGAGGGCATCGATCGACCAGGCACCAGGCCCGAGCATAGCGAGCGCAACGCCCACCGCGGCCAGCAGCATTAGGACCCAAGGATCGCCGGTTCGAGAAAATGCGGTCCAAACTGCGACACCAGCCATCATGCTGCCCGCAATCGGCGTCCACAGACCGGCGCAAAGGAGCAAGGCAGCAGCGCCCTCGGTCATCGTCGTCAACAAGGACCAATTCAAAGCCAAAGCGCTTCCGCTGAAATGGAAAGCGGTAATTGCCGCAGTCACCCGGAGGCACAATAGTCCCATCCCAGGCCATCCACGGGCGAAAGTCGAATATAGGCGCTGCACCCCAACTCCGCTCCTCGAACATAGCCGATCGGTGAGGGAGTCGAAACCCTAATAAAAGGCTGGATCTTCACTCTTTCGAGGGATTACAGTTCGATGATTCCGCGCTTCAGTCCGACGGTGACGGCATGGGTCCGGTCGCGTGCCCCCAACTTGTCAAGGATGTTCTTTACGCGGCTCTTGACCGATTCTTCCGAAATCGAGAGGTGTACCCCGATCTCTTTGTTGGCATTGCCCGCGGCGATCAACCGCAGAACTTCCAGTTCCTTGGGTGTCAAGGTTTCTTCGCCGCTGTGCTCAGCAACCTGGGCGGCTGCCTCCGGAGCCATAACCTTGCGTCCCGCATAAACCGCGCGGATGTTGTCCGGCAGTTCCTTATGCATTACAGCTTTCAGGAGGTAGCCCTGCGCTCCGGCTTTGAGAGCGCGGAAAATCTGTACGTCACCGGCGTAGGTCGTCAGCATGATAATTTTTGCGCCGGGGAACTCGACACGGATCGACGAAACCGCGTCGACACCATCCATCTCGGGCATCTGCAAGTCCATCACTGTGACGTCAGGGCGATGAATACGAAATTGCTGGATGGCTTCGCGTCCATTCGACGCTTCGGCGACGACCACGATGTCCGGTTGAACAGCAATGAGCCCGCGAAGTCCCTCGCGGACAACTGGGTGGTCGTCAGCGACGAGAATCCGAATTGGGGGACGACCTGCACTCACCATCCGATCATCTCTTATGCCACCTCAGTCGCCGTGCCGAGGAACTTCGGAGCGAACTGGGCGGAAGGGCGGACTGCCGCGTAGGCGCTGGTGGCGGGAATGGTCAACTCGATTTCTGTGCCGGACCCGTCTCGACTCCAGATCTCCAGTTTGCCGTCCGCGATTTCAGCACGCTCCTTCATGCCATGTAAGCCGAAATGTCCCTCGCGCCTGCCTGCGCTAAGGACTTCTGGATCGATGCCCTTCCCATCATCCCGGATGCGAAGGCGGAATTGCTGTTCCTCATATCGAATTTCCACTTCAATCTTCCGCGCCTGCGCGTGCCGGAAGGCGTTTCCCAAGGCCTCAGCAGCAATGCGGTGAACTTCCTCTCGCCGAGCCGGATGCAGATTCCGCGGCTTGCCTTCAACCTCTACGCGGAAGGCGGGAGGGATCGAGCTGCTTTCACGGGCCGTGAGTTCTTCACCGAACGTCTTTATGGTCGCGGCAAGATCATTAATCTCGGCCGTGGACGAGCGTAACGCTTGCACTGCATCCCGGCCTTCTATGATCGCCTGACTGGCCGCGTTGATCGCCTTTTCCAGTTTTTCTCTTGCCTCATCCGGACGCGACGGAAGAAGGCTGTAAACCGTTTGAAAGCGGAGCAACAGTCCGTGAAAACTTTGCAGCAAAGTGTCGTGAAGTTCGCGCGCTATGCGTGTTCGCTCGTTAACA
>CAVXIO010000009.1:0-35445 GCA_963761915.1 uncultured Acidobacteriota bacterium
GCGCTCTACCACCTGAGCTACCTGGCCACATTTCGAAACCCGCACCCAACGAGGGCTGCGAGGATGGCTCGCTTCACGCCGATTGTTGCGGGATTGCCAGTCGAATGAACCAACTCACGTGCGGAACGTTTTCGATTATAGCAATGGCGGCGAGTTCCCTCAACGGGCGCAGCGGAAGCAGCGTCGTGAGAGTTCATTGCCGACATGCCACGATCCCGTTCAGCACCGTCACTGCGCATCGGTTGACACCAAACCAGTACGGAACCTCGCGGTAATCTTCAATCGCGAACACTGCCAGATCAGCATCTTTACCCGGTTCTATTGATCCCTTTCGGTCCGCAACGCGCAGCGCCCACGCGCCGTTAATCGTAGCGGCCGCGATCGCTTCCGCGGGCGACATATTCATGTGCGTGCAGGCCAGCGACATCGCCATCGGCATGCTCAGGGTTGGCGAAGTGCCGGGATTGTAATCTGTCGCCAGCGCAACCGGGACGCCCGCGTCAATCAACTTGCGCGCCCGCGGATATTCTTTCACCCCAGAAAATAATTTGCTCCGGGCACCAGCGTTGCAACCGTGTCATGTTTGGCGAGGTGCACAATGTCGTTGTCGCTCACGTGATCCATATGATCGAACGACGCTGGATTGAAGCGCAGAAATGGCTTCAAAACGGTCTCAGTGAGCTGACACATGTGACCCCGAACGCTGAGGCCGTGCTGTTCCGCGGCTGCAAAAATCCGCTCGGTCTCTTCCGCGGTAAACGCCCCCTGGTCGCAGAAAACGTCGACGAACTTGGCGAGCTTCCGCTTCGCTGCCTGCGGAATCATCTTCTTGCACACGAGCTCAACATATTCTTTTGCGCGGCCCTGAAATTCTTTTGGGACGGCATGCGCTCCCAGCAGGGTAGCAATGACAGTCCCGGGCCATCGGGAAGCCGCGCCGCGAATCGCCTCAAGAGATTTCAGTTCCGACTTGACTGTCAGTCCGTAGCCCGACTTGGCTTCGACCGTTGTTGTGCCGTGTGCTGCCATGTGGTGCAGCGCGGCAAGAACTTTATTCTCCAGAACCCGCTTGGTCGCGCTGCGCACGTCCTTCAAACTTGACCGGATGCCGCCGCCGGCTTTGGCGATCTCTTCGTAGGAAGCGCCTTCGATGCGTTTCTCAAAATCCACGAGACGAGGGCTGATGAAAACAGGATGGGTGTGCGAATCGACGAAGCCGGGGAGAACAACTTTGCCGGCGCAGTCAATCTCGATGATTTTCTTTCGGTTCTTCTTCAGCCAGGGATCGCGCAAGGCATCTTTGGTGGTGCCGACCGAAACGATCTTGCCGCCAAGGCAGAGCACTGCCGCATCTTCGATGACGGTGAGTTCTTTCAGATCGGGGCCACGACGCGGTCCGGTCTTGCTCGAAGAAGACTGGAGCGTCAGCAGTTGGCCGATGTTGGCCAAGAGCATTGGCAAAACGATTTCCTTGTTTGCTTTTCGGGATGGAGCCACGTTCAAGCAGTTTAGCAGTGGGCCGAACATAGAATCTTCCCGGTTGCCCGAATGTCTGGCATTCTATATAATCAGATATCCGGACATAGAGGATTGAGACCATGCAATCGGCCAGAGTCGGAAAGCGCGGGGCGATCGTCGTACCCGCAAAACTCCGAAAACGCTTCGGCATTGAAGAAGGCAGCATCGTCATCGCCGAGGAAAGGGACGACGGTATCCTTATTCGGCCCGCGATGGTTGTTCCCGTGGAACGGTACACTCCGCAGCGTAAAGCGGAATTCCTGCTATCCAACGCTGTCGACCAGGCCGATTACCGGCGGGCCCGGAAAGAAGTGCGTAAGCTGGGCCTCGATCCTGACTCGATCCAACATCTGCGACCTGAATAAATGGACCGGCTGTTTCTCGACGCCAACGTTCTGTTTTCTGCCGCGTACAAGATCGACGCGCGGCTTCTCCTGCTCTGGAAACTCAGGAACGCGACGCTTTGTAGTTCCCGCTACGCATTACAGGAAGCAAGGATCAACCTCGCAAGTGAAGATCAGTGGACGCGGCTTACCGAGCTGTCTGGGTCGCTTCAACTGTTTGAAGCGGGACAAACCTGCCCTCCTCCCGGAATCTCCTGCCCGAAAAAGACGTGCCGATCTTCCTAGCAGCCATCGAAGCTCGGGCTACTCACTTGGTAACGGGTGATGTTCGACATTTCCGGGCTTACTTCGGCAAGAAGATTCAGGGAATTGCGATCTTGCGTCCGGGGGATTATCTCAGGATGGTGGCTCGGTGATACCCAGTATGTACCGCCTTACCTTCTCGTCCCTCTTAAAGTGGTATCGGCACCTTCACGCCGTTCTTCCGCGCAAACTCCTTAGCCTCCTCATAGCCTGCGTCCACGTGCCGAATCACGCCCATGCCGGGATCCGTCGTCAACACACGCTCGATACGCTTAGCCATCTCGTCAGTCCCGTCAGCAACCGTGACCTGCCCGGCATGCAGTGAGTACCCAATCCCCACGCCGCCGCCGTTGTGAATCGAGACCCACGACGCGCCCGCTGCGGTGTTCAGCAGCGCATTCAGCAGAGGCCAGTCGGCAACTGCGTCGGAGCCGTCTTTCATGCTCTCGGTCTCGCGGAATGGAGAAGCCACTGAGCCGCAATCGAGGTGATCGCGGCCTATAACAATCGGAGCCTTGATCTTCCCTTTCTTCACAAGGTCATTTATCGCCATCCCAAACTGCGCGCGCTCGCCGTATCCCAACCAGCAAATGCGAGCGGGCAATCCCTGAAACTTGATGCGCTTCCGCGCCAGATCGATCCAGCGGCGCAAAATGTGGTTCTCGGGAAACAGTTCCAAAACTAAATCGTCGGTTACGTGAATGTCCGACGCCTCGCCCGACAACGCCACCCAGCGGAACGGCCCGCGCCCTTCGCAAAATAGCGGACGAATATACTCTGGCACGAATCCGGGAAAGTCGTAGGCATTCTTCACGCCGCGCTGAAACGCAAAGGTGCGGATGTTGTTGCCGTAATCGAAGGCGACCGATCCCATCTTCTGTAGGCGCAGCATGCCTTCGACGTGAGCGGCAATCGCGTCGAGCGACTTTTCCTGATAAGTCTTGGGGTCATTTTTTCGCAGCTCAAGCGCTTCTGCCAAAGTCATGCCGTTTGGCACATATCCATTCAGCGGATCATGCGCCGAAGTTTGATCTGTGAGAATGTCCGGCACGACGCCGCGCGCGGCCAGCTCCGGAATAACGTCCGCGCAATTTCCCACTAGCCCCACTGACACGTTTTCTCTCTTGCGCACCGCATTCTTCAAAATACGCAAAGCTTCATCGAGCGTAGTCACCATGAAATCGCAGTAGCCGGTCTTCAGCCGCTTCTTGATGCGCTCGGGATCGACGTCAATCCCCAGAAACGCCGCACCGGTCATCGTCGCCGCCAGCGGCTGAGCTCCGCCCATCCCTCCCATGCCGCCCGAGACGATCAGCCTGCCCGCAAGATCTCCGCCGAAATGTTTCTCGGCCGCCGCCGAAAACGTCTCGAACGTCCCCTGCACAATTCCCTGCGAGCCGATATAAATCCACGAGCCCGCCGTCATCTGGCCATACATCATCAAGCCGGCGCGCTCCAGTTCGTTGAACTTCTCCCAATTCGACCAGTGGCCAACCAGATTCGAATTGGCGATAAGCACGCGCGGCGCGTGTTCGTGCGTCTTGAACACTCCCACCGGCTTGCCCGATTGCACCAGCAAAGTCTCGTCGTTCTCCAGACTCTTGAGCGCCTTCACGATGGCGTGATAAGCCTCCCAACTCCGCGCCGCTCGCCCCGTTCCGCCGTACACAACCAGATCCTGAGGACGCTCGGCGACATCCGCGTCCAGATTGTTCATGAGCATGCGCATGGCTGCTTCCTGCTGCCAACCTTTGCATGTAATGGTCTTGCCCCGCGGCGCGCGAATGGAGGCGGGAGCCTGAGTAAGTTCCGTTTCAACCGGCATGAATAGATGTTACTTGCTAGGGATGGATGTATTCAACGTTGCGTGGGTAAAGCGAAGCTCACCACGTCGAATACGCGGTGCCGTCGGTGCTGATCGCATTCGATGCCGAATGCACATCGGTGAGCCCGGGATCCTGCTGGTCCACGGACAGAAGCACGTCTTCCTGCACTGGCTCCCAGTTCGCTTCACCCGTCATTGGATCCTTGGGAACGGCCTTGATGTAAGTCGGCACCAGATCGTCCAGCGACTGCGGTGCTTTCTGCTTGTCGAGCGTGTACTGCGAAATCAGCGAGCGAAGAGTAAATAAATCCGAACGCAGCACGGCTTCGCGCGATCTCAACAGAGAGTGGTTATAAATCGGGACAGCAATCGAGAGCAACACCGCCATGATGATCATGACGATCATCATTTCGAGCAGAGTGAAACCGGCGCTGCGCCCCGTTCTTAGCCCTCTTGCCATCTACCAATCCTTATACTTCGTGCCGTCCAGCGCCGTGCCTTGCGACTTGGTATAAACATCGAACACACTCTGCCCGCCCCAGGAATCGGAGTCCGGATCATCCTGCATCGAACGCAGCCCCCACTCGGTGGTGCCCGTCATGGGGTCGACCGGAATATTGCGCAGGAAGCGAATCTTCTTCCCCTGCACATCGACGCCTTTCACCAAAGTCTCAAGATCGGGAGGATAATTCTGGCTGTCCACTTTGGTCTGAAACCCGCCCCGTTCAGCCGCATCTTTATAACGGTCGATAGCGTCGCGCATCTGCCACAAGTCGTTTCGCAACATGTGTTCCTTCTCCCGCTGGATCGTCAACCGCGTCAGCGGAATCACCATCGTCGAGAGAACTAACAGGATGGCCGAAGCGACGATTAACTCAAGGAGCGTAAAGCCCCGTTCGGGCTTCGCACCCCGCCCGTACTGGAATCTGTGTAACTTCATCTTGAATCTTCGTTAGAAATTTCAGATTGTGGCGAGCTTCGCGACAATCTATTGCACAGTGACCGACGCTTGCGCTCCATTCACCGTGATGACCTGAAATGCGGGATCACGGGCTCCGCCTCTGGTTATCGTCAGAGGAGTCTGTCCACTGGCCTTGGCCTGGAATGTCATCGTAAGCACCGCGCCCTGGCCGGAAACTCCGCTTGCTCCTTGTGGCCGGGCGGCTGTGATCACCAGCGTTCCCGGCGGATCTTCGCGTTTCACCAGCGCAACCGCCTGTCCATCCTGCGACAAGAATCCGCCATTGGAAACGTTTACCAATTCCAGCTTCGTCGGATCGTAATTCATCTGAACCGGCACGGAGTAAACATTCTGCGCTCCTGAAATCAGCAGGTTCACGACAAACGTATTGCCTTTGACCGCCGTGATCTGCCCCGGATCAAACAGGAAGCTAGCACCGCCCGCGGAGCCGGGATTCGCGGCCGGATTGGCAGGCGGCTGATTGCCGGGCGCCATCTGAATAGCCGGAACCTGCGTCCCCGGACCCGACGCCGCTGGGCCCGACGGCGTCGCCGACACGCGGCTCACATGCCGCAGTTCAATTGTGTTTGCCGTACCAATATCGATGGGACGCTGATTCAACTCGCTGACCGTGGTTCCACGAATGATGTGCGGAGTGATGGCGAAGACCGTTTCATCTTCCGCATGGTCCTGCGTCTTCTGTCCAAAAAAGTATCCCAGGATCGGAATCTGCGCCAGGCCCGGAATTCCGGCCAGCGACTTCGTTTGGGAGTCATCAAAGATTCCGCCAATCAGGCTCGACTCGCCATCCTTCAAGCGAATTTCGTGCTCGATTTTCTTCTGCCCAATGATGGGCTGGCTGATGCCGCCAATACTCGACTGGCCCACTACCGAAGAAATTTCCATTGTGATCTTCAGCGTGATTTCACGGTCTGCATGCACGTGCGGCGTGACGTCGATATTCACGCCCACATCCAGGTATTGAAACTGCGTGTTCACCAACGGATTGATGCCAACACCGCCGATTCCGGGCTGGAACGATCCCGTAGCCACCGGCACGCGTTCGCCAATCTTCAGCGTCGCCTTCTGATTATCAAGCGCGCGAACCTGCGGATTCTGCAGCATCTTCGTATCGGTATCGCCCATCACCGCCGACAGATTGGCGGAGGGAATCGTCACCTGGAAATCGGTCGCGTTCAAATTGCCCAGAGTGTTCAACTCCAAGCCAGGAGTTCCCGTAGTGCCGGTCGTACCTGTAGTAGTTCCAGTCGTGGAAGTGGTTGTGGTCGTGTTGATGTTGCTCTGCAACGTAACGGTAGCGCTGGTCGGCGGATTAAATCCCAGCGTGCGCGACTTGTCTTTGCTCACCTGCAGCACCGCGATATCGACAATCACCTCTGGACGGACTTTATCCAGATCGTCCACCAGCTTCTCCGCCAGCGCGATCTGGTCCGGTGTGCCCCGCACCACCAGCGCATTTTGCGAAAGCAACTGCTGCACGCGCTGCACATCCAGCACGGCGCGAATCGCATTCACCACGTCCTGCAACTCGGTGGGTGCCGAAAGATTCGAAAGATAAAAGGTCTTCAGTACGCTCTGCTCCAACTCCTTGCGCTTGGCTGGATTGTCCTGCGCCACGAAGATGGTGTTTGAAGTCACCGGCCGCCAGAAAGTTTTCGATTCCAGCGCCGTAATCTCCAGCGCATCTTCCAGTGTCACTCCGTTCAGCGCCACTGTGATGCGCCGGGAAGTGTAGTCCGGATCGAACAGCACGTTCACACCCGCCAGCTGTCCGACGGTCTGGTAGATAACCTTGGAATCTTCGGGGCCAATTTTCAAAGTGATGGGAACGTTCGAAATCGGCGCGAGTTCTACCGGTCCTGCAGCCTCCCTTATCTTCCGCTCCAGACTGTTCGGCGGACCGGCGGCCTGCGGCGGCGGATTGGCCGCATCGTTGATCATCTGCATCGTGCGCTTCAACTCCTGCTGCGCGATGAACAGCGACGGATCGATCTGCGCGGCCCGTTGAAATTCAGCCAGCGCCTCCTGCAACTTGCCATCCTCACGCAACTTCTGTCCGTTATGGACCACGGTCGCAGCCGCCTTGAAGCGCATCCGCTCAAACGAGGCACGGTAACGCAAGTCTTTTGGTTTCAGGTCGTAAGCCTGTCTGTAGAGGTTATAGGCCTGCTCGTAATTCTGGCGCGCTTCCGCGTCCTGCGCCTTGTCAAACAGACTCTTGGCCTTATCGGCGATGGCAGGTAGAATGGCAAGCACGACCAGCAGCACTACTGCCGCGGGCTTCAGACGTCTCATTCGTCAGTCCTCAGTCTACAAAGTCTTCGCCGGACACGCGCTCGACGCCCCTAATGCCAGCGAACCAGGGATTTACTCGATGCAATGACGGTGCTCTTTTGCTGCGATTATAGCATCGCCATTCCCGCCCTCCCATGTGATTGCACCCGCAGTAGTTACACTCTTTAGTCTTAGTCCCACTGGGGAAATGCGGCCTACGCTTTCCAGCTCTCGGCGTGCGGCAGCAGGTTCCTGGAAGCCGGACGCCGGAAGCCGGGAGCCGCTCTTCGCAGACTCCCCCCTGTTAAGATAAAGCCGAAGCAACCATGCCCCGCCAGTCCACCCATGAAACCAAGCCCAGCCCGGAAAAATCCCCGCGCCGCGAACCCACCGCCAGCGGCCAACGAGATGCCGCCGTTAATAGGATCGCTTCACATAACTACTTCTTGCTGGAAAAATTTGAATGCGGCGTAGTTCTCACTGGAACCGAGGCCAAATCCGTCCGCGGCGGCCTGGCCAACCTGAAAGATTCCTACGGCCTCGTCAAGGACGGCGAACTCTGGCTCCTCAACGCCCACATCGGCCCCTACGAGCATGGCAACATGAACAACCACGCCCCGCTGCGCACCCGCAAGCTGCTAATGCACAAAGAAGAAATCCGCAAGCTGATCGGCAAAACCCAGCAAAAGGGACTGACGCTGATCCCCACCCGAATGTACTTCAAGAACGGCAAAGTAAAAGTTGAACTAGCCCTGGCCAAAGGCAAGCAACTCTGGGACAAGCGCGAAACCGAACGCCGCCGCACCGCCGACAAAGAAGCCCGAGAAGCCATCCGAGGCCGAAAGAGGTAATCGTTCGCGCGTAGCGCCGGCGTCCCGCCGCCTGTCCAAAGGGCGACCCGCCCGCTGTGTCGACAGCAACATGCTCTCGGTCAGGCTTCGGTCGCCGGTCTTGGTACATGTCCTATTTCCTGGCGTGGAGCAACGCGTCTCTCACTTTGAAGAATCAAGCAGTTCTGCGGGGTAACCTGCGGAGGTGACGAACGGCACATTGCAGCGACCAGTAGCACATTCTAATGTCGCGAGCAGAATGAACCTGAAACCTGCGCATCCCCGCCCGAAATCGCACCGTCCAGACCTGGCTGCTAAAGCAACCCCCAGCCGCAGCCAGATCGCAAAACGCCGCAGCAATCGCATGGCGCTCCACGCTTCTGTCGGATTATCCGGGGAAGATCGGCAGAAATGCCCCTTTACGATGCCGGCCAAGGCCACGAAATTGAATAAGCACGGCGCGGCCGTTCAACTCAGTCGCGAACTTCTGGTGGGCTCGGTCGTCTCCGTAAATAACAAGAACGGCGCCAAGCTCTCGGCCCGCGTAGTTGCGCAGTTGGCGGCCCAGGAGGGCGTTTGCACCTACGCAATCGAGTTTGTCGAGCAGGGCGAACGGGCGGAAACTTTCTGGGGAATTATCTTCCCCCCAAACACTTCAAACGCCTAACCCGCAAACGTGGACCGGCGCCAGAGCACAAAGGCGCAAGCCAAGGCGGATCATGCGAAGTTGGAATCAGCTATCGATCTGCTACCACTCATGCCCTCCCCGCAAACTCCCGGTTCTCCGTCGACACTTTCACCTTTTCCCCCTCTTTGATGAAGAGGGGAACGCGGATTTCCAGGCCCGTCTCGAGGCGGGCAGTCTTGGTTCCGCCGCCCGACGAGTCGCCCCGAACCGCGGGTTCCGTGTATGCAACGTCCAGCTCAACGAATATCGGCAGCTCTAAACCAATCGGATTGCCGTTGTACTTGCGCAGCTCAATCAACGCGCCTTCGATCAGGAAGTCCAATGCGTCCCCGACCATCTCACCGTTAAGGGTGACGGTCTCGTAGCTTTCCTGGTCCAGAAAATAAGAACCATCCCCATCGCTATACAAATAGGAAGCCTGCACCGACTGCAGGTCCGGCTCCTTGAATTTGTCGCTTGCCTTGAATGTCTTCTCAAAGACCGCGTTCGTAAGAAGGTTGCGCATCTTGAGGCGCACCAGAGTCTGGCCGCCACGAGCGGTCGGCGTGTTTACGTCCGCTTCCAGGCAGCAGAAAGGAGTGTTCTCAAGCTCAAACAACGTCTTGCGTTTGACACTAATAGCATCAATTAGCGCGGCCATGAAGTCCTCTAAAGCACGTCGGGATCGGAAATGAATGCAACGTTGATCCCAATTTCCTTCCAGTATAGGGTGAAGCACTACTCGGAGGAGAACGATTTCGCGGCTGTCCTGGGGTTGTCAGTGTAATGGCGATTTAAGAACAGTTTGGCCCTGCGGCATATAATGGCTGGCATTATGTTGCCGCCGCGAAAATGGCGTTCTTGCCTGTTCGCATTGGCAGTCGCCGCAACGGTGCCATCGCTCTCAGCCGTTGTGGTCGAGATGCGCGAATGGCATGGCAAGCAGATTCAGTGCATGCACGGCGGCCTTGGTTTCTTTCACCCGAAGTTTTGTGGCACGCTGGATTACGCATATGAACGAGTTTTTGTAGGAACTGTGCAGTCCGTAACCGAAATATCGGACACTGACAGGCGACTCGACATCACCCCCGATGAGGCCTTCCTGGGCGATTCCACGGGTCCTGTATCGACAACTGTTAATCAGGCTTGTCTCACTCCGAATGATCCCGAAATTAAAGCCGGAGATAGATGGCTCTTCTATCTTCGAACCTACAGAGCTTTTAGGACCGACGGGAAACCGATCAACAGATCCGTTCAGCTAGAGATGCCGTTTGACGGCCCCAGCAAGCCTCTATCTCAAGCTCAGGACCATATTGCTCAGTTGCGGCATTTAGCACACATGACCGACTCAGGCATCCTCAGCGGAAATGTCAGGAGAATGTATACGGGGCAGATGGATGGCGCGCCAAACCACAAAGTTGTCGCGAAACGAGTTTCGGACGTCAGTGAGTATTCCACACTCACCGACAGCGAAGGAGAGTTCAAATTTGACCCCATCCCGGCGGGCATCTACGAGGTGTCAGCGAACACCGCAGAGGGATTGTGGGCTGGGAAAACCGGCAACCTGGAGGTACACCCAGGCAAGTGCACTTCAACCGGTTTTATGCTCCAGACGGACGGCAGGATCTCGGGCCGCATTGGGTCGACAGATGGGAAGCCGTTTACAGTTCACCCATGGGTACAGATAGTCTCTGTGGACGACGAACGATTCACGTCAGCTTACGTCGATGCGAACGGATACTTCGAGGCCACGGGTTTGGACCCTGGCCGTTACCTGGTCGGCATCGGCATTCGAGATCCTGATCATATCGAGACCCGAAGTGGGAATTACGTGATCACCGTCGACACTCGAAATTCCGCTGAAAGGAAAGCTAAAACTCCCGTTTACTATCCCGGCGTTCGGAGCGAAAAGAATGCAACGATCATCCATCTCGATCGTGCCGAGAAGCGTACTCACATAGATTTCGGGATCCCTGCTGAAGATGTTCCCGAGCCTCGTGGACATCCCTGACGAAAACAGGCATAACACTCATCGATCCTCAACTTTGGAAGAACCACGACTCCTATCAGGAAGCCTTCCAGCGCCTGATCGGCGACTTGAAAGCGTCAGACTCAAAACCGAAGTAAAGAATTTCCACAACCCCACTGTGACATCTGACCTTGTCCACAACCGATCTTCTGCGCGATCATGGTCGAGGCCGTGACGGTCGGGGAACCCGAATCTTTCCCGTCCTAAGTCCTCTGTTCTCTAGATTTTAACCTCTAAGTTCTTTGACATCTAGATTTTGCGGGAAATTTCTTTGCTAACCTGATGATTCCAGTAATCCAGGGGGGAGGGGGATACCCCGATCTTCAGCGTAAGGAAGCGAGCCGTCGAACGCTCGCCGCGACAAGGCCCCGAACTTTATTTTGCAGTCGCAATCCACAGTGATGAAAACCGCAAACCTCAAATCCGACATGCCGCTGGTTCGCGAAGCCTTGCAGCGATTAGATCGAGAACTGGCAGTCGCGCGCCAGGAAAAAGCGGCGCTGCTAAAGCTGGTTCACGGCTACGGTTCGACCGGAGAGGGCGGCGACATTCGCATCGCCGTGCAAAAACGTCTGCTGGAGTTGTCGCAGAACGGCCAGATCCGCGGCTGCATCTTCGGCGAGAACTGGTTGAAGTCAGACGAAGCTTCCTGGAAACTTCTCAAATCGCATCCCGAACTTAAAAGAGACTCTGACCTCGGGCGCGGCAATCGAGGAATCACGATCGTTCTACTTTGATTTCGGAGTTCTATCGACGACCGCAGGCGGCGGCGCCGCCTTCGCCGCATGTTCATGCACGGCCAGAGAAATCCCAAGCACAGAAATCAGCGGGAGAAACACAATGACCCACTTCATCTTCATCAAAACCCTCGGCCCTGTCGTAGGCTGGAATCATACCGCACGCCGTCCGACGCCGCCAAACCATGATGCGAAGCGGCCGCTGACCTCGCTTTAAATATGAAGAAGAGCGATCTGCTCCTAGCGCGCGGCGGCGGCAAAGGCCTTGGTGCGATCCGAGGGGGATTCCGTCGAACCACTGTAAGAACGCGAAATATTTTCTCCGACGGCTTGCGCGCTCTCCTCCAACTTGAACTTGCTCACCATGGTCTGCAGATCGAGAGCAAGACCTGATAAATCCTGGCAAGCCGTGGCCGACTGCTGCGCCCCGATCGCTGATTCTTTCACCAACGCGGCGATCTGCTCGATGTTGCTGTTGACGTTTTCGGTGGTACTGGATTGTTCGCTGGCCGCAGTGGCAATCTCGGTAATCATGCCGCCGACTTCTTCTGACATTTGAATAATGGCGCGCAGAGAATCTCCCGCCTTGGCGGTTGAGCTCACTCCTTCTTCCACCTGCCTGGTGCCGCTTTCCATCGCGGTCACGGCGACTTTGGTCTCATCCTGAATGTTCTTGATCATCTGGGCGATTTCTTTGGTGGCAGTCGTGGTGCGTTCCGCCAGCTTGCGAACTTCGTCGGCAACCACCGCAAAACCACGACCTTGTTCACCCGCTCGCGCGGCTTCAATGGCAGCATTCAGAGCGAGCAAGTTGGTTTGATCGGCAATATCGTCGATGACCCCGATGATGCGTCCGATCTGGTCGGAACTCTTGCCAAGCTCCTCCATTTTCTTGGCGGTGTTGCCAACTGATTCCGCAATGGCCCGCATCTTGGTCAGCGTTCCCGCCACAATGGAGCCGCCGAGCCGGGCTGTCTCTGCCGCCTGACGCGCGGCCTCGGCGGCCTTGTTGCAACTGTCGGAAACCGAGATCACAGTTGACGACATTTCCTGCATTGCGGTCGCCACCTGGACGGTCTGGTCCTTCTGGGTTTGGGCGCTTTGCGCTTGCTGCGTGGCCGAGGAGGAAATCTCTTCGCTGGCGCTGGCCACATGCGATGCCGTGCCCGCAATCGACTGAATGATCTGCCTCAGATTGTTCTTCATGCGATTCAAGGCCTCGCCGGCCTTGCCGATCTCGTCCCCGGAGGAGATCTTCATGTCTTCGAGGGCTAGGTTGTTCGCCGAAAGCTCCTGGATCATTGCCACCATCCTGGCGGTGGCGAGTGTGATGGAGCGCACAACGACGGTCGCCACTCCAAGGCCGATGATCACACCGACGATGGCCAAGATCGGGATCAGCACAGTGGCGCGCGATTCGGTGACAGATTGTTCCTCACGGGCGGAGGCCATGAGTGTTTCCTGCGACGCCACCAGTGCGGCGGCGGTCTGTCCCAGGTCGGCGCGCACGGCATCGGAGGCTGGTTCGACAATGAGATGAATGGCCTGCTTCTGCCTACCGGCACGATGTAGCGCGACCACGCGGTCAATGATGCCGTGGTATTTGTCCAGCACTTGCCGAAAATGCGCCAGCAGTTCCCGGTCTTTGTCGATGGTCAGTGTCGCCTCAAGCTTGTCGAAGTCTTCTGTCAGGATGCGGCTGTTCGCCGCGTAGCGACTCATCTCTTCTTCCTTGTTGGTCAACAGGAACGCGCGGTACTCGGCTTTCTGGTTGTTGATGAGCGAGTCGATCGACACTGCTAGAAACCTTCCGTTGGCCTTCTTGTCGGCAAAAGCGGATAGCCCGGTCAAGTTTTGCATCGAGGTAAAGCTGATTACGCCCATTGTCATCTCAATCGCTAGCAGGGCGCCGAAGCCCATGCCGAGCTTCATCTTCAAGCTAAGCTTGTTCATAATTTCCTCTTACACTCTTCACAGACTGCCTGATTCATAGCAATAGCCTTGAGGCGACCCAGGGGCGTGCGGGTTCCTCCGTCATCAATATTTTCATCGGCACAAATGTTCTGGACTTTAGGGCTCGCCTGTTTTCTCGAGTCGTGGTCGATCTGCTTCCTCTTGCGCTTCCCGCGTTTGCCGAAGATACTGGAACGTTACCGGAGCAATTTTGCAGATTCCGCAAACGAAATCATGAAAAATACAATCTCTCTCTCTACACCTTCCCAACTTGAAACCGATGCTCTGGTCGCCGTGATTCTGGATCGATCGGAAAAGAAGCCCGGCGATGCGACGCAAAGCGCAAGAAACAAGAGCGACAACGCAAAACCGCAGCTCCACGTCGAAAGCACTGATAGTGCGGTCGCATCCCCCGCCGCTGATTTGTTAGCGAGCGGCGAATTGACCGGCAAGCCGTTTGAAAGCAACCTGCTGCACAAGCCTGCCGGGCTGAAAGCCAAGCGGCTGCTGCTGATCAGCGGCGGCACGGCGAAGAAGTTCACCAGTTACGACCTGCGCCGCATTGCCGGAGCGGCTGTGCGCACGCTCAAGTCTCGCGGCATTCGCAGTTTCGCTTTCATCGCTCCAAGCGGCATTCCCGCAGAAGAGGCGGTTAGAGCGATTGTGGAAGGCGCGCTGGTGGGCAACTTCGATCCTGATTACTACCGCAGCGACCGCAAAGATCAAAAAATTGACGAGCTCACCATCGTCACGAGCGGCGATAAGGCCGCGCTTGAAAAAGCGGCGCACGAAGCGCTCGTCATCGGCGAATCGCAGAACTTCACGCGCGATCTGGTGAACGAACCCTCCAACCGCATGACTCCGACCATTCTCGCCGACCGCGCGAAAAAGATGTGTCAGGAAGTCGGCTTGAAATGCGAAGTCTATGGCGCTGACAAGATCAAAGAAATGAAAATGGGCGCATTCTGGAGCGTGGCACAGGGTTCCGACGAGCCGCCCGCGCTGATTGTCATGCGCTACGAGCCCGCCGGCGCTCCCGAGAAGCCAGTCTTAGGACTGGTGGGGAAGGGAATTACCTTCGACACGGGCGGCATTTCGATCAAGCCCGCCGATGGCATGGAGAAGATGAAATACGACATGGCTGGCGGCGCCACCATGATCGGCGCGATGCGCGCGATTGCGCTGCTGAAGCTGAAAATCAAAGTGATTGGCATCGTATGTGCCACTGAGAACATGCCTTCCGGCAAGGCGCAGAAGCCGGGTGATGTGCAGATTGCGATGTCGGGCAAATCGATCGAAATTATCAACACCGATGCCGAGGGCCGGCTGGTGCTGGCCGATGGCCTCTTCTACGCGCGCCAGCTCGGCTGCACTCATCTGATCGATGCGGCGACGTTGACGGGCGCAGTTGTGGTTGCCCTGGGCTATGCGAATGCCGGAGTCTTTGCCAGCGACGACGCGATGTATGAGCGCTTTCACAAAGCCAATGCCGAAGCCGGCGAGAAGATGTGGCGGCTGCCGCTCGATGACGAATACAAAGAGAACATCAAGTCCACCATCGCCGATATCGTCAACTCCGGCGGACGCTGGGGCGGCGCCATAAACGCCGCCATGTTCCTGAAAGAGTTCGCCGAAGACACTCCGTGGATTCATCTCGACATTGCCGGTACTGCATGGATGGAAGATCAGAAGCCCTGGATCGCAAAAGGGCCGTCAGGGATCGCGTTGCGCAGTCTGGTCGAATTCGTGAAGAGTTTTGCAAGTTAGAAACTGGCCACGGAAGGAAGACGCGCATTGGTGACAATCCGAGGCAGGGTCACGGCATTTATCTGGAGGATTCTATGAAGGCTCTGATGCTGGTTGGAGTTCTGTTGGTGGTGTTGGGAGTAGTTTCCTTCTTCGTCCCGTTTCCGCATGCCGAACATCACGGCGTCAACATTGGCGATGCGCATGTTGGCGTTACCACGCACGATGACGAGAAAGTGCCGCCGGTGGTGAGCATCGTTCTGGTTGTCGTGGGCGCGGGTTTAATGATTGCCGGAAGAAAGAGCTAGCGGGCTCAACTCACGAAAAGCGGCCGCAGGACTCAGGCGCCGAATCTCTCCGCGGCGCGAGCTCTTGCCTTCGCCGCTTCCTCCTCGCGATTCTTGGGCGGAGCGTTAGTCTCGAGCGATTGGAGAAGACGAGCGCAAATCGCGGATACTTCCTCAACCGCGGCAAGAAACGCAGCTTCGTTGGCTTTTGACGGCTTGTTAAAGCCAGTGATCTTTCGCACGAACTGCAGCGAAGCAGCCCGAATCTCTTCGGCATTGACCGGTGGATCGAAGTTGAAAAGGGTTTTGATGTTCCGGCACATGCAACCTAACCTCGAGAGGAACGGATTTCTAAGCGGAGCAACGGATCTATTTTCACATAAGGATGCGAATCTAGGAACCATGTTAGCAAGCAGATCTATAAGGACAAGCATTCCGAGAAGCAGATGAAGCAGGCGGTTATTTAACAGGGTCCCCGAGTTTTAGGACTAAAGCCGGCGAATGGTCGCGGCTTATTGCGTAAGGTCATGGAGTTGATAGTGCTTTAAGCCCTTGCATGCTTTGTTACATTTTCCGGATTCTCTCTGCGCATTTAATCCTTGCTCTCGACCTTGTCTATAATTAGAGTTCACAGCGCGATCTAGGTTTTCGCAGAGAAGATCGATTCGGCTTCTTGATCTTTTAACCGGGTATGCGCTGGTGTTGAGGTCATTCTATAGATGTCTGTCGACTGCATGCGTGTGAGACCTGGCATTGAAGTGGCGAGCCTGAGCGACGTGGGCTGCCAGCGCCAAGACAATGAGGATTCCTACCTCTATTGGGAACCGGCCGACGACGCGGAATTTCAAAGCAAGGGCCGCCTGGCGGTGATTGCCGACGGCATGGGCGGACACGAGGGCGGGCAGGAAGCGAGCCGCCTTGCGGTTGAGACCATTCGTGAGATTTACGACCAGGCCTTGGGCGATGATCCGCAAGCCGCGTTGATGCAGTCTTTTGTCGCCGCCCACGCGCGAATCCTCAGCTATAGCGAGCGATATCCCGCATTTCAGGGAATGGGGACAACCTGCACAGCCGTGGTTCTTCGCGACCGGCAGCTTTATTTTGCGCACGTCGGCGACAGCCGGCTTTACCGCGTGCGCGATGGGCGCATCTCGCGTTTGACTCGCGATCATTCTTATGTGGGGCGTCTGGTGGAAAGCGGCCTGGTCAGTCCCGAGGATGCGGAGAAGCACCCGCAGCGCCACATCCTGACGGGCGCTTTAGGAGCGGGAAGGGAACTGGCGGTGGATGGCAGTGAACTGGGTTTGGCTGTGCAACAGGGCGACAGTCTCCTGCTTTGCACAGACGGTCTCTGGGGCATTGTGACTGACGAAGAATTGGAAATAGCGGTGAGCACCAGGTCTCCGGTTGAGTGCTGCAAGGCGTTGGTGAAACTGGCTCGGCAGCGTGGCGGGCCGGATAACATTACTCTGCAAGTGCTGCATATCGGAGTCGGGTCCCGAGCCTAAGTGCAATTGTGGCGCGAATATTCCTGCTGCAGAATTTTCCTCCGAAGCTGCAATCCGATGCACATTCCGTGGCGGCGCGTTTCCGAATGAAGTTGTGTAAGTCACTAGAGCGACGCGGCTAAACGCTCGTCCGTCTGTGAGGCAAGAACGGCAGGAAAGTTGCAATGTCAGTTCGCGCCGATTAAAGTCTATTAATGCGATGGACTTTGTGGCATAATCTTCAACCATGAAAATCTCGCAAAAAGGACTCTATGCTTTGCAGGCGATGATGATGCTGGCCCGCCATCACCACCAGGGAGCCATCAAGATCCGCGAAATCGCGTATGAGGAGGACCTACCAGAAAAATTCCTGGAGCTCATTCTTCTCGAACTAAAGAACGCGCGCATGGTCGAGAGTGTGCGCGGCGCCAAGGGCGGCTACCAGTTGCGCCGCGAGCCCGCCGAGATCCGCTTGAGCGAGATCATGCGCCTGATTGACGGTCCGCTGGCACCGTTTGCCGATGCCGAGCAACTACGCGTGCTCATCGACCGCGATCTGCCGCATCGGGCGCTCTATCAGGTTTTTCTCGATGTGCGCGACGCGGTTGCCCACATTTTGGATAACACTTCTTTAGCCGATCTGATCTCTGGCGCCACGCCACGTTCCGGCAAAGGCAAACGTACCGCTAAGAAGAAAGAAAAAGATAAGGGCAGCATCTTGCCCATGGTAGTTGGAGGACCGAAGGGTGAGTAAGCGCTTTCTTGTCGGGCTGCTGCTTGTATGCGGCGCTGCGGTTTCGAGTTCTGCGCAAATCACCATTCGCGTAGGCGCGTTTCCGAACATCACCCACGCTCAGGCCATGGTGGGCAAAGCGAACGGATGGTTCGATAAAGCCATGGGCGCGGACGTCAAAGTGCAATGGACCAGCTTTAACGCCGGTCCAGCCGCCATTGAAGCGCTGTTTGGCGGCGCCATCGATATGACTTACGTTGGCCCGAACCCTGCGATTAATGGCTACGTCCGGTCCAACGGCGAGGCGGTGCGCGTGGTGGCCGGAGCGGCCAGCGGCGGCGCTTCGCTAGTCGTGCGCAATGACAGCGGAATTCAAAAACCAGAAGATTTTCACGGAAAGCGTGTGGCTTCTCCTCAATTCGGCAACACGCAAGACGTGGCCCTGCGGAATTGGCTGAAGAGTCACGGAATGAAGAGCAACGATAAAGGTGGCGACGTCCAAATCATTCCCATGGCGAATCCGGATCAGCTTACGCTCTTCCTCAAGAAGGATCTCGATGCCGCGTGGGCTCCCGAACCGTGGGCCACTCGGCTGATCCACGAGGGCAATGGCCGTCTCTTTCTCGATGAGCGCACACTCTGGCCGAACGGACAGTTCGTGATCGGATTGCTGGTGGTCAATACGAAGTTCCTGAAGAGTCATCCCGATGTAGTGAAGAACTGGATTCGGGCTGACGTTGAACTGACCGATTGGATTAACGGTCATCCTGCCGATGCCAAGAAACTTTTAAACCAGCAGATTCAAGCCGAAACCGGCAAGGCTCTCCCCCCGATTGTTCTTGATGAAGCGTTCGCCCGCATGCAGGTCACTTACGATCCGCTGCATAACGCGCTCATGACCGCCGCCCAACAGGCTTTTGGGGATGGCTTCCTCGGCCGGCAAATGCCCGATCTCTCTGCGCTTTACGATTTGACGCTACTCAATCAAGTGTTAGCGGAAAAGGGAAGAGAGGCCATTCAATGAGTACGAACGCGCCGAGTACGACCGCGCAGAATTTTCCTGCCCAGCTTCCCATCCCCGTCGAACCTCTTTCCGTCGATCGGCACAGTCCAGCGCGCATCGGTGGTGCGCGAGGAAAAGGCGGTCCGGCTTCCGCGGTGCGACCGGCCACGAAAGTTGCGTCCGGCGTCCCGAAAGTCGGCCTGAGCGAGATCTGCCTGAGTTATCGCACTCGGAGCGGCGAGCGCCTGCTCGCCCTCGACCATATCAATCTGCAGGTGAAGGCTGGTGAGTTTCTGTGCATCGTTGGACCTTCGGGTTGCGGCAAATCGACCCTGCTCCATCTGATCGCCGGCCTGCACCAGCAAACCACTGGCGAGATTCTAATCGACGGCAAACGCGTCCGGGGACCGGGGACTGATCGTATTCTGATTTTCCAGGAGCTTGGTCTTTTCCCCTGGCTCACTGTCGGGCAGAACGTCGAGTTCGGCATGAAGATGAAGGGCGTCGGCAAAGCGGAGAGGGAAGAGAAGACCCGCTACTATTTGCGCCTGGTTCACCTCTCGCAGTTCAAAGACAGCTATACCCACCAACTTTCCGGCGGCATGCGGCAGCGCGTGGCTCTGGCTCGCGCTCTCGCCACCGAGCCCGACGTTCTCTTGATGGACGAGCCTTTTGCCGCGCTCGACGCCCAGACTCGCGACCTTCTTCACGACGAACTCGAGCGCATCTGGGCTGAGACCGGACGCACGATTATTTTTGTCACGCACAATGTGCGCGAGGCGATACGCCTGGGTGATCGCGTGGCTCTGCTGACCTTCCGTCCCGGCCGGGTGAAGCGCGAGTTTCCCGTCGATTTACCCCGGCCTAGGGTATTGGAGGATGTTCACGTGGCGCACGCCGCCCGCGAGATTCTCGACGAACTGCGTGAAGAGATTAACCGCTCCCTCGAAGTGGAATACAACGTGGGCGTGAAGCCGCACGTAGAAGTGGGAGCGGAACAATAACCATGAAACGCGTCGCCCGCTTGATCATTTTCTATGCAGGTTTGCTCGGGGTGTGGACCCTGCTGGCAGAGCTGAAGATCTGGCCGCCCTACCTGTTTCCCACGCCGTGGGGCGTGGGCCAGGCTCTGTATGCCGGATTCCAGGATCATAGCTACTGGATCGCGATTGCGGTCAGCATGCGGCGTGTGCTGATCGGTTATGCGATTTCAGTCGTGCTCGGTATGGTTCTTGGGTTGGGCGTGGCCAGCAGTAAATTTCTCGAAGAAACCATGGGCGGTTTGCTGGTGAGCCTGCAGAGCCTGCCCAGCATCTGCTGGTGGCCGCTGGCACTGCTCTGGTTCGGCCTTAGTCAAAATGCCATTCTCTTTGTGGTCATCATGGGATCGCTGCTGTCGGTCACGTTGGCAATGGAAGACGGCCGCAAACAGATGCCGAAAATCTACGGCATGGCAGGCCGCAACCTCGGCGCCAACGGGTTTCAACTGTTCTGGCATGTGCTCCTGCCCGCCAGTCTTCCTTTCATTGTTTCCGGCTTGAAGCAAGGGTGGGCATTCGCGTGGCGCTCGTTGATCACCGCCGAAATGCTTTATCTGAGCCTGGGCCTGGGTCAAGTACTGATGATGGGACGCGACCTGAACGACATGAGCGCGGTCATCGCAGTAATGATTTTGATCGTCGCGATCGGGTATGTGGTGGATGGCCTGATCTTCAAATCCATGGAGCGTCATTTGCAACGCAGGTGGGGGTTGACGCCGTCAACCTAGGCCTGCAGTAAGAAATTTCCCAGGTTTCCGGGTACTAACGCTCAGCCCCCATAAGAGCGTCGGTTCCCTGAAATCCCTAGTAAGCCAATTGCGATAATAGTAACGGTCGGGATGCATAAATGCCGACCGGAAAGTTTCAATAGATTTCTTTTGTTTCCCTAAGTACGGTTCGGGCAAGAACTCAAAAGGAGAGGATTGAAATTCCATGAAAGCAACCAAGAACTTTTTTCTCACAGCTCTATGGCGGCATTTTCCACGAGCTCTTGAGCACAGACCTCGGCGTTCACAAATGGGGTCTGCCGCCAACATAGACTTCTATTTCAGGAAAATTCCCCCGTTTTCCCGCGATTAACATTCGCTTAACAATCCTTTAACAGTCGTTTAACAAAGGAGAAGCAACTTTGCTAGTTCAAATCACTAGTAAGTCGATTGTCATGATAGTAACGGCCGGGAGTGCGGAGCTTTGCCCGGAAACGCCGGCCGAAAGTGAGAGTCGCTAAAGTCGCGGCCTCGGACTGTGAGAGTTTTTCTGTTGCTCCCCACGACGTGTTGTTCAACCTGAAACTCAAAAAGGAGAGGATTAAATTCCATGAAATCAATCAAGACCCTGTTTCTCACCGCCCTGACACTTGCGGCTCTCGCCACCGGTGCTTGGGCAGAAGATCCGGCGTCAGGCAAGGCGGCAGCCAACTCGGCCGCCCCAGCTACGGCGCCCGCCCCGATCACGGCGGCCGATGTTCAGTCGCTGAAAGATGCGCTGGCGGCACAACAACAACAAATCGAACGCCTCACCCAGCAACTGCAGCGGATGGAGGCTGGAAACCAACCGAACAACAATGAAGCCGCCGGTGTTAAGAACGTGAGCCAGGCATCGCCGGACACCCCGACCCTCCAGCCCGCTGTCTTGCAGCTGCAGGAGTCGCAACCGGCGGAGGCTGCAACTCAGGAGCCGAGGATCAATAAGGAGATGGAAGGCCCGCTCACCATCCATTTCAAGGGCATCAACATCACGCCCGGTGGATTCGTCGCAGCCGAATTTCTGCGCCGTTCACGCGCCCTCGGAGCCGACATCACCACGCCCTTTAACAGCGTTACCATGCCGGGAGCTTCCCAGAGCAGTCTGCCGGAGTTCTTCGCTACCGCCCGCCAGACGCGGCCCACCGTCTACATTTCGAGTCGTACGGGAAATGTTGATTTTTCCGGTTACATCTCCGGTGACTTTCTCTCTTCCGGCGTTACCTCCACGGCAACTCAGACCAATGGCTACACTTTCCGGATTCGGCAAGCGTGGGGTCAGGCCAAGTTTGCTGGTGGTTGGAGCATCGTTGGTGGCCAGATGTGGAGTCTGTTGACCGAAAGCAAGGCTGGAATCGCCCCCAGCGACGATACTGGCAGAACCAACGATGCTCGCCCCGCGACCATCGACGCCGGGTATAACGTCGGTTTCACGTTCAACCGGCAGGCCGGAGTTCGCCTGACCAAGGACTTCGGTGGCAAGGTCGCAGTTGCCTTCGCTGTGGAGAATGCTCAGGCCACGTTAACCTCGTCGGGAAACACGAACGACTACCTGCTCGTCCAGCCCGGCGCGAGCAATACATACAACACTACTTCCACCTACGGGTTCAATCCCTCGCCCGACCTCATCGCCAAGATCGCTTTTGATCCGGGTTTTGGGCACTATGAGGTATTTGGACTCTACGATCGATTTCAGGATCGCGTCTTCCCCTGCGAGAACTTCGTAAGCAAAGGCACGCCTCCGGTGGTTACGGCAGTGCTGCCGGCCTGCCCGTCTCTCGCCGACGGAGGTACGACGGCAGGAGTCTATAACGCTTCCAGGAACGCCGGCGGCTTCGGCGCCAATGCTCGCTGGACCTTCTTCAACAAGCACATCGTTTTCGGCATACACGGATTCGGTGGCAGCGGTGTGGGCCGCTACGGTGCGGCGCAGCTCTCCGATGTCTCGATCAATGCAGATGGGACTGTACACCCGATTAAAGACCTGCAGGGTTTGGCCACGCTGGAGTGGAAGGGGACGAAGCTTGACGTATACAGTTATGTCGGGAGCGAGTACGCTGCCCGGACGTATAGCTTTGATCCCGTCCAAAATGTTTTCGTCGGCTACGGTGCGCCAACCTTCAACGACTCAGGCTGCTACACGGAAATCGCACCGGGAACAGGCACCCTCACGGGAACCACGCCGGTCCCTGGATCTCTCTCCAAATGCTCCTCTCAGACCCGTGACATAACCGAGGGAACGCTTGGATTCTGGTACCGCTTCCATAACGGTGCTCGCGGCCGGTATCAGTGGGGCATGCAGTATTCCTACGTGAACCGCGCCACTTGGGCAGACGAAGTGCACGGCCTGGAACCACATGGACTCGACAACATGGTCTTCACCTCGTTCCGCTACTACTTGCCGTAAACCGAGAATGGTCCCGCGTCAGCGTTGACGCGGGACCATCAAGTTCTAAGCGACAAGGTTCAACGGCTTCCAAACTTTCTGAAGGGCCTTCCCTTCGGAATCGCCGCCGGCCCGGTTTTGGCTCACTCTCCTTTTCCGGGCCGGTGGTGCTAACCTATCTCTCGGAGAGTCTTGGTACGGACCGGATTCAGGCTGTGGAAAGATTTCTTTCGGTTAAAGATAAGGCTATGAAGTCCAGGCGCGATTTTCTCAAGCAGGCATCAGGCGCGGCGCTCGCCGCCAGTACGGTTCCCTCAGTATTAAACTGGGCGCTGGCACAAGGGCAGTCCGTCAACTTTCCCGGCGAAGAAGGAATGATTCTTCGGTCTTTCCGCTTCGTCGATCTTGAAAGCCCGGTCGAATACTTCAATACCTGGCTCACGCCGGTACCTCACTTTTTCGTACGCAATCACATGCACGAACCGGGCGAACTCGATGCCAGGGACTGGCGACTCTCGTTGGGCGGAGAAGTGGAGAAGCCACTCACGCTGAGCCTGACCGAAATTTCCAAGATCGAGACGCATTCGGTAGTCAACACGCTCGAGTGCGCCGGCAACGGACGCGGTTTATATCGGCCACAAGTTCCCGGTATTCAATGGGGCAAGGGCGCAGTAGGCACGGCACGCTTTTCTGGCCCACGGCTACGCGACGTTTTGCAGCGCGCCGGAGTGAAATCCACCGGCAAGCACGTCATGTTCCGCGGACTCGACCAAGTTCCAGGTAAAGTTCCTCCGTTCATTCGCAGCATCCCGATTGAGAAGGCTCTCGATGCCGACACGCTCATCGCCACACACATGAACGGATCTCCGCTGACCAAGCATCACGGCTTTCCAGCGCGCGCTCTCGTTCCGGGCTGGATTGGCGCGGCATCTTGTAAGTGGCTCACCGAAATCAAACTGCTCGAAAACGAATTCGTCGGTAATTTCATGAGTCCTGGTTACCGGTTGCCCAATCAGCCGGTAAAGCCCGGCGACAGCGTCAAGCCGGAGGAGACGCATCCCGTGACTGCTCTGAGCGTGAAGTCAGTAATCTCCGGCCCAAGCGACGGAGCCAGTCTAAAGACCGGCGGAATTACCGTGCATGGCGCGGCATGGGCTGGGGGGGCCGACATTGTAGAAGTTGAGGTCTCGATCGACGACGGAGCTAGCTGGAATTCTGCGGCGTTAAACTCCGAACAAGCCCACTACGCGTGGCGCCTATGGAATTACAGCTGGAAAACCGTCAAGAGCGGCGAGTACACGATCATGTCGCGAGCCACCGACAGTCAGGGCCGGACGCAGCCATCGACCGCCGAGTGGAACCCCAGCGGCTATCTCTACAACGCCGTCGATCAGGTGAAGATCCATGTCTCGTAGTGGATTGTTTCTTAATGAATTCCGAAAGATGCTTCGGGGTGCAGAAAGGGCGCGGCTTGCAGCCGCGCCGCAAGCGTCCAAGAAATTAACTGGCGTCCTTCTGCTAACGCTGGCGGCCGCTTTGCCGTTCTCAGCGCGAGCCCAGAAGCCCGCACAAGCCAACGCTACGGCCGATCTGCCTGCCGGCGCTATGCAAGGCAAGGCCACCGCCGCCTGCCTGGAATGCCATGAGGCACGCATTATTCTGCAGCAGCGCCTCAGCAGGGCCGCATGGACAAAGGAAGTGGACAAGATGACGAAATGGGGCGCGCTGGTCGATCCCGCCGATCGCGATGCCTTGATCGATTATTTGAGCGACAACTTCAGTCCCGATAAGCCCGCGTATAAGCCGCAAAGGACCGCAGCTAAGAGCGGGAAGACTTCGAAGTAGCTTTCCTGGGGAAAAAAGCAAAAAAGCAAAGCGCTACCGACCCAATGTCCAGAGCGTGCGGACAATACGGCAGCGCTGCCAATACTGCACAAAGTTCAGATGCGAAAAGTATAAGAAGTGTTGTTGGCACAAAATAGTGCATTGTTAGGTACTTAGGAATTTTATCTGAAAGTTGAACAGTCCTGGTTCGCAGAATTATCGGTTCGCCGGATTTTCCCGTTTGTACTCCGTGTCTTCTGTGGTTGAGTTTTTTTCCGGTCGCAGCAACGGGAACAGAATTACGTCGCGGATGGTGTGCGAATCGGTCAGCAGCATGCACAGCCGGTCCACGCCCACGCCCACGCCTCCAGCCGGCGGCATTCCATACGACAGCGCGCGGATGTAGTCTTCATCCATCTGGTGCGCCTCTTCGTCGCCGCGCTCGCGCTCTTTCAACTGCGCCTCAAAACGCCTGCGTTGATCTTCCGGATCATTGAGTTCGCTGAACCCGTTGGAGATCTCCATCTGTCCCGCGAAGATTTCCCAGCGCTCCGTCCACTCGGGCTCATCCGGCTTCTGCTTCGAGAGCGGAGATACTGCCGTCGGGAACTCGTAAATGATTGTCGGCTGCGTGAGATGCTCTTCGGCTGCGGCCTCAAACAAACTCGCAATCGTCTTACCCACTGGCTCGTTCGCATCGTATGCCATGTGAGCATGCGCCTGATTGAAGCGTCCGACCAGTTTTTTGACTCCGTCATGAGAAGCGAAGTCGCCCATCTGCGGCTTCACACCTGCGGCTTCGGGCCAATAGTGGATGATCGCCTCGCGCATCGTCATCCGCTTCCAATTAGCCCAGTCAATCTCCTGCTCGCCCCATTTCGTCCTCGTAACGCCTTCCGGATGATCCTTATCCTTCGTGACATCTTTCGCCGCCTGCGTGATCAACTCCTGCGTCAGGTCCATCACGCCCTGATAGTCCGTGTAGGCCTGATAAAACTCCAGCATGGTGAATTCAGGATTCCATCGCCAGCCCAGGCCCTCGTTGCGGAAGTTGCGGTTGATTTCATACACGCGATCGAATCCGCCCACCACCAGCCGCTTCAAGTAAAGTTCCGGCGCAATGCGCAGATATAAATCCATGTCGAGCGTGTTGTGGTGCGTCACAAATGGCCGCGCCACCGCCCCACCAGCGATGGGCTGCATCATCGGCGTCTCGACTTCAATAAATCCGTGCGCCTCCATCGTGCGCCGCAGCGACTGCACCAGTTCGCTGCGCTTCAGGAAAACTTCCCGCACTTCGGGATTCACTACCAGATCGACATAGCGTTGCCGGTAGCGCAGTTCCACGTCGGTGAGTCCATGCCACTTCTCCGGCAGCGGCAGCAGGTCCTTGCTGAGAAATGTGATCTCCTCCACGTGGATGGTCAGTTCGCCGGTGCGCGTGCGAAACAAATATCCGCTGACGCCGATGTGATCGCCGAGATCGAGCAGTTTATACAACTCGAAAGCCTTTTCGCCGACCGCATCTTTCTTCACGTAAATCTGCAGCCGCTGGCCGCCCTGTTGTAGATGGCAGAATCCGGCCTTGCCCATCAGGCGGATCGCCATGATGCGTCCGGCCACGCGCACATTGACCCGCGGATTTTCCAGTTGCTCCGCAGTCTTGTCGGAGTAATCCGCCAGAATCTGCGGAATGGTGTGCGTGAAGTCGTACTTGCTCCGGTACGCAGTTTGTCCCAGAGCCTCTATCTGTTTCAGCTTCTGGCGCCGCAGTTCGTAAATGTTTTCGTCGAATGCCAAAGAGAATCCTTTAACAGGGAATTGCGCCTTACCGGCGCATAAGACGATGAGACGTTGAAACGCGATTATAAACAACCCGCGGCTCAGACGTGGGTGCATAGACTCGGATAAACACGCAGTTGCGTGTACCGAGATACTGTGGTACATTGGTACCAATGACCGACGATCCAAAGCTACTGGTGGAGCGCGTCCAAACCGGCGTTCGCATGGAGAAGCGCCTGCTCAAAGTCCTCAAAGCCTTCGCCGAATATCATGACATGACTCTCGGCGATCTCTTGGAAGGTATTGTTCTTCATGCCTTTGACGGAAAACTGCCCTTCAACCCAGCATCGCTCGAACGCATTCAAGAATTGAAACGCTTTTACGATTTTGATCTCGACTCCAGCGCCAGCCACCGATTGAAGGAAATCAAGGCGCGGCCGGCTCGTAAGCGAACGGCCGACAAATAGAGGAGGTTAACTTTATGACAGGACTGTGGATGCGGACCGCCCTCACGCCATTGCGATGGACATTGGGACTCGTAATTCTGATTGAAGCGATCATGTTTGTGATGACTCCCGCCCGCCACGACTTCGCCCGAACGCACGTGCCCGATATCATTCGGCTGATCCTCGGGTGGGGCGAAATCATCGGTGCCGTCCTGTTACTCATTCCCCGAACCGCTATCCGCGGCGGCTGGGTTCTGATTGCTATTTTTGTACTGGCGATCATCGTCCACCTGCTGCACGGAATGTTCAACGTCGGGAATCTCGTTATCTACACTGCCTTGGCCTGGACCATGGTCGCGGGCAGAGCAGCATAATGCGGATAATCCTAAGCCGTGTGATTCCCGCGAATGCGCCTTTATGAGCAACCAAGAACTGATCCATCGTTTCGAAAGCGACGCAGTCCCCGAAGGCTCTTTCCATCACGCCGATCACGTCCGCCTGGCATTCGCCTATCTGTGCGAGTATCCGGTTCTGCAGGCGCTGGAGAAATTCGCCAGTGCACTGAAGCGATTCGCCGCCGCCCGCGGCAAGACGCAGCTCTACAACGAAACCATCACCTGCGCATATTTCTTCCTGATCCGCGAACGAATGGCGCGCTGCGAACAGTAGACTGGGAAGAGTTCGCCCGCCAGAATCCCGACCTGCTCATTTGGAAAGACGGCATCCTGCCCGCTACTACCGCGAGGCCACGCTGAAATCGGATCTAGCCCGAAAAGTGTTCGTGCTCCCCGACAAATGCCTTGAGTTACAGACATCTCTTCTTGAAGTCGCCCGCGATCAGCGTTAATATGGCATCCTCGACGTTGTTGACCGCGAGTACGAGCTAATGACCGTATGCCGCAAAACTACGTCCCCATTTTTATCTTCATGGCAGTGATTGGCGTGCTGCTTCCGATCACGCTGCTGGCGGCGAAACTGGTCCGTCCCGACAATCCCAGCAAAACCAAGCTGATGCCCTACGAGTGCGGCATCGATCCCATCGACAATGCGCGAGGCCGATACACCGTTCGCTATTACATCATCGCAATTCTGTTCGTGGTCTTCGACGTGGAAACGATCTTTCTGTTTCCCTGGGCGGTCAAGTTCAAAGCGCTCGGCGTATTCGGCTTGGCCGAGATGCTGATCTTCCTCGTCATCCTGATCGCCGGCTACATCTGGGTCTGGAAAAAAGGCGCACTGGAATGGGTGTAACTCCGCCTACGCCCGCAGCCGAGCCGCAGGCCGAAACCTTTACCGCCAGCCGCTGGACCCAGGGAAATTTTCTCTTTCCGACCCGCATTGTGGTCAGCCCCCTGCGCGTAAGCCGCGTGAAGTCGCGATGGTTCGGCAGCAACGATGAAAGCATTCGCCATGTCGAAGGTTGCCTCGGTCCATATCTCTACCGGAGTGCTGTGGGCGGAGATTCGGATTGAATCCACCGGCGGCACCGACCCCATCACCAGCCATGGCCATCGCAAAGCAGATGCGCAGCGCATCCGCGACCTGATCGAGACATACCAGGCGCAAGCGCGCGCTTAGATCGCTCGCCCGCGCGTTCCGGTCGCGCAGCATGCCAATTTTCCTCGCCCCGCTCGTTGACACCGTATCCTCAAGCTGATAAAAGTTAACGTTCTCTCCGTATACCTCCGAGCCGGAGGTTTGTGCATTCGCCGCTATGCCGGACGAAACCAAATCGCCCTCTTCACCGCCGCCGGAAGGCGAGCCGAAACCCGGCGGATCAAGCCGCCGCCCCCGGCGGCGTGAAGGCCACTGCTTCCGGTTCCGTTCAATCTGACACCAAGACTACTTCTGAAAAGCCTTCCGCTGAAAAGCCGGCTCAGACCCGTCGCCAGGTGCTCCAAAGCCCGCAGCCACAACGCCCCCGACAACTCCAGCTGTCAAACCTGCGGCTGCGCCTGCGAAACCACCGGCTCCCACGGCCACTCCTTGGGATTCGCCCATGGTCGCGAAGCTAAAGGGTTCTTACGGTTCCGGCATCGAGCCGCTGACTTATGCCGGCCAGAACTACATGGTGGTCGATCGTTCCCTGATTCCAGAGATTCTTCAAGTCCTCCGCAATGAAGAGCAGTTCGACTACTGCGTCGACATCACTGCCGTTCATTACCCGCAGCGCGAAAAACAATTCGACGTAGTCTGGGTGCTTTATTCTTTTGCGCGCAACGAGCGCATTCGCGTGAAGACGCAAATCCTGGATGGCGAAAGCCTGCCCAGTTCCGTTCCCATCTGGACGGGAGCCAACTGGCTGGAGCGCGAAGTCTACGACATGTTCGGGATCAAGTTTGACGGACATCCCGACATGAAGCGCATTCTGCTGCCCGACGGCTGGAAGGGCCATCCCCTGCGCAAGGATTACGGCATCCTGCAGCAGGATAACGAGTGGGTGCAGATCAACCTCGGCATTGAAAGCGGGCAGTGAGACGAGCCAGTGAGAACGGCAGTCAGAAGCCAGTTAGAAAAGAATGACCGACCCGAACACCACGCTCTCGCATCTCGATCTCGAAACTCCCGAGAAGCCGTTTCTTGATGCCAACGAGCTCGTCATCAACATGGGCCCGCAGCATCCCGCTACGCACGGCGTGTTGCGCGTGATTCTGCGCCTCGATGGCGAAAAGGTTCTCGGCCTGGAATGCGTGATCGGCTATCTGCACCGCGGCGTCGAGAAGATTGGCGAGCATCGCACTTATACGATGTTCAATCCCTACGTCGACCGCATGGATTACGTTGCCGCGGTCTCGAACGGGCTGGGCTACTGCGAGACGGTCGAGAAACTTCTCAACGTGGAGGCGCCGCCGCGCGCCCAGCATGTCCGCGTCATTCTTACCGAACTCAACCGCATCGCCAGTCACCAGCTCTGGCTGGGAACGCACGCGCTCGATATCGGCGCCATCACGCCGCTGTTCTACACTTTCCGCGACCGCGAAGAGATTCTCAAGATCTACGAGAAATATTGCGGCGCGCGCCTCACCACTCACGCCTTCCGCATCGGCGGCCTGCAGTACGAAACCTACAGCGGATTCGAAAAAGAAGTGAAAAACTTCCTCACTTTCTTTCGTCCCAAGATCGACGAGTACGAGGAATTGCTCACCACCAACCGCATCTGGGTGGAGCGCACAAAGAACGTCGGTAAGATCTCCGGCGAGGACTGCATCGCGCTCGGCGTGACCGGCCCCGTTCTCCGCGCCAGCGGCGTGAAGTGGGATCTGCGCAAAGCTCAGCCCTACGCCAACTACAAGAATTTCGACTTCGATATTCCGATCGGCGAGAACGGCGACACCTACGATCGATACCTGGTGCGCATGGCGGAGATGCGGCAATCGGTGCGCATCATCGCAGCAGGCCGTCGACGCGCTGCCCGAAGGGCCCATCATGGCGAAAGTTCCGAAAGTCATGAAGCCGGCCGCGGGCGAGGTTTATCACTCCATCGAAGCGCCCAAAGGCGAGCTGGGATATTTCATCGTCAGCGACGGCTCCACGCAGCCTTATCGCCTGCGCGTGCGTCCGCCGTCGTTCGTGAATCTGCAGGCTCTCGATGTGATGTGCCGCGGCCAACTTGTGGCCGACGTGATCGCCGTGATCGGCACGCTCGACATTGTTCTCGGCGAGGTGGACCGCTGATGGGCCAGGTCATCCAATACATCGAGTCCTACCTCAGCAGCGACCAGACGCCCGGCGCGGCGGGAAACATGTTCTGGGCGCTGGTCTACATCATGCTGGTCTTCGGCGGACTTTCGGTCGCCGTGATCGCGATGAACTGGCTCGAGCGCAAAATCCTTGCTCACATGCAGGTGCGGCTTGGCCCCATGCGCGTAGGCCCTCACGGCTTGCTGCAGCCCATCGCCGACGCCATCAAACTGCTGCTTAAAGAAGACATCATGCCCGCCGAGGCCGACGGTTTTGTTTTCTGGATGGCGCCCGCTGATCGTGGTGTTGGCTGCGTTCACAGTTTTTGTCGTGGTCCCGTTCGGCCCCACACACGCCATCACCGACATGAACATCGGAATCCTCTTCATGCTCGGCGTTTCGTCGCTGAGCGTGCTGGGCATCGTGATGGCGGGCTGGGCCTCGAACTCGCACTATCCGCTGATCGGCGCGCTGCGGTCGAGCGCGCAGATGGTGTCGTATGAAGTCGCCATGGGACTGGCGGTGGTGTCGGCGATTCTGATGACCAGCCTGAACGCCGAGGGTACCGGAACGCTCAGCATGATCGGCATCGTGCAGGCGCAGCAGGCGCAGGGCGAGTGGTTCATCTTCAAATTTTTTCCGCTGGGGCTGATCGCGTTTTTTATTTTTGCGGTGGCTATGGTCGCCGAAACCAACCGCGCGCCCTTCGATCTGGCCGAAGCCGAATCTGAATTGACCGCCGGCTTCCACACCGAATACAGCGGCTTCCGCTGGTCGTTATTCTTTCTGGCCGAATACTCCGCCATGATCGCGGTCTCTTCCATCGCGGTCACGCTCTGGCTCGGCGGATGGCTGCGGCCGTTTCCTAATCTCTTGCACAACTCGACATGGGACCAGATCTTCTCATTCTTTCCCGGCGTCACGTTTCTTTTTTTCGCCGCGATCTGCTTCTACAACGCGGTCCGCATGCCGAAGCATCCGCTTTTCCGCATTCAAACCATCGGTCTTGCGGGATTCGGCGTGGTCCTCGGCTTGATCGGTCTGGTTCTGTTCATTCCCGCCGTAAGCATGCGCGTTCAGGATATTTTCTGGTTCTCGGCCAAAGTTGCCGGCTTTATGTATCTCTATATCTGGTATCGTGGCACGTTCCCGCGATATCGCTTTGACCAGCTCATGCAGATGGGATGGAAAGTCCTGCTGCCCATGGGATTGGGCGTTCTGATTCTGACGGCCGGTGTAGCGTTGCTCCAGCAAAAGATATGGCACCCGTAGCCACACCATTTTTCTTTTACCTGTTTGCCGCGATCATGCTGATCGGCGGCATCGCCGTGATCACGCGCAAAAATCCGGTGCATTCGGCGCTGGCGCTGATCGTCACGCTGCTGGCGCAAGCGTCGATTTATCTGATGCTCTACGCTCCGTTCGTCGCAGGCGTTCAAATCATCCTCTACGCCGGCGGCATTATGGTTCTGTTTTTGTTCGTCATCATGCTGGTAAGCATTGAACGCTCCATGAGAGAGCGGCAGTTCAACAGTCAATGGATCGTAGGACTGATTGCCGCCACAGCTTTGGGCGGATTATTTATAGCTGTCTATACAAAGGGAACGAGTATTTTCCCCGACCACGCACTGCCCGTGGTCGAAAACGACAACACACAAAAAGTAGCCACGATGCTGTACGGACAATACATGTTCGCCTTCGAGATCGCCTCATTGCTGCTGCTGGTGGCGATCATCGGAGCGGTGGTGATGGCAAAGAAGAGAATCTGAAGTGAGTACTCAGCAATTAGCAGTACGTGGCGCAAAGTGCTAACCGCTAGTTGCCAATTGCCAAAAGGCTAAA
Organism: uncultured Acidobacteriota bacterium; assembly: GCA_963761915.1. GTDB lineage: Bacteria > Acidobacteriota > Terriglobia > Terriglobales > Acidobacteriaceae > Sulfotelmatobacter. Next base: position 32,463 of record CAVXIO010000009.1, read on the forward strand.
GCTGATATGGAATCAATGCTGCACATCACGACGCTGCATTACCTGGTCCTCGGCGCAGCCCTGTTTCTGCTCGGCGTAATCGGCGTTCTGACCCGCCGCAACGTGGTCATCGTTCTGATGTCGATCGAGCTGATTCTGAACGCCGTAAACCTCAACCTGGTCGCCTTCTCCCGCATGTGGGGAGGAGTGCACGGCCAGGTCTTCGCCATCTTTGTAATAACCGACGCCGCCGCGGAAGCCGCGGTCGGCCTCGGAATTCTGATCGCCTTCTTCCGCAACAAGGAGACGGTCAACATTGACGAAGTAAATTTGCTGAAGTGGTAGAAGTGCAGCTCTTAGCAATTAGCTCTTAGCGTCAGCTGGAGGCCGATGAACCGAGAACTGAGAACTCGAGACTGAGAAGCTAACGAACCGAGAACTGAGAACTAATGTTCCTTACCCACATCTGGCTGATTCCGCTGCTGCCGGCCTTCGGCGCGGCCATCATGTTCTTCTTCGGCCGCAAGCTGCAGAAGGCCACGGTCAGCGCCGTTTGCGTGGGCAGCATCGTGCTGGCATTCGTGATGGCCTGCGGCGCGGTCTGGCAGTACTCAGCCTGGTCGTCCACGCCCGAACATTTTCATCAGCCCTATCAGACGATTCTCTACACCTGGCTCGGCACCGACACCGGGCACCTGAACTACACGACCCACGACGGCTCTCCAGCTGCCGTTCCAGGCTGATGCGGGTTTCCTGCTCGATCCGCTTTCAAGCATCTGGCTCCTGTTCGTCACCGGCGTCGGCATGCTGATCCATATTTACTCCACCGGCTACATGGCGCATGAAGGCGGCTATTACCGCTTCTTCGGATACCTCAACCTCTTCATGTTCTCCATGCTGACGCTCATCCTCGCCAACAACTATGTGCTCATGTTTGTAGGCTGGGAAGGCGTAGGTCTGTGTTCGTATCTACTGATCGGTTTCTATTTCCATCGCAAATCCGCTACTGACGCGGGAAACAAGGCCTTCATCGTCAACCGCATCGGCGATGCCGGATTTCTTCTCGGCATGTTCTTCATCGCCTGGTATTTCGGCTCGCTGCGCTTCACCGAAGTCACACACCTCGCGCGCAGCGGAAGCTTCACCATCGGTGACTCCTACATCACCGCCGCAACTCTTCTTCTCTTCGTCGGCGCCTGCGGCAAGTCGGCCCAACTTCCGCTCTACATCTGGCTTCCTGACGCCATGGAAGGCCCCACGCCAGTCTCCGCGCTCATCCACGCCGCAACTATGGTCACCGCCGGTGTTTACATGGTCGCGCGTTCGAACGCGTTGTTCGTGCTCGCGCCCACCTCAATGAAGACAGTCGCAATCGTCGGCGCGCTAACCGCAATCTTCGCCGCATCCATCGGCCTCGTGCAAAACGACATCAAACGCGTGCTTGCCTACTCCACGGTTTCGCAGCTCGGGTATATGTTCCTCGCGCTCGGCGTCGGAGCCTTCGCCGCCGGCGTCTTCCACGTCTTCACCCACGCGTTCTTCAAAGCTCTGCTCTTCCTCGGCGCGGGTTCCGTCATTCACTCCATGAGCGGCGAGCAGGACATGCGCAACATGGGCGACCTCGGCCATCGCATTCCCATCACTCATCGCACGATGTTCATCGCCACGCTGGCCATCGCTGGCATCTTCCCGTTCGCCGGATTCTTTTCGAAAGACGCCATCCTCTGGGAGACCTGGTCGCGCGAAGGTGGCGCTTATCGTTTCCTCTGGTGTGTCGGCTACGCCACCGCGATGATGACGGCGTTCTACATGTTCCGGCTGATGTTCCTGACATTCCACGGCCGCCCGCGCATGAGCCACGACGTGGAGCACCATATTCACGAATCGCCTCTCTCGATGACAGCACCGCTGGTGCGCTCGCGCTCTGCGCCATCGTCGCCGGATGGCTGGGCTGGCCGCGCAGCCTCGGCGGCTCTGACCGCTTCACGAAATTTCTCGAACCCGTTTTCGCCCGAAGCTCGCGTTTTTCAGGAAGAAGGCAAGAACAAGTCAGCTCATAGCCGGAGTGGAAGAAGAAGAAACACCAGCACCGAATGGCTGCTGATGGGTCTGTCTCTCGCCGCTGCTGGCCTTGGATGGGGCATGGCGTGGCGTAGTTATCGCCATGCCGACAAAGGTTATACCGAGCCTATCGCCGCCGCCGTTCCGCCCGTCTACAACACATTGCTCAACAAGTATTACGTGGACGAAGGTTACGACTACGTCTTCACCGGCCGCCGCAAACTAGGCGACGTGCGCCTCGGCGTGCTGGGACTCGGCGAAGCGTCCGCATGGTTCGACACAAACGTGGTCGATGGCGCAGTCAATGCCGCGGGCTGGATCACGCGCCTCACCGCGACAATTTCCAGTTGGTGGGACAAGTGGATCATCGACGGTATCGGCGTCAACGGCCCAGCAATTCTGGCCCGCATGCTTCTCATAGCCCGCGCGCCTGTTCGAATGGGGTCTGGTCCAGTGGTACGCCCTGGTAATGACCGCGGGCTTGGTAGGGTTCGTGTTCTATTACGTGTATCACTAGGGAAGTAGCGCCGCCGTCCCGGTGGCTGTCGTGGCGGCGTCTCGCCGCCACAAGCGAAGGCAAGATGCCATCGCGACAGCTAGCAAGACGCCAGCGCTATAACTGAGAACTTCATGCAAAACCACATACTCTCGATCATCCTCTTCACGCCGCTGGTAGGCGCTCTAATTCTCCTGTTCGTTCCCAAGGAGAACAAGGACGCCATCCGCTGGATCGCGAACCTGTTCGCCCTCGGCGGCTTCCTCATCTCTCTGCCGCTGGTGCCGATGTTCTGGTCGCAGATGCAGAGCGCCGACCGCTTCAAGTTCATCGAGGGCGCTCCCAATAACTGGATCCCCTCCATCGGCGCAGGCTACGTGATCGGCATCGACGGCATTTCTTTCCTGCTCATCATGCTCACCACGCTGCTGGGCTGGATCTCGATCC
>CAVXIO010000010.1:0-22232 GCA_963761915.1 uncultured Acidobacteriota bacterium
GAAGACATTCCTATGCTCACTTGGCACTTTTTGCAAGACCTGGGCACACGAATATGGACGAGAGGTCGAGAGCGTACGAGCAACGACGATGAGCGCGTTCCAGGGCTATTCCTGGCCCGGCAATGTGCGGGAGCTGCGCAACGTGATTGAACGTCATTTGATCACCAACTCGGGATCGGTGTTCGAAGCTGAATTGCCAGAATCGATACACTCCGGCTACTCCGCCAAAGACACGGTCGAACAAGTGGAGCGAGATCATTTTCGTCGCGTCCTCGAACGCACCCGCTGGCGCATACGCGGGCAAGGCGGTGCGGCAAAAACGCTTGGGTTGAAGCCCGCCACCTTGAAATATCGAATGAAGAAACTCGGAATCGTCAGACAGTAGTGTCGCGGAAATGAGATTGCTTCTTCGACATTTAGTCTGCCCTGACTAGACCCCGACCCGCCTGTTCCTCATTCTCGCTCTATCTAAATTTGGCTGCGATGAAGGAATTGCCGGTAGAACAGCGTCCAGGTGACAAGGTGGGTCTTTGTCGCTGAAAGGGATGACCAAAAAGGCCAGTCAACGACACGAAGGTCGGAGATGAGTCAGTTTCAGCATATCTCTTGTGTAGGATTACACCGGGGTGTATAGGAGTATTACAGTGGCATTAATGGTGCCACTTGGCACATGGATTCTACTGAAATGTCTTGCTCCGAAGTGTATAGTAACCTATATGATGACACTGGTACAATTACCAGTTGCTTAAGGGAGTCGAACTGGCTAGATTGGCGTCTCTTTCCAGAGGATGGTGTGGTGCCGTCCCAATCTAAACTCGGATATCCCGGGATCTTCGAAGGCTGGTACAAGTTGGAACGCGATTGTGCGACGTGCCGTGTAAGTGAATCACCCGTTTCTTCGAGAAGTGTTCATGCACGACGGGCCTGAGGACATTATCTAATCGTGTTCCAGGATTATGGAGGAGCCCATGAAACTTGTGCGTGTGTTGTTGGCTGACGACCATACCCTCCTTGTCGAGGCGTTTCGGAAACTCTTGGAGCAAAACTTTGAAATCGTGGGAACGGTGGCGGACGGACGCGCTCTGTTGGAAGCCGCTCCACTTCTCAAACCTGACGTGGTCTTACTGGATATTGGAATGCCACTCTTGAACGGTTTGGATGCCGGACGGCAACTGAAAGCGAAAATGCCCGCGCTCAAACTGATCTTCCTGACGATGAACGAAGATCCAGATCTTGCTGTGGAAGCAATGCGTGCGGGGGCAGCCGGATATCTGCTGAAGAAAAGCGCGGCCTCGGAGTTGTTCCATGCTATTCAGGCAGCCCTCAGAGGCAAGTTTTATGTGACTCCAGAGATCGCTCGCGGGATGCAGGAGGCGTTTATCCGTAATCCTGAAGCGAAGAGACGCCGCACGACGGTGACGCCCCGTCAGCGAGAAGTGCTGCAACTATTGGCCGAAGGCAAATCCATGAAAGAAGCGGCTGATGTCTTGAACGTGAGCGCCCGGACGGTTGCCTTCCATAAATATCACATGATGGAAGAGTTAGGGCTCAAGAGTACTGCAGGCTTGATTCAATATGCAATCAAGATCAATCGTAGCGGCGTGACGAAGTCTTGCAGGTAACAGGCTGCTTGTATATCCGCGAATACCAGCCGACCTGATCTCTCGTTGCCCGGGCCGTTACACACACATACCGGACGGCCCGCACCGAGGGCCACAGTCACTAGGATTGACCATTGACCGTTCTAATCGACCATCCTCTTGCTCTGTTTGGCCTGCTGTTCACGGTGTTGCTCATAGTCGTGGAGATTGGCTATCGAGCGGCATTACAGACATCAGTGCATACGAATGAAGAACTACACCGAGGAGATCGTCGCCGCACGTGATGGTATTAGCCTCCTACTTAGCTTACTGCTGGCCTTTACGCTGGCGATGGTTCTGACGCGCTATGACCTGCGCAAACAACTAATCGTAGACGAGGCGAATGCCATTGGAACCACCAGGTTGCGTGCCCAGATGCTCTCCGAACCGTCGCGCACTAAGATTCTAGAGTTGTTGCGCCAGTACGTGGATGCGCGCATAGGTTTCTATGGAGCCGGGCTAAACGACGAGAAGTTAAAGACATCTTTCTCGCAAGCAAGGCAACTACAGGACGAAATGTGGCAGCAGAGCGTGGTCGTTGCTCAACAAGACCCGACTCCGATCACTTCCATCTTCGTGCAGTCTCTGAATGACGCGATCAATCTAAGTGAGAAAAGATTGGCTTCGTTGGAGAACCGGATACCGAGCGGTCTCTGGGCCGTGCTCATCGTCGTATCGATGCTGACCTGCTTGCTTGTCGGATACAGTCTGCGCCGAAGAGCTGTGCTAGCAATTCTCCTCTGGCCGTTGATGATCTCGATCGTCTTGGCACTCAATGCGGACCTCGACAGTCCCGCCGCTGGACTAATCCGTATCGGTCGGGCAGAACCTGGAAAGACTGCGATGAGAGATCAACAGCGAAAGATTGCAGAACTGGAGCCATGGGTTCGCTAGATGACGCCAACTTCCGAGGCGCGCTTGTTGGCGTATAGATTTACGTCACGCGCTCAACAAAACTCCCTGAAGATTCTCCCGGAATGTATTTGCGTCCCTGCATATAGACCGACCAGGAAGCATCCCCCCGCCGACATCGACTCGAAGGCCATGCCACCGCTTGAGAATGTATTGGACGTCATCCGTTTTGCATTCGGGCAACAATGCCACAAACTCATCGCCGCCGTACCGCGCGGCCAGGTCGGAACCGCGTGTGGATTTGCTGAGTTTTTCCGCGAATGCCTTTAACAGACAATCTCCGGCAGCGTGACCGTGCTGATCATTGACCTTCTTGAAATCATCCAGGTCGAAGAGAATCACCGTCAGCGGAAGGTTGTGCCTGAGGGATCGCGCAATCTCACTCTCCAGGCGTTGCTCCGCGTATCGGCGATTGAAGGAGCCTGTCAGCGAGTCCAGAACAGCCAGATTGTAGACTTCCTGGGCGAGTATCTCGACTTTGTCCACCGCAAAGACCTGCGCAATCATTTGGCGACGAATCTGATTGATTTGGATCTGCTGGTAGAGCGCATGCCCGATGAATAAAAGTATCAACGCAGCCCACGCACGGCCCGGGTGACAAATGCCGAGTAGGAGACGTCGGTCTGCGAGAATAAATTTGAAAAACTGAACGAAGCGATTCCCACCATCAACATGAGCATAACCAACACAGCCGAGGACCATAACCACCATTCCCGCCGGTCGATGCTGCGCAGGGTGTTATTCCATATCTTTCGCGGGCGCGCCGCTGGCCTCAAATCGGATTGGTGCTTTCTCATCCGTTGGCAGTTTGCCGTCCGGCACCTTTTCTGATGGGTGCGGTTGGGTTCTCTCGGTTCGCATCGTTTAGATATGATGCCTCCAAGGAATGGCAAACTTCCAGAATGGAAGATCAAAGGCCCTTCGTAAGAGCTATGTCTTCCTCCGACATATGAATCGTCTATCAACAACCGAAAGTCACCATTAATGCCAATAAGTGTCCGTCTGTCAGAGTGTTACAATCAGCCTATTGACGCCCATCTTCTTTCGATTGGTTGTTTCCTATTTGGTAACTGATTCGCCACAGCGCGCCGCATATTTCTGACGGAAATCTCACTTCGAGACTTCGCTGACAATTTCTCCTCCCTGCGCAAACACGGGGCAGACTCGACTGTTATGTATTCGTCATACTTGTACCTCGCAAACTAAACGCCATCCCTCGCCGGACGCTAAAATGATTGTCCGGCTAAGAGTCTGAACGAATTTCTGGACTGACATATGGTGTGGCGGCCACCTGGCTCATTTTGCTGGGAGGCTATGCCGCGGCCGTTGTGTGGATTCCCGGGATCGACGCGTAACGCATTCGCCGATATCTTCCTGTGCTTCCTGCCGCTAATTGTCAACGGGGCGCTTCTGCTGAATGCGATCACGCCTGACTGGCGCAAGAATGCGTTCTGGATGCTCCTCGCCCTGGGCTGTTCGCTCTGGATGGCGGGACAATCCATCTGGACTTATGTCGAGGTTTACCAGCACCGGCACATTCCAGACCCGTTTATTGGAGATATCGTTTTCTTTCTGCACACGGTTCCTATGATTGCGGCGCTCACGATGCAGCCGCACACCCACCCGGATGATCGAAAAACACTTTATGGGTATGTGGACTTCGGGTTGATGTTATGTTGGTGGGTGTACCTCTATGTGTTCGTCGTCCTTCCCTGGCAATACGTGGTCATTGACAGCAACCGCTATGTTCAGTCTTACACGGTCATCTCGGGTCTCGAAAATTTTGTATTCGTCGGCAGTGCCTTTATGCTTGCGACGAAAGCGAGCGGGCGCTGGCGGCGGATTTATGCTCATCTTGCAGGGGCCGGGGCCACCTATACATTTGGTCGATTGCTGATTGAGCTTTCGTTTCGTCGCAACATCTACCCGAGAGCCAGCCTGTACAACCTCCCATTGCTGATCTCATTTCTCTGGCTGGGAACAGCAGGAATCGTCGCTTACCAATCCCGCGGAGATGAAAATAAATTCCCCGCGCAGACCGCAGCGGAAAAATCAGCTGGCAAGAATTCCGGAGGCGAATCAGTCTGGGCCTCGCATGGCGAGAGGCGCGCTCCTTTCACTGCCAATCATCGGCTTTTGGTGCGTGAAGTTCAGCCAGGCGCCCATGGCCGTGCACCGGTTCCGCATCCTGGTTAGCCTCGGAACCGTGTTGCAGCTTGGCTTCCTGGCCTTTCTGCGCCATGAACTGGTCGATGCGGAGCGCCTGCAATTATTGCGTGCCTCGCAGGAATCGATCGATAACCTCAAGCGGTTGCAGATGCAATTCGTGCAGTCGGAGAAGCTCGCCGCGCTCGGCCAGCTGGTCGGAGGCGCCGCGCATGAAATCAATAACCCACTCGCGGCCATTCTCGGTTATTCCGATTTGCTCGCGGAAGACCCTTCCATCGACAGCCGTACGCGCACCGTGGCGGAAAAGATTCGCGAGCGGCGGCGGGATACGTGACCGGAACGCTTTACGAGCGGAATCAAAAAACCTTGCGCGAGATGGAAGATGGTTACGACGGAATGTTGTCGATTCTGCAGAACTTTCTTGCCAACCAGAAATATAGCGATGCCCATGCTTACCGTATCTCGATGTGCGCCACACGAGTTGGTGAAACGCTTGGTTTGGACCCAGGCAGCGTGGAAGACATCCGCACCAGCGCGTTGTTGTTTAACCTGAAGGAACTTGGAGTCAGTATTGAAGTGATCCACAAGGCTGCGCAGGGAACGCAGGAAGACCTGCGTCAGGGGCGCACCGCAGCGAAACCAGCATCGAAAGGCAGCAGCATTGGCGGATCGTTGCGACGCGCTATTCCGATTTTCCTGGCGGAACGGCAATTGCGCGTGGATGGTGATGGTGTGGGCGTAGGCGATGCGTCGTTCGAAGTGCAGATCCTATTGCTGGCGGAAGAATACGAAGCCCTCATCAGCGGCAACGGGGGCGCGAAGCTGGCGCCTTCTCAGGCCGGCAAGGAAGTGGTGCGACGGTTCGCCAGCCGCTGTGACTCGCTGATCCTGGACGCATTTGCCAAGGCTTTCGGTGCAGAAGCCACGGGAGCGGGCGCGTAGTTCACATAATTAATGGCTTGAACCGCCGACTGGAATCGGTTGCCGCAATTCTTCCACCTTTCTGCCACGCGGGCTTTAAGTTCCGCCGTCAGCTTCTCGTAAGCCGCTTCTGACGCTTCGCTCTCGGGCGGCGGAATAATCGGATCACCGAATGCCATCTTTAGCGGAGTGAAGCCCTGGAACGATTGGTTCCTCGGCCATGCTTTGTAAAAGCCTTCAATGGCCAAGGGGACAATCGGCACCTGCAGGTGGATGGACAAAATGGCAGCACCCTTCTTGAAAATTCTCGGCGTGCCGTCGATCGAGCGTTCGCCTTCAGGATAAAGAATGAGCGGCCGCCCTTGCCGCAGGCCGAAGGCGCCGGCACGCATGGCAGGAATGAGGTTTGCGTCCGGATCGACCACCACGACACGTAGCGAATGCGCCAACCGCAGCATGAATCCTTCACCGAAGATTTCGCTGGTTCCCACGGCAAAAACCTTGTCAAAGACTTGCGGAGGAAGAACGCCGGCCAGGATAAGCGGATCGAGATAGCTCTGGTGATTGGACGAGATAATATAGGCGCCAGTCTTGGGCAGCTTTTCAATTCCGGTCACGCGCAGATCGAAGCGATCGAGCGCAATTACTTGGATCAGTCGCGAAACCATGTACCAGAATGCAGCGCTGACCGGCTGCGGACGGACCAAGGGGAGCACGTCGGCGGGATCTGGATCTTCCGCCAGAATCGCTTTCCATCCGGCAAAGATGGTGCGCGTTCCCGGTGAGCTGGCTCCGGTGGCTGCGCTCTGCAGAATTGCATCGACGAGGTCGCGTATCGTGTAAATTTCAGACAATTGGGATTCTTCTACGTTTCCCCCGAGTTCTTCTTCGATCTGGCTGAGCAATTCGACGCGCTGCATGGAATCGAGACCCAGGTCGAGTTCGAGGTTGTGAGTGGGAAGCAAGTTAGCAGGCGCGTTGTGTGCGGCCTCACGCAAAATCTTCAGCGCCCGTTGAACATCTGGCTGTTCGAGCCATGCCGTCTCGTCAGGACTTAGTGGCCGCTCAGGCGGCAGGTCGGAATCGTCGTCCAGGCGACGCGCCTCATTCGCTTTTACACGCTTCTCCACTTCGAAGCGCTTGATCTTGCGCGTGGTGGTGCGAGGCAAATCATCCTGCCAGATTTCATAGCTGCCGATGCGCTTGGTGGAAGCGATCTGCTGCGAGAGGCTTTCGATATCGAAGCGGATCACTTCTTTCGCGTTAACGATCTTTTTCTGGCGCAGCGCATCGAAGTTAGGCACGATCACGGCATGCAGCCGGTCGCCACTTTCTCCCGGTTTTCCTTCGAGCCCCATCACTGCGAGCTCTTTAATGTACGGCGATTTCAGATAGTGCGCTTCGACTTCTTCGGGATAGATATTTTTCCCGTTGCTTAGGACGATCACTTCCTTCTTGCGACCTGTGAGAAACAAATTACGGTCGGCATCGAAGTAACCGAGATCACCCGTGTAGAACCATCCATCGTGTAGCACCGCGGCTGTCGCGTCGGGACGATTCCAGTATCCCTTCATCACGACCGCGCCGCGCAATGCGACCTCGCCTGTCGCGGGTCCGCCGTCTTCCTGCGGTCGCGGGTCAACAATCTTGGCTTCTACCCCTTTCATCGCTTTACCCACTGATCCAATCACGTTGTCGTCGGGCGAATTCACAAACACGGCAGCGGTAGTTTCCGTGAGGCCATAAGCCTGCAGCACATCGATGCCAAGGTCGTAGAAATCCTGCGCAATCCCGGGATCGAAGCGCGACCCTCCCGTCGCCAGGTAGCGCATCTTCTTACCGAGAGTGTCATGCACCTTGCCAAAGAAAACTGCCCCGGCGTTGATGCCCACTTTACGCAGACCGCGGTTGAGGCGCATGAGGGTCTTAAACATCTTCTGCGTAACCGCTCCTCGTTTTGCGACTTCCTGGAAAATGCGGTCGTGTATCAAATAGTAGAATTGCGGCACCACGGCAAATGCGGTGATATTGCGTTCGCGCAAAGCGCGCAAGAGTTCGGTGGTGTTCAGAGTCTCCAGATAGACGACGCGCGAGCCCTTCACCAGGGGCAAGAGCAGATTGGCCATTTGCGCGAGCACATGAAACATAGGGAGCACACCCAGCAGCGCGTCCGTGGGACCGAGGTCGATCCAATTAAAAACAGCTTCTACTTCGCCGAGAAAGTTGGCGTGAGTAAGCATCACGCCTTTTGGATCAGCTGTGGTTCCGGAAGTGTAGAGGAGGGAGGCGATGTCGTCGGCCGCAGAGGACGCGGGTTGGAATTCGCTCGTCCCGCGATCAAAAATCGCAGGCAGATTTCCCATCCAGGACTCGCTGGACTGTTCGGGCATACGGCCGGGGTCCGTGAGCACGAGTCCTATCTTTAATCCCGACACTGCTTCTCGCGATACTCGCGCGTGGCTCACATCGCAGAATAGAGCGGCGGCACCGCTGTCCTTCAACAGTTTGGTTAGTTGGTCGGCGTGAAGCGCGGTATCGAGAGGAACGGCAATGCATCCCGCCGCTATGATTCCAAGGTACGCCGCTACCCATCGTGGATGGTTATCCGCCACGATAGCCAGTCGCGATCCTTTCGTGAATGCGTTGTCGGTGATCCAATGTCCAACCGATTCGGCCATGCGGCGGAGCTCGGCGTAGGTGCAGCTCTCGATCTGATCATGGCGCTGCAGTTCGAGGGCAACATTGTTCGGCCAGCGCTCCGCGCACTCGACAAAGCGGTCGTAGAAAGTTGCCATAGGTCGTGGGGAATATACACGAAAAATCTGTTTACCGCAGAGGACGCCGAGATCGCGTAGTGGGTCAGTTTCCGATTAGGCGACTTACCAGTAGTTGACGCCTTTCTTTGATTTCTTCACACACAATGAGGCGCGCCCTTATCGAAACGTGAGCCTCCGGTGCCGCCTCACTCGACGAGAGTGAGCGCCTCTCGTGGGTAGTCTAGCGTTACGCGGTAATGCCGCAGAAAGTCGTAGCCCACTATGCCGTGCAACTTGCTTCCCAACTCCTCGCTGAGCTGCGTCAAAAAGTCCGAAGCCGCCGCCGCCAAATTCTCCTGCCGCGCGGCGCCAATCGCCAATGAGCTCAGTTGCACCCGCGACACAGTCCCGTTACCCCCGCCAGCAGTCATCTGCGAAATTTTCTCCGCAGCGAGTCCGAACTCCGCCGCCAGTTCGAGCGAGATCACCGTCCTGGACGCACCTGTGTCTAGCGCAAAATCGTATGGCCCCTTCTGGTTCACAAAGATCGGCACAACCACGAGTGGATCCTCCGCATTTGCGTACCGGAAGGCAATTTCGCGCTCGTCCAGTGCCCGCCCCAGGTCGCCAACGGGCCGTCTCAGGGTCAGCGCATTCGTGGCATAGTCCAGTGTAATAACAAAATGCCTCAGAAAACTGTGTCCCAACGCTCCATCCACTTGCTCGCCCATAGCTCGGCCAAGGAAACTCAAATCCGTGACAGACACGGGAAGACCGTCGAGCGTCTGGTGGCCCACGGTCAGAGACGGCAACCGGCTCTCCACTAGGGTCATTTTTCCTGCTGCTCCCCGGCCGTCTTGCTTTTCCCCTCGCGGCAGTGCCAGGGCATCGGCCAATTCATTGGAGACCACCGTCGTTGTCGCCCCGGTATCCATCACAAACGAATACGGGCCTCGCCCATCTACAAAGACCGGCACCAGGATCAGCGCCTGCTTGCTACCCGCGAGTCGAAACGTCACCCATGTCTCATGCCCTGTCTGCATTCCGCGCTGCTTTCCGCTTCCGGCACGTACGGCGGTCCCCCGCCAGTAGTGACAAAACCACTTGGGCGTGGGCGCTGTCAAGCAGTCAAGCATGTCGCGGATCCAACCCGGCGAAGCGTCAATGCCTGATTCACGCGGTTACAGAAACTGACCCACTACCCGAGATCGCCGAGACGGCAAATGAACCCTGCTTTCTTAGTTCTCCCGGCGAGTCTTGCGCTCCCGGCAGTGGATTAGCTTCGGCGGTCCTTACCACGGTCCGGCGCATCTAAATATGCTAGGCTAAAAGAGATACGCTGGGGCAGTTCCCGCCCTCCGAAGGATTTCAAAGTTTGATTAACACGCTGATTGGCAAGGTCTTCGGGACCAAGAACGAGCGGGTCATCAAGAGCATGATGCCCAGGGTCGAGGCCATCAATGCCCTCGAACCCCAGATGCAGAAGCTCACCGATGCCGAACTGCGCGCAAAAACGGATGAGTTCCGGCAGCAAATACAGGAGCGGCTGAGTCGTGTTACCACTCCAACAGCAACCGAGCCTGAAGCCGAAGCCGAGGCTGTTCTTGATGTCGATCGCGCCAAGCAGATTGAGAAAGAGCAATACGAAGCGCTGCAGGAAGTTCTGGACGACATCCTCGTGGAAGCCTTCGCCGTAGTGCGCGAGGCTGGACGTCGCGTGCTCAACATGCGCCACTTCGACGTGCAGTTGATCGGCGGCATGGTGCAGCACAAGGGCATGATTTCGGAAATGAAGACCGGTGAGGGCAAAACGCTGGTCGCAACGCTTCCGGTTTATCTTAATGCGCTCAGCGGACGCGGCGTGCACGTGGTCACGGTCAACGACTATCTGGCCAAGCGCGACTCGGAATGGATGGGCAAGCTTTATCGTTTTCTTGGCCTCACTGTGGGAGTGATCGTTCACGATCTCGACGACGAGCAGCGTCGCGCCGCTTACGCGGCAGACGTGACTTACGGAACTAATAACGAATTTGGCTTCGATTACCTGCGCGACAACATGAAGTTCGATCTGAAAGATTGCGTGCAGCGCGGCCACAATTTCGCCATCGTCGATGAAGTCGATTCCATCCTGATTGACGAAGCGCGCACCCCGCTGATCATTTCAGGCGCGAGCGAGGAATCGACCGACAAGTATTACCGCGTGAATCGCATCATTCCAAAGTTGGAAAAAGGGGAAGAGCTTGACGTCGCCCCCGGCGAACCTGCGCAACTTACCGGCGACTTTGTGGTCGACGAGAAGCACCGCAACATTACTGTCACCGATGAAGGCTGGACGAAAGTCGAACAATTGCTCGGCATCGGCAACATCGCCGACCCGGAAAACTGGCCGCTCAAGCATCACGTCGAGACGGCGATCAAAGCGCACGCGCTCTATCGCCGTGACGTCGAGTATGTGGTGAAAGAAGGCGAAGTCATTATCGTCGACGAATTTACCGGTCGCATGATGCCGGGGCGGCGCTGGTCTGACGGTTTGCATCAGGCCATAGAAGCCAAGGAAGGGGTGAAGATCGAGCGCGAGAATCAGACGCTCGCCACCATCACTTTTCAGAATTACTTCCGCATGTTCAAGAAACTCTCAGGCATGACGGGGACCGCAGAAACGGAAGCGGCCGAGTTCGACAAGATCTACAAGCTGGAAGTGGTCGTCATTCCCACCAATAAGCAGATGCTGCGGCTGGAAAACCCTGACGTTGTTTTCCGGACGGAGAAAGAAAAATACTTTGCGGTTGCCGACGAAATTCAGAAGCTGCACGAAAGCGGGCAGCCGGTGCTGGTGGGCACTACGTCAATCGAGAAATCCGAGCGCCTCTCCGAGTTGCTGAAAAAGAAAGGCCTCAAGCAGCACGTTGTGCTGAACGCAAAGTTCCACGAGCGCGAGGCGGAGTACGTTGCTCAGGCGGGACGCAAAGGCATGGTCACCATCGCCACCAACATGGCTGGCCGCGGTACCGATATTTTGTTGGGCGGCAATCCCGAATTCATGGCCAAGCAGGAGTTGGTGAAGAAGGGAATCGCACAGCAGTTGCGCGTAGCTCAGGGCAAGATTGAAGGTCCACAGGAAGATGGCACGGTTTCGATCTTCTATTACAACGGCAACGAATACACCGTGCCGACCGACAAGTGGGCCGAAGCTTTCAACCGCTACAAGGCGCAGACCGACAAGGAGCACGACGAAGTTACCGCCGTAGGCGGCTTACATATACTCGGCACTGAGCGACACGAGTCTCGGCGCATCGATAACCAGCTTCGCGGCCGCGCCGGCCGCCAAGGCGATCCTGGTTCTTCGCGCTTTTATCTCGCGCTCGAAGACGACCTCATGCGCATCTTCGCCAAGGAATGGGTTTCGAAACTGCTTGAGCGGCTGGGCATGGAAGAGGGCGTGCCGATCGAATCGAAACTCATCAGCCGCCGCATCGAGACGGCACAGAAGGCGGTCGAAGGCCAGCACTTCGAATCCCGCAAGCATTTGCTCGAATACGACGATGTGATGAACAAGCAGCGCGAGGCGGTTTACGGCCTGCGCCGCCGCTTGCTCGAGGGCATGGATCAGAAAGACCTGATCCTCGAGGACTACGTCTCCGCGATTCTCGGTGATCTGATGGAAGAGTACTGCCCGCCGAAGGGACATGCGGACGACTGGAATCTCAAGGGCCTGAAAGATGCCATCTTTACCCGCTTTGGCGTGGATTTCGTCGCCGAAGGCGTGAAGGCGGAGACGCTGAACCGTCAAGAACTTGGCGACGCGATCTTCGAAAAGCTGAAAGAGCGATACGAGGCAAAAGAAAAGCTGATTGGCCCTGACGCCATGCGCCATCACGAGCGCATGATCATGCTCAGCGTTCTCGACTCGCAGTGGAAAGATCACCTCCTCAGCATGGATCATTTGAAGGAGGGAATTGGCCTGCGCGGCTACGGCCAGCACGATCCGCTGGTGGAGTACAAGAAAGAATCGTTCGAGATGTTCGAGGCCATGCTGCAGCGATTTCAGGAAGACACGGCGCGCTATCTTTACCTCATGCAGATTCTCGAACGCCCGCCGGATGCTGGTGCAGTCGGACCGCAGGGAGGCGAACCTGGCGCCCAGGGTCCGCAGCCCGGAGTGCCGACTCAACAGGGCGGTGGTGGAAACGGACATCACCCGCCGCGCCTGGTCGCAACTTCCGCCGACGATCTGGAAGAGGCCTTCATGCGCCGCAAGCGCCGCGAACTGGAACAGGCGCGCATGGCGGGAGGCGGCGACGCGCAGCCGGTGCAGCAGGTCGTCCGGGCGCAGGAAAAGGTGGGGCGGAACGATCCTTGCCCCTGCGGATCGGGG
Source organism: uncultured Acidobacteriota bacterium (assembly GCA_963761915.1). Classification (GTDB taxonomy): domain Bacteria; phylum Acidobacteriota; class Terriglobia; order Terriglobales; family Acidobacteriaceae; genus Sulfotelmatobacter. The sequence goes on from CAVXIO010000010.1 coordinate 12,774, forward strand.
AAGAAATTCAAGAAATGCCACGGGGCATGAGCCAGACGGGCGGACTTGGGCACGAGATTTGCGGGGACGCGCGCTTTCGCCCGTCAGACCCGAGCGGATCCGAGGTGCGATTTTGTTTGCCGTCGCACGGCTTTGAACGTCATTTCGTCCGCGGGACTCTGTGCCTCTTCCTTCCACTGTGCAAATAATCCCGCGTAGTTCATCGTTATGTAATCAGTGTGGTTGACAGATAACTTCTTCGCCGTCGCATCAATCCACCGCGGCGCGCCTTCAATCTCGCAGAAATTTCCAATCGGCGTTTCGTCGACGACGACCTGACCTTTCCCATCCGTCCACTCGGCGCGAAACTTTTCGTAACGGAACGATGGAGCGTACCCGAGCGCGCGCAAGATCGCCTCCATCTTTTTTCCGTCGCTAACGCCGGTCTCTAACTCCTCGCGGCTGCTGTGGCGTCCAGTCACCTTCTTGGCTTTATGCGTCAGGGTCCATTCCGAACCGTACTGGCGCAGCCGCAGCAACTGTTTGCGCTTCCGTAGCACTTCTCCAGGCAGGTCGTAGAGCGTATTCATTTCGTGGGTCCGTCGCGTCTTCACACGAAATCCAGCCGTCCGCAACCTGTGCGCCAGAGACCGCAAGCTGGCCACACGAAACTTGATTTCGATTTCCTGGCTCATCGAGAAAATTGTATTACGGAACGCGAAGAGACGATCCTCCGACGTCTGCGTGAATATCAGGAGGAATTGTCTTCGGCTGCATCTTCCAACCCACGGGCTCAACTGGACCAACCACGAGAACCCAGTGGAGAGCACCCACCCACGCGACCATTGATGTGATCAAGAAAGGCCAATAGAACTGTCCAGTACGTCCCACCAGAAATCCGGTAAGCGCGGGTGCAACGGCGCCTGCCAGGTTCGCGACGAAGTTCTGCGCGCCCATCCATCGGCCCACGGCGTGGGGGCCGGCCAGGGTCTGCGTTACCGCATTCAGGTTCGAACTGACCAAGCCAAACGACGCGCCACTCAGAAGCAACAGCGCAATCAGGAGACGGTCAGGCGCGGCCGAACAGCCGACCAGAAAGAGTCCGTTGCAGGCCATGCCAACGCCCATGAAAGTCTTGCGGACGCGCGTGGCCGTGCCGCCAGCGGAAATCCAGCGATCCGAAAGCCAGCCGCAGATCGGGGACGACACGGCAGCCAGCAGAAAAGTGGCTCCGCCAATCTTCGACATGTTATCCGTGGAAAAATGTCGTTCCCGTACAAGATAGAAGGGCAGCCAGGTAAGCAGAAAATATAGAAAATAATTCGAGCAGAAATGGCCGATCCATGTTCCCCATGAGGATCGGTGGCGGATAATCTGCGAAAGCGCGGGACCTTGTTTCATATCCTGCACGCCGGTAGCGGCGGTGCGCGGCATCCAGCGAAACCACGGAGGCAGCCATAAGAGACTGACGAGTCCGAGAACAACAAAGAACGGTCTCCAGCCGAAACGCGCCACCAGAGTCCCGCCGAAAAGAATTCCCAGAGCGGGTCCCAACGATTGACCCGCTCCAATAACAGAATTGGCGACGCCCCGCTGGCTTTCCACGAAATGATTCGCAAAGATCTTGGCGTAAGCTGGGTAAGCCACAGACTCGCCCACGCCCAGAACTACGCGTATAACAACCAACGCTGCAAACGCGTGCAGGGTGCCTGTGAATGCGGTGGCCGTCGACCACACAAAGAAGCCGATGGCCAGGACCCACTTCACCTCGAAGCGGTCCACCAGCCATCCGGCGAGAATCTGCATGCAGGCGTAGGTCCAGAAAAAAGCGGAAAGCAGAACCCCCAGCTGCGAAGCCGAGAGGCCCAGCTCGTCTTTCAGCAGGGATGCCGCAACCGAAAGATTGGCGCGGTCAATGTAGTTGATGAAAACAGAAAGGCCGAGCAGAAATAGGACGCCGGTCATCCTACTGGCGCGTAGTGCAGCGAAGAGGGCGGCGTCACTCATTGTCGCGAAACCCGACAATGCTATACCATGCCTGCCATTCTTCGGGTATTGTCCAGCGTTGACGAACAGCTAGCGAGCTCGGGCACCGGAACGATGCCAAACTTCTAATTAAACGTCGGCAACTTTACCAGATCGTTCTCGGGAACAGACTCGACAGGTTCGCCGGCCTTCCGCCACGCCGTCAATCCGCCGACGATGACGAACGTGTTGAATCCTTTTTCCCGCAGCATATGCGCCACCCGGGCGCTGGTCGCTTCGCGCGCTCAAGTGCAGTAAAGGTAAATGTCTTTGTCTTTGGAAAGATTCTTGAGTTCCTCCTCAAGATTGTTGGGCTCGATGCGGATGGAGTTCTTGATGCGTGCGGCGCCCGAGTCGTAATAGCCATGACTGCGCACGTCGACGATCTGCACGCGGTCGGCGTCTTGAGACGCCAGACGCGCAGCCAGCTCCTGAACCTGCACCCGCGGCACGACTTGGTACATTTTGTGTTTTCGGTATTGCACGATCCGGTAGATGGCATAGACCGCAATCGCGGCGATAATTACCGCTTCCATGGCCCGGCCAGCTGCGTGAAATCCGCGCAGTATCGCCTTCAGAAAATCCCGCGAAAGAAATCCCACCGCGAGATAGGTAACGGAATACGTCACAGCTCCCGCGAAATCGAGTTGCAGGAACTGCCAGAAGCGCATTTTCATGCTGCCGGCCAGCGGCGCCGCCATGGTATTGACGCCGGGAATGAACTTCGCAATCACCAGCGTGACTTTGCCGCGTTTATAGAAAGACTCGGCCGAGCGCAGAATGCAAGTTTCCGGATTGATCGACAAGCGACAGAGGAACCCCAGGAGCGCCCAGCCCATATACCTTCCCAGCCAGAATTGCACGGTGTCGCCCAGCAGCAAAGCTGTGACCGCTACGACCAGGACGTATGGACCCCACAATGCATGTGCCGCCACCGCGGCGCCCGCCGCCACCAGGGCGATCGCCGCCGGGAAGGGAAGCCCGATCGCTTCGGCTAGCAACAGACCGAAGGTCAAGGCATATCCGTGACGGGCCATTAGCAGGAATAAATCCATAGATACTCTTGGATAATGAGAATCAGTAAAGGGTTCAGTATAAACAAAGCCGGATGAGATCCGAGGAGGACAATCTGAAGGCAGAAAAAATGCGGGACGGACTTGCCGCCCCGCGCGGACTGAATCGCCGAACTACTTGCTCATGGAATCGTTACTCATCGAGCCGCCCTTGAGCATCTTCACGCTCATGACGTGGATCGAACCCTTGTCGGCATAAACATGAGCGCTTAGTTGCACGTGATGTCCCTCATGTCCCTTCAGTTCTTCAGGGTTCATTACGTCCCAGCTCTTGCCGTCTTTGTCGACGAAGGTATATTTGTCGCCATCGGCCTTGACTGTCCCTTTCAATGTCATCAATGGAGCTTTCGCAGCCCCCTGATCGGCTTGGGTTTGCGACATGCTGGTGTCTTGTTGTGCGAAAGCGGTCAAGCTCAGCGTGAAGGTTAGTGCGAGAAGGCAAATCATCACTTTTTTCATCGGCAATCTCCTTTTGAGTGTCGTAATCGCTGAAAGTCCGGCCAGATTCGTAACCATATTACGTTAACGTGCGAACGGACGGGAGCGCTTTTCTGGTTTGGTGAATCTTAGGTGCACGAACGCATGAAGTGGTTGCCGCCAATTAAACTCTGAGTCATTTCTCCCTCGCTATCACGAACTCTGGCGCCCACAGCAGTGCCCGCTTAATCTCGGAATCCGGGAAAGTGCAGATCGCCTTCTGTGCGGACTCTGCGTAGCGCGCGGCGCGGTTGGAGGCCGCCTGCAGCGACCCATAACGTTGCAGAATCTCCATGATCTGCGTGTGGGTTACACCGTTGAAGGCCCGCTCGCGCAAAATGGTTTCAATTTTGATTCGCTCCTCCGACGTGCAACGCTCCAGCGAGTGAATCACTGCCATGGTGGCTTTCCCCTCGCGCAGGTCACTGGCCACCGGCTTGCCCAACACGTCTTCGGATGCAGTCAGGTCGAGCACGTCATCCACGATCTGAAATGCCATGCCGAGATCGTGTCCATACTGGCCCAGAGCTTTTTCCTGGGTGGCCGTGGCTCCGCCCAGAATTGCGCCCAGCCGCATGCATACCGAAAACAGGCAAGCCGTCTTGCGGAAGATGAGATCGTAGTACTCGTCGAGCGTGATCGCCTTTCCGAGCTTCTCCATCTGCAGCAGTTCGCCCTCAACCATCTGCTGAGTGAGTTCAATCAACGTGTCGAGGATGCGGAAGTTGCGCTCCTGTACCGCGACCTTGAAGGCCTGCATGTAGAGCCAGTCGCCCGCCAGCACGCACTTCGAATTGCCCCACTGCGTATTAGCCGCGGGGCGGCCGCGCCGCGTCTTGGCTTCGTCGATGATGTCGTCGTGGACCAGAGTTGCCGTATGGATGATCTCGACGACGGCGCCCAACCGCACCGCGCCGCGTCCTTCGTATTGGAACAGCTTGGAAGAAAGAAATAGAAGTGCGGGACGAATTCGCTTGCCGCCGCCCGCTCGCAGATATTCACCGATCTCGGTGATGGCTTGCACGCCGGAGACAGTGTCCTGCCCGAATTCGCCTTCCAGTGCCGCAAGATCGTCATGCAGCAGGTCGAAGACTTCTTTCCCGTTAATGATGGGCGGTGCGCTCAATGATGAACCTGCGTCTGCTTTCCCGGGCGTCCCTCGCGGCAGTTGTCTGCGTTTCTTGCGTTGAGGTTTCTGCTTAGTTCGTCCGGTAATTGGTAAACTGCAAATCGATTCCGAAATCGTGCTGCCGCAGCATGGCGATGACTTCCTGCAGCGTATCGCGATCCTTGCTGCTGATCCGCACCAGATCTCCCTGAATCGAGGCCTGCGCCTTTTTTTTAGAATCCTTAACCAGCTTCACGATCTCTCGCGCTTTCTCGATCGCAATGCCTTGCTGCATCGTGACTTTGCGTTTGGCCGTTCCGCCTGCCGCTGGTTCCACTGCGCCATAAGTAAGGCCCTTCAACGAAACCCCCCGCTTAACGAGTTTCTGCTGCAAAATGTCATTCACAGCTTTCAGCTTGTACTCGTCCGCCGAATGGAGCACGATAGCATCTTTCTCCAGTTCGATATTCGATTTGGAGTCCTTGAGGTCGAAGCGGGTATGGACCTCTTTCAACGCCTGCTGAATAGCGTTTGAAACCTCCTGCAGGTCGATCTTGCTGACGATGTCAAAAGTATTTTCAGGCATCGTATTTCAATTCTTTCTGAAATGATGGAATCTGACTCATGAGGGTATCAGATTAAGGACTTCCGGCGCAGGCTAAACTGTCGAAATTGTGCTTTCAGCGGTTTCAGTAAATTTGAAAAAATTGTAGAAGTTGCGCGAGGTCTGTTCCCCGATTTGCTCCGTGGTCAATCCGCGCAAATCGCCCAGCTTGCGGGCAGTCTCCGTAATGAATGCCGGTTCGTTCCGTTTTCCCCGATGTGGAATCGGCGCCAGATACGGCGAGTCGGTCTCTATCAGCACGCGTTCCAGAGGAACCCGCACAGCCGTATCGCGAATCTGCTGCGCTTTTGGAAACGTCACGTTTCCGGCGAACGAAATCATAAATCCCATGTCGAGCGCGCGCTTCGCCTGCGGCCAGTTTCCCGTGAAGCAGTGCAAAATTCCTCCCAGTCCTTTCGCCGCCCAATGCTCTCGCAGCAGCCGGAGGCAGTCTTCCCACGCGTCGTCGTTCCCCTCTGAAGGACGACAGTGAATCACAATAGGCAGTGTGGCGCTCGCCGCCAGTTCCATCTGCCGCCTGAAAACCTCTTTCTGCACCCCGCGCGGTGAGTGGTCGTAATAATAATCCAACCCAATCTCGCCCCACGCGATGACCTTAGGATGCCTCGCGAGCCGTTCCATCTTCTGATAAGCGGAATCGTCCGCCAGCCGTGCCTCATGGGGATGAATGCCGAGGGTGGCGTAAATGAACTCGTATTTTTCCGCCAGTCGAATCCCGCAATCCACCTGTTCAGGCCCATCGCCATTGCCGATGGCGACGATGGTCCGCACTCCAGCCTCACGCGCTCGAGCAATCACCTGCTCACGATCGGAGTCGAACCGTTCGCCGTCAAGATGCGCGTGGGAATCTACGAACATAGCTGTCGCTCGTTGTTGGTCGTTGGCAAGAAATCGGAAAGGCCATGCAAAGTTTTACGTGGGGACAGCCGTCCTCGGCTGTCCATGCCGAGCGAAGCTCGGCTTGCCTTTGACTGTCGCAGCCGTATTACTTCAACCTCGCTCCCACCGGTACATCCTCCAAAAACCCTGCCAGCACCGGCTTTCCACCTTCGAGCGATGCTGCCACGATCATTCCGTTCGATTCCATCCCGCGCAGTTTGCGCGGCGCGAGATTGGCTACGATCACAACTTTCCTTCCGACCAAGGTTTCCGGAGCATAGGCTTCTGCGATTCCAGCCAGCACCTGCCGCACTTCGGTTCCTATATCAATCTCCAGCCTTAAGAGTTTGTCCGCTTTGGGCACTCTCTCGGCGACCTTCACCAGTCCTACTCGGAGTTCAATCTTGCTGAAGTCGTCGATGGAAATCTTGTCGTTCGCCGTTGGAGCGACGGATGATACTGACGCGGTCGGACCCGCCTGCGACGAGTTCGCAGGCCTCGCTGTCTCTGCTACCGCCGCTGGAGCCTCGGCCACCGGCGTGCCCCTCTGTTCCTCTTCCATCTTCTGCATCCTTTCAATCGCGCTCTTGTCGGCGCGCGGAAACACCGGCTGCACTTCGCCCAACTTCGTGCCCAACCGCAACTGTCCCCACGACAACTCGCCCAGCGCAAGTTTTTTGATATCTCCCAATCCCATTTGCGACCAGATTTTCGCTGTCGCCTCCGGCATCACCGGATGGGTCAGCGCCGTAGCAATCCGCAGCGCTTCTGCCGCGGTGTAAAGCACAGTAGCCAGACGCGAACGGCTGTCTTCATCCTCCTTCTCGCCCAGCGTCCACGGTTCATTCTCAACGATGTACTTATCCACTGCCGCGACCAGCGCCCAAGTTCCTTCCAGCGCGCGCGAAAAGTGAAATTGATCGAACAGCGTTCCAAATTCGCGGATCGTCTTCCGTGCCAAGTCGGCAACAGCATCGTCTGCGGCTGTTCTCGACGCCCCACGCGGCGGATACGGCACCTCGCCTTTGAAATAGCGGTTAATCATGGTGAGTGTGCGGCTGGCCAGATTGCCGAGGCCATTCGCCAAATCGGAGTTGTAGCGCTGCACCAGCGCGTCAAACGAAAACGATCCGTCCTGCCCAAACACGACTTCCCGCAGCAGGAAATATCGCAATGCATCCGCGCCCAGCACGTCGAGAATCGTTTCCGTGCGCACGATGTTGCCGCGCGACTTCGACATCTTGCTCTCTTCAAACAGCAGCCATCCGTGGGCCACAATCGCTTTGGGCATAGGCAGCCCCGCGGCCATCAGAAACGCCGGCCAGTACACGCAATGGAAGCGCACAATTTCTTTGCCGATCATCTGCACATCGGCCGGCCAGAATTTCTTGAATGCCTTTTGGGCGCCCGCGTGGGAGGAACCGTAGCCGATGGCGGTGATGTAGTTTGCCAGCGCGTCCAGCCATACGTAGATCACGTGTTTCGGATCGTCCGGTACGGGAATGCCCCAGGTAAACGTCGAGCGGCTGATCGACAGATCGCGCAGCCCGGAGCGCACGAATGAAATCACCTCATTGCGACGCGTCTCTGGACGAATGAACTCCGGATTCTCGTACAGCGCGAGAAGTTTGTCCTGGAACTGTGAGAGCTTGAAAAAATAATTCTCTTCCTTTACCGTCTCGGTGATGCGCCCGCAAGTAGGGCAAGGGTCGCCGGGCTGCGCGCCATCCACATAAAGTTCATCGGACACGCAGTATTGTCCAGTGTATGTACCTTTGTAAATGAAGCCGTTGTCGCGGATCCGCCGGAACAGTTCCTGCACGCGCTTCTTGTGCCGCTCTTCGGTTGTGCGGATGAAATCGTCGTTCGAGATACCCATCCGCTTCCACAGTTGGCGGAACTCACCGGAAATTTCGTCAGCATACTGTTGCGGTGTTTTTCCCGCGGCCTGCGCGGCGCGCTCGATCTTCTGCCCGTGTTCGTCGGTGCCGGTAAGAAAAAATGTTTCCGCGCCCAACATGCGTTGCCGCCGCGCAATCGTGTCGCACGCAATCGTCGTATAAGCGTGCCCGATGTGCGGCCGCGCGTTGACGTAATAGATCGGCGTCGTGATGTAAAACTTCCTACTCATTAAGAGTCCTTCTGCACTCTGCTTCTTAGGGTTGTCATTCCGAACCGGCGCTAAGCCGGTGAGGAACCTGCTCTTTCTTTGTCGCGGAATCGCAGGTAGGCCTCGATCGCTCCGCCCATCACTTCTTTCAACGGCACATGATGCTCCGCCGCGATCCGCCGGCAATCTTCATATTCTGGCGCGTAGTTGGTAACGGTTCCGTTCATGCTCGCGATCTTAATTCTTACGTCGCCCCACGGCGTGCTCACACTCTCCCATCGCCGTGCCAGGGTCTGCCGCATCTCATCGCGCCGCCGCACGCCCAGCGTGGTTGTCTCGGTGAATATGAGTTGCGTCAGCTTGTTCGCATCTTCGGGCTTGCACAGTACCGTCAGCAGCATCCCCGGGCGATTCTTTTTCATCTGCACCGGAACGCCAAACACATCCAGAGCGCCTTCTTCAAGCAATCTGTCGATTACATAGCCAAACACCTGTGGATTCAGATCGTCGAGGTTCGCTTGGAGCACGGTGATGGTCTCGGAAGCAGTTTTAGCGGCCAGTGCGTGCGACGCGCTCTCTCCAATCGTCAACCGCACCACGTTCGGATGCCCAGGAAAATCGCGCGTCCCCGCGCCATAGCCTGACTTCACAATCTTCATCTCTGGAAATGCCGCGAAGCGCGAAGCCAGCGTCTTCACGATGGCCGCGCCGGTGGGCGTGACCAACTCCGCCTGCAAGCCCGAAGAATACACCGGCGCATCCGCCAACAATTCGACCGTCGCCGGAGCCGGCACGGGAAACGTTCCGTGCGCGCACTTCACTGTCCCACCCCCACGTTCAACGGTGAGCAGATAATCTCATCTACTCCCAGTGCCTCTGTTCCCACGGCCGCGCAGACAATATCCACCATCGCATCCACCGCGCCGACTTCATGGAAAAGCACGCTCTCAACGGAAGTATTGTGAATCCTGGCTTCCGCCCGTCCCAGCGCCTCGAAGATGGCAATCGCAATTTTCTTCGCGCCGTCGGAGATGGCTGCCCCGGAAATAATCTTCCGAATCTCTGTCAGACCGCGACCATGCTTATGGGACTGGGCGTGCTCATGTGAGTGCTCGTCCTTGTGTGGAGCGGGCGATTCGCTCGCGATTCTTCACGCTGATGAGAATGCTCGTCCGCTGCGGAA
>CAVXIO010000011.1:0-438660 GCA_963761915.1 uncultured Acidobacteriota bacterium
ATCGAAGGATTCATTCCTCCGCCGAGCGTCGCCGAGCGTCGCGCGGCATTGAAAGCCGCACTGGCCCATATGAATTCGGTGGGCCTGACCGCGGTCGGCGATGCCGGCGACACCGCGCAGATGATCGCCCTCTACAAGGAGATGGCCGATCAGGGGCAGCTCCCGGTGCGCGTGTACGCCATGATCGAAGACACCGGCGCGGATTTCGAGACGCTGTCGAAGAGCGGCCCGCTGATCGGCTATGGGCGCGACCGTCTCACCGTGCGCTCGGTCAAACTCTATGCAGACGGCGCGTTGGGAAGCCGCGGCGCCGCGCTGCTGGCGCCGTATTCGGACAAACCCGATCAACGCGGGCTGCTATTCATGACGGATGATGCGATGGAACATAAGATCGAAACGGCCCTGAAGGCGGGCTACCAGGTCAACATTCATGCAATCGGGGATGCCGCCAATCATCAGGTGCTCGACGCGTTCGAAGCGGCGTACCAGGCCGTCGGCGGCCGACAACTGCGCAATCGCGTCGAACATGCGCAGGTGGTCGCGTTGACCGACATCCCGCGATTCAAGCAGCTCGACCTGATCGCATCCATGCAGCCCACCCACGCGACCAGCGACAAGAACATGGCCGAGAGCCGTATCGGCAAGCAGCGCCTCAAGGGAGCCTACGCGTGGCGCACGTTCCTGGCCCAGGGTACGAGGATCGCGGCGGGCTCCGACTTTCCCGTCGAATCCGACAATCCGTTTTTCGGCCTGCATGCCGCGGTGACCCGAACCGACCACGACAATGAACCGAAGGGAGGCTGGCACATCGAACAAGCCATGACGCTCGAGGAGGCATTCCGCGCGTTTACGTTGGATGCAGCCTATGCACAGCACCAGGAGAAGAGCATTGGTTCGCTCGAGATCGGGAAATGGGCCGACTTCATCGTCGTCGACCGCGACCCGTTCAGGATTGCGCCGGCGGATCTATGGAAGATCAAAGTGGAGCAAACCTGGGTGGCGGGCGAACGCGTGTATTGACGGCCGGAGTCATGGCTATTCGAGGGCCAGCCGGCTTAAGTCGGCATCGCGCAACGAGAATCCCATGATGCTCGCGAGCGTCGGCGCAATCCGGCGCATGTCGATCTCGCCCAGCGACCGGCCGGCCGCCACATGCGGGCCTACGATGAAAAACGACGAGCGCAATTCGGGGTGGTCGGGATGGTAGCCGTGCATGCCGAGATTGGATGGACCGGACACCAAAGGTCCTGACAAGGCAGCGCCGACTTCGTAGCCGTTCTTGAATGACACGAGAAAGGCCGCATCGGGAAACCCGCCATCCCGAACGATTTCATCATGCGCCAGGATCCGCTCTATTCCATTGCCGGGATCATGCGCCAGCCGGTCGAGCAGGGCGGCCACCTCGGCGCGTACCGCAGCATCGCCGGGATCGGCCAAGAGGACGGCGGCGGTGCCGCCCGCCGGCCACGGCATGGCTTTCCAGCTCAAGATCTTGTTCGCCTCATCCGCCGTGAACAGTCCCGCTTCGCGAAAAGCGGCGAAGAGATTCACATCATGCTCGACGGTAGCAAAGCCGTGGTCGGATACCACGCACACCGTGGCCCGTCGCGGCGCAATGCGTTCGGCCGCCGCTCTCAAGGTTCCTACGACGGCATCCAGGCGCTCCAACACGTCGTTGGACGACGCGCTGAAGGGTCCCGACTTATGCTCCTCGGTATCGAGACCCGTCAGATACACCGTGATGAAATCCGGACGCTTGGTCTCGAGCAGACGCTGCGCGAACCGGGCCCGGGCTTCATCGTCCGTCACGCTCTCGTCCATGCCGCCGGGATACCGCCCGAGCGCGGACGACAACTCCTGTTCCAATCCGGGGGTACTCAACGCACGCTGCAATTTCAGATCGTCGTCGGACCCTGTGCGCCAGATTTGCGGCAGATTGAAAGTGATGGAAGCACCGACGCTGGTGGGCCAATACACATTGGCCGTCCGCAAGCGCGCCGCGGCGGCGGCGCTCCACAGCGTTGCAACTCGAGCGTCCTCGGCGTACCAATACCATCCGTGGTCGTTGCGGCCGAAGGGATCGAACGTCGTGTTGGCGTAAATTCCATGCTTGGCCGGCGACGTGCCGGTCATGAGCGTCATGTGGCTGGGATACGTGAGCGTCGGGAGCACGCCATGAACGCCCGTGGCGTAGGCGCCGTCCGCGATGAACGCCCGGAGGTTCGGCACCTTCAGCCCATGCCGCGCGGCATCCAAGACGGCATCGGGCCTCATGCCGTCGATCGAGATCAACATGACCAACGGCTTGCCGCTTGAGGGACCGGTCGCCGTCATCGCCGGCGACGCCGCAACGAGAGCGCCAATCAAGAACAGGGTGCGGCGATTGAGAATTGGTTTCAAGTTGCCGCGCAGCATACGTGATTCGGCGTCGGCCCAGCAATCGCGACCCTGCATCCCGGGCCAACCCTGCATCATCGGGCCGACCCGTCATCCCGGGTCGGCCCACATTCCAAGCGGGCGAGCAGTCGTTATTTCGATGATTCGTTTTTGGCCACGGCGGCCGAGGCCGACGCGTTGTAGACGAAGCGGCCCTTCATGATGCTGAAGTGGCCGGGCGCAGAACAGAAGTAGGTGTAGCTTGCGCCGGGCTCGAGCTGCGCGGTGGAAAATCGAACCGTGGCGCTATCGCCGCCGCCAATGATCGGGGTAGCGGCGACGATGCGCTTGTCGCCCGGCTTCTGGTAGTTGTTCGCGAGACCCGCGCCCATTCCGGCGTTGGCGACCGACGCCACGTCGCTCGTCTTGGCGAGCACCCAATTGTGCCCCATGATGTTTGCCGGCAGTTTGCCCGCATTGTGCAGGGTCACTTCGACCTCGGTGCACTGGCTCTCCACTTGCAGCGTCTGCTGCTCGAATCGCATCTGGTCCGTCGCACTGATGTCCAGCTTGCACACGTCCGCCGAGGCCACGCGCGAAACCAGGAGGAATGCAGTGATGTAGAGAATTTTCATTGGGGGCATCCTCAAAATAGGAACCAGTAGTATGCGAACAGCGTGTTGTTGTCGGAGGCTGAACGGCCGAATCCATCGTAGTTGCCGTTTCCGCCGTTGAAGCGCGTATAGCCGGTGTACTGCAGACCGAGGCGCACGTTCAGGTACGGCTTGGCGAATGAATCGAGCTTGCCGAATGGCACGTACTCGAGCTGAATGATGTAGCCGCGGCTGTCCGGCGATCCCGTGAGGCTGCCGCCCACCGGCCCCGGCGAGTACAGACCCATGTCGGTGCTGCCGCTGGTGCTGAAGAGTCCGCCACTTGCAACATAGGTCTGCTGGTACGCGTAGGTCACATCCAGGCTCACGGCATTTAAGTGATTGGAGTTGGACGCCGAACCACCGGAGGCGAAGCTCGCGTCCAGAGTCTGCTTTTCATGTATCACGTTGAAATCGGCGGCCACTCCGTGTCCGGTGTCCGTGGTGTACTGATACGTCGCATCGAAAGCGACATCATTGAAGCGGTCCTCCAGGGGCACGGAAGGATCGGGCTGAAATTTCGAGTTCAATCCATACGCGCCGACCGAAAAGTACTGCTGCCCGAAATCCATCTGCCAAGCCGCGCGCCAGTAGGGCGACAGGCCGTCCATGTTCGGATTGGCATCCGAGCCGATCCCGAGGTTCTTGAGCCAGTGATTCGACACTCCACGATAGCCGCCGGCCTCGAGATACAGATGATCATCGATCATGGTGTAGGCGGTGGCACCCAACACCAATTGGGCGAGCCCGCCCGCGAGCACCGGCTTCGCCGCCGGAAAAGGCGCGAGCGCGGAGGTGATGTAGGGATAAGCCCAAGCCGGCGTGGAATTCCACAGATCCTGCACCGTCGGATTGTTGTTGATCGTTACGCCGTACACGAGGCTGGTGTTGCCGAACGACGCCGTGTTCGCAAAGCGTATGTCCGTGTTGTCCCAATGCGTGGTCCGGCTCTCGCCGCTATAGGTCATCTGAATGAGGGCGCCGACATGCTCGGTGAAGCGCCCGCCATAGAACAAACTGACCTGGTCCACCGACAGGTTGTCGTTGGTGGCGAAGTGCGGAGCGGGCTGGTCGACTTGATCCTTGGAGGTGTGCGTGAAGCCGCCCTGCACCATCAATGCGACGGGCGGGATGACTTGCTTGGCGTCGCCCCACACATAGCCGTTCAGCTTGAATTGCCGCCCATAGGCCGTGAGCGCCGGGCCGAAGGCCACGGAGTGGCACTGAGCACAGGGCTTGCCTGTTTGCTGCGCGAAGCTCGGCAGCGCATGTGCAGCAGTGCTCGTTAGATATATCAGTCCGAGAGCGACCGCATGCGCGGTAATTTCCAATCCGCGTCGCCCGAGCGGTCGCCGAAGACGGCCAAAAGAATTCCGCTCGATACTTTCGCTGCCACACACCATCTTTTCTTCCCTTCGCACATTGTTGTTTCGCTTCGCATCAACTTAGATGGTGATGTCAATCGGACCAATACACGCTATGCCCCACCAGTTCGTAGGGAACACGGTAGGGCGTGAATCGATGAAACTTTTTGGGGCGCGCGCGAACGAGCCAAGCACTGATTTGGCGCTGAAAAATGCGGTGCGCTATATTCTTCGAATTCGATTAAACCTTTTGATTGATATGCGGCACTCAGTGCACGTGGTGCAGTTTTCGCGAATTTGCGAATCCGCTCGACGATATCGTTCAGCGACGATCTTGCGAAGCTGCGACGATTCGAACATCTCGTTGGATCGCCGGTGCGATGTGCAAACGATTGGGATCGCTGATATTCATTTTTAGTTTCATGGGCACGACGCCCCTAGGCGTCACAACGCGCCCGAGGCTTCACAACGTACGTGGCATCACGTCGTCGTGGAATTTGACAATATCTGCCGTTCGAGAGATCGGGCGCACGACAACCTCAAGCGGCGGACACGCGCTCGAGTGCCGGCACCAGGTCGGCCACCGAATCGATCACCAGGTCCGCGCCTGCGCTCGACAGCGATTTGCGCGCAGCGTCCAGCCGGCTCGCACGTTCGGATGGCGCCAATCCTCGAAAGGCGGCGAGCGACAGCCCTACCGCATTTCCCGACGCCGCGACTCCAACGGTGAAGGCCCCGGCCGCCTTGCCCTCGGCAATACCCGCTTCCGCATCGTCTACTTTGACGACGCGCGACAGCGGCCACACGCCCAACTCGGCACAGGCTTTATAGATCATCAGCGGCGTCGGCCGGCCGGCCGGCGTTTCTCCCGAGCACACGACATGCTCCGGCACGTAACCCTGCGCCGCCGCCCGCGCCAACACCGGCTCCATCATGTCGCGCGTATAGCCGGTCGACGAAGCGATCTTGAATCCGGCCGCGCGCAAGCGTTGGAAGGTCTCGAGAGCCCCGGGGATCAACTCCGAGGCTTCCTCTGCGCGCCGGCGCATCAGAGGTCCCAGACGCGTCATCAGTCGTTCCACATCGCTCTCCTCGCAGGCGCGGCCGAATCGCTTCCGCCACGCGTCGGCCACCGAGGAGATGGCGAGCAGCGCTGCGCACGTGGTCAACCTTGGACTTGCCCATGTCGCGGCGGGCGATGGGAGCGTCGATCGCTATCCCGTCCGCGGCGAACGCCTCGATCAGCGCGTTCACCGGCGCCTCGCAGCCGAAATCGACCATGGTTCCCGCCCAGTCGAAAATGACGAGATCGAATCGATTCTTGAGAGTCATGTTGTTGCTCCGTCTTGCAGCAGGCTCGCGACGACTTCTTCACCAATTGCAAATCCGCACGACGCGCCGGCGCCGCAGGTGACGACGGCAATGCGCACGTGAGGTTGCGGCGCGTCGATGAGTACGGACCGTCGGCGGCGGACGCGTAGGTGCCGGTCCAGCGTTCGATCGTCGGCGGCGGATCGATACCAAGCGCCGAACGAAATTCCTCGAGGATCAGCGCGTCGACCTCCTCATGGGAGAAGGGATCCGGCGTTACCGCATAATCGTGGCTGTCGCCGACCACAAGGGTGCCATCGGCGCTTTGCACCACGATCAAGTGAACACCGCGCGCCATGTGGTCCGGTTGCTCGGCGAGCAGCCGGGACTTCAGGGCGGCACATGGCGCAAGCCCTGCGTATCCCGCGTAGCGGGCGAGACCGAGATCCGACATCAGCGCCGCGGGCAGTTGGTAGCCGGGACAGCTTAGCCTAAGCATCTGCAGCTTGCAGCGCGTGACGGCGTAGGCCCCGATGCGCTCCGCATACAATGCGCTGAGATCATCGCCCGGACAGACGGCAACCCGCTCCGCCTCGAGCGACCCGGACGAAGTGCACACCCGCGGCAGCTCGATGGCATGCACCGTGGTGTTGCGAACGAAAGTCACGCCATGCGCCTCGGCAAGCCATGCCGCAATCCGGGGAATCGCCTGCCGCGACTCGACCCGAAGTTCAATCGTGCTTTCGAGTACGGCGGCAAGCCCGGGCGCCCTGAGTTGCGGAAATCGGCGCCGCGCCGCCGCGGCAGTCAGAACCCGACAGCCTTCGGCCATCTCGGTGCCCATGAAAGCTTCGAGCACTGCCACCGATTCCGGCCGCCGCGCCGTCATCCACAAGCCCCGATGAGACGATCGGGACGCCGGCCGCCGCCGCGACCTCGAGCCAGACTTCGCGAGTCCGCCGCGCCCGCGACCACATCGAACCGCGTTCCTGGCCGGTCACGGTGATGAATCCGAAGTTGCGTATCGAGGCGCCATTGGCCTGTGCGTCGCGATCGACGACCACCACACGCAAGCCGCGGCGCGCCGCGGCCAGCGCCGTCGCCAGACCGATGATGCCGGCACCCACGACGGCGAGATCGAAGCGGCCGGAGAAGCTTGTCATGCTGGACGTCATCCAAAAACCGGATGTTAACCTCGCGATTCTACGGCACGTTTCTCGCGATTTATGCACGTTCGCGGCGGCACGCGCGGAATCTCCTGATTTCATGGCATCGAGGAGAACTTCCGCCGCCACCGGACGGGCGAAATAATAGCCTTGCGCATAACGGCAGCCTAGCGATTGCAGCACGGCGACCTGCGCTGCATTCTCGACGCCCTCCGCCAGACTCGCCATGCCGAGATTTTCAACCAGGCTGATGGTGGCATGGATGACGGCGAGAACATCGGCGCTGCCCGTCACGTCCTGCACGAACGAGCGGTCGATCTTGATGGTATTGAATGGATAATTACGCAGGAAACCCAGCGACGAGGTGCCGGTGCCGAAATCGTCCATGGCGAGCTTGACACCCAGGCTCTGCAATTCGAGCATGAGGGCATGAGCCGCTTCGGGATCGCGCATGATCTCACGCTCCGTGACCTCCAGCTGCAAGCACTCCGCCGGCAGCCCGAGTTGCTCGATCGTGCCGCGCACCTGATCGAGCAGCCGGCGGCCGAGGGCCAACTCGGCGCGCGACACATTCACGCTGACCGTCGCGGGCGCGCCCACCGGATCCTGCGCCCGCCAATTCACCATGGCGCGGCATGCTTGCTTTTGAACCCATTGACCCAGAGCCACGATCAAACCTGATTCCTCAGCGATCGGAATGAACTCGGACGGCGATATTTCGCCCAGCGTGGGATGTTTCCAGCGCAGCAGCGCCTCGGCCGAGACCATCTGCCGGGTCGAGAGGTCGACGATGGGTTGGTACACCAGATAGAGCTCTCCGTTGGCAATGGCGCGGCGCAGATTGCTCTCGACGGTGACATGGCGGCTCAGTCGCGTCTGCATGGCCTCGTTGAATACGACCGAACAGCCGCGGCCCGCGCGCTTGGCTTCGTACATGGCCACGTCCGCATTGCGCACCACGTCGTCCGCATTGGTTTGGCATTGCTCGCTGGTGACGATTCCGATGCTGGCGCTGGAGAACACCTCATTGCCCTGGATGTCGTAGGCGGGTGCCAGCGCGTTCAGCAGGCGTTCGGCGATGCGAGCGGCATCCGCCGGCGTCTTGAGGTCATTGATGAGCAGCAGGAACTCATCGCCGCCGAACCGGCTCACCACGTTGCTGGATTCATCGAGCGTAAGGGCGTCGGAGGCGCGCAATTCGCGCCGCAGGCGCTGCGACTATCTGCCGCAGGAGTTCATCGCCGGCGTCGTGGCCGAGGGTGTCGTTGATGAGCTTGAACCGGTCGAAGTCCAGGAACATCGTCGCAAACAGAGTCTGCTCGCCCCGCTGCACCCGTGTGACCGCTTTCTCCAGCCGATCCATGAAGAGCGCGCGGTTGGCGAGCCCCGTCAACTTGTCGCGCCGCGCCGCATCGGCCAGTTGCGACTCCATTGCTTTGCGTTGCGAAATGTCCTGCACGAAGGACCAGATCAGGGTCCGGTCGGCGGCGTCCTTGGTGCCGATGCCGCAGATCAACACGGCGAAGCGGCTGCCGTCCTTGCGTATGAATTCCGTTTCATACGGTCCGAACTGCGCGGTTTGACCCAGCATTGCCAACTGCGCAACCACCGCGTCGGCGTAGACGACCGGGATGACATCGCGGTGCCTCATGGCCAGCAATTCCTCCCGGCTATATCCGGTCGAATGAGCCAGGGCGTTGTTGACGTGCAGGAATTGCCCGCTTTCCCGGTCGTTCAGGGCGATGCCGACGGGAGACAGCTCGAATAGCGAGCGAAATTTGGACTCGCTCTCGATGAGCGCCTTATCCGCCCGTTTGCGTTCGGTGATGTCTTGGGTGGCGCCCACCACGCGCACCGGCTTACCCGCATCGAACTCGACGACCCCGATGGTTCGTATCCAAATCGGCCGTCCTCGCGCCGTCTGTGCCGGGATCTCAATGTCGTATCCGGTTCCGGATTCGGAGGCGTCTTGAATGGCCTGCCACAGCTTTGCGCCGACGTCCGGGGCCATCAATTTGTCGAATTCTTCCGCGGACGGAGCGACGTCGCCCTCCACCTCGTAGATCTTGAACGTCTGCCGCGTCCAAACCTGCCGTCCCGACTGCAAGTCGATGCGGAAGCCGCCGACGGCGGATATGGCGCCGGCCTGTTGCAGAAATATTTCGCTCTCGGCCGCCTTGCGCGCGCTGATGTCGCGAATGGTTTTGGCGATGGCGACAACGCGGCCGGTGGGCCCCATGACGGGATTGGCCGTCACGGACACTTCCACGCGGGTTCCGTCCTGCCGCCGGCGAACGGTATCGAACGGTGCGATCCGCACGCCGTCGGCGCAGCGTTCCAATAGATCGGCGACCTCGTATTCCAGGTCGCGGGTCAAAATGAGATCGCTCAGGCGGCGACCCACGGCGTCCTCGGCGCAATACCCGAACAGCCTCGCGGCCGCCGCGTTCCAGCCGAGGACGATTCCGTCGAGCGATTCCGTGACGATGGCATCGGAAGCCTCGGCAACGATGGTGGCCAACAAGGCCTGCTGCGAGCGGATCTCGGAGCCGCGCCGCCGGTACCCCGTGAGGGCCCAGGCCAGGGCGCCCGCGAGCAGCGTCAGGACCGACCCGACGGCCAGCACCCACACCGGCGGAAGCGCAAGCCGATACGAATTTTCCTGCGAATAGGCGAAGGCGCCGACGGCGGAACCCGCTACGCCGGCCATGACGATCAGCGGGACCGGACAGCGACGTGGCCGCTCCTCGGCCGCGAAGTCGTTCGTGCGGCCGCCTGGCGTCGATTCATTCTCCATAACCGATGCATTTCCCTTCGAAATTTCGAGACAATGGCCCCATTGGCCCCACACTTGTATCGGCCGGAACGGGCCAATCCGCACTGGAGGTTCCGCACTCGGTTGGATCTGTGACGGCGTTCACACCACTTCGGGGACGCCGGCCCGATAAGCCTGAAGACCATGGAATCGAACACTCGGACCAAATCCCCCGTCGACCGGACGCAGATACTCAGAGCCGCCGCCTCGTTGGGTGTGTTGGGCACCGGCTCCAACGGCGCACCGCGCATCATGGCCGCTCTCTGCAACCCCGACGTCAGTTCGCGAGAGGTGGCTGCGCTGGTCGGCAAGGAACCTGCGCTGTATGCCCGCGTGCTGCGCGTGGCGAATTCGCCGTACTACGGGCAATCGCGTTCCATCACGACGATCGATCGGGCGCTGGTGGTCCTGGGTGTCGATGCCGTACGCGGGATCGCCGCCGCCGCATGTCTCGACCGCAGCCTGCCGCGGCGCGGCGAGGACTCTGTCGTCGATATAAAATCGCTGATACGGCACAGCATCGCAACCGCCGCCTCCGCCGAATCCCTGGCGCGAATCCGGCGGCCGGCGCTGGCCGCGGAGGCATTCATTGCAGGTCTGCTGCACAACCTCGGGATCGTCGTACAGCTTCAACTCGACACTCCGGCCTCCAGACCATGATCAAACTGCGGGAGGCCGGCGATGTTCGCGATATGCGCGCATTGGAGTTGGATTGCGTGGTCATCGGGCACGAAGAATGCGTCGGTGTGATATTCGAAGCCTGGCAGCTTCCGGAATCGTTGATCGCGGCAGCCCGCGATCATCACGATCCGATGGGGGCCGCTCCGCCGCATCGCGAATTGGCCGCGCTCATCAACCTCGGCGCCAATTTGGGGTTGGCCGGCGGCAGCACCTTTGGATTGGAGCCGTCGCAAGTCCCCCGCAATGCGCCCGCGATGGCGTCGCTGGAACTCAACGACGGCCAGTTGGACGGGATCGCCATCGACATGCCCGCGCGCGTAGCCGCGCTCCGCAGCGCACTGATGGATCCTTGACGGCGGCCGTTACGGCTTCGCCTTCGGCAGCGGAATCGGCTTGACGGCGCCGCAGTCCGCACCTAAGAATTTCATCTCGGTCTAGGAATGGTCATGCGCAGTCGAATGCCCCGCAGCCGCCTGCCGCTCCCAGTATTCCTCGCGCGGCAAGTCCTTCTCTCCGTCGATCCAGACATCCACCTTAATAGCAGAAATCCCGCTGCGCACCACCCGTGAAATTTCCAACCGTGCCCCTACGTTCAGAGCCGCGACCGTGCTTTCCAGCGTCTGCGGCTGAACTCCGGCATCCACGAGCGCGCCCAGAAACATGTCGCCGCTCATGCCGGAAAAACATTCAAGGTAGGCTATGCGCATAAGAATCAGTTCAGCACGGAGTCACGGAGACACGAAACCCAAGGCTTTCTCCGTGTCTCGGTGCCTCCGTGGTGGGTTCGGCACTGATTTTTCATCATAGGGAACGCTTCATCGTGCGTCAAACCAGCGGCCTCTGAACGCTCTGCTAGAATCACTATCTTCTTAAACATCTAGAGGGAAGCCTTGTATCGTCATATCGAGCAGCGTCTAGCCAAACGCCTTTTGGAATTCTTCAGCCAGCACTATCCAGGGACAACTCTGCCCAAGGTAGTGATCGAGCAGCCTCCGAAAGTGCAGCTTGGTGATTTTGCCATTCCCGTTTTTCCTTTTGCCAAGCCGCTGCGCGCCGCACCGCTCAAGATTGCCGAAGCGGTTCGCGCCGAAATAGGTCCAATCGAAGGCATTGCTGAAATGCAAGTCGCACCTCCAGGTTACTTAAATGTGAAGCTCGATCGCGCCTGGGTGGCCGCAGCTCTGGCCGCCGGCAAACGACAGCCCGCTGAAATTCCTTCGGGAAAGATTCTGGTCGAGCACACCAGCATCAATCCCAACAAGGCGGCGCACATCGGCCATCTTCGCAACGCCATTCTCGGGGACACGTTTGTACGCCTGCTCCGTTACGCCGGCCGCGAAGTCGACATTCAGAACTATATCGACAACACCGGCGTACAGGTTGCCGACGTGGTCGTGGGATTCATGCACATCGAAAAGAAGTCGCGCTCGGAAATCGAAGCGCTCGCCAGGCAGCCCCGTTTCGATTACTACTGCTGGGATCTCTACGCCCGCGTTTCGCAATGGTACGAGCAGGACAAGCAAAACCTGCAAGTCCGCGCTCAGACGCTGCACGGCATCGAGGACGCCAGCAGCGAAACGGCTGTGATTGCCGAGATGATCTCGACCGCCGTGCTGCGCCGCCATCTCGAGACGATGGACCGGCTTGATATCGAATATGATTTTCTTCCACGTGAGAGCGAAATTCTGCACTTGCACTTCTGGGATGCGGCCTTTATCAAGCTGAAAGATGCTGGTGTGCTCACATTCGAGAACGCAGGTAAGAATAAAGGATGCTGGGTGATGCGTCGCGCTGGAACGGCTTCGACTACGGAGAATGCAGGGAACGCAGAGGCATCCGGCACGGCTGCCGAAAAGATTTCCGAAGAAGATCAAAAAGTAATCCTCCGCTCCAACGGCACCGTCGGCTACGTCGGCAAAGACATCGCCTACCACATGTGGAAGTTCGGCTTGCTCGGGCGCGATTTCGGTTATCGCAAATTTTATCGCTATCCCAACCAGCACGATTGCTGGATCTCCGCCACCAACGGCGAGAAGGACCATCCGCACTTCGGCGATGTTGCAGAAATCTACAACGTGATTGATGCCCGCCAGTCCGAAGCGCAAAATACCGTCATCGAGGCGCTGCGCGGATTAGGCCACAACGAGGCCGCCGATCACTACACGCATTTTTCTTACGAGATGGTCGCGCTCACGCCGCGGTGTGCGGCTGAACTCGGCTACAAGCTGAGCGAAGAAGATAAGACGCGTGCCTACATTGAAGTCAGTGGCCGCAAGGGTTTCGGTGTTAAAGCTGACGATCTGATCGACCAGCTCATCGCCTCTGCCAAGAACGAAGTGGATTCGCGCCATCCTCACCTTACTGATGCCGAGCGCGTCTCCATCGCCACGCAAATCGCAATCGGCGCGCTGCGTTACTTCATGCTGAAGTTCACCAAACAATCAGTGATAGCCTTCGACTTCAAAGAAGCTCTCAGCTTCGAAGGCGAAACGGGTCCTTACGCGCAATACGCGGTAGTCCGCGCCACCAGCATCTTCAAAAAAGCTGGGTTGGATCCCGACACTTTCTGCAAAGAAGCTGCCAGCACACTCTCTGCCGCAGACCTTAATAAGTTTCTGAGCGGCGACAACGCGGATGAATTCTGGGAACTCTGGCTAGCCGCGGCGAAAACTTCCTACATCGTGGATCAATGTATCTCGACTACAGAACCTGCCTACCTCGCCAAGCACGCTTTCCAGCTCGGACAGCTGTTCAACGCCTTCTATCACCGCTATCCCATCTTGAGCGAGACGGATGAGAAGCGGAAGCAGTGTCTGCTGGCAACGGTAGCGGTAGTTCGGCGCGAGTTAATCCGCACGCTGGCGGTGATGGGTATAACTGTGCCACCCGTCATGTAGTAAGAGTAAATTTTGTCGCGCGGACGCTCGCCCGCCAAACTTTCATGGACGCACTGTCATTATGAATCCATTAGCACCTCGCCATCCGTGGTTGCGCATCATCGTCCGATGCTTACTCATTCTCGCAGTTCTGCTCGGGACCGCAGGATTCCTCTATGAAAACATCTCGGAGGCTCGGGACCGCCGCTTCAATCCCATGCCCGGCCGTTTAGTCGACGTGGGCGGGTACCGGATGCACATCGACTGCACAGGGCAGGGAACTCCCACCGTGATCCTCGAATCTGGCCTTGGCGATGGTTACATTTCCTGGCGCACAGTGCAGCCACAGATCGCTCAGTTTACGCGCGTCTGCTCCTACGACCGCGCAGGGGAGGGATTCAGCGATTCCAGCCCCCAGCCGCGCACCAGCAAAAACTTCGCGGAAGAACTGCACACCCTTCTGCACAACTCTGGCATCGTCGGCCCTCTGATTCTGGTCGGCCACTCTATGGGCGGATATGACGTGCGCGTCTACGCCAGCCTTTATCGGGCGGAAGTCGCCGGCATGGTACTGGTCGATGCATCGCATCCCGAGCAGCGAAAGAGATTCCCTGCTGCTGTCAATGATCTGGACGCAAGCTGGACGCGTGAGGCTGAGTTTCTCGAGTTCACTATGCCATTCGGCATTCCACGTCTTCTGGGATTCTGCAGCAAGCGTCCCGAAGTCCGCACCACCCACTGCAACTTTCACAGCCTTCGAGAAAACGTCGCGGAACTGAAATCATTTTCCATGAGCGCGGCTCAAACGGCAGCCACTGGCTCTCTTGGCGACATCCCTCTGGTTGTGCTCTCGCGCGATCCCGATACGCCCCAGCCCGACTTGCCCGAGGACCTTGTTAAGCCCACCAATGACGCCTGGCAACAAATGCAACAAGAGCTGGCGAACCTCTCGACCCGCGGCACCCAAATCATTGCGAAGAACAGTGGACACTTTATTCAACGCGATCGGCCGGACGCAGTGATCGACGCTGTCCGAAAAGTCGTCGATCTGGCTCGCCAGCCCCAGTCTGCATCACAACCCAAGCCCTGACAGTCTGAAGGTCCGCACGGCAGAAAAAAGTTCGGCGAACGCAGACTTTCCATCATCGCCGCTCGAACCTGCTACCCTGATTTCTTCTCAAGCGACTCCTGTTTCATCCGGAGGATGAAAATGTTTTTCCTTTACAATCGCCCAGGGGTCACGGCGCGATTTGTTTTCCTTTTACTAGCGATCTCCGGCACGTTGACGCTTGCACAAAATCAGCAGCCAGAACATCTGTCCGTTTCAGCGCAGGGGCAGCCCCTCGTATCCCAGCCAGTTCGCCGTCCTCTCATTGGACTCGCCCTCAGCGGGGGTGGCGCGCTCGGCTTGGCTGAAATCGGCGTGATTCAGTGGCTCGAACAAAATCACATCCCGGTTGACCGTATCGCCGGCACCAGCATGGGCAGCATCATCGCAGCCATGTACGCTTCCGGTATGTCTCCTGCGGAAATACAGAAATTCGCCGAGGGCATTGACTGGACCGAGGTCATGCTAGCCGAGCCGACCTACGGGCAGCTTGCCTATCGCCGCAAGCAGGACCGCCGCGATTATCAGATCGACGCTGCGCTCGGCCTGAAGCATGGCCTGAAAGGTCCCAACGGGTTCAATCCCGGCCACGGCGTGGGCCTTCTGCTCGATCGCATCGCTTTCCCTGAGTCAGAAATCGAGAGCTTCGATAATTTGCCTATTCCTTTCCGCTGCGTGGCCACCGATATGTTAAGTGGAGATCGCGTCGTGCTGCGCGACGGTTCTTTGGCTACCGCTGTGCGCGCCAGCACGGCCATCCCCGGCGTTTTTACTCCCGTAGAAATTAATGGCCGCGTTCTAGCCGATGGCGGCATGGTAGAAAACATTCCGGTTGAAACAGTCCGCGAAATGGATGCCGACACTGTCATCGCCGTCGACCTCAGCATTCCACTCGGCGGGCGCGAGCAGCTGGAAACACTGACCGGTGTACTCTCTCGCGCTCTCAACGTCACAGTCCTCCAGAACGAACGTCGCTCTCTCGTGCTGGCCAATGCGGTCGTAACCGTCGATACTGGCAACTTCCTCGTCACTGACTATGATCGCCTCTCTGGGCTAATCCGCCTCGGGTATCAGAGCGCCGCCGCACAGTCTGCCGCGTTGTTGCCTTATGCCATCGAAGACGAAGCGCAATGGCAGCAGTACATTGCCGGACGCTCGGCGCGCAGGCGGTCTCCACCGAAGCAAGTTGAACTGGTGAAAGTTGAAGGAGGAGATTCAGACCAGGACAGCAGATTTGAACAGCGCCTGAAGTCCGACGCGGGCGTGCCACTCGATCTGGCAAAACTAGAAACTCAGCTCACCCGCATTGCCGGCGAAGGCCAGTTCGACCGCGTAGGCTACGAAGGATTCGTACAAGATGGTGTGCCCGCACTGCGTGTGACCGCGCACGAGAAATCCTACGGCCCGCCCTTTGTAGACCTGGCCATCAACGTGGATGGTTCTGGAGTTGCGGCTTTTGATTTCTCCGCCGGCGCTCGCATCACTTTTATGGACGTGGAACATCACGGTGGCGAATGGCGCAACGATCTGCTGCTTGGCTCCAGCAATCTGGCGGCAACGGAGCTCTACCAACCTTTGGGTAACACTCGTCTCTTCGTGGCGCCCTACGCTTTCGCTTCGAAACTGCCGCGCAATTCCTTCATCGGCCAGACCCGCGTCGCCGTCTTTGGCGATGAGCGCGCCGGCGGCGGTTTCGATCTCGGCTATAACGTCAATCGTCGCAGCGAGCTGCGCATCGGCTATGAGCTCTTCAGCGGGAAACTTGCCCCGCTGATCGGCAGCGCCGGGCTGCCGATTGTCAGCGGTAGCACCGGAGAATTCCGCGCCCGCTATGTGTGGGATGGACAAGACAGCCCCACGGTTCCCAGTCGCGGCTCGCGCGTCATGACCACGCTATCACGCGTGTTGCAGA
Organism: uncultured Acidobacteriota bacterium; assembly: GCA_963761915.1. Taxonomy (GTDB): domain Bacteria; phylum Acidobacteriota; class Terriglobia; order Terriglobales; family Acidobacteriaceae; genus Sulfotelmatobacter. The sequence continues at coordinate 16,263 of CAVXIO010000011.1, forward strand.
GCCCCGGCCTCCCGCACCCTATCGCACAGTTGGACGTGCAAACCTCCACGTTTATTCCCACCGGTCCGAAGACTTCGATTTTTTTTCTGGCATCCGGCGGCACCACCTTCCGCGGCGACGCAGGCCCATTCCAACAGTTCGCGCTGGGAGGAGCATTCCGGCTCGGCGCCTATCTTCCGCAGGAGTTTCTCGGCAACCACTACGCCTATTCGTCTCTGGGCTTCCGGCGCGAAATCTACCGCCTGCCGCAGTTCGTCGGCGGAAGGATCTACTGGGGCGGATGGTACGAGGCTGGTTCCGCGTTCAACGATCCCTCCTCAGTCGGGGTTCGGGGTACCTTCAATCTCGGAGTCATTGCAGATACCTTCGTCGGTCCCATCGCTTTGGCCGCCAGCGTCAGTCCCACTGGACAAAGCCGCGTAAACTTCTCCATCGGGAGGTTGTTCTAGAACGCCTGCTGCAGGCCTACCACAGAACGCTGCTAACTGGCACAACTGCCAACTCGAAACGAAGGCGCTCGCCACAACTCATACCACCGGCATCACTCGCAAGGCACTGAAGGCATTTTCGATGTCCAGATCAATTTTCTTTCCAACGGATTGCGGGTGAATGTCATCTCTACTCACCGCGCGGGAGGAAGCCGTGCGCCGGATTGAGAGCAGCCGAGGCGTATAATCCTCCCGGTCGTACAGTGCGCGTTCAGGCAATTGGACTGTAAGAGGATTCAGTGCTGTGGTGCTTGGGGGCTTCATGAAACTTACGGACACGATTGCATTAGTGCTTAGGAATAAATCGAACAGCAGGGTCCTTTCCGCAACTCCCGACCAGTCTGTTTATGAAGCTATCGAAAAGATGGCGCTGGAGGGCGTGGGAGCATTGCTGGTTATCTCCGACGGTAAACTGGTGGGCATTTTGTCGGAGCGCGACTACGCCCGCAAAGTAATCCTCAAGGGGCACTCCTCGAGGGAAACTCCCGTCCGTCAGATCATGACCTCGCCGGTGGTTTTTGTAACTTCGCGACACACCGTCGATGAATGTATGTCGATCATGACCAAGCACCGCTTCCGTCATTTGCCGGTAATGGGCGAGAACGGCGCGGTCATCGGTGTAGTTTCACTGGGCGACCTGGTGAAGTGGATTATTTCCGGCCAGGCCCAGCACATTGAGGAATTAGAAGGTTACATTACGGGAAGGTACCCCGGCTAGAGCTACCAGGGCTAGGATTTCTAACTCAACGATCCGACCGACCTGGCTTCCTTGGAAAGTTCTTCTGGTGTGAGTTCCAGCTTGTATCCGGAATGGGCAGCATCGTTGTAGAACATCCGAACGGTTTCCAGGGAATATTCGTGCAGATCCTTGCCAACCAGGTTGAGCTTTTTGAGAACATCTGAAGTGACCGTAATAATGTGACATCCGATTTCGTCTGCCTGGAAGATGTTCAAAAGCTCCCGCGGGCTGGCCCAGACCAATTGCGTATTGGGCTCGGGTGCCATTGACTCAAGCGCGGATTTCATCAGCGGAACCGGATCGCGCCCGGTGTCGGCCACGCGCCCGGCAAAAACGGAGATGTAAGATGGCGCGCCGCCGCGCAGGGCTTGCGCGATGTGGCGTACCTGATCGAGCGCGAGCACGGCAGTAGCATTGATCTGAATCCCCTCTCCACTCAATCGCCGAATCAGGTTATACATCGGCTCCTGCCGCGTATTTGTCACCGGAATTTTCACGTAAACGTTTGAAGCCCATCGGGCAATCTTGCGGGCTTGCCGTTCCATTTCAGCTTCGTCGTCGGCGAACACCTCGAAGGAAATGGGTCGATCAGGAATGTTTTGAAGAATCTCCTGCGCGAAGCGTTCATAATCGGTAACGCCCGCCTTCCGCATCAGGGTTGGATTGGTGGTGAAACCCTTGATATAGGGCTGTCGATAGAGCTCGAGCATGCTGGCCTTGTCGGCACCGTCGGCGAATACCTGAACCTTCAACTCAGACACGGACTTCATGAGCAGACTCCTTCAAACTGTAGGAAATAATCCAGTCGGCAGCCTCTCGCAACGATCGCACAGTGGCTTCCGGAGGTTTGGCGGGCTTTCTCTCACGGTAGTCGTAGTTGATCAGAACCGTCTTGCACCCGGCAGCGTGGCCGGCATCAATGTCGCGCCACCGATCCCCGACGACAAAACTTCGCGAGAGATCGATCTGGTGCTTGCGTTGGGCCTCGAACAAAAGCCCCGCCTCAGGCTTGCGGCAACTGCATTGATCTTTATCGTCATGATAGCAGACGAAGATATCGTCGATTGGAAGAGAGGATGCGAGTGCCTGATGAATGGCTTCTACAACTTCGCGCGTTTGCGTGCCGCGCGCGACGTCGGGTTGATTGGTGATTACATACAGAGCAAACCCGTGAGCTTTCAGGTCGTGCAACGCTGATGAAACATCGGGCAGGAGTTCGAGTTGTTCCGCGCCAGATGGCGGAAAAGGCTTGCCGTCGCGCACCACAGCGCGGTTGAGGACGCCATCGCGATCGAGAAACACCGCGGCCTCCATATGGCTCGAAGACGTCGATTCCCACTTCGTCTGCCGCTGCTTAACCACAGGATGCGACACCAGAAGATGCCAGACGACTGCCTGGAAGGCTTCGGTGTGTGGCGTGATGTGATCCGGACTCACCGTAGGAATAATGACGCAGACATCGGCAACTTTCGCGGTGTGGCCTCCGTCGCGGCCAACGATACCGAGAATCTTCGCGCCGACAGTTCTTGCATAATGCAGCGCTGCTACTAAATTGGGGCTGACATTTTTTTCAAGATTGCCGCCGCCGACCGAGAACACCAGCACGAGATCGTTCGTTCGCAAGCGGCTCACGCGCAACCAAGCCTCGAAGACCGTCTCCCAGCCTTCGTCATTTACTCGGGCCGTGAGTTCGGCAACATTGTCGGTCGGGGCATAGGCTTCGATCCCTGCAATTTTGCGAAAGTCGTTCACCGCGTGCGAAGCATTGGCTGCACTACCTCCGACACCGAGGATGAACAAGCGTCCGCCGGAAGCTCGCGTCAAGGCCAGCAACGAAGCCGCGTTTTCTATGCTTGTGGCATCCAACCGGTCGATGAGATCCTTAGCTTCCGCGAGAAACCGCTGCGCAAATGTCTTCTCATTGGCCATTGCTTATCAGTGTCGGTTGACAGCCCTTGCGGCCAGGAACTTGGCGGTCTCCCGCAATCCTGCCGGCGACCCGATCTCGTAAAATCGCTCCCGTACTTCAAACGCCGCCAGTTGCTTGCGCTGCAGCAGATCCGCGTACAGGTCAGTAAGATCGCAAGCCTTGCCTACCGGCAAATTACGAAACGCTTCGGCTCGAAACACTCCAAGCCCATAATCGATGTGGTGCATGCGCGAATTGCGGTCTATTTTGCTGTACGCGAGAATCCTTCCTGCCTCAAACTCAACGTTGCTCGTATCCCATTTTCCTTCGTTGCGAAAGACCGTCATCATCCCTAACACGCCCGACGCCTCGAAGCTCCGGGCGATAGCAGCGTAGTCGCAAGGGAGATAGGAATCGCCGTACATCACAAAAAAAGAGTCTCCTAACTTGATCAGAGCATTTCTGACGGCACCGGCAGTGCCCAACAAAACTGGCCCATCGAAGGAGTAGTCTACCTCAAGACCGATGGCGGATCCGTTTCCGATTACGCGCTGAACCTGCTCGCCAAGGTATCCAACACAGAGTACGACGCGTCGGATTCCCCTCGCCTGCAATAAGCGCAGCTGATGAATCGCAAAAGGCTCGCCGTCTATCTCCAGCAGGAACTTCGGCACGGTCTCAGTGACCGGTCGCAAACGGGTGGCAAGTCCGCCCGCAAGAATCGCAACCGTCAGCAATGGATTCTCCTACGAATGCGCCACCACCGTGGTTCCGGCAAAGTCGAATTGCATGCGAACCTCGCGCAACCCTGCGCCCCGCATAACGCCGCGCAACCGTGTCTTCTCTTCGGTGTAAAACATAAGAAATCCGCCGCCGCCGGCGCCAATGAGTTTTCCGCCGAGGGCGCCATTCGCTCGGGCAAGCTCATACAGCCGATCGATTTCACCGCTGCTCATGCCCGGAGATCGCTTCTTCTTGTGCTCCCAATGCACATTCATCAAGTCGGCGAACTTTTTCAAATCGCTGGCCAGCAGCGCATCGCGGCTCTGTACGCCCAACTGCTTAGTAAAATGAAGGTTCTCGAGCATCTCGCTGTTGTTCTGTTTGGTTCTTGAGTCCTGATCGCGAAGAATGTCAGACGCGTTCCGCGAGCTTCCGGTAAAGAATAAGAGAAGATTATCTTCGAGATTAGCCAGGGTCTCGGGCGCCATCTTCAGCGGTTCCACGACTACGCGATCATCGGGCAGAAACTGGAAGCAGGTAATGCCGCCGAAAGCGGCAATGTATTGATCCTGCTTGCCGATGGGTTCGTTGAGCAACTTCAGTTCGATGTGACACGCCTGTTCCGCCAGATCGTGCGGCAGCACGAAGTCTCGCTTCAGCGTATGCAATGCGCACAAAAGAGCGGTCGTAAAGCTGCCGGATGAACCCATCCCTGTACCCGCGGGGATGTCAGAGAGGCTAACAATTTCCAGATAAGGTCCTGTTACTCCAGTCAACTTCAACGCTTCGCGAATAATTGGATGCTGGATTTCATCAACCCGTTCCACGTCTTCGAACTTCGAGTATTTGACAATAATCCGAGGGCGGAACGCTTCGTTAATGGTGATATAGACGTAACGGCTGATCGCAGCGGAGATCACAAAACCCGTATGCTGCCGGTAATAAGATGGAAGGTCGGTGCCGCCGCCGCCGAGACAAATTCTCAGCGGACTCCGCGTGATGATCATCGATCAGTCCCCAGCTCTGAGAACTCACACAGGATGATAGCGCCCTCACGGCTCACAAAACGAAGCCTACGACGCGCACGGGATAAACGCGCGCGTTCCAAGCCTTTCGCATTTCCAGAAATCATTCTCATAGCATATGCGAAGCGGCTCGTATGGGTCGAGCCGAGCCATGCTAGCTTGTAGCGTGGGCCCGGACCGCATGAAATTCGATTGGAACAAGGGAGCTTTGGCCGAAGGCTTGCGGCTCTACGATGCGGGTGAGTTTTTCACCGCACATGAGGCATGGGAGAGCGTATGGCTAGCGTCGCCGGAGCCGGAAAAAACGTTCTTGCAAGGCTTGATTCAAGTGACGGCGGCGTTCCACCACTTTCGGCGCGACAATCGGCTGGGGACTATCCTGCTGCTGCAAGGTGCGCTGCGGCGGCTTGACCGATACCCCCCATCCTTTGGCGGCATTTCGGTTACGCTGCTTTGCGACGATATACGCGAGCGATTGCGGACGCTCGAAGGGGAAGGAGCGACATTGCACTTACCTTCGCCTCGGATACGTCCCACTCAGCCTGCCCAATCCCGGCAGCGAACCACATAAGGTTAGCTTTCTAACCCCTTCTTCATCTTGTAGGCGGTACGTGACCTGAGGGCGGAGTGAACGCGGGTGCCAGCGCTGTGGCCGGCACATCCGGGACGAGTATTCTCTTCACTGAATCGGAGATTTCATTCGCGTGAGCCAGCAATTGAGCAACCTGCCATAGCTGAGTGTCAGTCAGTTTATTGTTGAACGACGGCATTCCAGACAGGCGGATACCATTCGCTGTCTTCCAGTAGCTTTCCGAGGCCGGGTCGTCAGTGACACCCTTGCCACGAAATAATTGTGGAGGCTTCGGAAACATGGTTGTGGCATAGTCCGTAGGCGGCTGGGCCGGAAGCCCGTGACAGATGGCGCAGTGCTGTTTGTATACCCCTGCACCGGCAAGGAAATTCGATTCGTCGGCGGCAACCGGAGATGGAGGAATGTGTTGGTTCTCGATGTGCGCATTCAAGGCCAGGTTCGCCAGTTTCTTCTCAAAAGGCATCGCCGGGTCTGCGGTGGCAACTGGAGCCCTACCCGAATCGAAATAGTAGAATAATCCGCCCGCCAAAACCGCGATGCCCATCAAGAAGCCGATTACCATTCCCTTTATCATTCGTCCTGTTCCCTTTCATGAAGAGTGTGTGAAGCCGGGTCTTAGATCAACTTTTCGCCGCCAACATACCTGCCTGGAGCTATACTACAGTGCGTCCTCGGGGTGCCGTCCTAAAGTGAAATTCGGTTTTTCCCGTGTTGCCAACCTCGTTGATTTTCGTGAACTACTCTAATGATTACGATCGTCTCGGGACTACCTCGCTCAGGCACATCCTTAATGATGCAGATGCTTGCGGCGGGCGGATTGCCGGTTCTCTCCGATGGTGAACGCGTGCCGGATACCGATAACCCGCGCGGCTACCTGGAATGGGAGCGCATTAAGCAACTGCCCAAAGATCCGGCGTGCATCGCCGAAGCCGAGGGCAAAGTCGTCAAAGTAATATCACAGTTGCTGCTATCGCTTCCTGCGCAGCACGCCTATCGCGTTATCTTCATGCAACGTCCTCTAACTGAAGTGTTGAAGTCGCAGGAAGAGATGCTTTCCCGCCGAGGAAACAACCATCCTAGCGAAAATAGCGCCGCCATCGAGAAAGCTTTCGGCCGACATTTGCTCGCGGTTGACAAGTGGTTCGCCGAAAATCCCAACGTAGCGGTTCTACGGATGCACTATCACCGCGTTCTGCGGGAACCGCGAGCCGCTGCCGAAGAAGTTCAGGGGTTCCTGAACATTCCGCTGAACATCGAAGCCATGTTGCGGCAGGTCGACGACAATCTCTACCGTAATCGGATGCGTTAAGCAGACTCCTCAGCGATCGTCACCTCGCAATGTGAACGAATATTTACTTTCTTTTTCATCTCCGTGTAACAAACCCTTCCTAGAATTCCCACTCATCCTGAGGAAAAGTGTCTGCGAGTCGGGTCAACCCCGGCGCTGAGTTTCTCTCTTGCGCCCCTCGGTGCCGCCGCTGGACGTTTGCCATTCTTGTCGAAGGAGCATTGCATGCAGCCAGGTTATACCGCATCGACCTGCCGCAGCTATCTGGGCTTCGCTGCTGGCCTCATCCTCGCGCTATTTCTTGCGACAACGGCGCTCGCCCAAGTGGATCGCGCGGTGCTCGAAGGCACGATCAGCGATGCAACCGGAGCCATCATTTCGGGCGCCGCCGTGCGAGTCCTGGCCGTGGATACCGGTCTCACGCAGGAACAACCGACCAACTCGAAGGGCTATTACCGCTTTCCTGGGCTGGCCGTTGGCCGATACTCTGTAACCGTTACAAGTGCCGGCTTCAAGACGAAGGTCGTCGACGACGTGATCCTGCAAGTGGGACAAACGCGGACTCTGGACGCCGCACTCGAAGTGGGCGCTCCGACAGAAAAAGTCGAGGTGAGAGCCTCGGCAGCGCCCGAGAATCGCAGTTCCGCCGAAGCGTCTACTGTCATCACTGCCGAACAAATCGAGAATCTGCCCAACAACGGACGCGACTGGGCCAGCTTTACGCTTCTCGCGCCTTTCGCTCAAGATGACGGCGGCGGCGATCAGCGCACCATTCGATTCGCGGGCCGGGCCCGCGACGATAATAACTTCCAGATCGATGGAGTTGACGCAGGCGGCATCCAGGAACAGGCGCAGAAATCGCAAACTCGTTTGCAAATCTCCCAAGACGCCATCGAGGAATATCGCGTTAGCAGCGCGCTGTATGACGCAGAATATGGCACCCAAGCCGGCGGCCAAATCGATGTTGAAACCAAGCACGGCACGAATGACTGGCACGGCGGCGTGTTTGGCTACTTGCGAAATTCGGCTTTTGACGCACGGAATTTTAACGATTTCAACGTTCTCGGTCTTCCCGCCATACCGCCCTTTCGCTACGGACAATACGGAATGACGTTCGGCGGTCCGGTGAAGAAGGACAAACTATTCTTTTTCATAAACTACGAGGGTCTGCGCCAATATGGAGCGACCACGAATCAGGTCTTGGTGCCGACTCCATCGACCGCGCGAGCAACTCTGGCCCAGTCGCCGCAGATGTGCTCCATACTTCAAGCGTACGCCTGGCGCGCTTCTACCGGACTAATCGGAAACTGCAACCCGCTGCACGTCTATCCCGACACTGCCTTTGCAGACCAGACCAGCGCCGGCTCCCCGGACGAGGATCTTCTAACCGCCCCGGCCCCGACGACTGTTCATGAAGACACTTGGCTCATTCGAATGGATTATCGGATTAACGACAAGGCTCTGTTGTACGGAAGTGCACACCGGGACATCAGTTTGGTGAGCGGAACCAACGGCAGCGGCTCTCTTCCTTACGACCTCACCCAGACGATTAATCATCCGGCCGGTTACTACGTTGCGCTTCAGGATACCTTTTCGCCTCGGGTGGTCAACGAAGTCAAGTTCTATATAAACCGCGCTCCATTCCTTAATCCACAGGTACCGCCCCTGCCGTATTCCGTAGTGACCAATGACTGGGTCACGATCAATAACAATCAGACGGATCACGAAATTGGCACCACGTTCGGCGTCGTAGACAATCTCACTTGGGTGCGTGGCCGAAATACATTCAAGACAGGCATGGAAATTCGCCGCGTCCGGCTTAATCAAGGGTTGTCGGCCGGCAATACTCTCTCCTTTCAGGATAATAGCAGTTCGGCCAATACCGGCTTCGAGAATGCAGACCTCTATGGAATCTCCTACACTTCTACGTGGTGCTGCCACAAGTTGCGGCGCACGTTTTATATGCCTTACTTTCAGGACGAATGGAAGGTCAGACCAACTCTCACGCTGAATCTGGGGATCCGTTGGGAATACTACGGCGTGGCGCACGAAGCCGATAATCGCACCACCGTTTTCGATGTCACTCAATTTCACGGAGTCTGCTTCGGCTCAGCCTCCACTTGGCGTTTTGCTCTTCCCACTCCAATTCCAACCCCTATCAATACTCCACCGTGTCCGACAAACCCCGCTCTCTACAACGCTGATTACAGAAATTTCGATCCCCGCGTCAGCTTTGCTTGGGCTCCAAGTATGTTCCATGGGAAGACTGTAATTCGGTCGGGCTTTGGAATCTATCACGGTGCAGCGCAGAACGACGATCTGAACGCCGGGCTGGAGAGCGACCGCTACACTGCATTTGCCGCTTTCGATCCATCGACAACCGGTACGCCCCTCTTGCCTGCTTATCAACAAACCAACCCAGACCTCAGCAGCCTGCCCATAATCCCCGCGCAACAACCTCGCGCCTTGCAGCGTCACGGCCGCCGGGACCTCTACGTCGAGACCTGGGGTTTGACAATCGATCGCGAGCTGCCCAATAACTTTTTGGCTTCGGCGAACTATCTCGGATCGCGGGGAGTGCGGCTGTTTTCACGTGGAGGCGTCAACTTCTGCGAGACAAAGCCGCAGGGTACGGACTCCAGCGGGAACATCCTCTGCACGCGCACTCTTGATCAATACTACCCGGGTGGAGATCCCTATGGGTCGGTAGATTACAAATCTGACATCGGATCCAGTACTTATAACGCGCTTCTTCTCAGTCTCGAAAGGCGCTTTTCCAACGGCTTGTCTTTGCTGGCCCACTACACCTGGTCGCATTCCATTAACGACGGATCCGTGGGCGGCGGGGAATCGAACGGTCCGGAGAATGTGAATTGTTTAGCCTGCGACAAGGGTCCGAGCGTTTTCGATGTTCGCAACAATGTCACTGTCGACAGCGTCTACGAGCTTCCTTTCGGGCCCGGTAAGACTTTCTTCAATACGCAAGGATGGTTAGGCAAGATCGTGGGAGGATGGCAGTTGAGCGGCATCGGAATCTGGCACACAGGTCATCCCCTCACGATTACGCTGAACATCAACCCTTCCCAGTTACCGGACGGGAACGATCAAACCACCCAGAGGCCTGACCTAGTTCCAGGGGTTCCGATATTCCTTCCGGGAGGCGTGCATGACCACACTCTTCCCATCAATCCCGCGGCCTTCGCGCCGCCCCCACTCGATCCGGGCGGCATAGGCGCATTAAACAGCAACGGGAATTTCGTTTGCCCACTTACCTGCGGACTCGTAAGCGCGTTCGGCACCTCTCCGAACGGACTGATTCGGGCGCTCAACGTTTGGCAAATCGACTTGGCGTTGATCAAGGAAACCAAACTGACAGAGCGCGTGGCGATGAAGTTTGGTGCCCAGGTGTTTAACATCTTCAATCACACTCAATACGGCGATCCCAATCCCAACAACTTGGCCTTCAACTACACGAATGTGCCAGATAGTGCCGGGAATCCAACCAATAACTGGGTACTCTCGCCAGCTGCCGCCCTTGGCCTGATCGACACGACGGTGAATTTTAACAACAACAACGACAACGCCGCCTCGCCCAATACCGGCACCGGTTTGCCGAGGCAGATTCAGCTTATGCTTCGCTTCGAGTTCTAGCCGTGAAAAGGCGAATCATCGCATGGAATTCAGGTTCCTTTCAGGTTGACGGCATACAGTTCGGGCAGGCGGTTTACGCCAGAGAAGCTCTTCCAGAAAGGAATTGAAAGAAATGATGAGCAACGTAACTTTTCCCCTGTTACGAATATTGCTGACGACCGCAGCTGTTGGGTTGTTGTGTTCCGCTCCTCTGGCCGTTGCCGCTCCGCCAGCGGATGGCTATTCCGTGGTTAAGAAGATTCCGATTCCTGGTCAGGGCAGTTGGGACTATCTCAGCGTCGATGAGAGCGCTCGCCGGTTGTACGTTTCTCATGGAACGCAAGTCGAAGTGCTTGACATCGATTCCGGAAACATTGTCGGGAGCATCCCGAAAACTCCCGGCGTGCACGGGATTGCCATCGCTTCTGAACTTGGGCGCGGGTTCGTCAGCAATGGCAAGTCTTCCACCGTCACAATTTTCGATTTGAAGACTCTGAAACCGATTGCGGATGTTGCTACCGGGCAGAAGCCCGACGCCATCATTTTCGATCCCGCTACTTCGCGCGTCTTCGCCTTCAACGGCGGCAGCAACAGCGCTACTGCCATCGATGCCGCAACTGGCAAGGTGGCAGGCACAGTCGACCTTGGCGGCGGACCAGAATTTGCCGCAGCCGATGGCAACGGCTTCGTTTACAACAACTTGGAAGACGAGAGCATGGTGCTAAAGATCAACTCGCGTGAACTCAAAGTTGAGCAGCGCTGGCCCACGGCTCCGTGCGCTTCCCCCAGCAGTATGGCGATGGACCGCGCCAATCACCGGCTCTTCCTTGGTTGCCGCAGCAAAGTGATGGCCGTCATGAATGCCGACACAGGCAAAGTCATCACCACGCTGCCGATTGGCGATCATGTGGACGCGACGGCTTTCGATCCCGAAACCAAGCTAATCTTTAATTCGAACGGGGAAGGGACTATCACTGTGATTCGCGAGGACAGCCCTGACCAATATTCCGTGGTCCAAACTGTGAAAACTTTGCCCCGAGCCAAGACCATGGCCCTGGACCCGAAAACGCACCAGCTGTTTCTCTCCACCGCCGAATCGGACCAGTTCGAAGTCCTCGTTGTAGGGAAGTAGACAGGAAATCAAAGGGCGTAAACTTCAATCATGCTTTCTCAACGCAGAACCTTCGCGCGAACGCTGTCGCTGCTGTGCCTGACGGCCGCCCTATTCGGATTGACAGGCTGCACGAAGAAGCCTACCGAGCAAAAGCCGGTTGATCTTAAGCTGAAGGTGAATGTTCCGTTCCGCTTCGTGGCCTACGGCGACACGCGCTTTCACGATCCGAAAGATACCGAAGCCGCCAACCCCGCCGTGCGCATTACTCTGGTAAAAGCGATTGCCGACGTCAACCCTGCGTTTATCTGTTTCACGGGCGATATCGTTTACAACGGCTACGACGTGAACGATTGGAAAACCTGGGACACTGAGACAAGCGTCTGGCGCGATAAAAACATTCCCGTCTATCCCGCGCTCGGCAACCACGATCTGCACGGGGATGAAAAGATCGCTCTGGGCAATTACTTCCGACGCTTTCCCGAACTCAAAAACAGCCGCTACTACTCGGTAAGGGCCGCGAACACGCTAATCCTCGTGCTCGACAGTTCGCTCGATGAGGCCCTGGGACCGCAGGAACAGTGGCTGGTCAACAAACTGGATAATATCCCTTCAGATGTGGACTTTGTCTTCCTGATGTTTCACCATCCGCCGTACACCAGTTCCTCCGACGACAAAAAATACGGCGGAGGGCACTCCGCTCGGCCAACGGAGCAGCACTTGGCGAAGATGCTTGAGGATCGGCAGGCCCACACGCATGCCCGCTTCGTTGTCTTCTCCGGGCACGTGCACAATTACGAGCGCCACGAACACGGAGGCGTCACTTACTTTGTATCCGGCGGCGGAGCGGCCCATGCGTATCCCATCGAACGAGCTCCTGACGATCCCTTCCAAAGTAAGCAGGTGAACTACCACTATCTTCTGGTCGAAGTGGACCGTCAGCAGTTGAAGGTAACCATGAACCGCCTAGAGTTGAACGGAACAACGACGGCCTGGACGCGCCCGGATTCGGTCACCATTCCTCTTAGCCCGCCAATGGCGGCCACTGCCGCGGCTCGCTGATTTATCCGTCAGTGGGACGGGCTCAACGCGGATCGTCTCCAGCTTTCGGACCGGTTAACGGCTGGCGCGATCTCCGAGTAAGATTGAAGGCTGTATTCACTAAACCAACATGAGAAAACGCCTGAGGAAAGTTGCCTAACTGACGCTTTGCGACCGGATCATATTCTTCCGACAAAAGACCGACATCATTCCGAATTTCCAGCAAGCGTTCAAACATCTTGACGGCCTCTTTATGGCGGCCCTGCAACTCGAAATTATCCGCCAACCAGAATGAACAAGGCAGAAACGTTCCTTCGCCATGAGGAAGACCGTCAACGGCCGGATCCTGCGTGTAGCGCCCGACGAAACCGTTTTCCATGAGGTGGGCTTCGATTGCCTTCACCGTGCCAATTACGCGCGCATCATCGGGCGGAAGAAAACCGACCAGCGCCATCTGCAGAATGCTGGCGTCGAGGTGTTTCGATCCGTAATACTGCACAAACGAGTTCATGTCCGCATCGAAACCTTGCCGGCAAACCTGTTCATGGATGGTTTCCCGAAGTCTCTTCCACCGAGGAACATCTGTCGTGAAGCGGCCTTTTTCTGCCGACCGGACCAGCCGATCGACCGCGACCCACGCCATCATCTTGGAGTGAACGAAATGCCGGCGCGGACCCCGCACCTCCCAAATGCCTTCATCGGGACGCTCCCATCCGGTCTCCAGGAATTCCAACATCGCCAGAGCCATTTCATTGCGCGAGTACCGGGCTGGCTGCAGTCCCGCCTCGCGCGCCTGAAAAAGAGTGTTGACCACTTCTCCGAAGATATCTAATTGATATTGTTGGTACGCTGCATTGCCGGTGCGGACCGGAGTCGATTTCTCATATCCCGGCAACCACGGCAGTTCGAGCTCCGTGAGCCTGCGCTCGCCGTGAAGGCCGTAAAGGATATTGAGTTCGGCAGGGCTGCCGGCCACGGCTCGTAGCAGCCATTCCCGCCACTCTCGCGCCTCGTCCAGATATCCCGCGTTGAGCAGGGCTTGCAACGTGAGAGTTGCGTCTCTCACCCAGCAAAAACGATAGTCCCAGTTCCGCACGCCGCCCAACTGTTCAGGCAGCGACGTTGTGGGCGCGGCGACAATTCCGCCGGTCGGCAGAAATGTCAGTCCTTTTAGCGTAACTAGCGAGCGCACCACCGCGTCGCGCCATTTACCCTGATAAGCACATCGATCCGACCACTCCCGCCACCACTTCTCCGTGTCTTGAATCGCAGTGTCAACTTTCACAGGATCAGGTTCATCCTGGTTCGAGGGATACCAGGTCAGATCAAAGGAAACTTCCTGGCCTTTGGCAACGGTGAACTCCGCCTCCGTCTTCATGTTTTCACCGTGAAGGGGAACATCCGCACGCAGTCGGATCATATCTGGACCAGCGATGGCGGAGATCCCGCTCTCGGTGCTCCGGACCCATGGAACAACCGACCCATAGTCGAATCGAATTACCAACTCGAACTTCATCCGGACTTGCCCTTTGATGCCGACAACCACGCGCACAAGTTCCGGCATTCCATTTCTGAGCACCATGCAGTCGATCAGCGTCGCCGATCCGCTTTCGGTCTCAAACGTAGTTTCCAGAATCAAACTTCCGTCTCGATAGCTGCGGCGAATGGACCGAACCGGCTCCGCCGGCGAGATCAACCAACGCCCGTTTTCCTCAGTTCCGAGCAGCGCCGCAAAACAGGCAGGCGAATCGAAGTGAGGAAGACAAAGCCAGTCGATCGAACCTTGTTTCGAGACGAGGGCGGCAGTATGACAGTCGCCGATCATGGCATAATCTTCGATGGGTATGGACAGGAAATCCCCCTCTGCACAATCGGGATCAGATTAAATCGAGTTCGTATGAGAGTCTCGACCTATAAAACGGCAGTGCTTCTCGCCACCCGGCACGATCGACTAAGAGCATTCATTTTCTCATACAGAATTCAAGTTCTGCGCTGCTGTGATAATCTGCCGCGGAACTGAGGTGCTTCCATGGACGCTTATATACGTGCCGCTAAGATTACGTTCTTAGCTTTGCTGTTTTCTTGCGGAATATTTCTGTGTGCGCAGCAACCAGGCGAGCTGCCCGCGCCTAAAGAAGGTGACTACGTCTCCCATGATTTCCATTTCAAATCGGGCGAAACGCTGCCGGAGTTGCGAATCCATTACCGGACCTTTGGTGCTCCTGCGCGCGACGCAAATGGCAGGGTTATGAATGCCGTGCTGCTCTTGCACGGCACCAGCGGCTCCGGAACGCAATTCCTCGCGCCGCAGTTTGCCGGAGTGCTATTCGGTCCCGGACAACTCCTTGATGTCACGCGCTACTACGTCATTCTGGTAGATAACATCGGCCACGGAAAATCCAGCAAGCCAAGCGACAGCCTGCATGCTCATTTTCCGCAGTATGACTATGACGACATGGTTCAGTCGCAGCACGAGTTGCTGGAAAAGGGATTGGGCGTCGATCACCTGCGCCTGATCCTGGGCACGTCGATGGGCTGCATGCATTCCTGGATATGGGGCGAAAGCTATCCCGATTTCATGGACGCGCTCATGCCTTTGGCCTGCCAACCGGTGCAGATCGCAGGACGGAATCGAATCTGGCGCAAGCTGGTTATCGACGGCATCCGCGACGACCCTGAGTGGAAGAATGGCGAGTACACAGCCCAGCCTTCGAGTGCTTTGGAAATCGCCGCAGAGATGTTCTACGTTGCATCGGGTTCTGCTCTGCAGATGCAGAAGAACCTGCCCACACGCGACGCCGCCGATACGGCAGCTCGGGACTTCGTGAAGCGCTTCAGTGCGGAGCATGATGCCACCGACCTGCTTTACGCAGTAAATGCTTCGTGGGATTACGACCCCTCGCCCCAGCTCGAGAAGATTACCGCACCAGTGATCTTCGTCAACTCAGCCGACGATTTCATCAATCCTCCCGAGTTGGGAATCGCGGAGCGTGAAATCAAGCGAGTGAAGAAAGGCCGTTTCGTGCTGCTTCCGATCCCCGACCAGACCCATGGCCATGGCACCCACACCTGGGCAGTTGTCTGGCAACAGTATCTAAAGGAGTTGCTGGAAACATCGCAACATTGATGCTCTGGCAGAATGTTTCGGCCCACCGGAGCCAGGGCATGGCGGGTTCGACATTTCTTCCTTTTTTGGGCTGAAATGTCCTCGAATGACGGTTTTGAGCTACCAAAAAGATTGAGATTTCTGCTTGGCTCAAGCGGATTAATCTGCTATCGTAGCTGGGCAAAACGGGACGCTGGGCGCGCGGAGAAGGCGTTTATGGGGGCAGCGTCTGCGGTTTCGCGCTCGGGACGAAATACATTCTCCAGGAAAAGTTCTGTCCTACGTGCCAGCTTCTCACCCAGGGATGCTGCATGATGCCTTTGGAGAAAGCAAAGTAGAAAGTAAAGATATAGAAGAGTTCCGAAAACGATCGGGGCATTTCTGCATATGTATAAAGGAGACTCACATGGAAACTGCTATCGGCGTATTTACTTCGCGGGATAACGCGGAAAAGGCGGTCAGGGAGCTGCGTGCCAAAGGCGTGCCGGAAGAGAGCATTGCTTTCCTAACTCGGTCCGAAAGCGAGGCCAAAAGCATCGGCAAGGAGTTCGGGAAATTTTTGGGTGGCTTTGTTGGGGGCGCTGCAGGGGTGACGACAGGGGTGATGGCTGCATCGCTGCTACTTCCCGGAATTGGGACGGTATTCGCGCTCGGGGTTGGCGCCGCAGCGCTACTCACAGGTGCGGGCGCGGGCGCGGGAGCGGGTGCGGCGCTAAGCGCAGTGGCAGCACGCGACGAGAGCGCTCCGAAGCCTGCAGAATCGGGATCTGAGGACGTCACGTTCTTTCGCGAAGTGTTAAAGGAAGGGCGTTCGCTAATCGTAGTTCGCACGGATTCCCAGGACCTCGCGACTGCAGCATGCGAGATTCTCGATCGATTGGGCCTCGGCATCCAAGACCACACTCCGCAGAAAATGCAAAGCATCACCCGCCACATCGGTGACGTTACCGTGCTCGATATCAGCGGAAGAATTACGCTGGGCGAGGGCAACGTTATGCTCCGCGAGATCGTTCGTGAGCTCGCAGATAAAGGCAACCGCAAGATCGTTCTGAACCTGGGTGAGGTGTATTACGTAGATAGCTCCGGGGTGGGAGAGTTGGTTAAGACTCACACCACAGTTCGGAATCAGGGTGGTCAGCTCAAGCTGGTAAATCTGCACAAACGGGTGAACGACCTGCTCCAGATGACGAGGTTGTCCTCCGTATTCGATATCGAGCGGGATGAAGCCAGCGCGATCAAATCCCTTGCAGCGGATAATTCGAGGGCGGTAGCTTAAGTGACAGTTGTTTTTCGACGCATGTGATGTTGTTATTTGCAGTGATGTTTTTGGGTCAACTGGTTCCCAGGCGGGGGGAACATGCAGGAACGGAATCAACGGCTCAATCCTGAGGATTGGGCGAACGCGGCAACTCAACTGGGCGTAGGAGTCAAAGCTGACAGCTCTGACTCCAACCTGGCTGACCCTAACGCCGCCACCGGAATGTACTTCCCCGAATCCTCCGATCCTGCTTTCGTCGATTCCGAAGCTACTCTGGTGGATGTCAGCGCCACTCTAGTGGATGCCGATGCCACTCGCGCGGACGGGATCCCGCCGCCAACGCCTACCGGTCGCGTGCGCCGCCGCGTCCAGATCAATGTTCCCCTGCTGCAAACCGGCGAAGTGCTGGCCGCCCGCTACGAGATATTGCAGTTGCTGGGCGAGGGCGGAATGGGCGCCGTCTACAAAGCCCGAGACCGCGAACTCGACCGTTTCGTAGCCCTGAAGCTCATCCGCCCGGAACTGGCCGCCAATCCCTCCATCGTCGCCCGATTCAAGCAGGAGCTCCTGCTTTCTCAGCAAGTAACCCACAAGAACGTGGTCCGTATCTACGACTTGGGTGATTCCGATGGCATCAAGTTCATAACAATGGAGTTCGTCGAGGGTCAGGACCTGCGCGAGCTGATCTTCGAGAAGAAGAAGTTTGCTCCCGACGACGCGGTCCAGATCGTGCAACAGGTTTGTCGAGCTCTCGATGCCGCTCACAGCGTGGCCGTGATTCACCGCGATCTGAAACCGCAAAACGTTATGCGCGATAAGACCGGGCGCATCCTGGTCATGGACTTCGGTATGGCGCGCACCGTCGAAGGCGACGGGATGACCCAGACCGGCGCTTTGGTCGGGACCATGGAGTACATGTCTCCCGAGCAGGCATTGGGCAAGGATCTGGACCAGCGTTCCGATCTCTTCGCTGTGGGCTTGATCCTTTACGAATTGCTCACTGGGGAAATGCCGTTCAAGGCGGAGAGCGCGCTGGCCAGCCTGATCAAGCGGAATCAGGAACGAGCCATGCCCGTCTCCGATCACGATGGGACGATTCCGCGCGCTCTGAGCAATATCGTCAGCAAGTGTCTGGAGCGCGACCCCGCCTTGCGCTACCAGAGTGCCTCAGAGATGCTTCGTGATCTTGAAGATTGGCGGGGCAATCGTGCGGCGGCAAACTTGCAGTTTCAGCCTGCCGTCGAGCCATGGGGCCGTACGATCCCCTGGCCGTTATTGACCGGCATCGCCGCGATTCTCGTACTCGCGATTGCCGGCTATCTGCTTCGCGGCATACTCTTTTCGTCGCCAACGAAGAAAATCGCGTCTGCCCCGGCCGTGTCCTTAGCCATTTTGCCCTTTCGCAACGCATCCGCTGACCAGAATCTGAGCTGGCTCGGATCGAGCGTGGCGGAAACGTTGAGTACAGACGTCGGGCAGTCGTCAGATCTCCGTATTGTCTCTCCCGAACGCGTGAGCCAGATTCTGCGCGATTTGCGTATCTCGTCCGACACGTCCTTGATTCTGCCACGGTTCAGCGGCTCGCTGAATTCAGCAACGCCGATAACATCGTGTGGGGGCGGTACACGCGATTCGGAGATCAAATTCGCATCGACGCCACGATCCAGGACATGAAACACGGCCACACCACCACACTGTCGGAGTCCGCGACCGAGAACAACATTCTGAATGCGATCGACCTGCTTGGCCGGCGACATTCGTTCGAACCTGGCCCTCTCGCCCAGCATAGTCAAAGAACTTCAGGGACAATCCTTCAAACCCTCAACCAATTCACTTCCTGCCATGCGCGATTACGACGACGGGCTGCAGCTGGCGCGTCGTCGGAAATTACCTCGATGCGACCAAGCGATTCGAGGCCGCCACCAAAGAAGACCCGCCAATTCGCCCTGGCTTATTCGAACTCGCGAAAACCTACGCCCAACCTCGGCCATGACGATGATGCGGAGCACGCTTCTCGAAAGGCAGTCGAGTTGAGCGACCAGCTCCCCCTTCAGGAAAAGTATCTGATTCAGGCTAGCCACGACCAGATCCAGAGGGATTATCCCAAAGCAATCGACGCCTATGAGAATCTCGCGAAGGCCGCCCCCAACAATGCTGACATAGCTCTTTGAACTCGCCGGGCTCTATGAGAAATCGAGCGCCTACGACAAGGCCCGGGAGGAATACACGAAGGTGTTGGCGCTCGATCCCAAGCGCGTGGACGCTCTGCTCGCGATAGGACGGGTTGAAATTGATAGCGGCAACCCGCAGAAAGGCCTTGAATACTTGACCGGCGCCCAGGCCATGGCCATCGAATCCGGCAACGATGAAGAGAGAGCCGAGATTCTTCAGGCCATGGGCGTGGCTTATGCCGGCTCTAAACAAACACGAAGATGCTCTCCGCAATTATCAGGAGTCGCTCGAAATCAAGCGCAAGCTCGGACTGAAGAAGGGCATCGCCAAGAGCCTGGACGCGATGGCATCGTCTGAAGATGCTCTGGGCAAGCCGGACCAGGCGCTCAAGAACTACAAGGAGGCGCTAGCTTTGTATCAGGAATTGGGCGACAAAGCGGGAACTGGCGACGTCCTGAACAACCTTGCTCAGTTCTATGACGACCATGGCCAGTATGATCACGCGTTGAAACTGTTTAAAGAATCGCTCCAGGCACGAAGATCGACGTGGGAAACCAGAGCAACCAGGGCAATGTTTTGAACAACATCGGCAACATGTATTTTATCAAGGCCGACTACCAGAACGCGCGCACGTATTTCGAGCAAGCCCTGCAAGTCCGCGAAAAAGTCAAAGTCTCCAGTAATATTGCCGACACTCTCCACAATCTGGGTGAAACCTCTGGCAAGATGGGTCAGTATGATCAGGCGCTCGAGCAATATTTGCGCGCCCTGGATATGCGGCGAAGCATCGGTGACAAGCGTGGCGCGGCCATCGAGTCCTCCAGCATGGGCCTTTTGTTCGGTTATCAGGGCCGCTATGGCGCCGCTCTCAGCTCCGAGGAGGACGCCCTCAAGACATTCCGCGAATTGCAGGAGCGAGGCTTGTGGCTGGCAGAAATCCTCGGCTACTACGGCTACGCCCTGGCTCAGGTCGGCCGAAACGATGACGCGCAGAAGAGTCTCGAGGAAGCCATGAATGTTGCCCGCGAGGTGAAGACTCCAGCCACGATCGCCGAAATTCAGGGCTACCAGGGCGACAACGCCTTCTATCGTGGAGACTACAAAGCCGCCGCTGCCCTTTACGATGAGGCCCTGAAGACGGCATCCCACGCCAGCGATTCGGATCTGATCCTGGTCTCGAAGTTCAATGTCGCGAAAGTCGCGGTCAGGCAGGGTCGCTTTCAATCGGCAGCAAGCTTACTCAGCAAACTGTCCGAAGACGCGGACAGCCTGGGATTGAAGTATGTATCGGTGCGAATGTTCGATTTATCACGCAGAAGCTTTGATGAACCTGAAGAGCTACGAGCCGGCAAGAAAAGAGCTGGAGAGCGCCCTAAACAGAAGCGAGAAACTCGGCTCTGAAGGCTTTGCTCGCCCAGAGCCATTACCTCTTGGCGCGCGATCTTGAACTTGCTGGCCAAGCGGCTGACGCCCCGGAACATTATAAGCAAGCCCGCAAAATTCTGGACGACATTCAAAAAGAAGCCAAGACTGACAGCATCGTGAAACGAAGCGATCTCAGCCCTATCTACGCTCACCCCATCAGCTAGTTCTCACGAAATCTCCCTTTCTGTCAGAGAGCAGTTCCCGAGTTGTTGTTCGGCGAAGGGCAGGAACGGGAAGGGCACGGCTTCAGCCGTGCCGCCAAGAGCCAATCAAGACGCAGGCTTTAGCCGCTGAGGGTACGCACTCTACACCCATCTCGAGAACCGCTCTAGCCGCCACAAGCTCCTGATGCCTGCACATCAACAGGAGCCCGTGGCCGCCTCCGTGAGAATTCAGCGCTGCGCGTGCCTATGCCCTCGTTCCTATCAGTCTCCTGTGCCCGACAGCGAGATGGTTTGCTTACCGAACAGCGCAAGGTCCGTAATGGTCACGCTTCCGGATTTCGAGCCCTTCGACGTTGGAGCGAAGGACACATAAATATAGCAAGGCGCTCCCGGTGAGAGCACTGTGCTGCTCGTGCACGTCGTTCCGGTTGCAAATGCGAAGTTGCCACTGATCGTCAGGCCCGTAAGTGTGAGCGGTGTCAGTCCTGAGTTGGTCAGCGTCACCTTCTGCGCCACGCTTGTAGTCCCCGTCTTCTGGTTTCCGAAGCTCAAACTGGTTGTCGACAACGATACCTGCGGGTCGGTCACCTGGGCCGTCAGCAGCACCGTTTGGGTTGCCGCGCTGTCAGTAATGGTGAGATAGGTTGTCGAGGCCGTTGGGCTGAAGACCTTCGCCGTGGCCAGGATGCCCACGCCAATCGCACAGCTCTTCCCCGCAGGGAGTGTGGCCGGCAGTTTCAAAATCATTGGAGGACAGAGGGCGACGTCGCCAAAATCACTCGGGGCGGAGCCTCCCCCGAGCGTGATGCTGTTAATCGTGATCGGCGCAGTTGTTGTGTTTTTCAGAGTGACGAACTGGACGCCGATCTGATCCAGATACAATGAGCCAAAGTTCACGGTCAGGGGCGAAATGTCTAACCCGAGCACTATCACCGTGCCGTTCACATAGGTGATCGTGTAGTTCGTACCGTTCGATGCCGTGCAAGAGGTGGGATAGCTACCCGGCAGGCTCGTGTTGGTCGCTGTCGTCGTGCAGGTTACCCCTAGGGTTATAGCATTGTCCCCATTCACAAGCCCTGTGAAGGTGGGGGTGATGGGCGGCACAGTCCCTCCATAAGTTATCGTGGCGCTGCTGGCGGCGATGGTCAGCGGCGCCGGACCCACAGTCACCGTGCCGGGCACAGAGGTGATCGCGTAGGTCGGATCCGTCGCCGAGCACGAACTGGGGTAGCTGCCCACCGGGCTGCTGCTAGTCGCTGTGGTCGTGCAGGTTACGGTGCCCAAGCTCAAGTACGTATCCCCATTCACAAACCCGTTGTAAGAGGGGGTGATGGTCGGTGGGGTCCCGCCATAGGTCATCGCGCCATTGCTGGCGGTGATGGTCAGCGGCGCCGCGCTCACCGTCAGAGTGTAGCTCAGCGTGGCAGGGCCCGCACTGTTGGTGGCAGTGAAGCTGATGGAGTAATTACCGGCTGTGCCATCTGCGGGTGTGCCGCTGATGGTTCCGGTTGACGCGGTGAACGTCAGGCCGCTCGGCAGCGTACCCGATTCAGTCAGGGTTGGCGCCGGGTAACCTGTGATCGAGACCTCAAATGTTCCTCCCGTGCCCTCGGTAAAAGTAATCGTGGAGCTGCTGAGCGTGCATCCGTTGACGCAACTGCCAGCGATGGTTGGAGCGGTCTGTGCAGGAGGCTGCTGGGGAGGGTTAGTTCCCGTGGTAGTGGGCAGGAACGCCACCACAAGATTATTAGTTGGTGGGATTTTTCCCCCAATCGGCGAGTTCAGCGATGCTCCGGGGGTGAAGAACGTCGTGACGTCTTCATCGAATTGGCAGTAAATCGGGGGATTTGTCGGCACCCCGTTCACCATCATGGCCGTGCTGCAATCAGTGCCGTAGGGCAACGGAGGAAATTCATTGCCATCCGGGTCGTCGAGCACACGCGGCGTTCCGCCCGTCCAATACGACGGGAGGTTATTGATAGCTGAGACGTCGAGAAATCCAAAATCCAGGTAAAAATCGCCGCTAGTGAAGCCCGCGGGGAAAGCCGTGTGCGGCCCGAGGTCCGTTTTGTACAAAAGGTACTGCGCGCAATTCCCGTTCAAATAGGCGTAGCAAAGCGGCGCGATGGTGTTGTTATTCGGGTCGGTTCCATAATTGAAGAAGCTCCCGAACCGGCAAGCGAACGGGCCGGTCTGTCCGTTTTCGCCCGCGGGGCAAAACCCGTTATCGTAAAATTCCGTAACCTCGACGGTGAGAGGAAAACTCGTAATCACCACCGGGATCAATGTCGTCAACTGAGATGCCTTCGGGTCGTTGCAAGGATTGGGAGGATATACAGGCAGACCATAGCAGAGCAAGGCTGACTCGGTTACATTCGTCCCTAGATTGACCGTGAATTGGAATGAAACGGGAGGCGCAACAAAACTCGCGGTAACATTTTGCGACGAGCTCATCGTCACCGTGCACGTGGGGCTCGTTATGGGTGTTCCCGCGCACGCGCCACCCCAGCCCCCGAATGTGGACGACCCGATTGGGTTCTCCGTCAAAGTGACCATGGCTCCGGGCGCATCGCTTTCCGAACAGATACCTGTCTGCGGCACTCCCCCGCCCGCCTCGGCGCAGCTGATCGGCGTCGGCGTGCTGGTGTCTGTCACAGTGCCAGCGCCCAGCCCTAGTTCCGTCACAGCCAGGTATAGGAAACCGTGAACGTGAGGGAGGAAGGCGCTCCCTCCAGGGCAAACCAGGTACTTCCCCCATTCGGAATTGGGGTCGTGAAATTGACCGTCCCGCTCGTAAGTGAGCTATAGTTGATAAATGTGTTGTCCGGGCCCTCGTAGCCGGTGGTGCCGAAGCAATCCCCCGAGTTGTAGCTGCAGGGGCCGTCCCCATCGAAACCGAAGATAGGGTTACCGGAGCTGAGAGTGATGGAGCTTAGAGGCCCGCCGGAATTGTTCTGGATTCCCACCAGTGTGTCTTCGGTGCCGTCATAGGGGTTTCCATTCCCCGGAGTAGTGATCGTAGCCGCGCCACTCGCTGGGATGGTAATTATGACGCCGCATCCGATTGCGGTAGTCCCCACGGGCAGCGCTCCGGTGCATGGGTCGGTGCTCGTAAGGTTCACGAACGCGGCATCAGATCCTGGCGCGGTGAAAGACAAGGTCGCAGTCCTAATACCAGCTGCGGTTGGATCGAAAATTACAGTTACTGTACAGCTCTGCCCCTGCGGAAGGGACTGACCTGAGCAGTTGTCCACACCCAAACTGAAGTCGCTAGGATCAGTACCGCTGATCGTGGCGGTCTTCAGCGTCAAGCCGTTCGGCGCTTCCGTGTTGCTCACAGTCACCGTCTGGGATGGGCTGGGCGTGCCCACGGCTTCGTATGGGAAGGACAACGCAGTCGGCGCCGCGGTAAGTTGGGCCTGAGCCAGTTGAATGCCGAGAAAAGCTAGACAGCAAACCACAAGCACTCTCACGCTGCGGCGTAGTACTGATTTGCGGATCTTCACGGCGTCCTCCATACAGTGCGTTCCGGCGGCTGCAAAGCATGATCTCAGCGGTTGCAGTCCATCCTCTTTGCATACCTCATCGAGCAGGCCCAGGGAATCTGGAGGAGCCAAGCTGCAAGTCCAATGGTCCGAGATTCCGCACTCGGACGAGAACTTCCTGCGGTAGCTTCCTCTAGGGAGATTTTTCGGACAAAAAACTCGAACGACAACTGGGAACACGAATCGGAGTCTCAGCTAGCAGCCCGCACTACGACTCCAGTCCATTGGGGGGGCTAGGACCGCAACAGGCTATGCGGTGCCGGGATAATAGTCAACTGTTATTTTTGGCAATAATATACTTAGCAAAATGAATTCTGGAGGTGAGGTGAGGCGTCCTTAGGGAATGAACTGTATCGAACAAAAGCAAACGCTTAGGGTAGGGTCATTTCGTTGACCATGGACAAGAAAACAGTGCTCGTCGTCTCGCGCCATCCGCATCTGGCAGACGTGCGCAAGAGAGTGTTAGAGCAGGCGGGTTATGAAGTAGTGCCCATTCGAGAACCAGAAGCACTCAAGGAAGAGTGCCGAAACCACAAAATAAGCTTGGTCTTGGTCGGCTATTCACTCACTCCAGCCGAGAAGCGGCGAATTGCTGCCGAGGCCATGACATTTTGCAAATGCCCCATTCTTGAACTGTGGGACCGCGAGCCCCCGCGAGTACGAATTGATCACCGTATCTTCGATCACTACTCGCTTACGCCGGAAGATTTCTTGGACACGGTAAATGCCATTCTTAAGCTAACCCCCTCGAAGTAGCCCACTACTTCTTCGGTCGCCTTTTCTTTTCCCGTTCCGTTTTGTCATGCTCCCGTTGTTCCCGCCATCTGTCTAGGCGCAACCTGGAAAGTAGATCCTAAAGAAGGCTAAGGCGTCAGCCTGTTCTTGGAAATAGTCAAGAAAGACTCCAAGAATCCGGTAGCGGGTCAGGGTGACCCGCTACCTACAGCGCTCTTGGACAATCACCTGTGTTTGATGAACGCGCCGCTCTGCAATTCGGCCATCGCCTGGCGTAGCTGCTCTTGCGTATTCATCACAATCGGACCGTACCAAGCCACTGGCTCCTCGATCGGCCTACCGGATATGAGCAGAAAGCGAATTCCCTCTGGTCCAGCCTGCACCGTTATCTCGTCACCTCGGTCGAACAGCACCAGCGAGTGGTTGCTGACGTCGTACTTAGCGGGCGCGCTGGGGCTGGCGGCTTGTTCGGTAAGAACCGCGCGCGGATTCGAGGCATCCCGGAACGAGCCTGAGCCTGCAAACACGTAGGCAAACGCGTTGCGCGTGGTCTCAACTTTGAGCCGCTTATGCTGGCCCGGAGCAACCGAGATATCAAGGTAATTCGGATCGGCGGCAACGCCTTCCACCGGTCCTCGCTTGCCCCAGAACTCGCCGCAGATGATGCGTACATGCGTGCCGTCATCGTCGGTAACCTCGGGGATCGCGCTCGACGGAATATCCTGATAGCGTGGATCGGTCATCTTCAGCGACGAAGGCAGGTTCGCCCACAACTGAAACCCGTGCATGCGACCCTGCTGGTCGCCCTTCGGCATCTCCTGGTGCAGGATGCCGCTCCCGGCCGTCATCCACTGCACATCACCGGCCGTCATTTTGCCTTTGTTGCCCAGGCTATCTCCGTGCTCGACAGAGCCGGCCAGCACATAGGTGATCGTCTCGATGCCGCGATGCGGATGCCACGGAAATCCTGCCGAATAATCTGCCGGATTCTCGTTGCGGAAATCATCCAGCAGAAGAAAAGGATCGAATTCCTTGGTTTTGCCGAAACCAAAGGCGCGTTGCAGCTTTACTCCCGCCCCTTCGATCGTTGGCGTGGTTTGAATAATCTGTTTGACTGGACGTAGTGACATAACATTTTCCTTTCTATGCGCTGGTCCACGGAAACTCACTCCGCTGCGGCGAAATTGATTGGGCCTTAATGAACTGGACATCCAGCGGAGTAGCAACAGTGCTCACAGGGCAAGCTCCCTATCCAGTAGATTTGATGCGTTACACCAATAATCGTTGCAACAACCATCAAAGCCAATAAAATCAAGCCACCTGGCTGCGGGCAACGCGCAGCAGTTCGGACATTTCCCGCAGGCGCTCCCGCCCCAAATGGCCCAATTGCTGGCGGTGGGCGGTTTGCACCGGTTCATCCAGCCGCGCCAGCAGGTTTAGACCTGCCGGTGCGATCCGTGCTCTCACGGTTCGACGGTCTTCGGTTTCGCGGCAGCGCGAGATTAGCCCGCGTTTTTCCAGTCGGTCCAGCAATCGAGTGACGTCGGGATCCCGCGTAATCATTCTGTTGCCGATTTCTCCACAAGCCAGCCCCTTTGCGGGGGCTCCGCGCAGGATTCGCAGCACGTTGTACTGGGTTGGAGAAAGATCGTCCCCTTTGAGAACCCGAACCAACACGCGGGAAAGCATATCGGTGGTCCGCAGCAGCTCCAAGTACGCAGACTCCTCGGCAGAGCCGACGCGTCGCTTGCCCTTACCCGATTCCAGCGGTCCCTTCATCGGCCACCAGTGTACTCGTTATAACGACTATTGTCAAGACGACAGTCTCAAGATAACTTAAAGAGATCCTGGTACTTGAGGCGTCTCTATTTGCTGAGCGGACTTGAGTCGCCGGTTTCCTACAATTTCGTTTCCGACGACAGTGTAGACTTCCTAGTGCAAGAAGCCCCCGGAGCGAACGAATGAAAACCGTCAAGCTGGCAAAATCCCACCGGGTTGATGACGGCAAACATTTCCGCTTAAAAGACTTCGATCCCGCGGACACCGGGCAGTTGCATTCGGTAGATGAGGCCAAAGACGATCTGCAGAAGGACATTGAGCGCATGGCCGACATGCAGGCCAAGCTCTACGCTCAGGACCAGTGGGCGATGCTGCTGATTTTCCAGGCCATGGATGCGGCGGGCAAGGATGGAACCATCAAGCACGTCATGTCGGGGGTGAACCCGGAAGGCTGCCAGGTTTATTCTTTTAAGACGCCCTCCGACACCGAACTGCAACATGATTTCTTGTGGCGCACAACGCAATATCTGCCGGAGCGCGGACACATCGGGATTTTCAACCGCTCTTATTATGAAGAGGTGCTGGTAGTGCGCGTGCATTCCGAGGTGCTCAAGAATGAGAAACTTCCACCTTCTCTGGTGACGAAGAACATTTGGGACGAACGCTTCGAAGACATTCGCTGCTTTGAGCGGCATATGGCGCGCAACGGCACGGTGATTCGCAAATTCTTCCTGCATCTCTCCAAGAAGGAACAAAAGCAGCGCTTCCTGGCTAGGCTGGAAGAGCCGGAGAAGAACTGGAAATTTTCCGCGGCGGACATTCACGAGCGTGAATATTGGGATGACTATCAGAACGCTTACGAAGAGATGATCCGAAATACTGCCACCAGGCACGCTCCGTGGTATGTGGTTCCAGCGGACAATAAATGGTTTACCCATCTCGTGGTTGCGGCAGCCATTGTGGATGCTCTGCAAGAGCTCGGACTCTCTTACCCGAAGGTTGACGCCGCGAAGCGCAAAGAGCTCCAGGCGGCTCGCAAAACGTTCATAAAAAAATAACTTCCTTCAGTGAACGCTGGTTCAGAATCTTGAACAGTGCTGGCGTGACGTGTTGACACGTGCTCTGTTAAGGCTTACACTTCCGGCCATTCGCGTGGGGCGAGAAATCGATCAAGCCTGAAAACTCCCGGTTTTTTGAGCAAAGAAAAATTCTGCGTAGAGAGGGTAGCCATGAAGAGACACTCGTGGGCGGTGTTTGCAGTCACGTTTGCACTCGTAAGCACCCATCCGATCTCAGCTCAAATCCAAGGTCAATGGGCAAGTGCAGGGACGATGCAGTCCACGCGAGAGTTAGGAGCGCAGGTCCGGTTGCTTACTGGAAACGTCCTCGCGATCGGCGGAGTCGACACCAACAATAATTTTCTCGCCTCGGCGGAAGTCTATAGCCCCAGCACCAACACTTGGACGCTTACCGGCACCATGGCTGAAGCCCGGGAACTATTTCCGGCGGTCACGCTGACCAGCGGAAAGATACTGGTCTCTGGGGGGCTGGGGGCCGGCAGCACCGTGTTGGCGGGCGCCGAGTTGTACGATCCCACCACCGGAGCGTGGTCTTCGGCGGGTTCCCTGTCGGTGGCTCGCTTTGGTCATACCGCCACGCTGCTCCAGGGTGGGAAGGTGTTAGTGGCCGGTGGCTGTGGGGCCAGCGACTGCAGCGCCAATACGGCGGTCAGCGAAATCTACGATCCGGTGTCAAATACTTGGTCGACGACTGGCAGTCTCAATACGTCTCGCTACTACCACACCGCCGTGCTTCTGAAAACCGGCAAGGTGTTAGTCGTCACGGGTGCTACCACCACCACTTCATGTGAGCTCTACGATCCTTCCAAGGGCACTTGGAGTAATGCGGCCAGCACCAGCGCGGCCCGCTACTTTAACACCACCACCCTCCTGCCAGACGGCAAAGTGCTCATTACTGGTGGTACAACCTCAAGGTTCCCCATAAGCTCAGCGGAACTCTACGACCCCGCTGCCAACACATGGACCCTGACCGGGACAATGACGACGGGACGGTACGCTCACACCGCCACGCTTCTCACCGACGGCACCGTTCTGGTGGCTGGGGGAGAAGGCCAGTCAATTAGCTGCGGAAAGGATTGCACCAGCTACATCCCTACCGATAAGGCTGAAATCTATACCGAAGCTACAGGCAAATTCGCGGCCACTGCTAGCCTGAGCCGGGCGCGGGCGTACCACTCCGCGACGCTGCTGGGGAGCGGACGAGCATTGACAGACGGCGGCCTCGGCACTACCAGCGTCTGTTGTGTCGTCCTGAACAGCGCCGAAGACTATACCCCGCTGACCCTGACGTTTTCCGCGTCCAGCCTGAACTTCGGCTTCCTGCAGGTCGGACTCACCAGTCCCTCTCAGACGGTGACGGTAACCAACGTCAGCAATCACTCCGTGTCGCTTACCAGCATCACGCACAGCGGAGACTTCAACGAGAGCAACGACTGTCCGGCCCCGGGCACTCTCAATATTAACCAGAGCTGCTCGATCAACGTGAGCTTCACTCCGACCAAAGCCGCAACTCGGAATGGCGCCGTGACTCTTAACGACAACTCCCCCGGCAGTCCACAGCAGAGGATCGCTCTCAGCGGGACCGG
The DNA here is from genome assembly GCA_963761915.1 of uncultured Acidobacteriota bacterium. Classification (GTDB taxonomy): domain Bacteria; phylum Acidobacteriota; class Terriglobia; order Terriglobales; family Acidobacteriaceae; genus Sulfotelmatobacter. The sequence continues at coordinate 45,658 of CAVXIO010000011.1, forward strand.
CGGGGCTGGTGCACTGACCTTCACCTCCCCTAGCCTGAACTTGGGCAGCGTCATTCCCGGTAACAGCAGCACGCAGAGTGCAACTTTGATCAACGATAGCGCGGGCCCTGTAAACATCACCGGCATCAGCATCTCTCCCAGCGGTACGACATTTACCTCGACCAACAACTGCTCCGGGACGCTCAACCCGCAACAGACCTGCGTATTTCAGGTCACCTTCACGCCACCGGATACGGGAACTTATAATGCGAAACTAACCGTGACCGACAATGGCACAGGGACGCCCGCAGCCGTCGCGCTTTCAGGAGTGGGTCTGGATTGAACCAGAGCACCGTCGTGTTGCCGTTGCAGCGGCAGGGGCGTCCGTGGATCAAATTGATATCTACTGCGTGGCAGTGGAGATCACCAATACATGCGCAGTTGCGGACTCGAAGAGGCACTGAAAATTCCTTCTACCGTGCCGGCGGGCGCTTCCCATTTCCTTTGTACGGCTTTAACATAAGAACCGTCACTTCTGAACCAGGGAGCATTTGAACATGGCTGATCGAAACGCGTTTCGCGGAAACAATTCTGAGAAGACTCCGCTAACTCGGTGGCTGCCAATTTCTCTTGTCATACTTTTGCTGTGGGCGCCGAGCGCTGTTTTTACTCAGACCAAGCCGGAACGTCAATCGAAAGCGGCGAAGCCGAGCCAGGCGGCGCAGCCGGCCACGACGACTGCGCCGGACCAAAAGCCTACCGGTGAAGAAGACACGGGTAAGCCGGAAGAGAAGCCCTTTAAGGGGATGAAGTATCGCCTGATCGGTCCCTTTCGCGGAGGCCGTTCGCTGACCGCTGCCGGAATTCCGGGCGATCCTACAACTTATTATTTCGGCGCGACTGGCGGCGGAGTGTGGAAGTCGACCGACGGCGCCATGAGTTGGTCGCCAGTTTTCGACAAAGAGGGAACTGGCTCCATTGGCAGCCTGGCCGTGGCTAACTCTGATCGCAACACGATTTATGTGGGCACGGGCGAAGCCTGTATTCGCGGCAATATCTCGCAGGGAGATGGAGTCTACAAATCTCTCGATGGAGGCAAGACCTGGAAGAATGTTGGCCTGCACGATACTCGCGCCATCGGCAAGGTCATAATTGATCCGAACAATTCTGACATTGTTTTCGTGGCGGCCCTGGGCCATCCCTACGGGCCGAATACTGAACGTGGTATTTTCCGCACGGTCGACGGCGGCAAGAACTGGGAGAAGGTTTTATACAAAGACGAGAATACTGGCGGGATCGATGTTGCCTTCGATCCCCACAATCCTAACATTTTGTTCGCCGCGCTTTGGCAGGCGCGCCGCAATCCGTGGAATATGACCGACGGCGGCCCGGGCAGTGGACTCTATCGCTCGGCCGACGGTGGCACAACCTGGAAGCGACTGGAAGAACACGGCCTGCCCAAAGGCCCCTATGGACGCGTTGGCATCGCCGTCGGAGCCAGCTCTGATCGCGTCTATGCCCTCATTGAGGCGCGAAACCCCGACGGCGGCCTCTACCGATCGGACGATGGCGGCGAAAGCTGGGAGTTCGTCAATCCCAGCCACAGTCTCTGGCAGCGGCCCTGGTACTACATGCATATCTTCGCCGACCCAAGAGATGAGAACGTGCTCTACGTCATGGATGTGGAAGCTTTCAAATCGACCGATGGCGGTCACCTGTTTAATAAGATCAAAGTTCCTCACGGCGACAACCACGGGCTGTGGATTGATCCCAGAGATACACGGCGGATGATTGCGTCCAACGATGGTGGAGTTACGATCACTCTCGATGGCGGCAAGAACTGGACGCGCGAAGACAATCAACCCACCGCGCAGTTCTACCACGTCATTACCGACACCGCTACGCCCTACCGCGTCTATGGTTCGCAGCAGGACAGCGGCACCGTGGCCATAGCCAGCCGCAGCGATGACGGCGTCTATCGACCGCTCAGACTGGTATGACGTCGGCGGCGGCGAGGCTGGCTACATCGCGCCTTATCCGCCCGATCCGAATATCGTCTATGCCGCCGATTACCAGGGAAACATCACTCGCTTCGATAAACACATTGGTCAAACGAAGTCGATTACTGAGCAGCCGGAACTTTCCGATGCTCACGGCGCCTTTTCCATGGAGCATCGCTTCCAGTGGACTGCTCCGGTGCTGATTTCCCCACACGATCCCAACACGCTCTATCACGGTGGCGAGCGTCTGTTCAAAACCACGGACGGCGGAGTGCACTGGGAGGCGATCAGTCCTGACCTTACACGCAACGACAGAAGCAAGCAGCAACCTTCCGGAGGCGACATCACTCTCGACGATACTGGGACCGAGTACTACGACACGATCTTTGCCGTGGCGGAGTCGCCGATCACGAAAGGCTTGATCTGGGTCGGGACCGATGACGGTCTGATCCAGATTACTCGCGACGAAGGCAAGAACTGGACCAACGTCACCCCCAAAGATCTGCCGGAATGGAGCCGCGTCAGTCAGATCGAGGCGTCGCCGCTGGATGCGGGCACGGCCTATATTGCTGTGGATCGTCATCAGAATGACGACGTTAAGCCCTACATCTACAAGACCAGCGACTACGGTAAGACTTGGTCGAAACTGACCAACGGAATTCCCGATGGCAGTTTCGTACGTGCCGTCCGTGAAGACCCGGCCAAGCGTGGGCTGCTCTATGCGGGAACGGAGGGCGGCGTCTACGTTTCTTTCAATGACGGCGCGGATTGGCGGGCGCTGAAATTGAATCTGCCCGCCACGCCGGTGCACGACCTAATAGTTAAAGGATAACGATCTTGTGGTGGCGACGCATGGGCGAGCGTTCTGGATTCTGGACGACGTCACGCCATTGCGTCAGTTCAGCGACGATGTGGAGAACAAAGCTATTCACCTCTACACTCCGGCGCCGGCCTATCGCATTCAGGCCGGAGAAGGTGGCGAACGTCATCCATCCAAACGGACCGGACAGAATCCCCCGACAGGCGCGGTTATCGATTTCTTCTTGAAGGATGCACCTAAGGCGGGCACGGAAACCAAGCTTGAGATCCTAGATGCTTCCGGGAAGACGATTCGCAAGTATTCGAGCGCTGAAACGAAGCCGCTCGATGAACCTCTCGACCCCGACGACAAGAAACCAGAGAAAGAAATTAAGCCTGAGGCTGGCCTAAATCGCTTTGTGTGGGATTTGCGTTACGAAGAGGTGCATCATGTTCCCGGTTACTATCTCTGGGAGTACGGCAGCGGAGCCCGCGGCCCCGTAGCCGTACCGGGCAAGTATCAAGTGCGGCTGACTGTGGGCGACGAGAGCCAAGTTGTGCCCCTGGAAGTGAAAATGGATCCCCGAGTGAATGTCAGCCAGGCAGATCTGGAGCAGCAATTCGACGTGATGATGCAGATTCATGACGAACTCAACGAAGTCTACGACACGGTCAATCAGATTCAGGATGTGCGTTCGCAAGTAGCCGGCCTTAAACGGCGACTGCCGGAGAATGCGAGCGCGAAGACGATTGCCGCGTCAGCCGATGATCTCGAAAAGAAGCTGGTGTCGGTCCGCGACCAATTCATCAATCTGACCATCAGCGCCAATGAGGATTCACTCGCCTACCCCCCACAGATCGATGCCAAATTGGCGTATCTCGCGATGGCGCTGGGCAGCGCTGATTCGGCTCCCACAGAGGCGGAGCAACATCAGTTTGAGAAGTTGAAACGTCAAGGCCAGGAGTTCTTCACGAGCTGGCAACAATTGCAAAGCCGCGACTTGGCGGACTTCCGGAAGCTCACGTCAGCGAGCAGTCTCTCTACGATAGTGATTCCACCGGCAGGTCGAACCGGGGGAGAAGAACACACAGATGCTCACTGAGGCTTGCTGGAACTAAGCTCAGGGCTCGAGTAACGCATTTGAGTAACTCATTTGGTGGCTCCGGCCTATTACCACCGTGCCACGGAAATGGCACTATTGGGCCTTGTCCTCCCGACATCCCGCTGTTATTTTGCCGTTAATGGTGCTGATCCTCCCCTGAGGTGATGTGGATTTGGGTTCGTTGGGGGGTGCTTATGAGGCTCATGCATCTGTGTTACGCAGCCTTGGGCTTTGCGGTGGCCCGCTGGGTATTTCGGCGGCAGCCGGTTGCGGACCCGGTTTCGCGTTTGCGAACTTCGGGTCTTCTGTAAAGAGTTTGCCAGGGTTTGGGCGCGCGCCCCGTTGCGCTTCCATTTCGTCCGCGCGCGCCCGGTCTTCTTTTTGCGCGGAAGGTCTAGCACTAACGGTTCCAGCGGTTATCTCTGTTTCGCGCTTTGCTCTCACTACAATCTTGCTAAGGACTGCCGTGGGCAGGTGATCAAGCCTTGCGGTGGCGATCTATCCTAGAACACACACGTGTTTGGAGATGATTCGCGAGTCTCTTGCAATCCTTGTGCGAGCATCTACGTCAAGCCGGCGAAGACTGATCCTACTACTCCGGGGATTATCCTTATTCTTATTGCTTTCAGCTTCCGCGAGCGCGCAGGACGATATTAGCGACGCTCCGCTCGGCGATGTCGCACGCAGCTTTCGGCAAAAGACAGCTCCTTCCGAGCCAGTAATGGGTAAACCGATCATCGATAACGACAATTTGTCACAGGTAGTGGACGACGCTGAAAGTCGGCGCGCGGCGGGCTCTTCGCCCGTATTTTCGCTCGATCCCGGAGGCAAGAGTTTTCAGGTCTCCTCGCCAGATGTGACGTGCAGCTTGTCGTTCACCGCAAAGACCACCTCGCTGCTTTCCGACCCACTTGTTCTGGACGAATTGCCCCGCGCTGAACTCGCCAAGCTCGACGGGCCGGCAACCATCGACGGAGACTCATTGCAAGTTTCGATGCACAACGGTACGGCATGGGAACTGCGCGAGGTGGTCATCGGTCTGACCATCGTGAAACGCCCGGAGTTCAGCGACACAATTTCCGACTACGGTCAGGCTCGGCTTCTGCCAGCGGCTGCTAGCGAAGTTCCCCAGCAAATGCCAGACTCATTTCAGAAGAGACCAGATGTGACACTGCTTTTGCACGTGAAAGGATCGGCGGCTCCTTCGGCGACTGCGATCTTCCGCACACCGTTGAATTTTGCTCTTTTTCCCGATCAGGACTGGCACTGGGCGATCATCAAAGCGAAGGGAATTCCTCCACAGGCGCCGCCCGAGGTGACAATGACACAACCCGCACCCGGCGCTGCTATGTTATCGACGGCACCGAATGCTGTAGGTGCCGATATTTCGCCATTAACTCCCTCTTTCCCGAACTTATCTCCACCAAACCCGGACGCAGCGGCGCACTGAGCATCGGCAAGAGTCCAATTATTCCAACAGGTAATCTAGTTGGTCCTGCACAATCTGACATTTCTGCCGTGCTACACTGACCTCAAACCCCACATCCAAGGACAGGCGATGAAATTTGGTGTCATCATCTTCCCCGGTTCAAACTGCGATCACGATGCCTTCTGGACTATTCAACAGGTCGCCAGGCAGCCGGTGACTTTTCTCTGGCATGAATCGCACGATCTGGAAAATTGCGACGCCATTATCGTCCCCGGAGGATTTGCCTTTGGGGACTACCTGCGAACCGGCGCGATCGCGAAGTTTTCTCCAGTGATGGAGTCGTTGCGCGGATTTGCCGACGGCGGAGGACTGGTGTTGGGAATCTGCAACGGTTTTCAGATCCTTTGCGAGGCGGGTCTTTTGCCGGGAGCTCTCATGCGCAACACCGGTTTGAAATATGTCTGCAAGCCCGTGCAGGTGCGGATTGAAAATGCTGCTACGCCTTTCACTAACGCCTGTTCTCAAGGAGAAGTGTTGACGATTCCGATCGGACACATGGAAGGGAATTATTTCTGCGATCTGGCGACATTAGAGGAATTGCGTCGCGAGAACCGCATCGTGTTTCGCTATGCGACTGCGGCTGGTGAGATTCTGCCGTCCGCCAATCCGAATGGTTCGCTGGATAATATTGCCGGCATCTGCAGCGCCGGCGGCAACGTGGTTGGCATGATGCCTCATCCCGAACGATCTTCCGAACCCGAACTGGGCTGCACCGATGGGATGAAGATTTTCTATTCAATGGTCGGCGCCATGGCCAGCAAGTAGTTCTTGCTCAGCGCCACCGTTCGATTCCGTACCAACTAAAATTCTGTTTGATAATTTGCTGGCTTGTGCTACTGTCTCCGCGAAGCTGCTTCCCCATTCGCCCATTTGGAACTAAAACGTTCACCCAAATTCAGGGAGGAGTGTGTGTAATGACGGCGAAGCAGATTCTCGACGCTTTTTCTGAAACCTTAATGCAGGATGAACGAATCCTGAGCCCGCGGGAGCGGGAGTTGCTTACAAACATCCTGCAAACCTCAAGGACAGTGTCCAGCGGCAATCTACAAACGCAATCCGCAGCAGCAGCGGCGATAGCGCAGTCAGTAGGTGAGACTGTAGCTCAGCGCGCGTTTTCTCTGCTGGGTGGCAGCATTGTGGAGCAAATACTCACGGGCTCAGGACTCTCGATCGGGCCAGAGACGGAGCATGCCGCCTCCACAGTGCACGCAAAAGTTCCACAACCGCCGGGCACCAACGTTCCACAACCCCCAGGCACAAATGTTCCGCAACCGCCAGGCAGCAGTCCACGGCCGTTGCCGAAAGTTCCGCAACCGCCTGGGTCGGTTCCTCAACCCCCCGGGGCGCCTTCGGGCCTTCAACCTCTGAAGGTAACGGCGCAGCAGGGCGCAAAACAAAGCCACCTTGCGTCAAGCACCAGCGTTAGCGTTCTGGACGCTCCTGCGATGACTCGGGCTCATTCCGTTGTACTGGACGAATTCCTGGCTCCGCATGAGCTCGAAGAACTTGTCGCCTACACGCTGCAGCATGAGTCGGAGTTCCGAAGTAGTGAGGTGATTTCTCCGACCGGAAATCCAGGCGTGATCGACTACGACCATCGCCGCTCGCGCGTGCTTATGGATTTGGGGAAACACCAGGAAGTCATTCTGCAGCGAATTCGGGCTGTCCTGCCGAGTGTGCTGGATCAGCTTGGGATAGAAGAATTTCCCATTACAAATGTGGAGGCGCAGATTACGGCCAGCAACGACGGTGATTTTTTCGGCGCGCACAGCGATGATGCGCAAGAAATGATCGCCTCTCGCCGTATCACGTTTGTTTATTTTTTCCATCGTGAGCCACGCCCGTTTGAAGGCGGAGAGTTGCGCCTTCACGACTCCGCCCGCGATCGCAACCGCGGCTACCAAACCATCGCGCCGCAACAGAACCAGATCGTGTTTTTCCCGTGCGCGGTATCGCACGAGATCACTCCGGTCGAGTGCCCCTCAAGGGCTTTCGCCGATAGCCGCTTCACACTAAACGGATGGCTTCACAAGTAAGAGATACGGCATGGCTTGAGTGGATCGCAGGCCTGATGGGGTTAGGGTCGCGGCAGACGCAGACCGCGAGCCTGCCCCCAGGCCTGTTCCATTGCCTACTCGATGAGTTGCCGCTGCATTTAATTCCGCGGAGTCAGATGGAGTCCCAACATGAGCGGCAGGATTCCTCTCATCGACCCCTATTCTTGAATCCTCGCTGCCTGCTTTTATCCCATGGGCGGGTACCAGACGAACTGAAGTCGCACCGCTATCTACTTGAGAATTTCCACTTGCAGGGAACGGTGGCCTGGGTTCGAGATTCGGCCACGAGTTGTCTGGAACCGTTTTGGCTGGGGCCGCGTCTGGAAGCGATTGTTTCGCGCCTTAGTGCCGGGGAACCCGTGCCTGAATCCCTTCCCAAAGATGTGCGTTTCTTGCTGGCTAGCGCGGGCATTTTGACGCGAGAAGATGAGGCCGAGCGCCGTATCGCGCAATGGAACGAAGTTGTTCAGAAAGGTGCCCGCCAGTTTCGAGAAAGAGGATACGCACCCCTGCGCAACTTGATTCATCCTTTTACTCTTGCGGCTTTGCGACGCTACTACCGGCACGCGGTGCGGTCCAGAGCCTTTCCCCTGGGCGACGAGCAGTGTCCTCTGCGCTATGGGACGCACAACGAGAGCGTCGCGCGCTTTTTCCACCACCAGATTGCGAAAGCTGTCAGCACAGTTGTAGAAGAAACGATCAAGCCTTCTTACGTTTATCTGGCGTCTTACCTGAGTGGCGCCGAATTGAAGAAGCACATTGACCGCGAGCAGTGCGAGTTCAGCGTAACTTTGTGTCTGGATTTCTCTCCCGAGCCGGAGCTGGCAACCTCATGGCCTATACTTCTCGATACGCCTCAAGGCAGCATAACGGTTTATCAGGCGCTAGGCGATGGCTTGGTCTATCGGGGAACCAAGGTGCCTCATTACCGCAGAGTCTTAGCCGAGGGACACATGTCGACGTCCATTTTCTTTCATTACGTGCCAGCGGACTTTTCTGGACCGCTAGATTAGCGCTAGGTCAGGCTTGGCTTACTGTAAACCCGAAATAATATAAAGCACAGAGAAGACTTGGTAGTAGCTGTAGGCGGAGCGCGAACCGTCGCGGGTCACAACCACGGGAGCGATCGCCACCACACCTGCTTTAGCCTCGGGTTGCAATTCTTGGATGACAGTCTTCTTGCCGGTAACCACATTGACTTTGTAAACCTCTGTTGGAACCCGGCCAGGATGGTACCCATAAACCGAAGAGTTGTCGTTGGACCACTGCAGAGGAGCAAAACCCGCTTCAAGGTTAGGGATGGTGCGCGGCGAGCCCCCCGCGATGGGATACACGGCCGCCGCGGCGCCGGTTCGAAGAATGTATTGGCCGTCGGGTGAAACCAGGCCACCGGTTGTTCCTTCCGGAGTGATTGGTATCGGTTTACCACCGTCGAGATCGACCAGAAAACTCCGCACGCCGTGGCCAGGCTCGTTGGCGTTCAGCGTGATGCGTTTCCCATCTGCCAGAAAGTGGGCGTTGCCATTCTGAATGTGTTCCAGCCCTGGTATCGCAATTGTGCGGGGTTGACCTGGTCCGATAGGGACGAGCCTGACCTGCCCCGGGTTGCCGGGGAGAATGGAAATGGCCCACTTGCCGTCTGGAGAAAGGCCTCCCGCGCTTCCTTCACCCAATTGCACTGGCGGCGTGCCGTCGATTTTGCGAATAGCAAGGGAATAGCGGGCGCCGGCGGCTTCGCTGGAATCCTCGAACAAGACCCACTGTCCATCGCGCGAAATATCCTTGGCGATGCTCCAGTCGTGCCAGGAAAGGTCCACCGGCTTGCCGTCTCGCGCGGCGGTGGCCATGGCAAGACGCTCGGCATCAAGGCTCGCCAATACGCGGCCGTCCGGTGCTACGTCCTCTAAGGTTATGCCTTCCGGTAGATTCAGGATTCGCCGGATCCGTCCAGACATATTGACTGCGAGCAGGTCGCGGTTCATGCCTTTCGCGGAGCCCGTAAACCACACTTCTTTTCCATCGGGACTCCAAGCCAGACCCGCAGCCGATACCCACTCGGGCGAAAGCACTCTTACCTGGCCGCTGAGGTCTACCAGACAAACGGAGCCGCGGTCATCCCACAGGGCGGGATGCTCCATGAAGGCAATCTTGTCGGCCAGGGGCGAAAAACGAAGATGGCTAATCCAGCCATTGCTTTGATATAGAACATGGCCGATCGGGTACTCAATTCGATCACGTCCCTGAGTATGGTGAACTACAGCGAGTTCACCGTTTGCATCCCAGTCCGCCCACGGAACGTCTTCAAGAACTTCGCGGGGAGAGCCTCCGGCCAGCGGGGTTCGAGCAAGCACTCCCCCTTGCGTTTCCAGATGTGCGGGGTGACTCCCGTGGAGTGTCACCGCCAGTTCGCCTGTGCGAGAAATCGCAAGCAGGTTTGCGTCAGTTACTGCAAGCGGCTGTGCCAGAAGGGAATCCCCGACCGTCGAGAAAAGCTGCAGCGGTTTGCCGTTCCAGGCGGCGCCATACACAATTGCCTGAAAGTCGGGAGCGAAGCGTGCCGAGTACACCGTACCCGCTTCAAAGGTCAAACGATGGTAAGACGGAGATGGAGTTTTCTGGCGCCACTGGTTCGCAAGCAAGAGCAATGTCGCAATGAAAACTGCTCCCGCGACCGCCCGAGAGACGATTCGTACGACGCCGCGACGATTCCCAAGACGGTTTGGTCGTCCGCCGGAAACGTTCGAAAGAGTGTCCAGCGCAAACGCCAGATCGCGTGCCGATTGAAAGCGATTCTCCGGCTCTTTCTCCAGACAATGCCATACGATTTGCTGAAAAGATGTTGGAACCGCGGACTGCTCCAGATTGATTTCCGGAGGATTCTCTCGCAAAACTGCGGTAATTGTGTCGACCTCGGTCTCGCCACGAAAAGCTCGCCGACCGGTCAACATTTCGTAAAGAATCGCACCCACGCTGAAGATATCGCTGCGATGGTCGACCGCCTTACCCCGCAACTGCTCGGGCGACATATAGGCGACGGTGCCGACGATGGCGCCGCTCTTGGTTACTGTGGTTAAGTCTTCAACGGAGCGTCCGGATTCTTCCGGTGTAGATTGCAGCTTCGCGACGCCGAAATCGAGAATCTTGACGCGGCCATCGCTGGTCACAAACAGATTTTCCGGCTTCAGGTCACGATGAATAATGCGTCGATCATGCGCGGCAATGAGCCCCTGAACAATTTGCAGCGAGTAGTCAACGGCGAGGCGTACGGGCAAGGCCCCTTCGATCAGCCGCTGGCGGAGGGTTTTGCCTTCCAGCAATTCGCAAACAATGTAAGGACAACCGTCGTAGGAGCCGACGTCATAAATCACGACAATATTGGGATGATTCAGAGCGGCTGCGGCGCGAGCTTCCAACTCGAACCGGCGTACGTGATCTGGGTTGGCGCCAGAAGCCGGACGGATCAACTTCAGAGCAACGTCGCGACCTAATCTTTCATCTCGCGCCCGAAATACCTCGCCCATGGCTCCAGAGCCAATCTTTTCGAGGACCCGATAATGACCTATAACTTGGCCAGTCATGTGCCGAAGCAGCCCCGCAGGCATGGTAGGGGCCAACGTCCGTTCTAGTCAATGACCTGTTGGTGCGGCACTTGGCTCTAGGAGGGCGACTGGCGCGCGGCAGAGAGCATCAGGGCTTGACCCTGTTTCCACAGCTTGCGCGGCCATTCCCGGTCCATGCAAGGGCGCTCAATCAGCAGGAAGAATGATCCGCAAAACAGCATCACCACCGGTATGATCATGGTCGACTGAAGCGCGTAGTACACCCAGAAGTTTTGCCCGATGTGAAGGGGTGCCGTGATGTGCTTCACCCCGTAGATCAGCATGAAATGGAAGAGATAGATGCTGTAACACATGCCGCCAACGTCGGTGATCCATCGGTTGCTGAATACGGCGGAGAAGATTCGTCCCCGGAACGCCGCCAGGTAAAGCAGCACGATGATAAATGGGATTACGACATGGCCGGAGTTGCGACCCATGAACCAGATGAGCGGCCACAGAGCAAAAGCGAGCCCATCCCAAAGGAACGACTTTTTCCATTCTCCGCGTGTGATGTAGAAATCACAAACCAGCAACCCTGCAAGGAAGAATGCAAGGTAATAAGCGATCGAGGCATGGAACCGGAGGCTGCTATAAAGCCGGTTGCTGAGAAGGCCCCCGACAAGCATCATCAGCAGGATCACGCTCCGGCGGACGCGAGAATTGGAGATCGAAAACAGCAATGCCAGGAGCGGGACCAGAATGTAAAACTGTACTTCCACTTCGAGCGACCAGGCGACTCCATTCACGGCTCCTGGGAATGCCCCGAAAAACAAATTGTGCAGGTAGAGGGAGCTCGCGAGCAGGTGCGGTGCCATGTCGCTGAACGACCGATGAGAGACCACTGCCTGCATAGCTGCGCAGGCAAACAAGCTGAGAAAATAAGGCGGCTCAAGCCGCGTCAACCGACGCAGAAAGTACTGCTTTAAATTCACGTTGGGAGCGTTCATTAGGTAATGGGAAGCGAAAGGGACGCCTAAAATGAATCCACTGATCCCGAAGAATAACTCGACCCCACGCTTTGCCAAGTCAGTATTGAATGGGATCGGTGTTGGAACCGCTCCCCGTTCCAGTGCCGCATAGATATGAAAGAGCACCACCGAGCCAATCGCGACGAAGCGCAGCCCGTCGATCTGGGGTATAAACCGCTTCTGCGTCGTGATGCGTCTAAATTGCAACATTTCGGCTGGTTCCGAACAGCATAGCATGATGCAGAGACGGCCTTTTGCCGTGCTATAATTTGTCTTCGCCGGCGTATTTTGAGGCAGCCTGTGTTATTTCTACAGGCGAATCCCGCGTTCAAACGAGATTATTCGATCGAGGTCTAGCCATGTCCGGCCATTCAAAATGGGCCACAATCAAGCACAAGAAGGGCGCGCTCGACGCCAAGCGCGGCAAGATTTTCACCCGCCTCATCAAGGAAATCAGTATTGCCGCGAAGAACGGCGGCGGCGACCCTGATTCCAACCCCCGCCTGCGCGGCGCCATCGTTGCCGCAAAAGCAGAGAACATGCCCGCCGACAATATCAAGCGCGCCATTCAGCGCGGCACCGGAGAACTCCCCGGTGCTACCTACGAGGAGTTTTCTCTCGAAGGCTATGGCCCCGGCGGCGTGGCCGTCCTGCTCGATATAAATACCGACAACCGCAACCGCACGGTCAGCGAAATCCGCCACTGCTTTGGCAAGAATGGCGGCAACATGGCCGAAGCCGGTGCGGTTTCCTGGATGTTCCACAAGAAGGGCGACATAATTATTCCCAAAAGCGCCGCGAAAGAGGACGACCTCATGAACATTGTTCTCGAAGCCGGTGGCGATGATCTGAACGATGATGGCGACAACTGGGAGATACTGACCGAGCCCTCCGCATTTGAAACGGTGCTCGAAGCCGTGAAGAAAGCTGGAATCGAACCCTCCTCGTCCAGCGTTGCCATGATCCCTCAGAACTACATCAAACTGGAAGGCCAGGCCGCCAGCACGATGATCCGGCTGATGGAAGCGCTCGAAGATCAGGATGACGTGCAGAACGTGCACTCCAATTTCGATATCGATCAGAAGTTGCTGGAAGAAGTGGCTGGCTAACAGGTCGTCGTTAGAATTATTTCTCGTAGCCGCCCTTGCGGGCGGCTTTTCTTCTTGAAGATTCGCGCCCCGAAAAAGTTTTCAACACAACCGTGGAAAATTCTGTGGAAAAACACGACAGTATCCTTGTAAGTGATTCAGCGAGCGATGGTTCAGCATTTTGCACCGGAGCGAGTGCTGGCACTTTCGTGGTGCAACCTCCGGTGAGTGTCTCTTGCCTTTCACGGTATACGATTCGGAGCCAGCTTTGAAACTCAGACTCGACAAACTGCTGGTCGATCGCGGATTAGCTGCTTCGCGGGAACGTGCCCAGGCTCTCATTCTCGCAGGGAAAGTTTTGGTCAACGATCAGAAGCTCGACAAATCTGGCGCGCAAGTTATGCCGGACGCCGCAGTACGCTTACTCGGAGATGATCTCAAATACGTCGGCCGTGGCGGACTCAAACTTGAGCGTGCGCTGGAACACTGGCAGATCGATGTCAAAGCTAAGGTTTGTCTCGATATCGGCGCCTCCACCGGCGGATTCACTGATTGCCTGCTCCAGCATGGTGCCGGTCGCGTCGTCGCGGTCGACACGGGCTACGGGCAGATGGATTTCAAACTCCGCCAGGATCCTCGCGTGCGACTCCTGGAGAGAATCAACGCTCGTTATGTCACCCCCGAAGTCATCGGTGAAAAAGTGGACCTCATCGTGGTCGACGTGGCATTCATTTCTGCGACCCTGGTTCTTCCTGCTGTTGTAAATGCTGCCTTTCCTCTTTCTCCCGATGAGCGCCGTGGCCGGCTGGTGATCGTCCTCGTCAAACCTCAGTTCGAGGCGGGAAGGGAACTTGTGGGCAAGGGAGGCATCGTGCGCGACCAAGCCGCTCAGTTGGCGGCCGTAGAGAAGGTGAGGAAAACTCTGCTGGATCTCCGCTGCGTCCGCACCGAAGCGATCGATTCACCCATTCTTGGGGCGGAAGGAAACCGCGAATTCCTGCTCAGAGCGGTCTTCTAGTGCCTCTTCCTCCTCTTAATCCTTAACTAGTTAAGGTTTTTCGATCAAATTCTGTACAATCTTTCTTTCTCTCTCAACATGGCAAGTTCGCCCTCATCTTCCCCAAAGAAAGTGGCGGCCATCATCTCCCGCCCCGCGCGGCCAGAGGTTGCACGCACGCTTCCCGAACTACTGGAGTGGCTGCACAAACACGGCTACGACGTGATCTTCGATCCGGAGACGGCAAAGTATTCCAATGGTCAACAGGAAGTGTTGCGCTCGGAAATGTCTTCGCGACGTTTGGATCTTGTCGTTGTGTTGGGCGGCGACGGAACATTACTCTCGGCAGTTCGAGCCACGGCTGCTACCGATGCTCCACTGCTCGGGGTAAATCTCGGTTCGCTCGGCTTTCTCACCGCCGTGCCCCTGGGGTCGCTTTTCTCTGTGCTTGAAGCCATCGCGCAGGGCCATACTCCCGTGGAGCAACGTTCTCTGATGCAGTGTGACTTGCTGCGTGGTGAAACCGTCTTGGGAAGTTATCTGGCTTTCAACGATGTCGTCGTTAACAAGACCGCGCTGGCTCGGCTCAACAACTACGATCTCTTTGTCGACAAAGCTTTCGTCTCCAGCTACCGTGCCGACGGAATGATCGTGGCCACACCGACGGGTTCGACTGCTTACTCGCTGTCTGCCGGAGGTCCCGTGGTTATGCCGACGGTCAATGCCTTTGTGATTACGCCGGTGGCGCCACATTCGCTCACTCACCGCCCGCTGGTCGTGCCAGATTCGGCTGTGATCGAAATTGTGCTGCGCAGCGACGAGGAGGTCGCCTATCTGAGCCTGGATGGCCAGCCCGGGCTTGATCTTTGCGATGGAGACCGAGTCCGCTGCCGGCGTTCCGAGCATAACGTCTGTTTGTTCCGAACCGACTCTGATTTCTTTCAAGTGCTGCGCACCAAACTAAAATGGGGAGAACGCTAGGCCCAGCTACAACTCCGCCGAGTAAAGTTCCCGCACTTTTTCCCGTCGCCGGATGACCTTGACTGACTTCCCACTCACCAGCACTTCCGCTGGCCGCGGGCGCGTGTTGTAATTCGAGGCCAGTGCCATCCCGTAAGCTCCGGCATCAAGAATTGCCAGCAAGTCGCCCTCTTCCACTCGAGGCAACTTCCGATCCCGCGCAAAGAAGTCGCCGGACTCGCATATCGGCCCAACCACGTCGACGATCTCTGTCTTACTGGACGACTTGCCAGGTTGCACTGCCGGAACGATCTCGTGGTACGCGCCATAGAGCGCAGGACGGATCAGATCGTTCATAGCCGCATCGACTACGAGAAATCGCTTGCCACCGTTTTCTTTTCGATAAAGAACGCGCGTTAGCAGAGTTCCGGCCGGCCCCACAATCGCCCGCCCTGGCTCTAGCAGCAAATGCACCTTCAGCCCGCGCAAGGGACTGGTCACAGCCCGCGCATATCTCGCAACGTAGTCGGCAAACTCCAATCCCGGCTCCTGATAAGCAATCCCGAGCCCGCCCCCGGCGTCGACATAGTCGATGCGATGTCCGTCGAGTCGTAAGGCGTGAACCAGATCAGCCACTCGATCTACTGCTTCGGCAAAAGGTGAAATCTCAGTTATCTGCGACCCAATATGAACGCTGACTCCCGCAACTTTCAGATATCGCACTCCAGACGCCTTGGCGTAAAGCTGCCGTGCGCTGCTGATGGGCACGCCGAACTTGTGTTTGCGCAAGCCAGTGGCAATGTACGGATGCGTATCAGCGGCCACGTCTGGATTTACGCGAAGAGCAACGCGTGCGACCGTGCGCAACCGCGTCGCGCATTCGGCCAGAGCCCAAAGTTCCGATTCGCTTTCCACATTGAATAGCAGAATTCCGGCCTTTAGCGCCGCAGTCATCTCGTCGCGAGACTTCCCCACGCCGGAAAACACCGTTTTCTTAGCGGCGCGCCGGTCGGCGGCCAGCACCCGCTCCAACTCGCCGCCCGAAACCACATCGAAGCCGCATCCTTCACGCGCCAGCAAGCGCAGAATGTTCACGTTGGAATTTGCCTTAACGGAATAGCAGATGGTGTGGGGAAGGTTCCGAAAGGCCTTCTCAAAGTGCGCCGTCCGCTCAAGGATCGCAGTTGCCGAATAAGCGTAGAGAGGCGTTCCATACCGTTCCGCCAGACTTGCCAGCGAAACATCCTCACAGTGCAGCACAAGTTCTGCGCTACGTCGGAACAATCCTTTCCGTCGCTCGCGCAGAACGAATCCCGGCGGCCGCTCGGAGTAAACGTGGAAAGGTTCCGTAACTGTACTCCGGCTGTTCATTTTCGTTTGGAAGAACCTGGTAAGGGTCCGTCCTTCACCCGGATCGCCACTACGGTTTGGTCATCGAACGTCTCGACCCCTGCAGAATGTTCTGCCGCAGCTTTGAAAAGCGAGTCCACCACGCAGTCCGCCGACCGGCCTGCGCATTCCTCGATGATTTTTTCCACTCGTCCCCGGCCGAACAGTTCTCCCTTGCGGTTGCTCGCATCCAGAATTCCATCGCTGAAGAAAACGAACATGTCCCCCGGCTTCATTTTGAATCGAAACTCGTCGTAGCTCGCATCGTCGAAAAGCCCCAGCGGCAATCCTGTCGCCTCAATCACTGTGTTCTTTCCATCTCGCAATAAAACAGGACGAGGCAAGCCGGAGTTGGCCACCACAAGAGTACGATGCTCATCATCCCAGACCGCATAGATGAGCGATACAAATTGTGCCTCAATACGCCGCTCGGCGAGTGACAGATTTACTGCCGACAGCATCTCCGCAGGATCAGGCTCAATCGGCGCGTGGGAGCGCAATATCCCGCTCACCAGAGCGGCGTAGATGGCAGCCGGCGCCCCTTTGCCGCTGACGTCTCCGATCACGATTCCCAGCCTCGACAAAGAATATGGAATGAAGTCATAAAGGTCTCCACCGATAGCTCGTGCCGGGGAAAACTTCGCGGCTAAGTCCAGATGCGCTAACTTCGGCGGTGTCTGAGGAAGCAACCGCATTTGCAGTTCACGCGCAAGCGCCAAATCCCGCTCCAGGCGGCGTTCCTGCCGCGCGATTTCCTCATACAA
Organism: uncultured Acidobacteriota bacterium; assembly: GCA_963761915.1. Lineage (GTDB taxonomy): Bacteria > Acidobacteriota > Terriglobia > Terriglobales > Acidobacteriaceae > Sulfotelmatobacter. Next base: position 62,849 of record CAVXIO010000011.1, read on the forward strand.
GCGTGCGTTTTCTATAGCAATAGCTACTTGCGCGGCCAGCGTGGTCATGGTGCGGCGGTGGTCCTCAGTGAAAAAACCGCGTCTCGTATGCTCAAGATCGAGCACGCCGATGACTTTGTCTTTGTAGATCAGAGGCACAGTGAGTTCCGAACGCGTTTCCGGGTTGCCCTCGATATAACGCGGATCTTTGCTCACATCGGGCACCAGTATCGCCTGTCTGGTCTGCGCCGCATGCCCAACTAATCCCCGCCCTAGAGGAATCTCTTGTTTTACGTGAACGTTTTCGTTGAAGCGCAACGAGAACCGATGCTGCAGCTTCTCCCCGCTGGAATCGAGCAGCAGAATGCTAAACATTTGAAAGTCAATCAAGCGCTGTAGAAGCTCCGCAATCCGGCCCAACAGTTCGTCCAGGTTCAAAATTGACGTCAGCTCCCGTGCAATCTCGTTCAGCAGCAGCAGGATTCGCGCTTGCCTCGTGGTGCGCGTATAAAGTTGAGCGTTCTCAATCCCGGCCGCCATGCGCGAAGCGATCAGCGTCAGAAGTCGCTTGTGCTCTTCATTGAAATAGCCCGCATGCCGCGCCTCCAGATCGATCACTCCAATCACCCGGTTCTTAGTGGTGAGCGGCACCGCCAACTCCGAGCACACGTTGGGTACCGCGGCAATATACCTCGGATCCCGCGTCACATCATCGATCAGAATTGCCTGCCCCAATTGGACTGCCTGTCCGGTCACTCCCTCGCCCACCTTAACCCGGGCGCGCTCGGCGAACTCCGGTGGATATCCGACCTGAAACCGAAACCTTAACTCCTGAGTCTTCTCGTTAAGAAGGAGGATGGCAAAAATTTCATAGTCGATGACCTTGCGCACGACCTCCGCTACTCGACGCAGAGTCGTATCCAGGTCGAGCGACGTCGCCATGACGTCTGATACCTCGAGCAACAGAGGATCAATCGGCACATGCTTTTCGTGCTTTTTCAGAGGAGCTCCCATTCGGTTTTCTATGATAGCAGCCGTGCGGAAAGTACCTAGTACCGAGTACCGAGCGGAAAGGCAGACACTGTCGACGGGGTGGCTCGATTAAGCAAGATTGCACTGGCTCGGTATTAGGTACTTGAGCATCACTCCCGCGGCACGACGCAGATGTCGGCAAGGTTGCGATAGCGTTCTGCGTAATCGAGTCCGTAGCCCACCACGAACTCATCGGGAATAGTGAAGCCGACATAGTCGCCTTGCAGCGGCAGCTTTCGGCGCGAAGGCTTGTCCAGAAGGGCCGCGATCTTCAGTGATCGAGGCTGATGGGCGAGCAGCAATTTCTTCAACACCGTCAGCGTCAATCCCGTATCTAAAATATCTTCCACGACAATTACGTTCTTGTCCTTCATGGACTGGTCTACGTCCTTCGTCAGTCTCACCTCACCCGTGGAATCCCACCCACTCTTCAGTTCCTGGGTGGGACTGGGACGGTTCCCGTAGCTGGATACGCCAATGAAGTCGAACGTCGCGTCCAGCTTTATCTGTCGTGCCAGATCGGCTAGAAAAATCGCGGAGCCCTTCAGTACGCCGACTAGGATCACAGGCTGCCCCGCGAAGTCGCGCGTGATCTCCGCGCCCAGTTCTACGATTCGTTTCGCAATTTCTTCTCGCGAAATCAGCACCTTTAGTTCTGCCATGGCGTTTCATATTAAACTAAATGCAACTCATCACCCGGAGGAATTTCGCGATGAACCTCAAAGGCATTCAACTTACATGGCTGGGTCACGCAACATTTCGCATCGATACACCCGCCGGACGCAGCATCATTATCGATCCCTGGATCATGAACAATCCTGCCTGCCCACCCTTCGAGAAGAAACTGAAGAAGGTCGACGTTCTTCTTTGTACGCATGGTCACGGAGACCATATCGGAGACGCGGTCGAAGTCATCAAGGAACATAATCCTCGGGTCGTCGGCATGCCTGAGTTATGCGCATGGCTCCAGAAGAAAGGCGCCCAACAAATCGCCATGATGAACAAGGGTGGCACGCAGAAGATCGGTGATATCAAAGTCACCATGGTGCACGCCGACCACTCCTGTGGCATTCAGGATGGCGATCAACTCATTTACGGCGGCGAGGCTTGCGGTTACGTGATTGAATTTGAAAACGGTGTCAAGATTTACCACGCTGGCGACACCAACGTTTTTGGCGACATGGCTATCATCCGCGAGTTGTACGCGCCTGAGATCGTCATGTTGCCGATCGGCGATCACTTCACGATGGGACCGCGCGAGGCGGCTTACGCCTGCAAGCTGCTTAAGCCCAAAACTGTGATCCCCATGCACTTCGGCACGTTCCCAGTATTGACGGGAACTCCGAATGAGTTTCAAAAGCTGGTCCTGGGCATTGAGGTCGTGACTATGACACCCGGTGTAACCGCCGGACAACCCGTGGCCAAACGAGGAGAATCGGCAACCACCGAAGTTCGAGAGGAAACACGTGGCCGAAGACAAGCACAAGAAAGAAAACAAGCCTAGCTGGCGGCACTACAATTTCACCACCGCCGGTCCGGTCGATGATTACCTCTACTCCATGCTACCGAAGCGCGACGAGGTGCTGGCGGAAATGGAAGACTATGCCAGCAAGCACAACGTCCCGATCGTCGGACCAGCAGTGGCGCGCGTCCTCCAACAGCTTGCGCTGATGATCGACGCGAAAACGGTTTTCGAACTGGGCTCTGCCATCGGATATTCGACCATCTGGTGGGCGCAAGCCGTTGGCGAAAAGGGCCGCGTGATCTATACCGATGGCGATTCTAAGAATACCGAACGGGCTCGCCGTTATTTCGATCGTGCCGGAGTCTCCAGTCGCGTTACTCTTCACACGGGCGATGCGCTTGAGGTTCTCTCCGAGCAGAAACAGCAGTTCGACGTCATTTTCAACGACGTGGACAAGGAGGATTATCCGCGCGTCCTGCGCCTCGTTCCACCACGCCTGCGCAGAGGCGGATTATTCATCACAGACAATGTTCTGTGGAGCGGCCGGGTGGCGCAAAAAAAACCTAAAGAGCCGACTACGAAGGCGATTCTTGAATTCAATCGGATGCTCTACAATTCGGGCGAGTTTTTTACTACGATTCTGCCGATTCGGGATGGGCTGGCGGTGGCATTGAAGAAGTGAAGCGGGGACTGTCGCGTTATAGGTCAGATCGACTTCACGCGAATCGCCAGTAGATCCTCCACTAGTCCAACTTCCTTCTGCAGGAACGGTTCGGCGTAGGTCACGCCGCCGAGGGCTCCGTAATAACGCGCCATCGACTCCACGCGCGCATGAATCTCGTCATGAGCAGGGAAGAGGTCCTTGCCGGCTTCCTGGTCGCTGAACTGTGATTTGTAGGCGAGGATCGAAGCGAACTTTTGGTTGAACTGCTGGCTGATATCGACTACGAATGTCGGTCGGATGTCGTAGTAAAGCGTCGCATAGATGATCTTGAAGGGACGATGGGGCGCGAGAGCCCCTTTTTGTTCAGAGCTGGATGCGGCACCGTAATTAGCTGCGCCCTGAGCTGACGACTGAGAGCTGAGAGCGAGTTTCGCCAATCCCGCAAGAAAACATGCCTCGTATCCCAAGATGGAAGTCGTATAGTGGTCTGGATGCCGGCCCTTCCAATAAGGCAGAATCACGACACTCGGATGCGTCTCGCGGATGACGCTCGCCACTTTCAGCCTGTTCTCCCAGGTGTTTTCAACTCGACCGTCGGGAATATCGAGTGCCCGCCGCCAGTCCGCGCCGAGAATCTTTGCCGCGTCTGCGGCCTCGCGCGCGCGATCTTCAGCGCTGCCGCGCGTGCCCATCTCGCCTTGTGTCAGGTCCAGAATGCCCGTCCGCTGCCCGCGCTGCGCCATTTTCAGCAGCGTTCCGCCGCAAGTCTGTTCCACGTCGTCACGGTGTGCCGCGATTGCAAGAATGTCGAGTGGCTGAGAGAGCATGAATCTGGAAGGGTACTATTACGCTGCGGTGGTGCGCAACCGACTTGGCCGACCGCCGCCCGCGGACTGCCGGGAAACTTTGCCATGTACACCGCAAAACATGAACCGACGCCTTCTGACCAGCGTACTGGACAATAAGGAGGACCGGACCTTGAAAAAGATCTTCCACAACGGCAGAGAACTGCGCGCAGGATGGCGCCTGCTTTCATTCTGCATCCTGGTATTTGCATTCGGCTACGCCGCTAAGAAGGCGGAATAGAACAATTGGTCCTGCCCGATACGGCCTGCATCCAGTGTCGCTTTATCGTCGTTGATGCGGTCCTGCTGGCGGTGGCGTTGATCGCAACGGCGATCATGGCGCGTTTCGAGCACCGCAGTTTTGCGGTTTACGGCATTCCCCCATGCGTGCAGCTCTTCGGGCGACTGTTCTGGACCGGCGGAGTATGGGGTCTATTCATGCCCTCCGTCATTATCCTTCTAATCTTCATTGGCGGCGGGTACCGCGCACACGGGCTGAATCTGACGGGCACGGGACTACTCAAGTTCGCCGGCCTTTGGCTTCTTGCGAACCTGTTTATCGGGCTCAGCGAAGAGATCCTGTTTCGCGGCTATTTCTTGTATACCCTGGTTGATGGAATCGGATTCTGGGCAGCTGCTGTGGTCGAAGCAATTGGTTTTGGCGCCCTGCACTATTACACCAAGCCGCACGAGCGCTGGGAAGACTGGGTCGCCGTTACGCTATTGACTATCTTCATCACCCTTGCCTTGCGGCGCACGGGCAACCTGGCCTTTCCTATCGGCATGCACGCGGCTTTTGATTTCTCGTTCCTCTATGTTTTTTCAGGAATGAATGGGGGAGAGTTCGCAGTTGGGCGACTGTTGAACGCGGAATTTCCCGGTTCGACGAGGTTGACCGGCGGGCTGCTGGGGCCCGAAGCCAGCTGGGTCACTTTTCTAGTGGCCGTCGCGGCGACTGTGCTGCTGCACTTCAACTATCGGGAAGCGAAGTGGCCCGCGTCGGCAAAGAATTAAGCGTAGGAACGACGATTAGTCAAGATTCCCTTGTTCGAGCACAACATTCTCGCGCACGATCAGCCGGTGCGCCGCCATTTCCTTCAACGTGGGCAGAACGCGGCTCACATGTTCGTCGGTATCGACGAAAACGATGACCACAGGAAGCTTTCCGCCGGCCTCGACCAGGTGCGCCGTTTCCACGCGATGCCGGCCGAGAAATCCAGCCAACAGCATGGAGGGCGGTCGCGGCATAAACACCTTCCTTGCGCAAGTAGTTGAGAATCTCCATATGCAGCGGCCGGTGGCGCCACTGGTCGGCTTCATTCAGATATATGGTCACCTGCACTGCCATCGCGTCCGCCATTCTACAGCACCCGCGCCAGCGCCATGCCCGCCAGTGTTCCGCCGAGGCAAAGAAGGTTGTTGCTGAGGATATTGGCCAGCATAAGTCCCCACTGCCCCTGCTCGAAGTAAGCTATGGTTTCAAACGCGTAGCTCGAGAAAGTGGTGAACGAACCGCAGAAGCCCACCACCACCAGCAGCCGCCACCGCGGATCTACCAGCGCGCGCTCGGCCGTCCAGATGACGAAGAAGCCCACGATGAAGCTGCCCGCAATGTTGATAAAGAGCGTGCCGTAAGGGAAGACGGAGCCTAATTCCTGAGCGGCGAGCCGACTCAGCAGGTAGCGCAGGTTGGCGCCGACGATAGCGGCGACAGAGATAGCAAGGAAGTCTTTCAGCAATGGAGTTTCTCCTACAAATCGGTCGTAGATTTTGTAGGAGTTATCAGCCTCAGGCGCTTCACGCGCGGCGGGGCGGTTATGGCGAACTCCATCGCCGTAATTATTTTTTACCACAGAAAACACGGAAGAGCGTAAGGGAATCGGCGGCGATCGTCACGAGGGTAACCCAAAGGTGAACTCTCCTTTACTTCTTCCGCTCCACCAGATATCGCGCCAGCTCCTTCAGAGTTTCCGCCCGTTCGCCGAAACTGTCCAACTCCTCAAACGCAGCATTGACCAGCGAATCCGCCTTGCGCAGGGATTCTTCAACGCCGAACAGCGCCGGATAAGTTGCCTTCTGCGCAGCGGTATCTTTGCCGGCAGTTTTGCCAAGCTGCTCTGAGGTCTGAGTCACGTCGAGCACGTCGTCCACGATCTGAAATGCCAGCCCAACCGATTGTCCGAACGCGCGCAACTTCTTAACTTCACCATCCTTGGCTCCCGCATAAAGCCCGCCGCTTACCAGGCTCGCCGTGATGAGTGCAGCGGTCTTGGCGCGGTGGATGTACTCGAGCATCTCCGCCGTAGGCTGGGTTTGCTCGGCTTCCAGATCTACAACCTGTCCCCCGATCATGCCATCCAGCGTTCCTGTGCCATGTGCAATTTCCTCAATAATCCGCACCCGCGCCTCGGCAGGACATTCCAGCCGCGACAAAACCTCGTAGGCCTGCGTCTGCAACGCATCTCCTGCCAGGATGGCAATCGCTTCGCCGAAAACCTTGTGGCAGGTGGGACGGCCGCGTCGCAGGTCGTCATTATCGAGCGCGGGAAGATCGTCGTGGATGAGCGAATAAGTGTGCAGCATCTCGAGGGCTGCGCCGAGTTCCTCGATTTTCTTGGGCAATGATCCGGCCACCATGCTCCCAGCCTCCATGCAAAGCACCGGCCGCAGACGCTTGCCACCGGCAAACACGCTGTGCCGCATGGCCTTGTGAATGGACTCGGGATGCTGGGTTTCCAGCGGAATCAGACGGTCCAGCGCCGCGTCAGTTAGAGCCCGCCCTTGCTCGAGAGTTTCGTGCAGCATTGAGCTGTGAGTATAACAAGGCGTCCTCGTCTGGGACATGTCGCCAGAAAGGATTTCAGGTGGGAATCTGTGCACAGAAGAGGTTTCGTGAGTTGAAAAAAGCGAGGACGCTTTTCGCGCCCTCGCTTGGTTATCCAAACTTCCGAATTCTCTCAGGCCACCGCGTTCTTTGCCACGGCCACGTTCCGCAGTGCTGAGGTCAAAACATTGTTCACATCATCCGCGCAGCATACATCGCTCGCACCGGCTTCCAGCGCGGCAATCCACAATTCCTCGTCCGGGACGCGATGAGTGCACACAATTGGCAAGGAGGGAAAATCCGTGTGCAAGTTCCGTATATCGCTCAGCCGGGAATGTTCCATATCCAGGATCACAACGGCTGGCCGGCTCTTAGCGACTCGCTCGCGAAGTTCGTCACCAGAGCGCGTCAAGTGTACGGAATGGAAATGAGAAGAGAGCCCGCCGGCCAGAGACTGGGCAACCTTGGAATCGCTTTCAAAAACTACTACACTCAAGCCCATAGATCCTCCTGACTTATAACCGTCAAAAACGGTGGACTAGGGCTGCGGGGAAGGGGTTGGGAACCACTACTCCACAGACGTTACAACCTTAACTACCGCCGGCAACGGATTGGGAACCTACCTATGAGCGGGCGCTTTCTCCGCTAACGGCTCGAACGGTTCAGCCTGGAGCTTTCCGTTCTTCTTCAGCAGGATTTCTACTTTGCCTTCAGCCTGTTCCAATTCCTTCCGGCAGGCAGAGGAAAGATGCATGCCTTCTTCAAAGAGAGTCAGACTCTTTTCCAGAGGCACGTCTCCCTTTTCCAGTTCCTGAACAATTTTTTCCAGTCGCTGAAGGCACTCTTCAAATTTGGCCAACGGGTTTTGCTCCTTCCCCTATTCTATTGAAGTGTAGGCGCGAGGTGTCCAGTCTTTTATTGTAAAGAAATTGGGGGATCGATTCTGTTTCCCTACAAGGGAATTTTAAGCAGGAGCGGGACTCTTGGTTCCCAGTGCCTCAAGCACATCCACGGCTGAACTGTAGCGTCCCTGCGGCGCGCTGATCTGCGCTCCCTGCACCGTTTGCCGAACCGCCACCAGCATCTCTCGCGCAATGGCCACGCCCTCGGCCCTTGCCGCTTCTGGTGTTGCGGCGCGCGCCATGCGTTCCAGAATCGAATCCGGCACCGAAACCCGCAGCTCGTTCTTCATGAACTCAGCATTCCGCACGCTGACCAGCGGCCAGATCCCCGCAACCACAGGAATCCGGCAGTGCTCGATCCTCCGCAGAAAGTTTTCCAGCAGGCGAATGTCGAACACCGGTTGCGTTACTGCATACTCGGCTCCCGCCTGCAACCTTGTATTCAAACCGCCGGATTTCCTCATCCAGGTCGGTGAGCCCGGGATTCGCGCCCACCCCAATCACAAATCCGGTGCCGGCGCCGATCGGGTTTCCGCCAATGTCCAGCCCCCGGTTCAAGTTATGGACAATGTTGACCAGGCCGATCGCGTCCACATCGAATACCGCGGTCGCGTCCGGATAATTGCCCATCTTCGGAGGATCGCCCGTAATGCAGATCAGGTTCCTGATCCCGACCGCCGCCGCTCCCAGCAGATCACTCTGAATGCACAGCACGTTGCGGTCGCGACAGGTGTAATGCAGAATCGCGTCGATCCCGCCTCGCGCTGCACCAGCAACGACAGCGCCTGATTGCTCATGCGCGCCGAAGCCCGCGGGCTGTCCGGAATATTGACCGCATCCACCCCACCGATTTCAGGAATCGCGAACCGTCCAGCTCCTTGCGGATGTCGGTTCCTTTGGGAGGAACCACCTCCACCATGGTCACGAACTCGCCCCGCGCCAGTTTGGCGCCCAAGAGCGATCGCTCCTCCATCGGCTGAACCGGCGTCGCCTGCGGCATGGTCGTGCCTCCAGCAACCTGGGCCACGGCTGTCTTTCCTCTGCGCCTCTCCGACTCGGAGCGCCGATTTCATCACCCGGATATGGTCGGGCGTTGTTCCGCAGCATCCTCCAACGATGCGAGCGCCCGCTGCCACAAACTTGCGCGCATAACTCGCCATGTACTCCGGAGAGCACAGGTAGATGTTTCTGCCCTCCACCGATCGCGGAATGCCTGCATTCGGCTGCGCGGCCAGCGGCAGGGAAGTGGCGGCTCGCACCCGCTCGATCGCGTCCAGCATCGCTACTGGCCCCACACTGCAGTTGCAGCCGATGACGTCCGCGCCCCATTCCTCCAGTCGAGGCGCAAAGGTCTCCGGATTGGAACCGTCCAGGCAGTTGCCGTCTTCGTCAATTGTGACTTGCACAACCAACGGCAACTTTACTCCCACGTCCTTAGCCGCCAGCATGGCCTGATGAAGTTCCTCGAGATATCCGAAGGTTTCCATCATGAGTAAATCCACTCCGCCTTCGGCCAGCGCCTCGATCTGATCGCGAAATGCCCGCCGCGCTTCTTCGAAACGAAGTCTTTCCCAAAGGCTCGATTCTGGTTCCCAGCGGGCCAACCGATCCCGCCACCCACACATCGAAACTTTTGGCGGCTTCTTTTGCAAGCCGCGCGCCTGCCCGATTAATGTCACGTACTTTGTCGGCGATACTGTGCCGCGCCAGGCGAAAGGCATTTGCCCCGAACGTATTGGTTTCAATGATTTCAGCTCCAGCCTGCAGGTAGTCGTGGTGAATGCCGCGAATCAGATCAGGCTGGGAAAGGTTCAGTTCGTCGTAGCAACGATTTATGAATATGCCCTTGGAATAAAGCAGCGTCCCCATGGCTCCGTCGCACAGAACCGGGGAGTGCTTGATCCGGGCAAGAAGGTCAGCCGCCATAGGCACCAGAATACAGGATCGGTACGATTTCTCGCATCCAACTAAAGTGGAATGCCTGGTCAGGTTTGTTCAAAAGGTGTATGAGACCGGAGCCGAAGTGCTGCGCTCTGCTATAATCCCGTATTTCGCACATAAATCTCTAGTTTTCCTGTAGTTAGGAGCCCGACGATTGAAGAAAACCGCCCTTCTATTCTCCACGATCCTAGCCGCCGGTTTCACCCTTGTATCGTGTGGAGGAGGCGGGCCGAACATTGCCAAACCGCCCAGCGGACTGACCACCCGCGTTTTCGCCTCGCAGAGCGTGTCCAGCCCAACTGCATTTCCCGGTGTCGTCATCGTCAACGCGTCAAACGACACTCCGGCTCGCGCGTCCGAAATCAGCGCTGGCAGCTCTCCCGGCCTGATGGCAGTATCGTCCAGTCGAGCGACCTTGCTGGTCTTTAGTTCTACACCTAACAACAACAGCGTTGCAGTCGTCAATACACAGAAAGAGACTGAAACCGGTACCATCCCGCTGGCCGGACCGACCACCAGCATGGTCGTCCTCGACACGGGTTTCGCCTACGCAGCGGTACCCTCAGCTCCGTTTCAAGCCGGAGCTCCTCAAGGAGCAGTTCAGGTGATGAACCTGACGGTGGGAGGTATTACCGCAAGCGTCAGCGTCCCCAACGCGCAAACTGTGGTGGCAACTCCGGACGGCAGCCAACTTCTGGTTTTCAGCAACGATTCTAATTCCGTCACGATCATGTCGCCCCTTCTGGTGAACACCGGAGTTCCGGTTACGACTTCGGTCTCTGGTTTCGACAGTCCCGTAAATGCGGTCTTCAGCAGCGATGGCAACACGGCCTACATCTTGAATTGTGGCGCTCAGTGCGGAGGCACGCAAGCCAGCGTGCAGATACTGAACTTGAACACCACGCCGCCGACCGCGGGTGCGAAAGTTCTGGTGAATGGCGCAACCATTGGGTTGGTGTCCGGTTCCACACTTTACGTGGCGGGAACGGGTACACCGAACGGCCCTCTCTGCAGCTCAATCAAGAACGCCGCTCCCACCAGTGCGCCATACTGCGGCACTCTCGATATCGTCGACCTGACCACACTGCAAGATCCGTATTACAACAACCCGGCCACAGAAATAGCTATCACCGACGGCTACCACGACCGCATTGACATGAGCAGCAATGGGCAGCTCTTCATTGGCTCCCATACCTGCACCTTCGTCAACACTGCGCAAGAAGTGCGCGGCTGCCTCTCCATCTACAACACCACGAACGGGACCGTCGTCATTCCACCCGACAACGGCGACGTCACTGGCCTGCAGAGCTTCAACACCCGCTATGTAGAGTACGTTGCCGAAGGCGGCAACCTGCGTGTCTACGACACGACGATAGACAAGTTGCTGGTGAATGACATTATCAACGGAACAATCGGCATCGCCGGGCAGATCATTGACATAAAAGCCGTCGACTTTTTCTGAAATCCCTGGATTGCGGGAAGACTATCTTCCAGGTTGCAGCTCCAACCGATGCACTCCTGTCGTTTCCACAGCTCGTGACGTGAATGGTAGCGTGAACGTCGACCCTTCGTACCAGGCTTTCCATTGATCCATGTAGTAACGGCTGAGTAAATTCCCCCCCTGCCCCGTGACCGTGTTTAAAGTGGATTCGTCGAAGTCCGCCAGGTTTGCGGTGAAGCGCTCGGAAGGCCCGTGATGCCGGGTCACAGCTTTCACAGTATATCCACTTCCGGATTGCGCTTTCACTCCCGGCGCGGCCCACCGCCGGATAAGTGGAATCTTCCCCAGCACTGGATGATCAATTTCGACCGCATTAACGCTGCCCCAATGCCAGGAAGCCAGATCCTTCGGAACTTCCGGACCATTCACTGCCGATTCCACTGCTGCTGTAATAAGTTCGTCGTAGTTCTGATATTTCTCGGGCAGCCAACGCTTCGGCTGATGCAGGAGAATGTTTTGCAACCACACGGTTCGCATCTGCCAATGGTAGGTCTTCCAGCTCAACGTGGTTTCCTGCTGTTTGGGATCCTGCGGGGCAGTTCCCAGGCGGGGTTCCAGCAGCAGTCGTGTCAACTCCTGAGCCGAGCGCACCGCAACGGTTGGCGCCGCTAATGAGGCAAGCATTCGCCCATCCCAGTTGCGCATCAGGTCCGCAGCCTGTTTTGCCCGTTCGGAGGGTTTTGACGCATGGTCGATCGCATAAACAAAACGCTCAGCCGCGAACAAATCATTTTCCGAGTGGATATCGTTCTCCAGCGCAAGCATGTCCGACGCCGCAAACTTCCGTCCAGATTCCAGCACGTGATAAATCCGTTCCGTCCGCCACGGCGCCTCCCACGTAGCACTGATGGAATAAGGATAACCATCCGGCGTGATGCGCCCATTCGCAGTTGCGATCACGCCCGAAGGAGGATTGTAAATACTGGGCAATTTGTCGAAAGGAATGTAGCTCTTCCATTCATGCGCATCATCCGCCCCGCGCAGCGGCAGACTGCCGTCGCCCGCCGCGCGAATCGGAATATGTCCTGTGGCCTGGTAGCCGATGTTACCGTCGACGTCTGCGTAGACCACATTCTGCCCAGGCGCATCAAGCTGCGCGAATGCTCTGCGAAATTCTTCCCAATTCGTTGCTGTATCTACATCGAAAAACGGCATGTGCAATCCGTCATACAGGGTCCAGCGCAGCGCCACCTGGCGTGTCTCTCCCGGCAAAATATCCGTGATGATCGGCCCGTGCCGCGTAATTCTTACGTCAAGGTTTACATCCGGCTTATTCTTTACATGGATAACCTCAAACCGGTGCTCCGGCTGCTCCCAGCCCTGCGGTGTCTGGTACGCTCCCTGCGCGTTAAAGTTCTCAATAAAGGCGTCCGTCACCGTTGGCCCAACGTTTGTAAATCCCCATGCGATTCGCTGATTGTGGCCGACAATCACATACGGCATTCCCGGCAGCGTCACGCCCGCAACATCCAGATTGTCCGATTTAAGATGCGCCTCATACCACAAGTTCGGCATCTGGTGCCCCAGATGCATATCGTTCGATAGCAGCGGCTTGCCCGTGACCGTGTGTGCTCCCGAGACTACCCAGTTGTTTGATCCATTTACCGCTTCCGGCGCGTGCTGCGCCCACAGTTCTTCAATCGCGTCCCTCTGCTGCGTCACCGAATTGTCCGGTCCTTCATCTTCGTCATCTTCATCACCGGAGTCGCCCTGATCTTCTTGGTCGTTGAGGCTTTCCCGCATAACCGTGGGCGGGCGATCGTGCCAGGAGCGGTTCACATATAAATCGGACGTCAACTCCGGCCCCAGCTTAGCTAGAATCTTTTCTCGCGCCAGCATGTCCCCGAAAGTGTAATAGTTAAGATCCTTCACCATCTGGTTCGCTATAACGATCGAGTCCTCTGCCTGCCACGGTTTCGGCCGATACTTCAAAATTCGAAATTCAATCGGAAGCCCTCTCCCATGGCTCTCGATGAACGCATTCACTCCCCGCGCGTAAGCCTCAAAGTAGGAATGGTCGCGAGCGCTTGCCATCTGCAGCGATTTCCTCGCCGCCGCCCGCAATCCCAGGATGCGCTGTTCGCGGTCAACCTTGAGTGTGTCCTCGCCTAGAATCTCGGAAAGTTCTCCTGCCGCGAATCGCCGCATCACGTCCATCTGCCAAAGTCGGTCCTGCGCCGTGACGTAGCCTTGAGCGAAAAACAAGTCCTCCAGCGTCGCGGCCTCGATTGCCGGAACGCCACGCCCATCCCGCGTCACTTTTACTGGCGACGAAAGCCCTCTTACATTGACACTTCCATCAAGCTGGGGCAGTGCGGCGCGCAGCACGAAATACGCAAAACCAATGGCGCCCGCGAGCAGCACGGCGAGAATCAACAGCAGCCACAGAAAAATACGAACCGCGGGCGAACGCCGCGAAGCTGGAACGCCAATAACGGTCAAAGTGCTCATGAGCAATTCGATTTTAGCAGCCCGCTTTGAAAGGGCGCGGTCTTCAGCCGCGCGCCCTCCGCCGAAAACGAATTTCATTTTCAAGATGCCCGATGCTATCCTGACCTTGACCCTTCATGCTTCAGAACCGCATCGATGACCAGCCTTCCATCTCGCGCGAGATGGTACGCGAGGCTCAGGAGATTCTCCACCGCCATCTCAAGCGTGTCGGCCTGAAGCAGACTGCACAGCGCGACACCATCCTCCGCTCCTTCCTCGAAACACGTGACCACCTCTCCACCGAAGAGCTCCACCGCCTGGTGCAAAAGAAGGACGCCGGCATCGGCTATACCACCGTCTATCGCACCCTGAAACTCCTCGCCGAATGCGGATTAGCCAGCGAAGTCGCCTTTCACGATGGCATCGCCCGCTACGAACACCAATACAACCGCCGCAGCCATCACCACATGGTCTGCACAGAGTGCGGCAGTTCGGTGGAATTCTTTTCCCAGGAAGTGGATCGGTTGGAGCAGGAAATCGGCCGCCGACACCACTACACGACCACCCGTCACACTTTTCAGATTTATGGCGTTTGTGAAGATTGCCGCAAACCGCGTCCCGCCTGAGACCACGTGGCTGGGTTCCACCACGGTTGCCTCGCCCCGCCACGTTCTGATAAGGTGCGCGGCAGCGAGTTGTTTGAAAAACATGTCGACTTCTTGCCCCTACTGCGCCGTCCCCATGCCCGATAGCGCAGCCTTTTGTCCAGGCTGCGGCCGCACCAGGGGCGCCGTCGAGCGGGCCCGGGGTACTGTGGGTGTACTGCCGGAAACTTTGGCCGGTGCCCTGGCGTACTTCCTTCTGCCTGCGATTGTATTTCTTTTCGTCGAGCCCTACAGCAAGAACCGTTTCGTGCGCTTTCATTCTTTTCAATGCCTCGGAGTGTGCCTGGCGGCCGTGGTCGTCGGAGCTTTGCTCAGGGTGGTCGGCGTTTTAGTGTTTTTCATCCCCGTGTTGGCTCCCCTACTCCTCCTGCTCGTCTCCATGGTGGCCGGCCTCGCTTTTTTCGTAGTTTGGGTCGTGCTCATCGTGAAGGCTCTGCAAGGCGAGATGTTCAAACTTCCGGTAGTCGGGGATTTTGCAGAACAAAAAATGCTAGCGGGCTAGGAGGAACGCTGCGCGCATCGCCGGGATTTCAATCACAGTCCAGCAGCTTCGCGCGCGGTGCCCTTGACTTTCTGTCTCTAAGCTGTCAATCCTATTAGCTTTTACCTTGCTTACCGTGATGCGTCGGGTCACATCGTTGGTAGCGAGGAATCCTAGATCCACTGGGGCGTTGCTTGAAAGTCAAAGTTTTCTACCACGATAAGTGTTTCGACGGAGCTTCCTCCGCCGCCCTCTTCTCCCGTTTCTATCGTGAGCGTATTCGCGAAGACGCCGACTTTCTTTTTTCCGGTCTGCTGCATCGTGCCGGCGCCCTGTTTAACGAATCGGATTTCGACGGCGACGAGAATGCCATCGTCGATTTCAAGTATTCCAGCTCGCCTAAAATTACCTGGTGGTTTGACCATCATCAGAGCGCGTTTCTATCCCCAGAGGACGCCGCCCACTTCGAGCGCGACCAGAGCAATCGTAAGTTTTACGACCCCGACTTCAAGTCCTGCACAAGTTTTATCGCGATGATCGCTCAGCAGCGCTTCGGTTTCGATCCCACTCCCGTAGCCGATCTCGTGCATTGGACTGACATCATTGACGGCGCTCTCTACCCCGATGCCCAGACAGCGGTCGAGATGCAGTCGCCCGCAATGAAGCTGACCATGGTTATCGAGTCTGCGCCGGACCAGCGCTTCGTTCCCAACCTCATTCCTCTTCTTGCGACGAAGCCTCTCGCCTCCATTCTGGAAGAGCCTTTTGTTGCTCCGCTGCTGCCTCCACTTCTTCGCCGCCACGAACTTTCCATCGAAATCTTGAAGCAGCGTAGCGAGTGTCTCGACGGAACAATTTTCTTCGACGTTACTGATCAGGATTTCGAAGGCTACAACAAGTTCGTCCCTTATTATCTTCACCCCGAATCCATCTACAGCGTCGGCCTTAGCAAAAGCAGCTTCCGCGTTAAAGTTTCGGTCGGGTCCAATCCCTGGGCGACTGAGGAACCAGTGGTGAATCTGGCTAAGATTTGCGAGCGCTACGGCGGCGGTGGGCACGCCCGCGTAGGCGCGATCTCGTTCAATGTGAACCAGCATGCGGCCGCGATCAAGGCATCGCGCGAGATCGTGAATGAGCTTCGCGCCGCCGTCCGCGCCCGAAAACGCTAAAGCCTTCGAAAGAAAATCGGCCATGCTGTGCGGGCTTCAGTAAAGAAAAAATGACGCTGGAGCCGTGATACTCTGAGGATTCCGTGCTCGCAGCATGCTCTCTCCAGCTACGAAAATCGATCTTCACCGCGCACAGAAAAGTCTGTTGCGGGCGGTCGCTACCCTCGAGTTCATCAAGGGCATCTTCGTTCTGTTGATCGGCATCTGCGCCATCTTGCTTGTGCGTAAAGATGTTTGGGTAATGGCCGAAAGCCTTCTCGCTTTATTGCACATCAGCACGGACCGGCATTCGGCGCAGCTTTTTCTCGATTTTGCCGACAACCTGACTGACACTCGCCTATGGGCTGCAGCCAAACTCGCATTCGTTTATTCCGCACTTCGCTTTGTCGAAGGCTACGGTTTGTGGCGGCAACGCACCTGGGCCGAATGGGTTGCCTTCGGTTCTGGAACTTTGCTTCTCCCGCTTGAGATCCGGGAACTCATGCGGGGCATTACCGTGCTCCGTTCTCTGATGTTTGCCATCAATATTGGGATCGTTTTTTACATGTTTTTCTTGTTGCGTGAAGGTCGCCGCGAGCGGCGGCAGTTAAAGTCGATTGCGGCCGAAACCCCTGACAGAAGCGGGAAGTAGGGCCTTCCGACTCTGGCCTTGTGCCCTTCATCTGCATCATAATGAGGCAAGTGATGCAACGGAGGTCCCATGCGCATCCCGTTTTGTTGCACTCTGCTCGTGCTTGCCCTTGGAGTGGCTGCTGGCCAGGAAACAAACTTTGCCACCGGTCCTCAATACCTGATGATCCAGGGCTCGCCTCTTTTCGCGCGGCCTATTTCCACGCCATCCCTCTCGCTGAATGGTCCGCCGCTTGAGATAGGCGCCAGCAACGCCACCGCTGACCTCATTGCCGGTCCGGAAAACCACACCGTTTTGCCGCCCTCGCCAGACGCTCTTCCCAGCGTGGACTTATTTCCCATTTATTATGGCGAGCCTCCAATCAGTGAGATCGAGGTCAGCTTTTCACCGGGCGAATCCTCGCTCCCCGCAAGTCTTCCGGCCAGCATTCTTGACACCGGTGTTTGGCAGACGACCACCGCGCAGGCGCTGCGGGCGCGTGGTTACGGAGTAGCTCTGGCGGAAGCGGCACAATTAGGCAAGACACAAACCCGGCGCGCGACGCACGTCTACACCAATGCCGATATCGATCGGCTGCGCGGAGGAATTTAGCCAAACGCTTGGTTGCATGGAGTGCTACGGTTTGTACGGGCTGGCAGGATCGTCGTCGTGGCACACAAGCAGACAAGTAAGTCCGATCACGAGAACGGCCCCTCCCACGATCCCAGGGTTGTTCATAATCGCTCCAGCGGCGCTGACCTGTCCGGCCGGCTTTGCCGGCGCGCCACATCTTTCGTCGCGCGTTACTTGCTCACCTTGATGCACCGTCACATCAGCGGGCCAGCCCTGTTTCGAACGCAGCGCACTCCCCCGTTCGTAATGGATCTTGACGTCGTTCTCGTCTGCAATCACTGTGACTTTGTCATCAACATCGACCACGTCGTAGCGAGTCCACGCCGCCACTAGTGGCGTGATAGTTATGCAGTTCGCATGCACTTTCATTTCTCGGGAAGTATTCAATTGCAGGCTTCCGTGCTCGAGGACAAGTTCGTCGGTGCCAAATTGCAGCAAGGTGTCTGGTTGCACGGTGATCGTAGATCCATCAGCGTCGATTTTCGCTCCCTTTTCTTTCTGAGTCTGCACCGAATCGTGCGGGAAAATCGCAGAGGAATTGGGCGCGGGGCTCCCATTTACCCAGGTTCCTCCGTCATTGTGGAGCATCGCCCCACCGGAGTCCTGCGTCATCAGAGCCATTGGCGAGATTACGATCATCACGCCGCATACGAGTTTGCGCCATTTGGACAACAGAGATCACGCCCTTACACGAACCGCTTGGGGCAAGGTTACCCCGCCGCATGGTTGCTGCCTATTGACTTGCGTGATGACCGACGATAAAGACGCTGTCGTTGCGATGCTGATTTAGACGCGGGCGAAGTCGATGAAGCCGTGCTGCGGGTCGGTGCGAATTAGTTTGACGCGGAGTTTGTCCCCGACATCGACGCCCTGCTGGCCTTGAGCCAGCAATCCCTCGACGCGCGGCTGCAACGCGCGGACGAACGTTCCCTTTGGGGTTACGCCGGTGACGATGGCGTCGAAGATTGCGCCGATGCGATTCGCCATCGCGACCGCAGCCAGACGCTTGGACATTTCACGCTCGACTTTTCGAGCGGCATCTTCTTTCTGCGTGCAATTGGCAGCGATTGCGGAAAGTTCGTCGTCCGAATAAGGATTCGGCTGTTTTGCCAGTACCGCGTTGATGAGCCTCTGAGTGACCACGTCAGCAAAGCGGCGATTGGGAGCGGTGGAGTGCGTGTAGTCCTGAACCGCGAGGCCAAAGTGTCCGGGTGCGGGTTCACCCGGCCGTTCCAGCACGTATTCTCCGGGTCCAATCAACTTGATCACGGCCAGGGAAAGGTCGGCAAAGTGATCGGGGTCTGCCACCCTGCGCTTGACCAGAAAATCGTTCAGCGCCTTGGAGTCGGGGTTGGCGGGAAGTTTCTCGCCATAGGTCGCCGCCAGTTCCACGATGCGGTCCCATCGCTCCGGCTGCTTCACGATGCGGCGCAAGGACGAAACATCCTCCAACATGCGCGCGACCACTCCGTTAGCGGCAATCATGAAATCTTCAATCAGCTCGGTCGCGTGATTCTTCTGCTGATTCACCACGTCCACGACCTGACCGTTCAACATCAAAGGATGGAGTTCGTCGGTCTGGAGATTGAGAGCTCCCATCTCATAGCGCCGGCCCTTCAGCTTCTGCGCTATTTGGTCCTGCAAGCGCAATTGCGCCTGCAAATCGACAGATGCTGCCACCTTCGGCGGGGCCGCTGCCGTGCCTTCCAGCCACGCCCCCACGGAGTTATATTGCAGTTGCGCCTGGTTGCGAACCAGGGCGCGATAGACGTCGCTAGATTTCACCCGGCCGTCGCCATCGACAACGAACTCGATGACCACGCTCAACCGATCCTGATTTTCCAGAAGGGAAGTCTTGCCGGTGGAAAGCTCTTCCGGCAGCATCGGGAAGTTTCGCACTCCGGCATAGACCGTCGTCGTTTCCTTGGCGGCGTGCTGATCGATCGCGCTCTCTTTGGGAACGAAGGCGTCCAAATCTGCGATACCGACAAGAATCTTCACATCGCCGTTTGAAAGCCGTTCCGCAAACTCGATCTGATCCAGGTCGCGCGAGGTGTCGTTGTCGATCGACGACCACAACAGTTTTCGCAGGTCGCGGACATCCGGCCCGGCAGCGATCGCAGGAGGATGAGCGCGCAGTTGTATGAGCTGCTGTTGAACCGCGGGCTGGAAGTCAGGCTCAAAGCCGTGTTGCCGCATGACGTCTTTCGCGACGACCTGCAGATCGACTTGAGTAGAACTCGCGGTCACTCTGTGACCACCGCCTTCACCAGATTTCGCGGGCGGTCTACGTCGTATCCTTTTTTTGTGGCCACGTGATAGGCGAACAGTTGCAGCGGAATCACTTCGATAATGGGCAGCAACAGTTCGGGCGCGGGCGGAACGAAGAAGACATCCTCGGCGATGCCGGCCACTTCCGCATCACCTTCGGTCGCTACGGATACCAAGTGTCCGCCCCGTGCTTTGACTTCTTTCATCACTTCGAGCGTGCGCCGGTAGCGGAGAACCGAATCCGGATCGCGCTTGTCGCAGGTGGCCAGCACCACCACCGGAAGGGTTTCATCGACGAGCGCGTTCGGACCGTGCTTGAGCTCTCCTGCGGGATAGCCTTCGGCGTGTGCGTAAGAAGTTTCCTTGAGCTTGAGCGCGCCTTCGCGCGCGATGGCGTAATGTACTCCACGGCCAAGATACAAGAACTTCTCCGCCCGAAAGTGTTTCTCGCCGAACTGCTCGGCTTGTTCATCCCAGATGCGGAGATTGTTTTCGATTGCGTCAGGGAGCCGCAGAAGCCGCTGCAGGTAGGATCGCGTGACTTCCGAGGTCATACGGCCGCGTTTGCGAGCCAGGAACAATGCCATCAAGTAGAGAACTGTGACCTGCGTGGTGAAGCTCTTGGTGGCGGGCACGGCGAGTTCCGGACCAGCGCCCGTAATCAATGCAGCGCTAGCCTCGCGAGGAATGGTCGCCTCAGCCACGTTCGAAACCGCGATCGTCTTCACGCCACGAGTGAGCGCCTCCCGTTGCGCGGCAATGGTGTCGGCAGTTTCCCCGGATTGCGTGACCACCATCACGATCGGCTCGACTGCGGCGTGCGTTGAACGATAGCAGTATTCGCTGGCGTACTCTACATCTACGGCGACGCCCGAGAGATCTTCGATCATGATTTCTCCGGCCAGTCCGGCGTGCCGGCTCGATCCGCTGGCGGCTATGATCAGCTTCTCGAAGGTTAACAATGCGCTTTCGATCGTATGCAATTCGTCCGGGAAAAGAATGTCGTCCTTCAGGTGCTGTTCAATGGTCTTCGCGATGGCTTCGGGTTGTTCGTAGATTTCGCGGCGCATGGCTTGCCCAAAACGATCAGGCGCGGCGTCGGGTCTGGACTTGGGAGTCATGTTCGACTGCGGCTGAGAGTAAATCATTTGGCGCACTGGGAGCAAACCCGCGGCCGAAGAGAACGATTGACGCAAAATAAAAACGGCACCCGGGAAAGCGGTTCTCGCCGCCGTTTTCCGAGTGCCGAGGTTGATGCTACGCCCTAACCTGTTTACTGAGGCAGGTAGTAGCGGAAGGACGTGAAGACCATCGCGTCCAACCCATGCGGCTGTTCGCCTGTCCCTGACCAGGCGTAGCGTTCCACGTAGGAGAACTGCGGTCCAAATTGGATGCGGCCTCGGTTTACTTTCTCTTTCGCTCCGTCATAGGGTTTAAACCAAATCCCGAAAGTGGCTTCGCCGAGCGCGCGTGTATCAGCTGTGCAGTTGGAAAGGCCGGCCGGGAAGAAGCCGCTTCCCACGGTAGGTGAGATTTCCGTGAAGCACCCCGAGTTATTGAAAGAGCGCGATCCGTAACCGATGGACTTGCCAGAGATAGGGTCGAAATCATAAGCGCGGCCGGCATATTCCGCGCCTACGTTGCCGTAAATGTCGACTTTGGGCCCGTGCCACTCCAGGGTTCCCAGCCCTTGATAGCTGCGGACCAGATCAAGGGTTCCGTTGGCGTGGATGGAGGCATCGGGAAGACCGCTCGTTCCGTACCGTCCGATCCCGTTGCCGGCGAGGGCATGCAATCCGAAGTCGAGGTGCTTCTGATCGAATGACCAGCGCACGTTGGCGCCAAGGCCGCCGCCATTCTTAGAAGAGTTGTAGGCATTCGCAGCGCTGGGAGTGCTGACGCCGGCCGGGCAGGGAAACGCGGCCGTTGCTTCCCCACAAGGAAACACGCGATCACGGAAGCGGCTATATATTCCGAAAATTTCGTAGTGTCCGAAACCCGGTTCAAAGGCCAGTTTCGCGATGACGTCAGGCGAAGGATTGAAGGTGTAATTGGCAAGGTTCGAAGCCGCGCCGGTAGCTGAGGCAGAGGCTCCAGCATTGTAAGTTCCGCTGTTGTTACCAGCCGAGCCCAACAGGAAGTTGTCACCGTTGCCGTGTGTGGTTACTGTGGCTTGTGCGTTTTCCACGGACACCGCTAACCATACTTTATCGCCGAAGCTCTGGGCAAGACGAAGGCCGTATTGCCGCGCCCAACTGAAGCCCACGGTATACTGCGGGTCGATGGTCATGGGGACCGCTTCGGTACGATTGTCCGTTCCGTGCTTGGTTTCGGTCACCAGGCTCCACATCTGGCCGCCGGTGATGGTCAATCCGCTGCTAAAGGCAGCCTGCGCGAAGACTTGCCGCTGGCGCAATGGGTAGCTGTTACTTTGGTTGTTGTTCGAAGTAGTGCCGACTCCCAGGAAGTCAGCTTCGTAGTAGCCGTTCAATTTGACGTTTGACAGCTGGCCTTGAGCCAACATCGAGATACGCGACTGACGTCCGGAACCGAAGAACTCTGATATGTGGCTTTGCGATGCTCCGGGCATGGTAAGCGAGTTGAAGGGCGAGTTGATGTCGGCTCCAAGAGCGCGGGAACGCCATACGGTTTCAGCCGCCAGGAACCCTCCCGGTGTAATCGTGATCCCTTTGAAATGTATGGTAGTGGGCGCTTCCCCAATGCTCTTCTGAGTCTCCTGCAGAGTCATGGTGGTATTGACCATATTGGTCTTGAGATCGGAGACGTCGGACTTCAAGGCGACCACGGTTTGTTGTTGTTGAGAGGCCTGCGCTTGAGCGGCGTCGGCTTTGCCGGCGGCATCGGTTGCGGCTGCCTGGGCTTGCTGCACCGCCTGATCTTTGCGCTGCAAGCTGTCGCGTAGCTCCTGGATCTGTTGCTGCTGCTGCGCCAGGGCTGCCTGCTGCGCTGCGATAGCGTCCTTCAACGCTTGCACATCGGCGGCGGTAATTGGGGCACTCTTGGTCCTTCTAGGTCTCGGCTCCGTAGTGGTTTGCGCCACCAGCGACGTCGCCAGAAACAATATTGCGCAAAACTTCCACGCTGATTTCATTGCACTCTCCTGATTTTTTTGTTTTGGACGTTAAAGTTGTAGAAAGCCTTTCGCATCGATAGGATCAATGGAGGCCAGAGGTGCGAGACGAAGCGCTACGAAATAAAGCTTTTTCCTCTGGGTATACCCGTTCTATCGGCGCTATGTTACAACCCGGTTACAAAGCGGTGAATTTCTGATGAATGGCTGATAGAGTAAAATTCGCTTTTTCGGTTTCGGAGGTTTCATGCGAAATTGCTTCCTCACGGCCTGGATTGCCGGGCTGCTATCTCTTGCCTGCCTTCAGCCGGTCTTAGGGCAACAACCCACCATGCCGACTCAGTTCGGCGAGGGCAAACCGGCTAAGATTTCCGCCGACTCCAGTCTGAACGAGATATTCCAAGCCAAAATCAAAGACGAATGGGAGGCTCTGAAGAATAAAGACAAGAAGGCATATGGCGAATTGCTGGCAGACGACTACCAAGGCGTCGAGGTCGATGGCAAGGGCGAAAGGAACAAGATTCAAGCCGTAAACGAGGTCGCAGAGACGAATGTCTTCGCCTACAGCCTGTGGGGATTCAAGCTGATTCCGCTGGGACCGGATAGCGCGTTTGTTACCTACGAGGTCACCATGCAGTTCCCTCCCAAAGCACAAATACGCTACTCGAGGGTGTACATCACCGAAGTGTGGGCGAAGCGCGGCGGGCAGTGGAAGGAATTGCACTATCAGGAAACCCGGGTTAAGTAGGGTTGGATCCGGCGAGATTTATTGCAACCATGGCCATCGCATCGCCATCCCACCTGTTAGGAGAATTTCGATGAAAAAGTTTTGTTTCGCAGTGGTCGTATTCTCGGCCTGCATGCTGATGGCGCAAGACAGTCAGGTGAAGGATTCCAAAGGCGAGATTACCGTGCAAGGCTGCGTGAGCCGTTCCTCTGGCGATTACACGCTGATCAAGCAGAATCCTGCCATGACCTATGAACTCCAAGGCTCGCACAAGGTCAAGCTAAGAAACTATTTAGGGCAGCGCGTGGAAGTCACTGGGAGAACGTCGCCATCCATGAGCACAAGTTCCGATAGCATGGCAAGAATGGGGTCGGCCGCCTCGGTGACGCTCACCGTGACCTCGATCCGAACCTTGGACAAGGATTGTTCCGTTCGCTAACTACCTTCGCTAACTGTCAAGGTAAGCGGGATTTCTGGCGCATTCTCTACTGGCAGTCCGGGGGCATGGCTTGGATCTCCGCCGAGGAGTCGCAAGGCGGCTTTTTCTTCGCCGGCTCGAAACGTGAGGGGTGATTGTAGCGGAGAATCCACAGGCCCTCGTTATTGGTGAGGTAGACCAGCCCGTGACCGCCGTCGGGAAGAATGCTGGTGACTTTATTGAATGTCTCCAGTGTCTTGGGATTCGCAGGGTCACTCAGATCGAGCACGCGAACGGTTTCGGTGGGATGACTGTTGCTGCTGAGCGTGGTCGGCGTTTTTTCCGGAGCCTCCGCAATCGCCACATCGGGGCTAACCATTTCGAGGTTCCCCGCAGTCGCCTGGTTCGATTCCGCCGTCCGTTTCAGAAGGCTGGGTTCTTCTGGCTTGCTGACGTCCACGACCATGAACCCCTGCTTTGTGGCCTGTTGCACGTACAGATATTGCTTGCCCTTTTCTTTCTGCAGCAGCATCTGACTTCCTGTCGCTTGCGGCAACGGCAAGTGGGCGATTACTGTCGCAGGAACGTCGGTCGCCTTCGGCGGGTTGATCGCTTGCGGCCGTAAGCACGGCAGGCAAAACCAGAAGTGACAAAACCAATGCGGCGACCCGCAAAGATGTTCTACGACAAGTCTCCATAAGTCACATCGCTATTTCCGACGCGAAAAACCTCACCGAGTTTCGCGTCTCAGACAACTATACCACCCAGTGAGCGCCTCCTCATTGTCGCGTGGCGACCCCCACGCAACCGTAGGAATTCAGCGTCGTGCAGACCGCACCAGACTGCAGCGGCACGAAAACATGGTTGTTGTTAGGATCCACTGAGATGCTGTGCGAATTGGATCCAGTCGGCATGTTGTAGCCAGCCATTGGTTTGTTTTGGCATCAATAACGCCCATCTGACCGCGGTCGGAAGCATGTCGCGCGCCGCCAGATAGTATTTGTTGTCGCCGGGGTTGTACCAGGTCTCGTCTACCCCGCCCACGTTGTTGATCGGAACGCAGTTGACGCTGGTGCTTGGGTCTGACGTGCAGACGATGTTAGCGCCCGGCGTGTAAGTAATTATGTACTCGTTGAGGGGGAACGTCTTGCCATCATGGTCCGCGCATCCCACGAGGAAGTTATTCCCGGGACCATGGCTCACGCCGGTGGGCATGCAATTCGGCATCACGAGGCTGTCGATAACCACAGGTCCGCAGGAGACGCCTCCGCAAGAGGTGTCCGTCAGTCTGGGGTCGATGATATCGATGCTTCCGATGTTAATGTTGGCAACCGAATTCTCGTTCGCCAGGAGCAGATAGCCGCTGTTAGGGTCCCACACCATCCCGCCCAAACCGGCAGGAGAGATGGCGCCACCACAATTGCTGTCGGTAAAAGGAGGAACTTGGCTGCAGAAGACTCCCGTGTTCTGATCGAGAAGGGGGCCATGATGGCAGGGAATCGTGTAGGCCGTCCCGCTGGGGGTTGTTCCGAAGCCGGGGTAGCCAACGGTGACGACTGCGTCAGCCGCCGATCCCGATACGCCGCTGAAGACATGGGGATTGGACGGATCGGGGCAGGGAATCGTACCTCCAATGGTGTCTACCGCGAGATCGGATCTGAGGCCTACTGCCCCCTCCCACGCCGTCGTAGTAAATCTGTCCGAGAATGCAGCTTGGGGGATTAAATGAGCCACCGCACGCTCGGATCCAACTGTATCGACGGGGGCACGCCGGTTCCCGAGCCTTGAAGGGGATAAGTTGCGGCGCTGAAGCCCGGCGGGTAGGGGCCATAAGCAAGCGTCTGAGTCGATCGGCAGGCAATGCTGCCTCTGCTGGGTGTCCGCTGGGTTCCTGGCCACGACGCCCGACATGTCGATGAAGGTCACAAATGGCAATCCCGGATCCCCGTTAATGATTGCCAGAACCTTATGCACGTTGTCGAACGACATTTCGTCGGCGCGGTCATCTCCACAATCGGTGGCCGATCCAGCTTCGCCGTTCCAGGATGCAATGCATCCGGAGATGCCCTGCGGGCCGTCGTAGTCGGCCGACACACCCGTGGGTATCGTTGCCAGAACCGTGGGTGGAGTGGGCTGTGGAAGTGCACTGAGGTTCATTGTGGTCAGATCGAACACAACGACAGATGAGCTGCCGTTGCCGACGAACAACGTATTGCCGTCCGCGCTTACTTCAAGACCGTCCGGCCCAGACATGGGATTCACGCCGTTGGCGCGGGAAGCGCAGCACTGCGCGCCCGGAAACGCGCCAAAGTGGTGGCTGGCACCAAAGCCCGTAATCAGATGGAACGTCGGGCCTCCCTCCCAAGCCAGATCCGTCCTGCATCCGTGACGGGTGAAATTGCCAAATACATCCACGATCGGCGGAATGACGTCGAGGCCGTTCGCAGGATCTGTTGCGCAGGGGCTGGCGCCGTTGCCCGCGTCCGAAACCGAATTCTGGCCCTGAATCGAAAACATGGCCAGATCCTGGTTCGTATCGATTACTTGCACGGCGATGCCAATCCGGTCTGAAATGTAGTCGAGATTGTGCGTTCCCGACAACCCGCCGGACGGAGGACCCGCTATCCAACTAATGTCGAAGGAGTTGAACGGACCGCCGGGCTCGCCGGTACCATTGTGCTCGGGCACGGGAATGACGTTGACGATGGCGTAGGCACCGTTAATCGTCGTGCCGCAAGTGGGGCAATTCGGCGCTGTGCCGCAGCCGCTCAAGATCACAAACAGCGCGGTGAGAAGAATAGTAACAAGAATCCTCGGTCTCATTCGAATTCCCTCCTGCGATTTCCCTGTCAGACCAGCCTGCGGCCAGCCCTGGCGTTTCTTAACTGGTTGACTGCTGCGTTAACCTGTCGGCGTCCGCTACGGACATCCGCGCGGTCCTTCTCTCCTAGAATCTCTCTTAGAACCTGAACTGTAACTGCTGCAGCACCACATAGTAGTTCTGTGGCACTGCGCCGATAGTGCTGGGATCCTTTAACTGATCGATACCCAGATTGATCTGGTACTTGACCCAATAATTTGGAAACCAAGTAAGACCCATGGTGATCTCGTCGGTGTGGTAATTAAACGTTGGCACAAAACCCGGCGTGTAATAGTTCAGGAAGTCCGCGCCCGGTTCCTTGGCTTGAATGCCCATGTACCGCAAACCGACTCCCCATGCTCCCCACCCGCGTCCTTTGCCGCCGGGGGTGTCGGGTCCAAAGAGTGGATTCTTCACCCGAGGCGTGCCGTTTTCCGGCTGTTTTTCACCGGTGAGCATATAGGTCGCGCTGATGTCCCAGGCCTTCGCGATGATTGACGGGAGACTCAGGAAGCCAATCCCTCCCACCTGGTCGGAGCCGACGTTGTCGCGGGACATGTTGAGTTGATCGAATTCGCCACGCAGCGCGAATTTCGACTTGAGGTAGGTAAACTCGCCGTTGTAGCGCTGGATCGGCCCGTTAATAGCGAACTGTGGGAAGAAGTTGTAGGCGGCATCGGGTAGGTTGCCGCTGAAGCTCTGATCCCCGGAAAGACCGCGCGAGCGCGCCCGGTCAATGGATCCGCCAAAAGCAAGTTGCTTGAACCAGTCGCTCTTGGATTTGCGCCACGGGTAGAAGCGCAGCCGCCCTATGATTTCAGCTTGATTGGTGGTGTTGACCAAGGCATATCCCTTGCCGTTGAATGCTCCCAGCCAGTACTGGACGACACCACCGTCAATATCTCCGTGGAAGGCCATACCAGGGCTGCGGAACGCCGAGGCCGCCGACGGGTACAACATCGATTGAAAACCGCGTTCTACGAAGTCGAGGTTGGTGGCGCCCATTCCGGCTTCCTGGGCAAAAGGAACTTTGAACTGGCCAGCCTGAAATTGAAACTCAGGACGGATTCTTACGTTGAGGTAAACGTCGCGCACGACGGATCCGGTGGTCGACGCGGCGTCGGTGAGCAGGGCAAAATCGAAGTGGGAGCCGTAATTGCCTTGGAAGCCGAAGCGAGCGCGGCGCAAGACGAAGGTGTCGGCGGGCGCGCCGTCTCCTTTGTAAGCGCGGTAGTCGTCATCCACATAGCCGTAGGGGCTGATGCTGAATTGTCCATCCGCGCTCCGGATGAAAAAGTGCTCGCCGTTCCATCCTGCGGCGAGAGGAGCATCTTTCTTGGGAGTTGCCGCTGCCGCTTGGCCTGCGGCCGCTGCAGCCGGATCGGGAGTGGCTTCCAGCAAAACGGCATTCATCAGGCGAGGAGCGGGCGCGGCCGGCGCGTCAGCCAGATGCGAGCTGGCTTCCGACGGCGCAATGCCTGACACGGGCCGAACTTGGACCGAGCCATTATCGGTCGGCCGGGTCTTGCTCTCTGTTCTTGCATCCACCAGCTTTTCCACCAAAGCCTTTAACTCCTCGATGGTCTGGCGCTGGGCGGCCACTTCGCTGCGCAGCTCATTGACTTCCTCTTTGCTGGCAACGTTCGCGGCCGGCGTGGCAGCCTTGTCGGCAGGCTGTGAGCTCTGAGCATGGACGAACGAACCTGGCAACATGAAAACGACCAGCGCGAAGGATGCGGTTAGCGAGCGCATGCTTTTCCCCTCTCGGAGTACATGTTAAGAACAGCAAGGTCCGGATCACGGTTGCGGCGTGCGGCGTGCGCACACTTAAACCCGCTCAGCCTGACAAAAACAAATGCCGGCTGCCAAAAACGTTTTTACTAGAACACGTCTGATAAGCGGACCATTCCAGCCCGCTGGGTTTAGCACAGCGATAAGAGCACTGTCAAGCACATTCTCGGTAATTCGAGGCTGCGAGTAGGCGATAAAAGGCGATGCAATCCCACCGCCGTGCGGTTTGATTCAGCCCGTCCTGCAACTTAGCAGCTGCTTCTTTACCCGATCTCCGAGGGTGTCAATCTTGATTCTTGAAATCCAATGTTACGCGTCGCGGTCAGCTTCCTAGCTCCGGGTGCGCTGGTATATAATTTCGAAATAGAAACGTGGGTGAATGATAGAAAGCAGAAGAACGACGGGGGATAACTGCTCGCAGGCGTGGCGAGTAGGCCTTATTGGGCTAGTGATGTTTTCTCTCGTTACGGTTCTGGCGACACGAACCTTCCACGTTACACTCTCCCGGTCTACGACGGTTCGGTCAAGCTCGGCGCAGGCGATGCGGCAGCACATGGATCGCAATGCCGTCGGTTGGACCGCTCCTGCGACCAAGACTACGGCGCTGCTGGTACCCACGTTCTATCCCAATGTTGCGCCTTCCGGACCTCCTCTTCCTACTCTTTTTCTCGAAGAGAGTCTCTACAATCGACCGCCTCCCTGCTGCTGAGCTATTTTCAAGAAACATCTGGCCGTCGAATATCATCCCTCTGGTTGTCTGCGTGTCGCGTCCATTACTGGACTGCGACCGGGATGAATGTACAATCGCGACCATTGGCATCTTAACCGCAGAAAGTTAGCTCGTTCGCGACAACCATTCCGTTGGACAGACGGGCATCCATAGGTCAAAACTTTCGAGGAAGAGACGACATTGTTACGCGGGCAGACTTGGAGTGAAAAATGACGCTGCAACGCAAACACATTGCGATTGCTGTGCTTATCGCGGTGGTGGCGATCGTGCTATTTATCAAGCGTCCGCTTCACGATGCGGATGCAAAAGAGGGCGATGAAGCGCGTCAGAGGATCGTGCCGGTAGTGTTGCCCACGCGTGGTCCGCTTGATACCGGCATAACGCTTTCCGGAGAGTTCCGAGCCTTCCAGCAAGTGGATGTTCATGCCAAGGTAGCGGGCTATATCAAGAAGATCTTTGTGGATGTTGGGGACAAGGTCAAGGCCGGACAGGTGCTGGCCATTCTAGAGGTGCCCGAGTTAAGCGCGCAGGTTGCGGGTGCCAAGGCCGACATCCGGCGCAGCGAGGACGCGATACGGCGCGCCCAAAGTGAGATCCAGGCAGCCGAGTCCACGCACCAGGCCTACCACGCAGCCTATACACGGCTCAAGCAGGCGTCGGAAGCCCGTCCGGGCTTGATCGCCGAACAAGAACTTGATGATGCGATGGCGAAAGATGGACAGACCGAAGCGCAGGTGAACAGCGCGCGTTCTGCGCTGGCGGAATCCGAGAGCCAGCTTGGGATGGCGCGAGCCACTCTTGATCGTCTGACCGCCATGGAGGACTATTCGCGCATCACAGCTCCTTTTGCGGGCGTAATTACCAAACGCTATGTAGATACTGGCGCGTTGATTTCAGCTGGAACCTCATCGGAGACGCAATCACAGCCGGTTGTCCAATTGGCGGAGTGGTCGTTGTTCAGGTTGGTAATCCCGGTGCCGGAATCTGACGTGCCGCTGTTGCATTTGGGCAGCGTAGTTCAAGTCCATGTTGCGGCTTTGAATCGCGAGTTCCAAGGGCGCGTGGCGCGCTTCGCCGACGCACTCGATGAGGAAACCCGCACCATGCACACCGAAATTGACGTGCCAAATCCCCAAGGCACTTTGAAGGAAGGCATGTACGCCGAGGTGAAGCTGGATTTGCACGAGAACAAGAACGCACTCAAGGTTCCGGTTCAGGCAGTGGTCCAGGGAGGAAGCGAACATTACGCGTTGATTGTTGATGACCAGGATCGCGTGCAAAAACGGACCGTCGAAGTAGGCGAGCAAACCTCGAACTACGTGGAGATTCTGCAGGGGCTGTCAGAAAAGGATCGTGTGATCAGCGTGGGTCAGTCCGATTATCAGATAGGTGAAGTAGTAAAGCCGAGGCTTGAGGCGCAGTCTGCGGGCGAAGGTCAAACCGGAGAGCGAAAGTAATGCCCAGATTCGCTCTGAAGTATCCGTTCTTTGTGATCATGCTTTGCCTTGTGGTCGCCGTCGTGGGTGTGACCACGGTGGTTCGGATGCCGGTGGATCTATTCCCGCAGATCAAAATTCCAGTGGTAGTAGTTGCGACTTTTTATTCTGGAATGCCGCCCGAGCAAATCGAAGCCGACATTACCGATACCTTCGAGCGTTTTTTTACTCTAGGCAGCAACATCGACCACATCGAGTCCCGCTCTCTGACCGGCGTTAGCCTGATCAAGATTTACTTTAAGCCGGGAACCGATGCTAATTCGGCTCTCAGCAATATTGCGAACCTGGCGATGGCCGATCTTCGGCGGTTGCCTCCAGGCACGCTGCCTCCCGTGGTGCTCAAGTTCGATGCGTCAAGCCTTCCAGTTTGCCTGGTCACGCTGAAAGGGCAAGGCCTGGATGAGACGCGCCTAAAAGATCTGGCGCAATTCCAGGTTCGCAACCAGATCGCGAACGTGCCCGGCGCCTCCGTGCCTCAGCCGTTTGGCGGCCGCTATCGCCAGATCATGGTCTATGTCGATCCGCTCAAACTGGAGGCGCACCAGCTTAGCCTGATGGACGTGGTTCATGCGGTGAACGAGTCGAACTTGATCCTTCCCGCCGGCGACGTTCGCATCGGCCCTCGCGATTACAACATTTATGCCAACGCGCAGCTGCCAAACGTGGAAGAGATCAACCGCATTCCGCTGAAAACCGTGGGCAACTCGTCGGTAATGGTTGCCGATGTGGGTGAGGCCAAAGACTCCGGCACCATTCAAACAAATATTGTCCGCATCGATGGACAGCAGTCCGTTTACATCCCGGTGCTAAAGCAAGGTGGCGATAGCAACACCATCACGATCGTGAATGGAATTAAGGCTGCGATCACCGATCTGGTGGACATTCCGAAAGTTCTAAGAACCGCCGTAGTGTTTGATCAGTCGCTTTTTGTAAAGAGCGCGATCAAGAACGTGCTGAAGGAAGGCGGCATCGGGTTGGTGCTAACGGGGATCATGATTCTGATTTTCCTCGGAAGCCCGCGAGCTACTTTCGCCGTACTGCTGTCGATTCCTCTTTCCGCTTTGGTGTGTTTTCTGCTCATGAATGCGATGGGCGGGTCGATCAATGTGATGCTGCTGAGCGGGTTGGCGCTCGCTTTTTCTCGTCTGATCGACGACTCGGTGGTCGTGCTGGAAAACATTTTCCGCTACATGGAGATCGGCGAAACTCCACGAGTGGCGGCGGAGAAAGGCGGCATGGAAGTCTCGCTCGCAGTTCTGGCCGCCACCTCTACTACATCGATCGTGTTCTTCCCAGTAACTTTTTTCTATGGTGTGAGCCGCTACCTTTTCATCGATCTCGCCCTCGGCGTGGTCCTGTCGATCTTCGCTTCCTATATCTTTGCGATGACGGTAGTCCCGCTCTATTGCGCGCAATTTCTCCACGTCGAGGATGTGAAAGAGGAGATCGAGCACGCGCCGGAGGGTAGGTCCGTTTCGCGGTCTGTGTTTCGGCAATTCATTGGCCGCTTCAATGAGCTCTTTCAGAAGCTCCTGGACTTCTATGAGCTTTGGGTGACCCGTGCTCTGGTCCGGCCCGGCAGAACAGTAGCGTTTATTGCCATCGGTATCGTCGTGATATTGGCGGTAATTTTTCCGTTCGTTGGTACTGCTTACTTTCCGCGCACCGATCCCGGGCAGTTCGTCATCAACGTGAAGGCTCCGAGCGGTTCCCGGCTCGAGGTCACGAATCAATACATCGCTCGCGTCGAGAATGAAATTCATCAGGTCATCCCGCCTCACGACCTGGACATGATCGTCTCCAATATCGGAATCACTCCCGATCTCTCCGCCATGTATACCAGCAACTCGTCGATGGATACGGCATTTGTCCAAGTGAGCCTGAAGGAGGATCACTCACTCGGCAGCTATGAATACATGCGGCGGGTTCGCCAAAAACTCTCGGAGGACTTGCCCGAACTCGATACATATTTCCAGGCGGGAGGATTGGTCGATTCTGTAATCAACCTGGGTTTACCGGCACCCATTGATGTTCAAGTTAGAGGAAACGATCTCGACGGCGCTTTTGCCGTGGCCTCGAATATCGCCAGACAGATTCGGAGCCATAAGGGCGTTAGCAGCGTGCTGATTCCACAAAATCTTCTTTATCCGGGACTGCAGTTAAACATCGATCGCGAACGCGCCACACTTATCGGGCTCACGCCCAAACAGATTGTCGACAACGTCATTACGGCTCTCACCTCTAACGGCATGATCGAGCCCAGTTATTGGATCGATCCCAAGACGGGAAACAACTACATGCTTACCGTACAGTATTTCGATAAGCAGATTCAGAACATGAGCCTGGAGGATTTCAAGCAAATCCCGCTGCGTGCTCCCAATCTCCACAATTACACGACTCTTCAGTCGGTCGCCGACATAACGCCGATGAATACTCCGACAGAAGTCGACCACTATCAGCTTCAGCGCGTGATCGACATTTATGTAATGCCCTCGGGCGAAGCTTTGGGTGGGGTTAGCCGCGAAGTCAACGACATCGTCAAGCACATAAAGTTGCCGGAAAACACGCGCATCAGTGTTCTCGGTTCCGTCGTCGGCATGCAGGAATCGTTCAAACGTTTTTCGATCGGCTTATTGCTCGCGATTGTACTCGTCTACCTGATTCTAATGGCGCAGTTCACTTCTTTCATCGACCCTCTGATCATTCTGGTCGCGATTCCTCCGGGATTGGCGGGAGTTGTGCTCATTCTTTTTCTGACGCACAGCACCTTCAACATCATGTCGCTCATGGGCGTGATTATGATGACCGGCATCGTGGTGTCGAACAGTATTTTGATTGTGGAGTTTGCGCGGCAGTTGCGGCAGGAGGACTTTTCGCTGCAGGAGGCGCTGGTGCGGGCTTGTAAGATTCGGCTTCGTCCCATTCTGATGACGTCGCTCGCGACTTTGTTGGGGATGCTTCCGATGGCGTTTGGCCTCGAGACTGGCAGCGAGCAGTATGCCCCGTTGGCCCGCGCCGTTATTGGGGGTTTGGCGGTTTCGGTGGTAGTCACTGTTTTTCTTGTGCCCGCCGTCTACCTGATGGTTCACAAAGGAGATCCAGAGCCGGAAAAAAAGAATGCGGAGGTACAGACGACATGACGTGGAGACTCGCGCTTTTTCTCAGTGCTTTCGCGCTCTCAACTCAATGTCTGGCGCAGTCGGCAGAGTTGGGTCAGAGGTCGGCCGATGCACGTTCTGACCAGGCAAGAACGGAACCAGCAGGGCTACGACCCAGCTCCGATAGTACGCGCCTTGACTACACTCAAACGCAACCAGACACCGGTGCACGGTCGGGCCAGGTTTCGCAGACTCCGCCTCCGCCGATTGTGGTGCGGCTGAGCGTGCAGGACGCGCAGGCGATTGCTCTCAAGAACAATCCGGCAATTTCTGTGGCGCGGCTTAGCGCATTGGCTTCGGAGCAGGTGACGCGAGAAGTGCGCTCTAATCTCTGGCCGCAGGCGTATGGCAACCTGACAGCAGTGGATGCACGTAACAACAGCCGACTCACCGCAGGAGCTTTGAGCAATTCCAGCGTGTTCGATCGCGCCGCAGGCGGTGCGACGATCAGCCAACTGATCACGGACTTTGGTCACACCACGAATCTGGTCGCGAGCGCCCGGCTTCAGGCGAAGGCCGATGAACGGAGCGCAGCTGCTACCAGGCAAGACATTTTGCTGGCGGTGAATCAGGCTTTCTACAATGCGCTGCAGTCGCATGCCGTGCTGCGCGTAGCGGAGCAGACTGTTGCCTCGCGGCAGTTGTTATCCGATCAGGTGTCTGCTCTCACGAAGAGCAAATTGAGGTCGGACCTGGATTTGAGTTTCGCCAACGTAAATCTGGCGCAAGCGAAGCTCCTCTATCTCGATGCGCTCAACAACGACAAGGCTGCCATGGCGGCGCTTTCGGAGGTTCTGGGATATCCCACCGTCCAGGCCTTTGACCTTATTACGGACGCGGAACCACTCGCGCCGCCCCCGGCCGACGTTGATCCGTTGATCGCCGATGCTTTTGCCCAGCGTCCTGAAATTCTTGCGCTTGAGTTTGAGTCGGAATCGGCGCAGAAACTGCATCAGGCCGAGCACGATCAGTTGTACCCGACTATCAGTGCGCTCGGAGCTTTTGGAGATTCTCCTGTCCGCGATGACCGCATCTACGGGCCTTACTCTGCGGTGGGAGTAAACGTGCAGATTCCGGTGTTCAATGGATTTCTCTATACCGCGAGATCTCGCGAAACCGATCTGAGGGCGCAGGCCGTGCGAGACCGTTTGACTGATCTTCGAAATCGAATCTCGCGCGATGTGCGAAACAGTTGGCTGGCGGCCAGCACCGCGTTCGACCGAGTGGGTGTGAGCGAGCAATTGCTGGCGCAGGCCAACCAGGCGCTGGATCTCGCCCAGACGCGTTACAAGCTGGGGCTTAGCTCGATTGTTGAACTCAGCCAAGCGCAACTGCAGCAGACTCAGGCCGAGATTGGAAATGCGCAGGCCGGATACGAATACCGGCTGGCGCTCTCAGTGCTGCGCTACCAGACTTCTGGACTGTAAACATGCGGTCGCGATTCGCCGGCCGAATAAGGTCTGGCGCAACAGCCTTGACTGGTGTAAGCTGGCAGCCCTCCGAGTGGGAAAAGCGTAAGATGTCTGATTAGGTAGAATTAGGATAACAATGACCAGCCGCAATATTGAATCGCAGTCCGTCCTCGAAGTATGTGCGAACGTCAAGCGTATGGGCTATACCACCTCGTCGCGTGTCCGGCTTTATGGCGAAGACTTCGAAGTGCTGTCAGATCCTTTTCCGGACGCCGGCGGCGTTGCCGTGCAAGTGAGAGCGAAGAAAGATTCCAGGGTTTGTGTGCTGCGGCTCCCCGCGACCTTTTTCCAGAGTGTACGATCGGTGCGCAGCAACGCCGCTTAGTCCTCGCTTGTTCCTGCAGTTCGCGCTGCGTCCCGCTGCCCCGTAGCTCAGTTGGATAGAGCAGCGGTTTCCTAGAGCGAGTTTCCAAGGAGGGTCACTTGTTGTATCGATCACTTACAGTTGGATGAAGTGATCTGGTTCGGGTGATCCCGCGTCCCATCTGGCAATAAATGGGCAACAGTCAGAACTTCCAAAGCTGCTGGTGTTCCCGCAGTCCTGGGCTTGCGGGTGCGAGGCGGCAGAACATGGCGCTGTGAATGCTGGTTGGCCATCCCACAGTGAAGTATGTCGGAACTATCTCTACATCCTATCCGCAGCAGGCCATGAACAACGTTCGCAAGGCGTTGTTGATCGGCGGACCATGGAACAAATGGCTGGTGCCGGAATCATCCCGCGCCGGAAAGACATCGAAACTGAATAACTCAGCCGCCCGCTCTCGAAGAGGGCGGACTTTTCATTTAGCGCTCAATGTCCCTCTGCCCACAAATCCCGACCTATCTGGACCGGGGAGCCAGCCAGCCTTCAATGTGAGGCCACGTGCGTTTGCCCGCCCCACTCCCGGCCATGATTCCGATGTGGCCGCCGGGGATGCGGAACAGTTCTTTGTCTTTACTGCTGACTTTTGACATGATCGCCGCGGATTGGCATGGCGGCGTAATGTGATCGCCCTCCGCGATCACGGTCAGAAGGTTGGCTCGGATGCTCGCCAGGTCGACTCGCTCGCCGCGAATCACCCATTCACCCCGCATGAGGCGATCGTTGCGATACAGATCGACAACAAGTTGCCGGAACGCTCCGCCCGCCAGGGGCACATTGTCGGTGACCCAGGTATTCATGGCCTGCCACGCCTCGACCACCTGCGGATTGTCGATGTTGTCCCAAAGTTTCAGGTAGTTTCCGACGTAGTTTTCGACAGGCTTGAGGGCCTTGGCGCCATAGTCGATCAGTTCGCCGGGCATGTTTCCGAATGTAGCGAGCACTTTTTCAACGTCGAAATAGCGTTCGTCGACCCAACGGGCGAAGGTGATCCCGCTTTTGTCCGAGAAGTCTAGCGGAGCGGTCAGCAAAATTAAGTTGCGCAAGCCTTCATCAGCGCGCAGAGCCGCATACACCGTTGTAAGAATGGCTCCGATGCACCAGCCCAGCAGGCTGAATTCCTCCGCACCGGAAACTGCTTTCAGTTTGCGAATTGCCCGGGGCATGTATTCAAGCGTGTAATCATCGAACTTGAGATTCTTGTCTTCAGGTCCGGGCGAACCCCAATCCAGCAAGTAGAGGTCATAGCCCCTTTTTACCATGAATTCCACAAAGCTGTGTCCGGGCTTTAGATCCAGAATGTAGGGACGGTTCATCAACGCAAAAACAAGAAGAAGCGGCACGGGATGACGCTTTTCCTCAGGCACGACGGGCACGTAGCGATACAACTTTGCCTTATTCAGAGTCCAGACCAACTCTTTAGGGGTCTGGGCGATTGGCACCTTCGAGGTGACAACCTTGGTGAAACTGCTGATTTTTTCTCCCATCGCCAACAACTGGTCGGCGACAACAGTAGCTTCGATCATAGCTACCTCGTCCCTTTCTTTTTGCTCCCTCTTGCGGCCCGCGGCGCTCGATTGCGTAGCTTCGTGGGCGCAGGCTTGGCAAGTGCCTTTTCAATGCGGTCCAACTTGGCATCCATGTCATCGAGGCGCAACTCAATGTTTATCGCTCGTTCCGCCAGACTCACAAAGTCCGCGCGTGACGGCATGCTGCATTGCTGCAGCGTCTGTAGCATTACTTTCTCGACCGCTTCGCGAAAAGGAGACGAACTCGAGAGATAGGTGTTGAGCATCATGCCGCTCGCCTTGGCATAGGCATCGCTATTTACTGTGTCGACCATGGTTTTGGACCAGGCGTCGAGATATGTATCGCGCACCTCGCGGAACGCGTCAGTTGGATCGACTTCTTTGCCGTTGGCCGCTTGTTTGTCGCTCATAACGTGCTACCCTCCACTGTCAGTTTGCGCATCCGGAGCAGCCGCAGACAGCCCTCTACGCTCCTCCACCAGACCAGAGGTGCCGGGGCTGTCTACCACTCGAAGTATAACTCCGTTATGCCGCTGCGTTTTTAACGGGTCTGGAGGCGATGTCTAATACCGACTTCTGAGTCTCCAGCAGCAGATCCAAGCCGCTCTGAAATGCATCGGCGAAAGGATTCGCTACCCGGAACTGCTTCTTGGCAGTCTCATAGGCAGCTTTCTGCTGCGCTGCGCAAAATTCAATGTTTTTCTTTTGCGTTGCAACAGAATAGTCTACCGTCTGCTGGACCATGGCGGTTGCGCCGTCGGCGAACTTCGCCGCCAGGGCTCCGCGCTCTTCAGCCAGGCCGGTCACTGTGCTGCTCTGTTCAACCGCCAAGTCGATAGCCTCTTTTTGGGTTTCGACATAGCGCTCGAAGGCTTGCCCGATCGCATCGAACAGGAACGTCGCTGGGCCTTCGGGAACGAAGGGAAGCGCCTTCTTGCAGGTCTCTACGATTTCAGCGTTTTGCTGGGCAGCGGCTTCCAGGGACTTTTTCTGAAGTTCTGCCAGGCGTTCGACACTCTTGCTATACAGTGGAACAAAAGCGGCTGCGGCCTCGGCACTCTGGGCCGCGGGACGCACGCTGCGATTTGACTTGCGGGTGGTGGTCATGATCTGCTCCTCTTTTCGGCTAATAGGATGGTGCTGCAAATGATGCTGCATTGCAGCACAAGTTAATAATAAACCCCGGGCGGGAATTGTCAAGCATAAAATGAGAAAAATATGAATCGGAATCCGGTCATCATCAAGAAGTACGAAAACCGCCGGCTCTACGACACAACCAACAGCCGCTACATCAATCAGGATGAAGTGGCCCAGATGTTGAAAAACGGTTACGAAGTGCAAGTGGTCGACGCGTCGACGGGCGAAGACCTGACCCGGCTGGTGCTGACACAGATCATCGTCGAACAAGCCAAAGCGCCCGATTCCGCTTTTCCCCTGGACATCCTACGGCAGATGGTGGTGGCCTCAAGCCAAGTCACACAAGAGAGCACGCTCAAATACATGAAGACCGTTCTCGACATGTATCAGAACGCTTACCGCGCCATGACGCCTCCACTGGGCCCCTTCGATTATATGCAGGCTCCGGTGTCGCCTCAGCCAGCTCCTGCGGTGCGTCCAACTCCTGAAGCTGCGGACAGGGCTCCTGGTTCGCGGAATGCTCGCGGGAAGAAAAATGGGGGAGATGAAGTGGAGGAATTGAAGCAGCGAGTTGCTGAGTTGGAAACTCTGGTTTCAAAGCGCCGCACAGGGAAGGCTCGAAAACGGCGAGCCGCCGGGCGGCGGAAAATGTAATCGCGCGCCGGCGGTTCCGAATCACCAACATGGGTGATAGTGGTCACAAAGTCTGTGCACAGTCGAGGAGTAGGCTTTTAGCAATCACTGGATCACCCAGGGTTCTTCCTTATCCAGTTGTCGTTCTTTTAGCGGTGAGCCGGTGTATTCGTTCAGGAAGGGAATTTTCCCATGGCCAACGGAATCGTATCGAACTCCTCTGTTGCGAGCCAGACTGGCAACCGCCCGCCGGTTACTACCTATGATTCAGGATACGAGCACAGCCTGGATCGTTATGTGGACATTAAATTGCTTTTGCAGGCTGAAAACAAAGACTCCAGCGACGTTCCCGCAACCTTCGCCATTGCATCCTAAAGCTTCGCTTCGTTAGAAGTGGAAGCCGCCACCGCAAATGAGAACTTCACCGGTGACGTAGTCGGAGAGCGGCGAGCAGAAAAAAAGAACTGCGCTCGCAGCCTCGGCGGGTGTGCCCAAACGGCCAAGTGGACAAGCTGTCTTGACCGATTCCAACATCGCGGCCTGAACT
This sequence comes from uncultured Acidobacteriota bacterium, assembly GCA_963761915.1. Classification (GTDB taxonomy): domain Bacteria; phylum Acidobacteriota; class Terriglobia; order Terriglobales; family Acidobacteriaceae; genus Sulfotelmatobacter. The sequence goes on from CAVXIO010000011.1 coordinate 102,211, forward strand.
CCTACCCGGATCGAATGCCCGCTCATTTCAATGTTCGCTTCCTCGCCCGTGAGAACCTGCGTAAGGCGCGTTTCGATCAGCCCGAAGCCGACGGCGTTTACGTTCACATTGTACCGGCCCCATTCCTTTGCCAAAGTACGCGTGAGCCCGAGCACTCCAGCTTTTCCGGATGAATAGCCCGCTTGTCCGGCATTGCCGTCAGTGCCCGCGATCGAGGTAATATTGACGACCTTACGCATGACCTGCTTGCCGTCCGCGATCTCGCGCTTGGCGGTTTCGCGAAGGTAGGAGGACGCCGCACGCAAAACGCGGAACGGTACGACCAGGTGGATTTCGAGCATCGCCTGGAATTGCTCATCCGTAGTTTTTTGGATGACCCCGTCCCAACTATACCCGGCGTTATTTACGATGATGTCGATGGAGCCGAAAGCATCCAGCGTGGACTGGACCAATTTGTCCGGAAAATTCGGCTGGGTGAGATCGCCGGCGCAGACTTCCACCTTCCGGCCCACCGAGCCCAGCAGAACTTTAGTTTCCCGCAGCGCGGCCTCATCCAGATCGTTCACCATCACCGCGGCGCCAGCTTCGGCGAGTTTTTCCGCAATCGCCCGGCCGATGCCCCGGCCAGATCCAGTCACTAGAGCTGCCTTACCTTCAAGAGTAAAGGACATAAATTATCGACCATCTTTCCAATTATACGCTGCACTGCAGCGAACAGTTGCTGCAGTGCATTAAAACACAAAATTGCCGGGCAAGAAAAGTGCCCCGATCGAAGTCGACGACAGAACAGCGGCCAAGGGTTTTATCGATAGCGCGAATCTGCATTTTGAATTTCCCGAATGACGGTACGGGTGGATAAAGTAGTAACAGCAGTCGAGGTCAATATGAGAAAGCTGCTTCGACCCATCCAGCCGAAGGAGTAGACATGAAGAAAGTAGACAATCGCCTCAACGAGAAAGTCCGGCGGCTTTGCCGGGACATCAATAATCGGGCGGATGATCGAAAACAATTACAGACTCTTGTGATCCAGTTGCAACAGGCTCTCGGGGAAGATCGGTGCGGAGCCAGCGCGGTCAAATTTTCCGCGAAGCAAGACAATCCATTCGACAAGATTATGGTTGGTTAAGCCCGCCCGCGGGTTAAGCGAACCGGGCACGCACGAATCGACGGCTCAACGTTATTCGGTGACTCGTGCGTGTCTCCGTCTGTTCTACATGTGATATCCGCCGTTGACGTTCAGCTCCTGCCCGGTGATGTAATCACCATCCGCAGCCAGGAAGCCAGCGGCCTTCGCGATCTCCTCGGGCGCGGCGAAGCGTCCCAGTGGAATCTTCGTCTTGATCTGCGCCGCAATTTCCTCGGGAATCGCGTCGACCATTTCCGTAGAGGTAAATCCCGGTGCGATCGCATTGGCGGTGATGTTGAACTTCGCCATCTCCAATGCCAGCGTTTTCGTAAAAGCAATAATGCCGCCTTTGCTGGCAGAATAATTAGCTTGGCCAAAGGCGCCCATCTGCCCGACCACTGAAGCGATGTTGATGATGCGCCCGAATCTCTGGTTAATCATCGCCGGCAACGCAGCATGAGTGCAGTAAAACGTTCCATTCAAATTGACGTTGATTACGGCATCCCAGTCTTCGTCCGTCATCTTCCGCATGCTGTGATCCCGCGTAATGCCGGCATTATTTACCAGGATGTCGAGCCTCTGCCATTTGTCGAGGACTTCCTGGACAATGCGACGAGCGTCCCCTTTTTTCGCGATATCACCCTGGATGACGATGCACCCGACGCCGAGCTCGCGAATCTCCGCCGCTGCGCTTTCGGCGTGAACGCTGTCAGCCCGGTAGTCGAGCGCGACGTTCGCGCCGAGGTGGGCGAGCTCGATGGCGATTGCCCGTCCAATGCCGCGCGACCCACCCGTGACTAGAGCGACCTTCCCTTTCAGGGATCGCGCTCCATTTTTCCCATTGTTGTGTCCGTTGCTGCCAATGATGCCGACGTTTTCCATAAGAGTTTTCTCCTGAGAGTTGCAACTTACAACTGTGGGATCCACTTTCATTACTACGTAACCACCTACTGCTCCTGCTCCGAAGCCGGGCGCGAAGACCCGCATCGGCCGGTCGATTCTGCCTTCCTCGACTGCGTCATGTATGGCGAGAAGGATGCTCGCTGCGGACGTATTGCCGACACGTTCAATGTTGAAGTACAAGCGCTCGGGGGCAATTCCCGCAGCCTTCGCCAGATCGACCACCATGGTCTTGTTCGCTTGGTGCGGAACCACCACGTCAATCGCGTCCAACATGGTGCCGGCGCCACCATCTGGATGGGGCAGAGTTTTCAGTTCGCCGATCATCTTCACCAGGTAGCGTTTCGCCAGCGCTTTCACCTCCGGTCCGTACACGGTAATGCTGTTATCGAATTCTGGATTGGGCCAGATAATAGAGTTCACTTCCTGCCAGGGGCCGCTGGCGAAGGTTTGAAAGACTTCAATATCAGGTGCGGCTCCGTCAGGCGCGGGGGCCAATACGACGGCCGCAGCACCGTCTCCGAAAATCATTCGCGAAGTTCGCACGGAGCCGATCTTGTCGGAGAACTTCTCGGCGCACACCACAATAATTGGCTGTTTGATCTCCTGCAGCAGGCGAATCGCCTCTCCGAAGCCATAAGACATCCCGGCACACGCGGCGACAATGTCGCAGGATGCGTGCGTCTGCGAAAGGCCCAACTCGCCCGACAGCCAGGTCGCGGTGGAAGGAATGAGCCGCGTGCTGGTGCAACTGCAAAAAAGAATCGCACCAATCTCCGCGGGCCTGCGCTTCGATTTGGCCAGCGCCTCGCGCACCGCAAGCAAGGCCATATCTTCCAGGCTCAGCTCGCTGTAGCAACGCTGTTCAATGCCGGTTTTGCTGGAAACATCCGCCGCGGTCATGTGCGACCAGCAGTAGGCATGGTTGCTGATCAGGTCGGCGTTGGTGCAGGCGATCTCGCCCTTGTAGACGGCGATGGCTTCCACGCGCGGCATGACGGAGAATTGCTCACGAACCATGACTGGAGGGCAAGGCTTTTCAGGCTCGCTGAGGGCTAGCGTTTCCGGCCGCGCCGGACGTGGCCGGTGCGGGGCGCTCCCATTTTGTTTCACTCGCCGAATGAACTGAAACACGTCGCTGTTGCGGGGGTGGAAAGCGATTACGTAATCCTCATCCCGTAATTTCCCAACTTCGGTAAGCGTGCAGTTTGCCGGAGACCAGAGGTATTGGTTGTGCAGGATCATGGCCTGCCGCATGAGCGATTCAAGTTCGGGGACAGTGTCGACACAATCGACGATCGCGTCGTAGTTGTAGTCGACGTAGTCGGGATCGTAAGTGAGAAGATGGCAAGTTAGATTGCCCGGATTGGACAACACTTCTGCAACCGTTGGACGGATGGGACGAGTTTCTCCCCCAGCGCTCTGCTTGTTACGAAACACATCGAGCAGAAGGCGAAAACTTTTGTCCTCGGTTGCTTCGTCCCACTGTGCCGGCAGATCGTTGTAGCCTTTCTCGATGGCCGTTGCCAGCGCAGTTGAATCGCGCTGCTTGTAGACGGGCAGGAAGATATCATCGCGGTGACGCGGCATGTCTCCCCAGCGCACCGGCCGCTTCTCATACATGGTAAGAACAAAACGGTTTACCCAGAAGAGATTCAATGCAAGATCGCGGCAAATATCGTAGCGACTCTTGTACTTACCCTCTAGCACGCGGCTCACGATGTCATTTTCGCTGGGAGCCTTCTCGCCGAAATCCCGCCGGATCACGGCCGAGAACTGTTCGAGCGTCTCGAACACCGAGAAATTCAAATCCGGGAAAAAATTGCAGGGAAAGACCAGCCGGCCATAGCGATTAATGACAAAAGGTTTTAACAACATGCGACTTCTCTTTTCCGCCCTCGGGCGCTTATTCAAATTCGAGCAGATCCTGATTCAACTTAACGGCGTCCCGCGGCCTCACGTGGACGCACTTCAACTTTCCTGCAGCAGTGGCGACAATACTGGTTTCCATCTTCATCGCTTCCAGCACAAGCAGCACGTCGTTGGCCTGCACCACCTGACCGCGCTCCACATTAATTCTGGCCACGAGTCCCGCGACCGGACTGCGATAAATCTTGGCATCGACATCTTCCTGTGGGCCGGAACCCGGCATCGGCAGCACGATGGACTGAATGCCTTCTGTGGCCGCTGGCTGCGAGGAGTCTTCAGTGTCCTCAAAATCGACTTCGTAAGTCTCACTGCCGATGACAACTCGCAGCTTCAAGAATCTACCTCGGAAAAACGACGCATTCTCACTCATCCCAAACTCGCACTTGTGTCCGCATGACTTAATGTCCTCGCTGCGCGATGTCGTGGGACGACTGCACTCCTTCGCGGCCTAGCTGAGCCCACGGATCGCCGACTGGATGTGCTGACGTCGGTTTGACCGTACGAACCCGGATTTTCCTTACGGCAAGACCCGCGGCGGCTGCAGCAATGATGCTCGCCGATTCCGGCCCAATTACCTGCGCCGAAGCCGAAGGCTCAACCTCTGCGGTTTCGGAAGCTTCGATGCGGGCCGCGAGACAATCAATCTGTTTCTGAAAGTCGTCTCGGAGTCGAGCCGAACTCCGTGCCACCATCATCTGCACGACGATGTAGAGAGAAATCCATCCAGCGAGCACCAACGCGACAGTCAGCATAAGAAAACCTTCCTCGCCTCAGAGTGGAATTAGTCCGTGCTTCTTCGGTGGACGCAGCTCCCGCTTCGAATGCAGCGCTTCGAGAGCTTGCGCAAGATACTTCCGGGTCTCGGAGGGCTCGATAATGTCATCTACCAGTCTTCGTCCGGCCGAGACGTAAGGGTTTGAAAAAGTCTTGCGATAGAGATCGATCAATTCGTTGCGGCGTTGCGTCTTATCCGCGGCTGCATCAATCTCATGGCGAAACACGATTTCAGCGGCGCCCTCCGCACCCATCACCGCAATTTCTGCCGTCGGCCACTCCACTACTCGGTCCGCGCCCAGATCTTTGCAACACATCGCAATGTAGGCGCCGCCGTATGCTTTGCGCAGTACCACCGTGATTTTCGGTATGGTCGCGGCAGAGTAGGCGAATAGAATCTTCGCTCCATGGCGAATGATTCCTCCGTATTCCTGTTCGACCCCGGGCAGAAAACCGGGCGTATCCACGAAAGTCAGCAAAGGAATGTTGAAAGCATTGCAGAAGCGCACGAAGCGGGCGATCTTATCGGAGGAGTCAATGTCGAGAACGCCGGCGAGAACGGAAGGCTGGTTGGCGACGATACCCACAGTGCGGCCCTGAATGCGCCCGAAACCGATTACTACGTTGGCAGCAAAGCCGGGCTGAATTTCGAAGAAGTCGCGATAATCCAGGATTCGCTTAACCACGGTGCGCACATCGTAGGCAAGCTTGGCCTCGGTGGGCACCGCGAAATTCAGTTCCGGATCGCTTTCCAGCGCCAAATCGTAGGGGAGCCGCGGAGCCTCTTCCAAATTGTTCGACGGCAGAAAACTCAACAGGCGGCGGCCCAGAGCCAAAGCTCCTTCGTCATCTTCAGCGATCAGATGAACCACGCCCGACCGATTCATTTGCGATGCAGGTCCGCCCAGATCTTCTGCCGTCACTACTTCGCCGGTCACCTGCTTGATGACTTGCGGTCCGGTAATGAACAGTTGCGCCCGCTTGGTTTGAATAATGAAATCCGTCAGCGCCGGGCTGTAAGCCGCGCCACCGGCACAGGGACCGCAGATGATGGAAATCTGCGGAACCGTTCCAGATAGCATTACGTTGTTGTAAAAGACGCTGGCATATCCCGCCAGACTGTCGATCCCTTCCTGAACGCGTGCGCCGCCGGAGTCGTTGATGAACACGAAGGGGCTGCCGGTTTTCAAAGAGAGCTGCATCATTTCGACGATCTTGGCGCAATGCACTTCACCCGCTGCGCCCCCTAAAACCGTGAAGTCCTGACTGGCAAGATGCACGGCGCGGCCGTCGATCATGGCGCAGCCTGTGACCACTCCGTCAGCCGGCGACTCTTTGTCGGCCATTCCGAACAGCGTGGCACGATGCTTAGCGAAGAGGCCGATCTCTTGAAAGCTGTTGCGGTCTACCAATCCCGCAATGCGTTCCCGTGCGTTGAGCTTGCCCGCAGCGTGCTGCTTCTCGATCCGTTGTTTTCCGCCGCCCTGTTGCAGCTTGGCTCGTTTGGTGCGCAGTTCGTCGATCTTTTCATCGATCGGACTTTTCTTCCCGGCGATCAGTTTCAACTCCGGGGTCCGTGCAGCGGGAGACTCGGCAGCCGCTGTTCTTCCCTGCGGTTTTGGCTCGGCAACGGGAAAAGAAGTTATAGCCATAACGAACCTCGTTTGCGCTCAGGTGTAGCCGCCTTGAAGGTGCAGTTGATACTCTCGCCAGAACCGGGATGGCAGGGGTTAAGGCTGCACGCTGGGTCTGGCGCGACAAGAACAACCGTCAACATTGTGATGGCGATTAGCGCGTATTAATGTGACCTGCATCACAGGGCGTCGTGATAACCAACATAAGTCGCGCCGGTCACATGAGGAAAAGAAAAGTTGGCAGATAATCGCTTCAGGGTAGAAGGATGCGCAGAGCGCTGTTCCGCAATCGGGCAACGCAATGGGGCAACAGATCCAATCTTCCTCGCATGGATCGGCTGCTGTAAACTGAAGTCGCCTCGCACGTTACGACAAGTGGCCCCGTAGCTCAGTTGGATAGAGCAGCGGTTTCCTAAACCGTTGGTCGGCGGTTCGACTCCGCCCGGGGCCCCCATCCTATTCGAGTACGCATAAGCTCCTCTGTCTTTTTGAGAAAAGCCAGTCGCGGTAGAACCGGCAATACAACGCAGATAGGTTAGTAAGACTTAAACGTTGAGCGCGGCCACCAGTCCCTTCCCGAAGTAAGATCTGCCCCGTTACGAATTGAACCTACTGCCGCGAAAGCAATCCACGCGGTTCGATACTCGAACGGCTGGGTCGCCTCTTGGACGCGGGTTGCAACCGAAATGGTCCAACTCTAGTTACGAATGTAATAGCCGTGATGCCTCAAGGAAGTGCCTGCTTCGTAATTTCAGTTCAGACTATTGACAAGGCAGTTAATCCCTAATGTTCGTAACTAACATTCGTACTTAGGCTTGGGGCATATGCACTCATGACGGTTAGAGCATCGATAGCGATCTGGCTATTGTGCGTTTGCGCCTGGGGTCAACAGGAAATTTCCACTTGGCAGCAAGAGGTGCGGAGACGCGCGGAAGCGAATGATTGGACCTCTGCCATGGGCATCGTGGATCGCGAGCTGGCTCGAGCACCACAAGATATGGAGGTGCACGCATGGCGAGCGCGGGTTCTGCTGTGGTCGGGAAAACTCGCGGAAGCTGAACTCGAATATCGCGCCGTTCTTGCCGCAGTCCCAAACGATCCCGACAACTGGATGGGCTTGGCCGATGTGTATTCCCACGAAGAACGAACCAAGGAAGCACTGCAAGCGCTGGACCGCGCGGTCGAACTCGATCCGAAGCGGATTGACATTCGAGTGGCACGCGCCGATGCGTTGCGCGCCCTCGGTTTGCGCAGCGAAGCAAAGATGGAATTTAACCGTGTGCTGGATTCAGATCCGACGAATGCGGAGGGACGCGCCGGCCTTGTTTCTTTGCGCGGCGAGCCCAGGCACGAATTGCGAGTAGGAGTAGATGCTGATTGGTTCAACGTTACCGACGCCAACCAGGATGAAGGGCTAGCCCTGACTTCCAACTGGTCGCCGCACTGGAGAACAAGTCTGGCCACCGGCGGTTACCACTGGGGTGGCCTGTATGCGGAGAAATTCGTAGCCAGCGTAACGGGAAAATTTCCGGGCTGGGGTGCGCTAACGGTGGGCGGGGCGACGGCGCACGACAACGGCGTCATTCCGAAAGATGAAGGCTTCTTCGACTACGGCCAGGGATTCAAACTTAACAAAACCGGATTCTTACGCGGATTAGAGATTGGTTACGGACAGCACTGGTATTGGTACAGCACGGCAGGGATTCTCACGATCAATGAAAGCACGCTGTTTTACCTTCCGAGCGATTGGACCTGGTCGCTAGGGCTGATAGAGGCGCGGAGCCATTTTTCGGGAACAACAGATTCAGAGTGGCGTCCTTCGGAAATGACACGGCTGGGATTCCCCCTCGCAAGTTGGGAGAAACGCCGCCTTGGAGGAAATATTTTCTTCGCGGTGGGCACAGAAAATTTCGGACAAGTCAATCAGATTGGAGAATTTTCTTCGCAGACCTACGGCGGCGGGTTGCGCTTTCAACTCACGGCACGGCAGGACGTGACGAGTTTCGGCGCTTATCAGAGGCGGTCGCAGGACCGCACAGAATCAAGTTTTGGATTTAGTTATGGGATCCGCTTTTGACACATTTCGTAAGCTAGGTCCGGCCGCCTTTGTGCTGAAGGCAATCGTCTTCGTGATCGCCGCAGATGTGTTGCTATTAGCTTTTATTTTGCTTCGCCGCTTCTATCGCAGGCGATATTTCGCCAAGCGCGACGCGCGAATGTTCGCGATCCGCCAGCAATGGGACGCGCTCATTTCCGGAGAAATCCCTTATACGGAATGGCGCTCGAAACTATGGGAACGGCAACTCATCGAGACCATGGTGTTGGATGCCTTCGAAGTCGCGAGTCCGGAAGAATCGGCGCGCTTGCTGAAGTTCATGCGCTCCAGCGGGTTGATCGAGAAACGCATCTCGGAGGCACGGCACTTTCAGGGATGGCAGCGACACAAGGCCCTATTGGCCCTGGCTCGAACGCGCGCACCTGAAGGTATTCGCGCCCTAGCCGAAGGGCTGCGGGATCATAACCCGGAAACCCGGCTGGCCGCGCTACGAGGACTGGGGCGGATGGCTTGTCCGGAGGCCGCCAAGGAGATCCTCAATTGGCTTGATGATGCCGGACTGATCGTGCCTGCGCTACCCCTGCAGAGTGCTCTCGTTCAGACTTGCGCCGAACGTCCGCAAGTATTGTTACCCCATCTGCATTATGCGGACAAGAACCTTCGCGAAGTGCTGGGACGTGTACTGGGCGAAGTAGCCGCACCTTCCCTGGGGCCGGAGTTGTTGCAATTTGCGGACGACGATCTGCCCGAATTGCGAGCTGCGGCCGCACGTGGACTTTCGTACTTAACAGCGGGCGCGGCCGTCAACGTTTTGAGCGCGCTGGCGAAGGATGAGGTCTGGTTTGTGCGGCTTCGTGCGATCGTGAGTTTAGGCGAACTTCGCAACCTTACCGCGCTGCCCTTTCTGTTACACGGATTGACGGATTCGAACCGGCTGGTACGAATGCGGGCCGCAGAAGCCCTGATAGATTTCAAAGCAGAGTTGGTGGGAATTTTCGAAATGGTGGTAGCTCTGCACGACCAATACGGTCTCCATGCTTTCTTGTCCGCCGTGGAAAATGCAGGCCTGCAGGACAGCCTTGTTAGAGGAATCATGAACAATACGCAAATTTCTGGCAAAACTGCCGAGATTTTGCTTGAGGTTTTGCGTACAGCGAAGCTATCCACTGAACCTCTTGTTCCCCGGGAAGACATCCGGGTCAAGGCAGCATCTCGGTCATGATTCACTTCCTGGACTCGGCCAACCACGCTCTGTTCTTCTACTATCTGGCTTCCAATCTCGCCTATCTTGCGATGCTCGTCGTCGCGCTGTGGACGAGCGCCGCGCACCTTCGGCACCTCGAAAGCGTCCGGTTCGACTGGATTAAAGGCTCGCCTATGGTGCCTCCCATCACTCTGCTTGTGCCGGCTCATAACGAGGAGAGCTTTATTTGCACCGCGGTGCGGAACTTGCTTGAGCTGGATTATCCCGAACTCGAAGTCATCGTCATCAATGATGGGTCATCGGATAACACGCTGCCGGCGATGCAAAAGGAATTTCGCCTGCGCCAGGTGAGAGCCGTGTATGTTCCGCAAGTAAAGAGTGCCCCGATCCGTGGCTTGTACCGAAGTGATATCGACGTCCGCCTCCTGGTTCTGGATAAAGAACCCGCGGGCAGCAAGGCGGACGCGATAAATGCCGGTTTGAATGCCGCAATTTCACCCTACGTGTGCGTTGTCGATGCGGACTCCGTGCTCGAGCGCGATGCCCTGCTGCGGATTATGGTACCTGTCCTGGCAGACCCGAACCGCGTCATAGCAGCCGGGGGAATTGTGCGCGTGCTGAACGGTTCAGAGATCGAAGGGGGACGCATTCGCCGCGTGCGCTTGGCAAGAAAAAGCATCGAAGTTATCCAAGTGGTCGAATATTTGCGTGCTTTCTTAATTGGAAGAGAGGCCTGGGCACGGGGCAATATGCTCATGATAGTTTCCGGAGCCTTCGGGGTCTTCCGAACCGACTTGGTGCGCGCTGTTGGAGGATATCGGGCTTTCGCCATAGGCGAAGATTTCGATCTGGTGGCGCGTCTCCACCGGTACCTGCTGGATAAGCGTGCCCACTATCGCATCGAATTTGTTCCCGATCCCGTGTGCTGGACCGAAGTGCCCTCCGATCTGCGTTCTCTCGCGAGACAGCGGGCGCGTTGGCACAAAGGTCTGCTGGACGTCTTGTGGCCGAATCGAGACATGCTCTTTCGGCCGCGCTATGGTCGTATCGGATGTTTAGCGCTTCCGTATTTGTGGCTCTTCGAACTATTAGCCCCCGTTATTGAAATTACCGGCTTCGTGACGGTTTTGCTGGCGGCAGCCTTTGGCGCCCTGAGCTGGACGTTCTTTCTTCAGTTCTTGCTCTTCGGGTATGGATTTGCGACCGTGATTTCCATTGGTTCCGTGCTGCAAGAAGAACTCACCTACAAGCGTTATAACGATTGGCAAGATGTTGCCCGGCTGGTCAGCTATTGCTTTGTAGAGCACTTTCCTTATCGTCAAATGCACATGATCTGGAGATTGCAGGGCCTGTGGCAGTACTTTCGGGGTGACATGGCGTGGAGACCACTGAAGCGCCAAGGGCCGAAGTCAGCGGACGAAGAAAAAGAGGGTCCATCTCCGGTCGCCGCCAGTTGAAAGCTTGGCCTCTGCCCTATCACGACCAAGGCAGCCCCAGCCTTCGCCGATTTTCGGGTCGGCGCTCTCTTCAAATCTAAGCGGCCGTGGCGGCACGGTGTCGCCGGTTTTAGTTGCCGTGCAGCTCAGAGTGCTGCTCCTGCTCGAGTTGGTCGAGTTTTTTCCTCTGGTCGTCGTTCAGGATCTTGCGAAGCTCCCTGTCAGCCTTGTAGCGACACGCCTTCACGTTGTCCATGCGCTCATCGGGGGACATATTTTCGTCGTGCAGGAACTTATGCGTCGAGTCCTGCATCTGCTGCAGGATGGGCTTGGCTTTGTCCTGCTGATTGCTGGTGAGATCAAGCTTCTCGGTGAGGATCTTCAGGTGGCCTTCGACGGCGGGCACGCCGCCCTGGGCGTGTTCGTCTTTAGCGGAACGATCTGGGGCAGAACGATCGGCTTGCGTGGCAGCCTGTTGCGCAACTGCGGTGAGGGCCAGCATCACCATGGTGAAAATTGCAAGTAAGCGAATGTGATTCATCAGATTTCTCCTTTGCACTTTTGTCGTTTGCACTATGATTCGCAATGTAGCGTTGAAATGCCGCCGAGTCGAGAACCTTTTCGAGTTGCTGAACAAAGAGGCGGTACATGTCCAAGAAATATGTCCGAGAATATCTCCAAGCATGAGGGGTCGGGGAAAAAGCGCCTCAAATTGCCGGAACACACTGGGCAAAGGAAAGCCATGCCGCGGCGCAAGCCTGATCAGCGCAGTCGGCGGACGTGTGAGCGGCTGGGTAGCGCGCTGTTGACCTTGATACTGGAGAAGCCGATCGATGACCTGACGGTGCAGGACGTTTTGAACCGCGCCTCGGTCGGTCGTTCCACCTTTTACGTTCATTACCGCGACAAGGATGACCTGCTCCTCAGCCAGCTAGAGGGGTTCCTGGAGACGATGAGCATGGCGCTGAGCATTCGCAAGGAACATTCGCAGCGAGTTGTTCCTGTGGCGGAGCTTTTTGCGCATATCGGAAATCAGAACAGACTTTACCGGGCGCTAGCTGACTCGGACCGTCTCCATGAATTCTTCGACCTTGCGCAAGGCTACTTTGCCCGCGGAATTGAGCGGCGGCTTACGGAGTCGAAGCGGCTATCGAAGCTTCCGCAACGTGAGTTGCGAGCTCGAGCCTCTGCGCTGGCCGGGAGCATGCTGGCGTTGCTGCGATGGTGGCTGGATCGCGGTGAAAAAGAACCGCCAGAAGCTATGGATGTACTGTTCCACCGGATGGTGTGGAACGGACTGCAATAGGCATTATCATGTCGGGCGTCGCTACAGCCCCTATGACAGTTTCTACGGTGTTTGCCACAAGAGAGCGGCGTTAAATTGCGCGATCGGCACCTGCAATCCTGCTTAAGGTTGTTACTTTGGATTAGTTGCGTGAGTTAGTTGCCGCCGGGCTGTGCTATAATGATTTTCAACGCTACTGCCACGGTTTGCTCGTGACGCGGTGATCCTGTTGGATCAGATTCATCTCCGCTTTTCCTGCCCGCCGTAATTTCAGCGCCAATACAAACAATTAAGAGCGGCGATAGGAACTCACGACACGTGTCTGAGACACCGATTACAGGCCCCTCCAGAAAGAACAATAAGAATGACAAGTTTTACAGAACTACCGCTATCTTCTGCTTTGCAGCAGAGGCTGGCGACGCATGAATTTATTATCCCTACGCCGATTCAGGCGCAGGCCATACCTTGCGCCCTTGAGGGCAAGGACGTGCTGGCGACGGCACAAACAGGAACCGGAAAGACGCTGGCTTTTCTGATCCCCATCATCGAGATGCTGCAGCGCGAACCATCTCAGAAAGTCCGCGTGCTGGTGTTGTTGCCCACGCGCGAGCTGGCGATTCAGGTCAACGAAGAATACGAAAAACTGCGGGGCAGAGGATTATCCAAAGCAGCGCTGGTGATCGGCGGCGTCTCCGAGAAGGCGCAGATTCAGTCAGTACGTTCCGGGGCAAACCTGGTGATCGCAACGCCCGGACGATTGCAGGATTTCATTACGCGCAAGTTGATTGATCTGCGCGAAGTTAAAGTTCTCGTTCTCGATGAAGCCGACCGCATGTTGGATATGGGATTTCTGCCGGCTATCCGGCGAATTCTCGCGATTCTGCCGCAGCGCCGGCAGACGCTATGTTTCTCGGCCACGCTGGAACAATCCGTTGCCGGCCTGGTAAACGATTCCATGCGCGATCCGGTGCGCGTTGCGATCGGCTCGGTGCTCAAGCCCGTCGAGAGTGTCCGGTTGCAGGCCTACGAAGTGCGTCCGGCCGAGAAGCCCGAGGTGCTGCGCCAACTGCTCTACGCCGAGAAAGGTCAGACTTTAATCTTTGCCCGCACCAAACGCGGGACCGAACGGCTCGCCAAGGAGTTGGTGCGCGAAGGATTCTCCGCCGCAATGATTCACGGTGACCGTTCGCAATCGCAACGCAACGGAGCGCTCAGCGGCTTTCAGCAGGGACGATTCAATATTCTGGTTGCGACCGACGTAGCCGCGCGCGGCTTGCATGTGGATGACGTGGCGCATGTGATCAACTACGACTTGCCCAAGATGGCCGAAGACTTCATTCACCGCGTCGGAAGAACAGGACGAGCGGGATCGCAAGGTCTGGCATCAAGTTTAGTGTCGGGCGCCGAGGTGATTGAACTGCGGCATATCGAGCGCGTCTTGAAACTGCGCATCGAACGCAAGCAGGTAGATTGGACCAATGCAGAGCGGTCCGAACATGTTGTCCAGAACACGCTGGCCAGCCGAACTCTGACCAAATTGCCGGGCGAAGTGTTCGCGTAATCGCGAAAGAATCCTTTCAAGTAAAAAGGGCGCGTCGCAAAAGACGCGCCCTCATTTTATGTGATCCGCGCCTCTCTTTCTATGAATTTCGATTCGCTTTCTCCTCGGGTTGGCTCGCGCGGGATACTGGAAATATCGCCGTCGTCGGCTCCTATTTGAAACAGCGCGGCCTGCTCGGCGGCATGCCTTTGCAATTCGGTCAAATCCAGTTCGCTCGAATCTCCCGGTGTTCCCAGCGGTTCTTCGCTCTTGCGCTGGATACGGCGTTCCGCTTTATCGCGCTGTTTTTGCTGGCGCGTGTGTTCTTTTTGGCGTTTGGTAAAGCTTGATCGTCCTCGTCCTGGCATACCAGTCTCCAATCGTCAATGTTTGGCAAAGGCGGCTGGCGCTTTGCGCTTCAGTCAAATTGCGAAGCTCCAGCAGGGGTTGGAGCCCTTCTTCTTATGAACTCAGTGTGCTTGTCCGCTACCAGCGCGGTTCCCGGGGCTGACGTGCGTGGCCTTGATAGTCGTCGCGACCTCCACCTCCGCCACCAAAGCGTTTTCCTCCACCTCCGCCGCGCGGCGAATCGGTCTTGGGTTTCGCCTCATTGATCTTCAACGCTCGGCCGCCAAGGTCGGTGCCATTCAATGCTGCGACTGCTTTATCAGCTTCGCCCGCATTGGTCATTTCGACAAAGGCGAAGCCGCGGGCGCGACCGGTTTCGCGGTCGGTGACAATGCTGACGCGCTCGACCGCGCCGTGCGCCTCAAATAAGCCGCGCAGTTCTGGTTCGGTGGTGCTGTGAGGTAAGTTGCCGACATAAAGATTCTTCATTAGAGTTCTCTTTCTATGGTAGATAGCGGTTGAGGGATGGTTGCTTCCGGCACGGAGTGTTGCTCGATCGCTTCAGCCCACCGGGAGGGTCTGGGTGTTTCCCGCATCGCGCGGGAGCGAGCTTCGCTGACCGAGCGGACGCTCGAAATTCGTTTGCAGGCTTCAAGGATGCCCCAGCGCTGCTGCGAGGATCTTTCCGATCCGTGAGCGAGCAGCGCCGCAACCATTTCCTTATGAAGCGCGTCTGCATCGCTCTCGGCAGGCGATTGGTCAGAATGCGGCGTGACCGCCAGATATTCCGGCCCGCCCACAAAGAAAGCAATTCGTTGCGGATGGGATCGCGCTCCGAATCTCGTTGCAGAACTTATCCCGGCTGTCGATTTCTCCGGCCACATTGACGAGCACCAGATTGTACAAATCCGCTCTCCACCAGCATCGCGCCTCGAGCATATCGGCCGCGCAGTCAACCTCGATGCCAAGCTTTCGCATCACGTCGGCCCGCAAGTCGCGCTTCGTCTGCGAGCTATCCAGCAGCAGTACGCGCTTGTTTTTCGCGGGAACGCCTTCCGGCGCCGGAAGCGGCAATGCGAGGTGAGGGGTTGTCATGCCGTTTCTCCGCCAGATGCGCCTTGCGGCGGCGGAGCTACCAGGTTCTTCTCGGCCAGCGCTTTCAACATTTTTTGGTTGCTCTGGCGTCGGCTGATCTTTTGCCTGCGCCTTCGATTAAATCTGGCTTTATCGCCGTTGATTCCTGACATATTTATCTCCTGCCATTTTGCTTGGTGAAGCAAATATCCGACTGCAGCCCCACGTGATGAAGTTGTAGGCATTCTGTAACTTCCGGTTACGAGCGAATTGTCGAACCGACCTTACCGCACGGCCGTTCCCCGAACTTGGTTTCCTGGGATTGAAGGAACTGAGCGCTAAATGTTCTCAGCTTCGACACGTCACTCGCCTTCCAGGGGAAATCCTCAATCGCGAAGGCGACAACGTGCTGGTCAGGGTGTCTTCGAGGTCAAGACCTTCAGTATACGCTGAATCTGCAGTTTCGGTAAACTGGCTCCCCACCGCTTGCCAACTTCGGTATGCTTCTCGAACGCGGTTTAATGGCGGTCGTCCAAACATTCTCATGGAACCAAATCCTGCCGATGATCCGGTGATCGAATTCCATGACGTTGACTACGTACTGCCCAACGGGCAGCTATTGCTTTCGAAGTTCAATCTGAAGGTGCGAGCCGGCGAAACCCTGGTTTTGCTTGGCCGCAGTGGCTCCGGAAAGACCACGACGCTGAAACTGATTAATCGCCTTTTGACTCCGAGCGGTGGGGAAGTGCGTGTGAATGGCGCATCCACTGCCGAAGCCGAGGTTATTCGCTTGCGGCGTAGCATCGGCTATGTCATCCAGGATGTAGGATTGTTCCCCCATTTCACGGTGGAACGAAATATCGGCCTGGTGCCGCGCATTGAAGGTTGGGACGCAGAACGCATACGTCGCCGTGCGGAAGAGTTATTGCACTTGGTTGGACTTGAGGCGCAACTGGCCTCGCGTTATCCTCATGAACTCTCTGGAGGGCAAAGGCAGCGTGTGGGCGTAGCTCGGGCGCTGGCCGCGGACCCCGCAATCCTGCTGATGGATGAACCCTTCGGTGCGCTCGACGCGCTCACGCGCGATCAACTCCAGCGCGAGTTTCTATCCCTTCAGCGGCGGTTGAACAAGACAGTCGTTTTTGTCACGCACGATTTGCGCGAAGCTTTGCGCCTCGGGTCCCGTATCGCGCTCATGGAATCCGGTCGGCTGGTCACAGTTCTTCCCCCAAGGGAGTTCTTGCAGTCCCAGGATCCACTAGCTGCAGCCTATGCGCGAGCTTTCGGCAACGAATGGGACTCGGCATTAAATCGAGGCGCGTCATGAACCTCTTTCATTTTCTTGTTCAAAACCACGAACAGGTTGTGGAGCTCACACTCGAGCATCTCTGGCTGGTGGGAGTCTCTACGCTGCTCGCAGTAATTGTGGGTATTCCGCTGGGTATCGTGAGCGCGCACTGGCCTGCGTGGAATAGACCAGTGCTGGGAATCGCCAATATCATTCAGACGATTCCATCTCTTGCGCTCTTTGGCTTTCTGCTGCCGGTGCCCTGGCTTGGAGATCGTGCCGATCGCCTGGCGATTCTGGCTCTGACTCTCTACGCGCTGCTTCCGGTGATTCGCAATACATATACAGGAATTCGCGGCGTCGATCCGGCGGTGGTCGAAGCGGGGCGCGGCATGGGACTCACCGACCGCCAGCTCTTAATTCTGGTTGAGTTGCCGCTCGCGTTGAGCGTGATTCTGTCAGGCGTCCGCGTAGCAGTGGTGGTTTCCGTGGGACTGGCCACTATCGCTGCCGCCATCGGCGCCGGCGGTTTGGGCGAGTTCATCTTTCGCGGTCTCGCCATGGTCAACAATCAGCTCATTCTTGCGGGCGCAATTCCCGCGGCCCTTCTGGCGCTGTCAGCGGATTTCGGTTTGGGATGGCTGGAAAGGCTCTTGCGGCCGCGATGAAACGCGAATGGCACAAACCGCAGCACGGCCTATTCGAAGCACCTCGCTGCAGCGCGTTCTTTTTCATTCTTGTAGCTCTGCTGTTGACGTCTTGTGCGCCCTCCCACTCCGCTCGCATCGTGGTCGGTTCCAAGAACTTTACCGAGTCGCTAATGCTCGGTGAACTGCTCGCTCAAATGATTGAAACGCACACGCACTTGAAAGTGGAGCGACGCTTTTATCTCGCGGGGACCTATATCTGCCAGCAGGCGATTCTGGCGGGTCGCATCGACATCTACCCCGAATACACTGGGACTGCCTTGACTGCCATCCTCAAGCAAAGCGTCGGAGGCGACAGAAACGAAGTGTACCAGCGCGTCAAGAACGAGTATGAAATGCACCTCGGCCTTACACTAAGCCCGCCCTTCGGTTTCAACGACACATTTGCGCTGGAGATTCGCGGCGACGATGCCCGTCGTCTAAATCTTAAGACTCTATCGCAGGCGGCCGCATATGCTCCACGATGGCGCGCCGGATTTGGTTACGAGTTCATGGAGCGGCCCGACGGTTACAAGGGGCTTGCCGCCGCCTATGGCCTGCACTTTGCCGCGCCACCACGCATCATGGATTTGGGTTTGCTGGCTCCCGCATTGAAAGCTCATCAGATCGATATCGCCGCCGGAAACGCCACCGATGGTTTGATTCCGGCGCTCGATTTATTTGTGCTGGAAGACGACCGCCACTATTTTCCTCCCTACGAAGCGGTTGCAGTAATTCGGCAGCAAGTCTTGCAGCAGCACCCTGAAGTTGGCGCAGCTCTGGCTCAGCTAGACGGCAAGATTACCGATCAGGAAATGCAGCAATTGAACTACGCTCTCGACGGCCAGCACCGCGACGTGACGGAAGTCGCTCGCGAATTCCTGCGCAGCAAGCGACTGGTTCCCTAGCCGATGTTTCGCGGACGCCGTTCCCGAGTCGTTTTGCACTAACTGCCGACGGATGGCCTCTTTCAAAAACGCCACATTTCCCGCGTATAATGAGCGGTTTACTCTCTTAGGAGCATCCGGTCTTCATGTCACCAACCACGCAGCACGAATTGCAACTCGCTCAGCGCATGTCCCGGCTCGGAACCGAGACTGCTTTCGAAGTTCTGAACAAGGCGCGGGCGCTCGAGCGCCAGGGCAAGAGCATTATTCATCTGGAGATTGGCGAGCCCGATTTTGACACTCCTTCCAATGTCATCGAAGCCGGTGTGAACGCCCTGCATAACGGCTGGACCCACTACGGTCCCTCTGCCGGACTGCCCGACCTCCGGCAAACCATCGCCGATTACGTTAGCGGCACTCGCGCCGTGAAGGTTTCCCCAGAAGAAGTGGTAGTAGTTCCAGGTGGTAAGCCAATTATTTTCTTTACGATGCTGGCGCTAATTGACGAAGGGGATGAGGTGATTTACCCCAATCCCGGCTTCCCGATTTACGAGTCGATGATCCACTACGTGGG
The DNA here is from genome assembly GCA_963761915.1 of uncultured Acidobacteriota bacterium. Classification (GTDB taxonomy): domain Bacteria; phylum Acidobacteriota; class Terriglobia; order Terriglobales; family Acidobacteriaceae; genus Sulfotelmatobacter. Next base: position 120,952 of record CAVXIO010000011.1, read on the forward strand.
TGGCCGCGCGGTTGCTATTCATCTCCGCGAGGAACGTGATTTCTCTCTCGACGTAAACGAACTCGCAGCTCTCATCACTGATCGCACGAAGCTGATCGTTCTGAATTCGCCGCACAATCCCACCGGTGGCGTAATGGAGCGCAAAGATGTTGAGCAGTTGGCCAATGCCATCGGCGATCGCAACGTTATGGTGTTGTCGGATGAAATCTACAGCCGTCTTCTTTTCGAAGGCGAGCACTTTTCCATCATGTCCGTGCCCGGAATGCAGGAGCGCACCATCCTTCTCGACGGGTTCTCGAAGACCTATGCCATGACCGGATGGCGCATGGGCTATGGAGTGATGCGCGCCGACCTGGCAGCGCACATGACGCGCCTGATGACGAATTCCAATTCCTGCACGGCCAGCTTTACCCAAATGGCCGGCATCGAGGCTCTGCGCGGCGATCAGAGTTCAGTGGATCACATGTGCTCCGAATTCAAGCGCCGCCGCGACGTGTTCGTCGCCGGCATGAACAAGATCAAAGGCTTCTCCTGCCGCATGCCGAAAGGCGCGTTCTACGTATTTCCCAACATCATGAAGACCGGATGGAAATCGAAACCGCTGGCCGATGCTTTGCTGGAGCAAGCTCGGGTGGCGGCGCTTTCCGGCACAGCCTTCGGCGCGTTCGGCGAAGGCTATCTGCGTTTCAGCGTGGCCAATTCGTTGGAGAACCTGCAGCAAGCGCTAGATCGCATCGACCAGTGGACGCGCAAGAATCTCTGAGGTCTGAGCGCGGATCGCATTCATGCCTTCGAAACAAATTCAAAAGCCTAAGTCCAGCCGCCCATATGCTCCCGGCTACGGCCTGCCAGAAGGCAAGAAAGGCCTCCTGCCCTGGTCATGGGCCGAGCAGCGCCTTAAGAAGTCGCACAATTATTGGATCACCACTGTCAAACTCAACGGGTCACCTCATACGATGGTGGTCTGGGGCCTGTGGCAGGACGGCCGCTTGCTGTTCAGCACCGGCAGCAAATCGCGCAAGGCTCGCAATCTGGCGCAAAATGCCAACTGCATCGTCTGCACCGAACTCGCGAACGAAGCGGTCATCGTCGAAGGCACGGCTGAAATCGCCGACGTGCCAGCCCGTCGCAAGTTCTTGCCTGTCTATGAGCGAAAGTACAAGTTCGACATGAAGGGCATGCAGCAGGATATCCTCTCGATGAAAGAACCAGTCTTCGCGGTGCGGCCTCGCGTTGTGTTTGGACTGTGGGAGAAACATTTCATTGGAAAGACAACTCGCTGGAAATTCGAGTAACTTATTCTGAGAAGTTTGATCCGGCACCTATTTCCTTACAAGGAACAGCATGAGCAAGAAATTTCGCGTTTTTGCCACCTGCGACATTGGAGAAGCCATTGACCTGCTGCGCGGCCGCGGCTACGAAGTCGAGGTCTATCCGCAACCGGAGGCGCCACCGAAGAGCCTGATTATCGACAAGGTGAAGTCCGGTATCGACGGCCTGATCACCACGCTACGCGATCCCATCGACGCCGAGGTCTTCGAAGCCGGCAAGAGCACGCTGAAAGTTGTGGCGCAGGATGCGGTCGGCTTCGACAACATCAACCGCGCCGACGCCAACCGTTACAAGATCCCTTTCACCCACACGGCAGACGTTCTGACCGAAGCAACCGCGGAGTTCGCCTTCTTCATGCTCGGCATACTGGCGCGCAAGATGTGGCCAGCCGAGCATCTCACCCGCGACAACCAGTGGGGCTACTGGCATCCCTACCTGCCGTTTCTGGGCGATGAAGTTACCGGCAAAACCATCGCGATCATTGGCACGGGGCGAATCGGCCTCGCCATGATCAAAAAGTGCGCTGGCTTCGACATGAACATGTTGTGCTACGACCCGGCTTACGAAAATCACGATTACATTAAGGCCATTCAAGAAAGCATGGATTTGCGCCACGCCCGCGGCATCACGAAAGAAAAGAACTGGATCAAGTATGTGACCTTCGAAGAGGCGTTGCTCCATGCCGACTTCGTCAGCGTGCATGTGCCCCTGTTGCGTCCCGGAGAAAGCGCGACGCCGACCTATCATCTATTCAACGAGCGGACTCTGAAGCTGATGAAGCCGACAGCATTTCTGGTCAACGACTCGCGCGGTCCCGTAATCGACGAGGCCGCGTTGGTGAAAGCGCTGCGCGAAAACTGGATCGCCGGCGCCGCCCTCGATGTGTACGAAAAAGAGCCGCTGCCTGCCGATTCGCCTCTTCGCGATCCCGCCATCGCCGACCGCTGCCGCCTATTCCCGCACTTCGCCAGCGCCGCGCGCATCACGCGCCTCTCCACTGACCCTAACAAAGGCATGGCGGGACGCTGCGTCCAAGGATTGATTGATGTGCTGGAAAATAACTACGGCGGCGACATCACCAAGATGCCTTACGTTGTAAACAAAGAGGCGTTCGCAAAATAGTCGATTGTTCTCGCTACAATGTAGCGGTGTTAATTTTGTTTCAAGGATACGAATGAAAAAAGTTGTGTTCCTTTTTCTCCCCATTGTTCTTCTGCTTCCGATTTCTGCGATGTCCATTGCATCTCCGGGCCCGGAGAGTCAGCTCAAGCTGATTCCGGAGCCCAAAGAAGTTCGCGTGCGGGAAGGCAACTTCCAGGTAAAGCCGACCACGAGAATCCTCGTAGAGTTTGGACATCAAGCCGAAGACCGGATTGCGGCAGAAACCCTGGCGGATGAGATCCGCGATCAGTCTGGGTTGAAGTTAAACATCACGGGGGCCAGGGCGGAATCGAAGGCAGAATCGAGACAAGAGGAGGGCGCGATCGTTCTGGCTCGCCTGCAGGACCGCAACGTGCGCGAGTTCCTGGAATCGAAAGGTCTGAAGTCGGATTCCATCGGCGACCAGGGCTACCTGCTGTTTGCAGATAGCACGCACTTGATCGTCGCGGCAAACACTGGCCAGGGACTATTCTACGGCGTGCAGACATTGCGGCAATTGATACATGAGGAGGGCCATAGTCTGATCTGCCCCGCAGTTTTGATTCGCGACTGGCCGAGCATGGAATGGCGCGGCGTGCAGGACGACATCAGCCGGGGCCCTATTCCTACTGAAGATTACATGAAGCGCCAGATCCGCACACTGGCCGCCTACAAGGTGAATCTGTTCGCTCTCTACATGGAGCATATTTTCGATTTCACAAGCCAGCCCCTAGTCGCACCGAAAGAAGCCGCCCTCACCCCGCGGGAAATCGACACGATTGTCGATTATGCGAAGAAGCTTTATGTCACGATTCTGCCGGAGCAGCAGACGTTTGGCCATCTCCACCACATGTTGAAGTATGAAATTTATTCCGACCTTGCGGAACGGCCGCACGGTCACGTACTTACTCCGACCAAAGAACAATCCTACGAACTGATTAAAGCAATGTACGCCGACCTGGTACCGCTTTTTCCCGGGCCGTTCCTACATGTCGGAGGCGACGAGACGTTTGAACTCGGCCACGGGCAAACTGCGGCGCGGGCGGCAGAAGTCGGGCTCGGCCGAGTTTATCTCGAGCACATGCAGAAGGTCAGTGCGATCCTTCAGCCGTATCACAAGCAGCTCATGTTCTGGGGCGACATTGCGGTAAAGTATCCGGAATTGCTCGGCATTTTGCCCAAGGACATGATTGCCGTCCCGTGGGATTATGACGCGAAGCCGAGTTTTGACAACATCATCAAACCGTATCGCGATGCGGGCCTGCGGGTAGTCGTTGCCCCAGGCGCGAACAACTGGAACCAACTCTGGCCGAACCTGGATGTTGGCTTAGTGAATATCAGAAACTTTGTGCGCGACGGTCAGAACCTGGGCGCGATGGGCGTGCTCAACACCACCTGGAACGACGACGGCGAGTCGATCTACGGGATGGCATGGCCGGCGCTGATCTTCGGCGCCGCTGCGGGATGGCAAGCGGGCGAGTCGAATATCGACCAGTTCAAGGACGCCTACGACTGGGCCTTCTACCGTAACCACGAGTCCACGTTCCGCGGTGTAATCGAGAATCTGGATCGCGGCCACCAGACGCTAGCTAACATCAAAGTCGATACTGAGACCGACGATTTGTTCTGGATCGATCCTTTCACGCCGGAAGGAGCCAAGATGATGCAGAAGATCGCGGCGGCCGCTTCTGAGATGCGTTTGGGCGCAGAGCACGCCCTGGAGTCTTTGTATCGCAATGGCGCTAAGGCGCACGCAAATCAGGACACGCTAGCGGACATGACGCTGGGCGCCTGGCGTTGGGACGCACTTGGTATGAAGGCCGAGTTCACGCAAGAAATCAGCAAGTTTTATTGGGATGCCTTTCAGAACCAGACAGATGCCGACCGCGTGGGCAACGATCTCGAAGAAATCACCGCGATCAATGCACGGTTGGAAGACTTGCGCGATGTGACTACGCGCTTGAGCCAGATGTACCGTGAAGCATGGCTGCAGGAATACGAGCCGTACTGGCTCGATAATGTCTTGGTGCGCTATGACACCCTGGCGGGTGAGTTTCAGAGAAAGATCGTTGCCGTCCGCCAAGCACGGCGGCAATACGACGCGACCAGGACTTTGACTCAGCCCGAGGAGTTGGGCTTCTACTTGCAGCCGTAGAAGGCAGAACATGCTTGCATCCGTCACACGTCTTCGCGTTCGCTCCATCGCGTACCTTCCAGCGTTCGTGTGGCAGACCTTTCTCTCGCAGCGCCAGGTTGTTCGTGCGGCCGGATTCTTAGGCGGGAAACTTCTCATAGATGTCAAACGAACTTTCTGGACTCTGACGGTTTGGGATAGTGAGCGGTCGATGAAGGCATTTCGCGGCTCCAACGCTCACGCCAAAGTTATGCCACGCCTTGCCAAATGGTGTGACGAAGCTGCGTACGCCCACTGGCTGTTAGACGATGATTCTGTCGTCTCCTGGGAGGAGGCCTATGAACACTTGGTTCGGGATGGCCGTCTGTCTCGCGTAACACATCCCTCTGCGAACCATGAGGCACAGCAATTTTCGAGACCTCGTTTAAGCCCTTTGATTGGGCAAGACCTTAAGCCAAACAACCCTCCATTACGGAACTCTTCGCGCCAAGACGATTAAGAGTGGTGTTAGGCTCTGTGAGGATGTTTTCCGACCGCACCAATTGGAAGCTTACGCGCAACCGCCTGACGGAAACGCTCGAAGAGGTGCGATCGAGCGGCGCTAGCGTGCTCGATCTGACGATCTCTAATCCAACGCGAGTTGGCTTGGTCTACGACGAGCCGCGCATTCTTCAATCGCTGGCGTCGCCACAAGCACTGGATTACGATCCACAGCCGAAAGGCTTGCCCAGCGCGCGCACAGCGGTGGCATCGTATTACAAGACTCAGCACGGGATTCACAACCTCGACCCTGAGCGGCTGACTCTCACAACGAGCACAAGCGAAGGCTATTCTTTCGTTTTCCGCTTGCTGTGTAATCCCGGAGAGGAGTTGCTGGTTCCAAAGCCGAGTTATCCCTTGTTTGAGTTCCTGGCGGACTTGCAGGACGTCAAGCTGGTGCTGTATCCCTTGATCTACGATCACGGCTGGCAGGTGGATTTTCCTTCACTGGAGAAGGCGGTGACGGAGCGAACCCGCGGCGTGGTGGTTGTCCATCCCAACAATCCTACGGGTTCGTTCATACATCTTCACGAGCAGCAATCTCTGAACCGCTTTTGCCGCGAATGCGAACTCGCGTTAATCTCGGACGAAGTGTTTCTCGACTACGCTCACGATCGGAGGACGCAGCTGAGTTTTGCCGCCAATCGGGATGTGCTCACCTTTACTCTGAGTGGAGTATCCAAGATCTCGGCGCTGCCGCAAATGAAAGTGGCATGGATCGTCACCACTGGCCCGGCGGGAAAGGTTGAAGCAGCGCAGGAACGGCTGGAAGTAATCGCCGACACCTATCTTTCGATGAATGCGCCGATCCAGTGGGCGCTCCCAGTGTTGCTGGATCAGCGGCAGAGCATTCAGCAGCAGTTGCTGGACCGCGCGCTCACGAATCTTGCCGAACTCGACCGCCAGCTTGCCGGACAAAAGGCTTGTCAGCGTTTGAGCGTTGAGGGCGGATGGTACGCGGTGTTGCGCGTTCCGGTAACTCAGACCGATGAGGAGTTAGCCGTCAATCTGCTGCGCCGCAAATCGGTGTTGGTGCATCCGGGGCATTTCTACGACTTCCCGAGCGACGGGCACCTGGTGCTGAGCTTGATCGGTTCGAAGGAAGAGTTCGCGGAGGCACTGAAGCGAGTCTTGGAGATGGCGAATCTGTAGACGCTGCCGGCAACGTCTCTATCACCCTTCTTCAGTGCTTCACTAAAAACGGATTGTTCTCGCGTTCCTCTCCAATGGTAGTCAGGGGGCCATGGCCGGGAACAACCACCGTATCGTCAGGCAAAGCGAGCACGGTACCACGCAGCGATTGCATAATCTTTTGCATGGATCCACCGGGGAGATCGGTGCGGCCGATGGATCCGGCGAACAGCGTATCGCCCGCAAGCAGAATTTTTTCGGCAGGGAAGTAAAGGCAGATGCTGCCTTCGGTGTGCCCGGGCGTGTGCAGAATGCTGGCCGCATGCGCGCCGGCTTTTACGCTGTCGCCGGTAGTAACGCTCTGATCGATTTCTACCGCGCCTGGGGGCGCCACGCCGATCCAGGCGGCCTGCATGTCGAGCATCTTGAGCAGAGCAAGATCGTTCTGGTTGAGCAGGATCGGCGCTCCCGTGGCCGCGCGCAATTTCATCGCACCGCCCACATGATCGATATGGGCATGGGTGATGACGATGTGCTTGACTTGCAGGTTATGCTTGCGAAGCAGTGCGAGGACGTCGTCAATGTCGTCGCCGGGGTCGATGACCATCGCTTCCCGAGTGGTCTCATCGCCAATAATCGAGCAATTGCAGTGCAGCGGGCCGACAGGGAAGATCTCATGGATCATGCTTTCATTGTAGCGAACTGAGTTGCGCACACGGAGTACTGAGTAAAAAAGAAGATCCTACGAGCTTTGGGCTTGCCGTGAGTGGCTTCTGGCGAGACAATACGCCAACGTGGCCGCGGAGGCAGTGTGGCAGCGAAATACCGACAGCATGGATACCAAGACCGGGACCGCGAGGAACGGCCGCGCAAAGAATCGGTAGAAAAGGCGGCTCCGGTGCCGCCGGCAAGACGCGACTACAGCATGGGTCCAAAACAGGTGAATATGCCCGGGACCCGCGCGGTTTCCCGCTGCGCCCAGTGTGGCACGGTTTTGCAGGCGATTCCGCCCACGGGGCTTTGTCCTAAGTGCGGCTTCGAATTGCATTCCTGCAAACAGTGCATGTATTTCGATCCGGGAAGCCGGTTCGAGTGCATGCAGCCGGTGAGGGAGCGCGTGGCCAAGAAAGACGTGCGCAACGATTGCACGTTCTACGAAATCCGCGTCACCCGAGAGAAGGAGACTTCCACTCCCGCCAGCCTGCGGCCGAACGACGCGCGGCAGGCATTTGAGAATCTGTTCAAGAAGTAAATCGTCCCTAGTTAGGGCTTCTGCGTCGGCCTCAGGAGAATCTCACTCACGAACGATTGTGGACTTTGCGTTACCAGCATGGCCACAGTGCGGGCCACGTCTTCCGGTTGCAGCATCTTCGCTTGATCCTTGCCGGCGTGCGGGCTTAGGTCAGTATTCGTCGAGCCGGGGCAGATTACAGCCACGCGGATGTCGTGGCCGCGCAACTCTTCGGCCAACGAGTAGCTCAGTCCATTCAATCCCCATTTTGAGGCAGCATAGGCAGCGCCGTTCGGCAGCGCGTTCTTTCCTGCTAAGGACGAAATGTTGATGATGTGGCCGGAGCGCGCACGAATCATGAGCGGAGCGAAAGCTCGCACAGCGTAGTAGACGCCGCGCAAGTTCGTGTTAAGGATCTGATCCCACGTATCGGGCGGAAGCTGGTGCAGCGGGCCGCCGAACCCCCCGATGCCGGCGTTGTTAACCAGGATGTCGACACGGCCGAGCAGGGCTTCCACGCGCTTGGCCGCGCCTTCAACCGACTGAAGCTCAGTCACATCGCAAGGGACAATCTGGGCCTTACCACCCGCCTGAGCAATCGTTTCTGCAGTTGATTCGAGACGCTCGCGAGTACGCCCACAAAGGACCGCCGTAGCGCCTAAGTACGACAACTTATGCGCAATCGCTGCTCCGATGCCTCGACCCGCGCCGGTTATGACCGCCACTTGCCCACCCAATGGGCGAGCCGTGGTTGCTTGAACTGCATTCATTAGAATGGCCTCCATTTTTCGCCCAAGCGCTCGCTGACGAGCAAATGAGAACCATCTGCGGTGTACACCATGTGCATCTTATACAATAGACGCGACTGTCATTGGGAAGTCGCTTGCCTTCGGAAGAAGAGGTACTTATAATCCGGCAAACCCGAAGTGCTGGGTCAAGTGGTCTGCAAATTGTTTTCCCGAGATGCTGATTCCCTAAGGCCAAGGAGCCATACACTGATGAAAAAGATTCTGGTTACGGTTGTGCTTGGGGTTGCTGCGCTGGCAGTGGCCCAGGACGCCGCCAAGCCTGCGCAACCACCACAGGGTCAAGCAACACCGGCCCAACCGTCCGCCTCGTCGGCGCAATCACAACCGTCCGCGGCGCCTGCAGCGGCGCCAGCTCAGGCGCCAGTTATTAAGGACCCTGCTGAATACAACGCTTATGTCGGCGCCATTCAGCAGAAGGACCCCACGGCTCAGATCAGCGGCCTCGAAGCCTTTATGACGCAGTATCCCAACAGCGTGATGAAAGTCGCCGCGCTGCAAACGCTGATGCAGGACTACCAGCAGACCAATAACCAGCAGAAAACCATCGACACCGCCGTCAAACTCGTGGCGGCCGATCCCTGCAACGTACGAGCGATGGCGCTGCTGGCATTCTTCAATCGTCTGAAAGCCCAAGGCGGCGATCCCAACGCCAAGCAGGATTTAGTGGATGCCAAAAAGTATGGACAGATGGGTCTGGATTGTCTGCCAAAATTCACCAAGCCGGAGGGCACGTCTGACGCCGATTTTCAGAAGATGAAAGATCAGATGACTGGGATCTTTAATGCCGCCATCGGCATCGCGGCTCTCACCGACAAGGACTATGATACGGGGCGTAAAGCGCTGCGCATTGCCGTTGATAGCAGCCCCGAGTCACAGAAAGACTTCAGCGTTGTCTATCCTCTCGCGCTAGCCTATGCGGGCCCTACGCCGCCGGATCCGAATGTTGCTCCTGACCCGATCAATGCGATCTGGTTTGCAGCTCGTGCTTCTACAGTCGCCCCTAATGCGCAATACCAGACGCAAATCGAGAAGTACGCCAAAGGTTTGTATGTGAAGTATCACGCCGGTGAAGATGGTTGGACCGACGTTCTGGCTCAGGCCAAAGCTAATCCGGATCCGCCGCCAGGATTTACGATTAAACCCGCCCCCAGCCCGGCCGAGCAGGCACACAACATGGTAACGTCTACGCCCCCAGAGAAGATGGATTTCGCAACCTGGCAGTTTATATTCACCAACGGTTCGAAGGAAGATCAGGATGTAGTCTGGAACGCGATTAAGGGCAAGGCAGTGCAGATGCAAGGCACTGTCATCAAAGCAACAGCTACTGAGTTCGATATTGCCGGCAGCTCCGATGACATCGATGCGAAGAAGGCGGATATTACTCTTACCTTCGAAGAGAAAGTTCCGCTGCGGCTCATTCCCAAAGAAGGCGCCAGTCTGGACTTCCAGGGCGAGCCAGCGTCCTACACGCCGAGCCCGTTCATGATGACCATGGAGAAGGGCAAGTTGCTGAAGGCGGCTACCCCCACTCCGGCCAAGAAGCCTCCGGTACATCACAAACCGGCTTCACAATCACAATAGCGGTGGGGAATCGAAATGATTCCGCCAGCGATAAGGCAGCCTGCAAGGGCTGCCTTATTTATTGCTCTCTAAGTGATCGAACAAGGCTGGGCTGAAGGCTGAAACAAACCTTCCGGGGAATGAGCGTTCGGGAGCGAATTCCTACCGCACAGCCTTTTTATCCATAGACATCGGCCGTGCGCTCCGCGGCGGTCGCTTGACCCCGTCCCGAAGCTGGCGGACATCGATCTTAAGTTCATCGATAGTGCGGCTGAGCGTGTTGCGATGCATCCCCAGCTCGCGGGCGGCGCGGCACTGGTTGCCCTTGTTTTCCTGGAGGACGGTGAGGATAAAGCGCTTCTTGAATTCGCGCACACCCTCGGAATAGAGAATGTTGCTCTTGTACATCTGCAGGATGAGTGCTTCCAGTTGATCTTTCACGGTAGTCTCTCTCTTCGTTCGATGTCTTTTTTGACTAACTGGCTCTTGACGTCCGTTCGCCCCAACATTCATTTCCGCTTGGAAGCGGGAGTGCTGGTCAAATCCTTCGGCGCTCGATGCAGAAAATCGAGCCCTTCATAGAAGCGCGCTCGCATATCCGATGGCGCCACCCAAATCGCGGCCCTTCCGACCACCAGAAAGTAAGGCGCCAGCAGGGAATCCTCCAACATGGGCGAGGTCGGCGCGAACGCGGTCAGTCCCATCAAAACCACGGCCACAACTAACCCGCCCTTTACCAAACCCAGCAACGCCCCCAAAAAGCGGTCGAACCCGCTCAATCCAGCGGCCTTCATCATCTTTCGCGCGAGCCGTCCGGCGATGCCGAACAGCAGCAATACCGCGAAAAAAATGATGAGAAACCCAAAGATCTCGGCCATCAACTCCGACTTCAAGAACGACATGAACCACGCCGCCAGCCTCTGATACTGCCAGGCGGCCACGATGTAGCCGACCGTCAGACCAGCCATGCTCAGGGCCTCTGCGAAGAAGCCGTGGATGGCGGCTAACACCACGTTCAGCAGCACGACCGCGACAATCATCCAGTCCGCCGGGGTCACGCTATTCTCCTGTCCGCGCTTTCGCGGACGGTTCCTCGCCTACACATCCAATTTGTGCCCAGTAATCTGGAAATAGGCATCAAGATACTTTTCGCTGGTCCGGGCAGCCACTTCGGCCGGCAGCGCTGGCGCGGGCGGTTGCTTATTCCAGCGAATCTGTTCCAGGTAATCGCGAACGTATTGCTTGTCGTAGGACTCCTGCGATCGTCCCGGCGCGTACTTATCTGCGGGCCAGAAGCGGGACGAGTCCGGCGTGAGCACCTCATCCGCCAACGTGATTCCCTTGGCGGTGCGTCCAAACTCAAACTTTGTGTCGGCGATGATGATACCGCGTTGGCGGGCGTACGCGGCAGCTTTTTTATAGATCCGCAAACTTAACTCGCGCAGGTAGCTCGCGTTCTCCGCGCCCAGAATAGCGCACATGCGGGAAAACGAAATGTTCTCATCATGGCCGCTCACTGCCTTGGTGGCGGGGGTGAAAATAGGCTCGGGGAAGGCTTCCGATTCGCGAAGGCCACTGGGCAATTCGATGCCGCAGACCTTGCCGCTTGCCTGATACTCCTTCCAGGCCGAACCCGAAATATATCCGCGCACGACGCATTCGACGGGAAACATCTCGGCGCGCTGCACTACCATTGAGCGTCCAAGCAACTGGCCCGCATATTTCTGCAGCACCTGGGGATAACCCTCAACCTCGGCAGTGATGACATGGTTTGGAACGATGTCGGAAAGGAACTTGAACCAGAACAGCGAAATCTGGCTTAGGACGCGGCCTTTGTGAGGAATGCCAGTTGCCAGCACATAGTCAAAGGCAGAAATACGATCAGTGGCGACAAATAGCAGACTCTCATTATCCAACTGGTAAACGTCACGGACTTTGCCGCTGGCGTGAAGGTGAAGGTCCTTGAAATCAGTTTGTAGTACTACGGGATCGAGAAGATTAGGGCTCATAGGGAAATTTTACAGGTAAGCAGCGTGGCGTATTTTAGACTGTCAGAAATTTTTGTCAACGAAAGAGATTAGAAAGTTGAACGGGGCCCATATCCCCTTGAGAAGGAAAACATTGCCCGCTAAGGACGTGGCGGGAAGCGATCCTAGCCGGGCGCTGGGGCGGGCTGGTTGTGGAAAACCTGAGGATGAGCGTGGAAAAGTGGCCGGCGCAACTTTCAGCTCTTGCGTTAAGGAAATCGGCTGGCCGAGCAAAGTTTACTCATGTGGCGCTGGTCTCAAGAAGCGGATCGGGCGGTGCGGACAGCGCCAGATCGGACAAATCCAGCTGAAGGTTATCCGGATTGGTGGCGTAGGCCAAGCCTGTATCGAGATCGATGGTTCCCTCGCGTATCAGTTTCTCGATGTTGCCGTCAAAATGCTGCATGCCCTCCTGGTCGCCGACGCGCATGGCGTCGAGCAACGTCTTGCCTTCGCTTTCGCCTTTTTCGACATACTCGCGCGTGCGCAAAGTGGACTTCAATATTTCAAGTACTGCAACGCGGCCCTTGCCATCCTTACGAGGAATCAGTCTCTGGGAAATGATGTAGCGAAAGCTCTTCGCCAGTCGGTTCCGCAGAGTGTGCTGCTCGGCCATCGGGAAAACTCCTACAATCCTTTCAACCGTCTTCGACGCGTCGATGGTATGCAGCGTGGAGAGCACCAAGTGGCCCGTTTCGGCTGCCTCCATGGCGATTTCGATAGTTTCCTTGTCTCGCATCTCTCCTACGAGAATCACTTTCGGAGCCTGACGGAGCGCTGCTCTTAGCGCGAGGGCAAAACTGGGCGTGTCGCTGTGCAATTCCCGTTGATTCACGATGCAGTTTTTGTGAGGATGCAGGAACTCGATAGGATCCTCGATAGTCAGCACATGATAAGACTGTTCTTTATTAATTTTGTCAATGATTGCCGCCAGAGTAGAAGACTTGCCGGAGCCGGTCGGCCCCGTTACCAGCACAATTCCGTTGCGCAGCCCCACAATCTTCTCTAATTCGGAAGGCAAGTTCAGCGTTTCAAAGTCTGGGACCTTGCTGGGAATTACCCGCATTACGACCGCGCAGGAACCGCGCTGCATGAAGATATTAACCCGAAATCGATGCGCCCCCTGCAAGCTATAAGACACATCACAGGAACCGAGTTCTTTCAAGTTACTAATCGCATGTTGGTTGTTACCAATAAGATCGGAGGCAATGCGCTGGGTATCCTCACAGGTGAGGGCGCGTGCTCCCGTGGCAGCCAATTTCCCGCTCACTTCTACAAGAGGCGGCTTACCGGGGGAAAAAAAGAGATCGCTAATCTTTGGAGAAGTCCTCAGCATCGCTGCCAGCAGTGCGGGAGTCGAAATCGGCGCAACTGCGGGAACTGCGGCGGTTGCCGCTCCAGTAGCCACACTCGATACGGCAGTCGTAGGAGAAGACATAAAGACGATGGCTTCCTTCGGAAGGAATTTAGAAACAAATTTCCCAGAGATGCGCCTGCGTTAAGGCTTGGACTGATAGTACAGGCTGAGTCGTGGGGCGGAAAGATTACGGAAGATACTATCTTAGAAAGATACTATCTTCAAAGCTTGGTACTTTGTCATAGTAACTCCGGCCCGAGCAGCACTGCTCCCATTGTGTTACGCCGCCCCGAAGCGGACTGAGACCAGTTTCGATACGCCAGGCTCCTGCATGGTCACGCCGTAAAGCACAGGAGCGATGCTCATCGTCTTCTTGCTGTGAGTGATCAGGACAAACTGGGTTTTGATGCTCATCTCTTTCACCAGTTCGGTGAAGCGCCCGATATTGGCCTCGTCGAGGGGAGCGTCGACCTCGTCAAGGATGCAGAACGGGCTGGGCGTGAACTGAAAGATGCCCACCAGCAGCGCGAGCGCGGTGAGCGCCTTCTCTCCGCCGGAGAGCAGCAGCACGCTCTGCAGGCGCTTGCCGGGAGGAGAAGCGACCACGTCGATGCCACTCTCGGCGGAGTTCTCCTCGTCGGTGAGCTTCATGAAAGCATGGCCGCCGCCGAATAGCTTCTTGAAAGTTGCCTGGAAGTTCTCATTGATCCTGGCGAAAGCCTCCTGGAATTTCTGCCGCGAGACTTCATCGATTTCACGGATCGTCGCCGTGGTGTTTTCGATGGAGGAAATGAGGTCCTTACGCTGGGCATCGAGAAAAGTATGGCGCTCGGCGGTCTCGCGATATTCTTCGAGCGCCATCATGTTCACGGGTCCCATGGCCTCGAGTTTGGCGCGCATCTCGCGATAAGACTGGTCGCACGCGGCGAGTTCGTCACCTGTGACACATGTGATCGTGGTGTCCGCGAGCAGCGCCGGGGGCTCGATTCCGAGCTCGTTCAAACAAGTTTCGGCCATGTACATTGCATCGGCTTGCAGCTTTGCGGCGGCAGCCTGAATTTCTCCGCGGCGGTCGCGGGCCTGGTCGAGCAACTGCCGGGCAGTTCGCAGAAGGCCGTCAATCTCAGCAAGACGGGCGCGGAGTTGATCTTTTTCGAATTGCAGCAAGCCCTCCCGCGCCTGACCCGCGTTCCGTTCAGCCTCAAAGTCGGCAGCCTGTTGCTCCAGTCGAAAATTCTCGGCTTCCCGCTGCAGCTTCTCGGCGGCTGCGGCTTCGATCTGCGAGATGAGCGCATGAATGCGTTCATTCATTTCGGTGAACAAAGAATCAATACGCCCGAGCGCGCTGGTGGCAGACCGATGGCGCTCTTCGAGCGCCGCGACTCGCGCCACACGTTGCGAACTAGCCTGGGCGGCGTCTTCGCGACGTTGACGCTGTGCGGCAAGAGATTCCTGTGCTGCCGCCATTTGCTGTTCAAGCTGAGCGCGGGTCTGCTCAAGCCCGGCGATTTCCTGCTGGCGTCCGATGATGATCGACTGCTGCTCGGCCCGTTCTGCGCCCAACCGTTGCAATTCCGCTTGCGAAACGCTCATCCGCTCTGTGACGCGGGCCATCTCCGAATCGAGCTGCTGCAGCATGTGGCTGGACGTCATCGACTGATGCTCGGCTTCTCGCTTTTCGCCTTCCAGACGTTCCAGCAGGGAAGCGAAGTCCTTAATCTCCCTGCCCAGCGTGAGTACTCGTATTTCTTCTTCACGCAGAGCACGCTCCAACTCATCCAGCTGACGAAGAACCTCTCGGAGCTCGCGCTTCATCGAAAGCGGACCTTCGGCGCGCTGCTTGCCCCCGGTGACCGTCACGTTGTGAAAGCATTCGCCGGATTGCGAAAGGAAAAATGCGTCCGGATTCTCCAGCGCGAGCCCGCGCGCGACATCGGAACCAGGAACGATGTAGCCGTCGCGCAACTTGGGCAGAATCACTTCGAGCGACTTTCCAAATCCGTCAAGAACCCGAATCGTGTTCTTCAGCGGCACGATGGAAGCCGTAGGCGGCGCGCAATGAGCGGCTTCGTCGAGGATAAAAGAGAACTTGGCTTGCGAATCTTCGGGATGAACCAGGAACGTGGCGCGGCCATCGACGTCGCTGCGCAGCAGCCGCAAGCCCTCGTCAGCAGCGTCCCAGGACTTGACCACGATGTAATTTAACTCGTCCCGCAGAAAGTCTTCGACCACGCGCTCAAACCGCGGTTCGACCTCGAGAAAATCCGCGAGCACGCCGACGGGCGCGAGACCGCCCTGCATCACTCCCGACTGGAAAAGCCGGCGCACGGATTCGGTGGAATATCCGTGCTCGGCGATCACCGCTTCCAAGGATCCCTTCTTGCCGAGAGCCGTGGCAAATTCAGCGCGAAGCCCGTCGAGATTCGTCTTGGCCTTCGTTTCCTCGCGGCGTTTAGTTTCGATCAAGCGCCGCAGCTGGCTTAGCTCTTCCGTGATTCCCGCGACACGCTGCACAACCGTTTCAAACTCAAGCGCGAGTTGCCCGCGCTGTCCGCCGAAAGCTTCAACCTGAAGATTCGCCGTAGCGATTTCAGTTTGGAGCCGTCGCGCTTCACGGTCTGCGCCAGCCAGGCGCTCTTCGGCCTGAGCCAACTGATTGCGAACACGCGAAACCGAGGAAACAGTGTCAAAGATTGCGACACGGGACTCTTCCTGCTGGCGTTCTAATTCCGCCAGTGCTGTCGCCGCCGCGACGGCCTCCTGCTGCGAGAGAGCAAGCTCATGCTGCGCGGCAGCCAAATCGGCGGCGGCGGATTCCAGCACCTGCCGGTTGGAATCACGCTCGGCTTCAAGCGACGTCAGGCGGTGGCGCGCCTGGGCCAATTCCGCATCGGCTGAGGCGGAACGAGCCAGCAACTCGGCGCAACGTTCGTCGTTGTGCCGGCGGCGGGCATGCGCGCGATCGATTTCCATCGCGAGCTGACTCAAGCGGTCACGATTCTCGCGTAGCTCACTCTCGATGGCATAACCCCGTTCGGTACCTTCGCCGTGCTCGGCTTCGAGTTGCTGTACGGCTTCGGCGCGGTGCTGCATATCCTCGGCCAGCACGTTGAGTTGTGCGTCGAGTTCGGTGCTCTCGTGCTCGATCGCGGCAAACTTGCTGGCCAGGACCACTCGCAGCTGAGCACGCATCTCATCGCGCAGCTTCGCATAGCGTTCTGCTTTCGAAGCCTGGCGTTTCAACGAATTCATCTGGCGCGTGACTTCGTCAAAAATATCGTTGATGCGCGCCAGATTGAGCTTGGCATCTTCAAGGCGGGCTTCGGCGAGGCGCTTCTTGGTCTTGAACTTCGTAATTCCGGCTGCCTCTTCAAGAATCGCCCGGCGGTCGGTCGGGCGGCTGCTGAGAATCTGGCCAATGCGTCCCTGTTCGATCAGAGCGTAGGTTTCAGGTCCCAGGCCGGTGCCCATGAAGAGTTCCTGAATGTCGCGCAGGCGGCACAGTTTTCCATTGAGCAGATATTCGCTGTCGCCGGAACGGAACAGTCGCCGCGTCACCACAATCTCTCCCGCGTGAAATTGCTGCTGGTTGAATTTACGGCGTCGGATTTTGAGAACTACTTCCGGTGCCGCGATAACGGCCGCCGAAGAGATCGGCGTGACAGTCGCCAACCCCTGAGATGGCAACGCGAAAACCGGTTCGTCGTCAGGAAAGGCAACCGCGATGGTCGTGACTTTCGACCGCGGCACTTCCACTTCTTCAGTTCTCCCCGGTTGAGCATCTTCCACCGCGCGCTCGGTTTCTTCGGCTGCGCGGGCGCGAATAGCGGCCTCGTCCCAGTTCTTGTCCGGATTGTCGACGTCAGGGCGAGCGGCTGCGTTCTTCAAGACTTCGGCTGCGCTCGGCAGTTCGTCCTGGATATCGATCTCAGTAGCTGCGTCGGCATCAGCGCCGGGATACTCCTCCGGATCAATCAGCGTCAGCGACACTTCGGCCATGCCGGTCGGCTTGCGGTCGCGCGTGCCGGCAAAGATCACGTCTTCCATGCGCGATCCGCGCAGGGTCTTAGCCGATTGCTCGCCGAGCACCCACGAGATGGCGTCGGCAATATTCGATTTGCCGCAACCGTTCGGCCCGATGATGGCGGCGATGCCGTCCCCGTGAAACTTCAGGTCGGTGCGATCGCAGAACGATTTGAATCCGAGAATCTGTAGCCGCTTCAGTTTAAGCAACGTGAACTCCTTGGGAAGGACAGTGGACAGTGGTCAGTGGCCAGTTACGAGTGGCGCTGCGTGCCGGGCTATTAACCAAACCGATACCTCCACCTTCGGATAGATGCCAGATCGGCTCAATTGCGTAACCGCTTCCGACCTGGGCTGGCGAGGACGGGCACAAATTTAAGCAACTGTAACGGTGAAATAGGGGCGGGGTCAAGCAATATAACACTATATATTGTATGGCCTTACCGCCTAGCGCGTTGGGTTGCACACACATTGCAGCAGATGCCTGGTTTTTGGGTGAGGGAAGGACGAGGTAGGGAGAATCGCGAGAGCAGAATTATGGTAGCGCGGGGGCTGCGGAAAAACAACGGAAAGTACTCAACTCAGACGTTCCTGAATGATCACTTCGAGGGCAATATTCGATTCCTTACTTTCCGCCCAACTTCTCGAAAAACAGGCAGATGGTCTCAATCCCGTGGTGAAAGTTTGGGATATGAAACTTCTCGTTGGGCGCATGCAGGTTGTCGTCCGGCAGACCGAAGCCCATCATTACGCTCGGAATTTTCAGCCCTTGATAGAAATCATTGACGATTGGAATCGATCCGCCGCTGCGGATGAAGACCGTTTCCTTCTTGAACGTATCGTGCAGCGCCTCGGTGGCGGCTTTAATGTAGGGATTATCGGTTCCGACTACGCAGGCCGGGCCTTTGCTCAACACTTTGATCTTGGTCTCTATGCCTTTAGGCGTGAGCTTCTTCACGAAGTTCGTGTATTTCTTTAGAACGTCGTCAGGATCCTGGTCGGGCACAAGCCGCATGGAGACTTTGGCCGCAGCTTTGGCGGGGATCACGGTCTTCGCGCCGGCGGCGACGAATCCGCCCGGCATGCCGTGGACTTCGAGCGTGGGCCGCGCCCAAGTGCGATACAGAACGGAGTAGCCGGGCTCGCCGGTGAGAACCTTCGATCCGACTTCAGTTTGGCGGTAGTGCTCTTCGTTGAAAGGTAGTCGCTTCCAGGCTTTGAGTTCATCTTTGCTGGGGGCCTCTACGCCCTTGTAAAAACCTGGGATCAGAATTTTGCCCTTCGCATCTTTCAACTTGCTGATGATTTCAATAAGAGCGAAAAAAGGATTCGGCGCTGCGCCGCCATACACTCCGGAGTGCAGGTCGATCATCGCGCCAGTGGCTTCGATCTCGGTATAGACCAGGCCGCGCAAACCGACGCACAATGTAGGAAGGTTGGGTGCGAACAGTTCGGTGTCGCAGACCAGGGCGAAATCGGCTTTCAGCTTGGCTTTCTGCTTGCGGACATATTCGGAGATGGATTCGCCGCCGACCTCTTCTTCGCCTTCAAAAATAACTTTCACATTGATAGGCAGCTGGCCATTACCGGATTTCATCAGAGACTCGAGCGCCTTTACCTCCATCCAAAGTTGGCCCTTATCGTCGACCGCGCCACGAGCGTAGATGTTGTTGTTGCGCTCAGTCGGGTCGAAGGGCGGAGTCTTCCATTCGTCGAGAGGGTCCGGCGGCTGCACGTCGTAGTGCGCGTAACACAGCACAGTCGGCTTGCCCGGCGCGTGCAACCAATCAGCGTAGAGAAGAGGATGCCCTTTCGTCGGAATGACCTCGACATTTTCCATGCCAATTCGGCGCAGGTCATTGGCCACGAAGTCAGCGGCCTTTTGAACGTCGGATTTATGCTCGTCAAGCGTGCTGACGCTGGGGATGCGAAGAAGATCTTTCAGTTCGTTGAGAAAACGCTGCTGATTATTGCGGGCGAAATCCACTGCGGGAGAAGCCATGAAGTGGTCCTTTCCATTACCCGGAAACAGTGCAGACTCGTGTGTGGCGGAAACACAACAGTATATCCGAACGAATGCGCGAAGATGTTCAGCCGGCTTTCGCTTTCGAAAACCTGAAAGGTGCAAATGGTGTGAGGTTGTGCCGGCATGTTGCCCCTTCGATTACTTCCGCCATAACCTGCGCCGTGATGGGAGCGAGCAGAATGCCGTCGCGAAAATGGCCAGTTGCAACGTAGTACCCAGGCGTCGACGTTGCTCCGAGAATTGGCAACCCATCAGGCGTACCGGGGCGCAGGCCAGCCCAATCCTCGAGAATCTTCGCGTTCCTGAGTTCCGGAACCAACTTCACCGCCTCGCGATGCAGACGCTGAATAGTGGTAACGTCAGTGCGTTTGTCGAATCCCGCTTCTTCGACCGTAGTTCCGATCAGAATTCTGCCGTCACTGCGCGGAATCAGGTAAACCTCCGGAGCACGGATGACGTGCTTCAGCAGACCGCGAGAGGGTGAGGCCAGGCATAGCATTTGTCCTTTCACCGGGCGAGTAGGAAACGCGTGCGGCCCGATCTGCCCCGCCCATGCCCCCGCGCAGTTGACGACCTTCGCTGCCTGAAATGAAGTCTTCTTCGTGATTATTCCAGTGACCCGGCCGTCGGACAAATTCAATGCGGTAACTTCCTCGCCTGAAGAAATGTCCACGCCTCGCCTCTTGGCTGCGCCAACCGCGGCGGCGACCAGGCCCCGCGGGTCGACACTTCGTTCCTTCAAATAAAAAGCAGGCTGTTTAGGGTCAGCTAGCGCCGGCTCCAGTTCAGCCAGCGGAGCGGGGAGCAACTTTGCCAGGTCTTCCATGGTAAATCCCGGTCGCTCGTACATGTGCTCGGGCGGGGGAAAAACGATCGCTCCTGCATCCCGCAGATCGACAAAAAGTCCCGATTCGACTTGCAGTTCATGCACAAACTCGGGATATATACGCGCGCTTGCCGTTGCCAGCGGCTGCAGAGCAGGCGGTGTTTCTGTGCTGCAATCTACCAGCATGCCGCCCGCGGCATAAGAAGCTTCGCGCCCTGGCTCGCCACGTTCGACGACCAGAACGCTAGCGCCTTTCTTGTGGAGCTCAATCGATAACGAAAGTCCAATGATGCCGCCGCCGATTATGATTACGTCCCAACTCTTCATTCCCGCATTGTAGAAGAACGCAGTTGGGCATCATCTGAGTTAAATTGATACTATTGGCGTTGTGCAACAAGAACGCCGCTGATTTCAAGAAGTCAGGAGGTACTCTTTGGAGGAGTTATGGTAGACGAGAGCGAACAGATTCCCGTGGAACACATCGGGCACACGGAACATATGGAGCAGGAGTCGACGGCAGGGAAGTGGATACTGCTTTTCCTTGCTATTATTTTTGTCGCGGCCTCGGTGTATGGATACGTGACTACGCAGCAGCGAGTCGGCAGACTGACAAGAAATCTGAGTGCCAGCCAGTCTCAAGTGGCGGAGCTGCAAAAGCGAATACAATCCGACGAAGCCCAGGAAGAAACGCTCGGTCAGAAGCTGGGGATGACCAAGAAAGATCTAGCGCAGCGCGCCGCTCAACTTCAAGCGCAGCAGAAAGCAGCCGAGTCGCGCATCGAACAAGAACAAAAGGAGCAGATCGGCCAGGTAACCGGGGAAGTGGCTGGTGTGAGGACCGACGTCGGCGGTGTGAAGACCGACGTGGCGGCAACCAAGGCCGATCTGGAAGCCACGAAGGCGAAGCTACAAAGCGCAGTCGGCGACTTGGGAGTGCAGAGCGGCTTGATTGCCCATACCCGCGACGATCTGGAAACGCTCAAACACAAGGGCGACCGCAACTACTACGAATTTACTCTGCTCAAAGGGGCGAAGCCCCAGCCCGTGGCGACGGTGAGTCTGCAGCTCAAGAAGGCCGACGCCAAGCACGGCAAGTACACCATGAACGTCAGCGCTGACGACAAGACCATCGAAAAGAAAGATCGTACTGTCGCCGAACCGATCCAGTTTTATTCGGGACGAGACCACTTGCTGTTCGAGCTCGTGGTTTGGTCAGTGGACAAGAACAAAGCTACGGGATATTTGAGCACTCCGAAGAGTGCCCCAACTCCGGTGACGGCCAATTGAACGGAGTTCTCTTTCCGACAAGTTGGCACATCCTGCCGCAAATCGCTCTGCGGACCGGCGTCATTTACCTCGTCGTGCTGATTGGCGTGCGTCTCAGCGGCAAGCGCGAGGTCGGGCAAATGACACCGTTCGATCTTACATTGCTGCTTTTGCTTTCCAATTCCGTGCAGAACGCCATGACCGGACCGGACACCTCGCTCATTGGTGGCGTTGCGGCGGCTTCCACGTTGTTGTTGCTGAACTAGGTGATAGGTACTTTCTCCGGCTCCAGTCGCGGCTTCCGGCGCGTAGTTCAGGGTGAACCGAGCCTTCTTATTCACGATGGACAGCCGATTGAGTCTCACATGGCGAGAGAGCATGTCAGCATGGACGAACTGCAACGTGCCCTGCGTGAACATGGCATCGCGAACGTGCATGATGTCGCGCTGGCCGTTCTGGAAGTGGATGGCTCCATCAGTTGCATGAAGTACGACGAGATCAAACCTGACGCCAATACCCACCTGGCGCGGAGAAGATTCATTCAGAAAAAGCAGTAGCACAACGACTGCGCGCGGGCAGTCACTCGATCGGCACGAAGATCACGCAGACAGGTTGTGCCACGTTGAGCATCTTGCCTGTGGGCGTCAAGCGGCCGGTTTGTGAATTGATTCGAAACACGACAATGTTGTCCGACTTTTCATTGGCCGCAAATAGCAACTGGCCAGAGGGCGCGATTTCGAAATTTCGGGGACTTTCGCCCTTGGTGGAAACGTACTCGATAAGGGTAAGCGTTCCCTTATTTTGGTCGATAGCGAAGACTGCGATGCTGTCGTGCCCGCGATTCGAGACGTAGAGGAACTTGCCGGAGGGATGTACCTTAATTTCGGCAGATTCATCGTGTCCTGAAAAGCTCTTGGGGAGACTCGATGTGGTCTGTAATCGCTGCAACTCGCCTGTCGCAGCCTCGTAGCTAAAGACAGAAACTGCGGACTGCATTTCATTGATCACATAGGCGAACTTTCCATTGGGATGGAAGACGAAGTGCCGTGGACCAGCTCCAGGATCAGCCTTGGCGATCGTCGTCTTGAAATTCGAGTCATCACCAAGTGAGCCCCTGGCGCTGTCGAAGCGATAAACCAGCGTTTCGTCGAGGCCGAGATCGTCCACAATAGCAAAGCGGTTGTCTGGCGATAGGTCGATGGAGTGGGCGTGCGGTCCCTCTTGCCTCTGCGGATTCGTGCCGTGGCCGGCGTGGTGCAGGAAGGCGGAGGCTTCACCCAGGCGGCCATCTTCAAGAACTGGAAATACCGCAACGCTGCCTCCGGCGTAGTTTGCCACTAGAACATACTTTCCAGTCTTGTCCAGACTGATGTAGCAGGGATCGCCGCCTTTGGATGCCACTTGATTCAACAGAGTTAGTTTTCCGGTGGCGCGGTCGATGGCGAACGCACTCACCGCACCGCTCTTCTCGCCTTTGTAGTTGTTGATCTCGTTGACGGCGTAAACGAAGCGATGGTTCGGGTGCACGGCTAGGAAAGATGGATTGGTGGTTCCCACCGCCAAGCCGAGAGGTGCGAGCCGAGCGGTTATGGAATCGAAACGATAAGCGTAGATGCCTTTGCTCTCACTGCCGGCCTCGCTATAAGTGCCGATGTAAATGAAGTACTGGTCTTTGTGCGCAGCGGCCGACGCTGCAGCGGCTAAAACCAGCAGTAACAACAGGGGCATAATTGCCCGTAAGCACTGCGTTGCCTTCATCGATTTATGGGACGACATACAATAGCACTAACATATTTGGGCGTCTTCCCGTGAAGCTTACGCGAATAGGCGAATCGAGACCACGCGCAAAGCCTTGTGAATTACCGCTGCAAATATTCTTCTTGCGAGTACGCGGTCAACTGAGATTTTCGTTGGTTTTGTGGTATACCCCCCCTCCCCCTGGTCTATTGCCATCATCAAGTTGGCAGGCAATAATATACTTGACAAATCATACCTCCGTGTGCGATACCTTACACATCATGGACGGCAAACAAACGAAACCAAAGACCTTGCAGGATGCCATCGGATACTTCGCCGATCCTGAGAATGCACTGGCCTACATGATTCGCCTTCGCTGGCCTGATGGCATTGTGCACTGCCCCGAGTGCGGCCGCACCGATGTTGTATTCCTCAAGAATCAGCGCAAGTGGCAGTGCAAGAGCGTACCATCCCAAGCGGCAGTTTTCCGCCAAGGTTGGCACCGTGTTCGAGGATTCGCCTATCCCGCTGGACAAGTGGCTCACTGCCGTTTGGATGCTCTCGTAACTGCCGCAACGGCGTCAGCTCTTACGAGATTGCACGCACCATCGGCGTTACTCAGAAGTCGGCATGGTTCATGCTGCATCGCATCCGGCTCGGATTGTCCCAGAATGCAAGAAGTACGGAAAGAAAACCAAGATTGGCGGCACTCTGGGAACGAGGTAGAGGTAGATGAGACTTTCGTCGGCGGTCGGCAAGAGGAACATGCACAAGGATAAGCGGTAGCGTTACGCCAAGATGAGCAGAAGGGCGGAGTTCGCAGGGGAAGACCATCGTGATGGGAATGCTTGACCGGATCTTCGCAAGTCCGCGCTAAGGTTGTTCCGAACGTCAAGCGCGAGACTTTGCAGGCAATTTGTTGAAAGAAGTGAAACATGGAACCAAGGTCTATACCGATGAGGCAGTCGGCTATGACAAAGTGAGTTACAACTTCGTGCATGAAGTTGTGAATAACATCGAGAGTTATGTGAGCGGGCAGGTTCACATTAACGGAATCGAAAATTTCTGGAGCTTGCTCAAGCGCAGCCTGAGCGGCACTTACGTTGCGGTTGAGCCGTACCATTTGGAGCGCTACGTTGACGAACAAGTTTTTCGCTATAACCATCGCAAGCACCAAGATAGAACACCGATGACTGACCTAGAGCGTTTTGAAGCTGCCCTGCCGCAGATTGTTGGAAAGCGCCTGACCTATGCCGAACTAACTGGCAAGGACGGTGCGACGCATTTCTAATCCTCGCCGCCGTCAGCGCGGACGGAAGAAGAAAGTCCAAAACGCATAATGAACGCTTCTTCTCCCGCTCCGCTAAAGCGGCGCATGGAGTCCAATAACTTCGATAGAGCGACGAACATTTCTCCTCCGTAGTGCATCCACTGCCCAGCATCGCAAGAAGCGCATTGTACGAGCGGAGGACGCTGTAGACCTAGGGGCCAAGCCGTGACCGTGCGGCACTTCTTGCACTCAAATTCTACAGTTTGAATGTCGCTAAGTTGAATGCTTGTTCTGGTTTCTGCCATCATTTTGCTCGTCCTTGATCTTCCGCTTCTTCGCTTGCTTGGACGCCTTCTCCGCATCCAGAGCGGCTTTTATCTCGTCATGTGGCACGCTCATTAAGTCGCGCATAGTGCGATCAAAGTTCTCGAATTCTTCACTGTTTTTCATCGTGGGATTGCCCTTGAAAGAAATTGCGCGAAATTGCGCACGCGCTCCATCACATCCAAAGCACCGCCGTAGGTGTATTTAGTACGTGTATGCGAATTCGGGTTTCTGAAAAGGTCTTTCATTGCGGAACATCTTTCCAGCGCATCAGAATAGTAATTGAGACGCGCCTCTTTCTTCGTGCCTGCAACGTTTTGGCGAGCGCCCTTTAATTTGTTCTCAATCGCCGTAATAACCTTGTTCCAATCCGCATACTGGATGGGAATGCGCTGGCCACTGGAACTAACGGTAACCCGCAAGCGCATTGCGATCACACGTAATCCATGCTCTGCGACGCGCATTAGGTGAAAAACAGCGGCATCGTAGAGTTCAACAGCAAAAAGCGTTTCCGGCCTCTTTAATATCCTGTCTGGCTGCCTTCAGTTTTTCGTAAACATCTACACCGAAAAGCCTCTCCTGCTCAAAATATTGATCGTTCGGAGAGATCAAGAGCGCAAATCTATGTGTGTTTAACTCGGTATCCAGGTCTCGCCTAAAATCTCTTACCACGTCCAACAGACGGTCTGCTGTCCACGTATTTATATCGCTAACGATTTGATAATTTAATCGCTTTCCTTTTTCGAGGAGCTTGGCATCAATCTTGAGGCGCTCCATCTCACTACGGATGGGGTCGAGGTAGGTCTCAGCAAGAAAACGTAGCCGTTCTTTGCTTAGCACCCGTTCCTGCACAGGCTTGACATGGTTCACCCTGTCAAGGTGGTGAGCCTCCGCGATTAGCGAGAGTAGATTTGAATAGGCGATGCCAAAGTTAACGGCAAAATGCTCTATCATGTCGGCCAGACTCCAGAGTCGGGGAAGTCTAACCATTGTCCACCCCAGAAGCCTGATTCCGCACGTATATTATTGCCAGTTGGCAGGAATTTCCAAAAAATCTTTGGGCCACAACAACATAGGGGCAAAATCTTGCGATCGAAGGACTTGCGAGCCGCGCTGTTTCCGGCTCGATATTCCGTCCGCCCGTTGGAGGATGAACCAATCGCATGGTGGCGCGCAAGGTCAGATGTCACACAAGGTTGTGGAAAGACGAAATGCGATCGCCGCTATTTGGTAAGGACAACCGCCACTGGCTGGTCATAGGGCTGGATGATGACACTTACGGATCGCCTCTGGTTAAAAGCGTCGAGGGCGACGGGAAAGCTCACCATCACTGTGCGTTTGAGTTCCTGGCCGGGCTGTAGTTTGTCCTCGGGAGCAAGTGCAGTTTGCGCATTTGCCTTCAGCGCGGGGAAAGCCTGATAGTAGCGATCGAAATCGACGGCGGAAACTGCGTCGCCGGTTGATTCTCCGGTGGAAGTCACGAGCTTGCCTTCGATGTTGTGAACCCAGAGCGATTTCTCGCCGGAATTGCGCAAGGTGAATGTGAGAGCGACGAGGACGGCGTTTTGTCCGGGGAGGTCTACCGCGGTCACGTTGTCGAGGGAGCCAGCGCCTTGAGGCTTGGCGCGCTGGAAAAACGCGGCGATGGCCACGATGATCAGTATCCCGGCGGTGGCCATTAGAAGAATTCTGACCGGGGGAAGATTGCGCTTGGCGGTTCCGAACTCGTCGCCGATGTTGATGGTCGGTCCGCGCTGAACATTCTGTGATGTGGGCTGTGATGCGTGCTGCGGTGCGGGCTGCGGGGGCGAAGGCGGAGGCATCGGGATTTCATCAGGCATAAGTCTTGCTCCCACCGCCAATTCCGCCACCGGCGGAGAATTGCACCTAGAGTCCCAACTTCGAAAGCCTAGGCGTTCGTGCCTATCAAGTCCTGAGTTGCGAATTCGGCTACGACCTCGAGATCTGTGTCGCCACTAGCCCAGACTTGCTCTCTGGCGTCCCGCGCCATGATGATGCATCCCTTGGAAGCGGTTCCGGGCGCTTTGACGGAGTCGCCATGCATCAGGAATCCGCTTCGTCCGAAAGTGTTCGTCCCTGTAGCCGGCGTTAGCGTCAGGACGTAGGGCCCGTGCTCCGCAGTATTTATGGGCGGTCCCCCTATCGTCCAATCTCCTTGCGGAATTGGGCCAACGTCGTGAATTGCCTGCATAGCGGGATTGTTCTTACCGTTGTCAAATCCAGAATAACCAGTGGCGACGGGTTTACCATCCTGCAGCAGAGCGCCCGTTTTTTGCGCATATGTCCACATAAAAGCCTCGGAAGTCCGCCTGAAGCTGACCCGATCATTGACCGCACAATGCCGAATGCGCCAGGTTGAAATGTGATTCATGGGCCCTGTGCTGCGATGATATCCAATTGGCCGTCCGAGGGGCAACATCGCGACAGAGAGAAAGGAAGTCTGGTTTGAAAGGCAGCAGGACTACCAGGCGTGCCTCATCGCCTTGGCGAATTGTTGTGCGGGCAGAGTATTCAGAACGTCATCTTTGGTGAGCCAGGCGCGGCGCGCCTGCAAAATGCCGTAGCGGATTTTATCCAGGTGTGAGGTGTGGTGAGAATCGGTATTGATAACGATTTTAACGCCGCGCTGTTTGGCTTGCCGCAGATGGACATCGTTCAAATCCAAACGATCAGGATATGAGTTCAGCTCCATGGCGACTTTGTGTTTTGCCGCCGCGGCGAGGACGGAATCCATGTCGAATTGATACGCATCGCGGCGGAGCTGCAGGCGGCCAGTAGGATGGCCTATGATGGAAGCATTCGGATTGGCAATGGCTTTGAGCAGACGCTCCGTCATCTTTGCCGGTTCCTGATTGAAAACGGAATGCACGCTGGCAATGACCACATCCATTTGGGCCAGCACGTCGTCGGAGAGATCGAGGTCGCCATCGGCGAGGATGTCGACTTCGATTCCGGCAAAGATCGTGATGCCGTCGATTTTCTCGTTCGGCTTCGCGAATGCGCTTGATGTGCGCGAGCGCGCGCTCGTCATCGAGTCCGTTGGCGAAGGCCAGGTTCTTCGAGTGGTCCGTGATCGCCATATATTTGTAGCCGCGCGCCCTCGCTGCTTCGGCCATTTCTTCGATGGTGTTACGACCGTCGGTTTCGACGGTGTGCATGTGCACGTCGCCCTGAAGATCGTCGAGAGCGATTAGGACTGGCAGTGTGTGTTTTTCGGCAGCATCAATTTCGCCCAGATTTTCGCGCAGCTCGGGAGGAATGTAGTCGAGCTTGAGTCTGGAATAGATTTCTTCTTCCGTTCTGCCGGCGACCGGCTTCTCCGTCTTTAGATCGGCGAGGCTGTATTCGTTGAGGGTATAACCAAGCTTAAGAGCGCGCTGGCGCAGCGCGACATTATGAGCTTTCGATCCGGTGAAGTATTGCATGGCCGCGCCAAAGGACTCCGGCGGGAGAAGCCGAACGTCGACCTGCATGTCACTGCGCAAGCGGAAGCTGATTTTGTTATCGCCCTGCGCGATGACGCTCATCAGTGGCGGGTACTTCGCAATGTACTGAACCGCTTCTTGGCGTTCTGCTTCGCTGCAGCAGGCTGGACCGGTCACAAGAATGTCGAGATCGCCCACGGTCTCGCGGCCGCGTCGCAAGGAACCGGCCGGCGTGATCCGCTCGACACCTGGAAGCATGAGTAGGTAGTCAGTGAGCTTTCTTGCTTCGAGTTCGGCCGCATCGATGAGAAATCGTCCCGAGATTCGGCGGTAGTCTTCGATCGCCTTCAGCAGCTTTTGTTCGTGCTTCTCGCCCAGGCGCGGCAGTTCGCGGATCTTTCCTTCACGCGCCAGCTTTTCTACACCATCGACGTCGCAGACTTGGTAGGCGCTCCAGATCAGCGCAATCGTCTTCGGTCCCAACCCCTGGATCTTCAGCAATTGCAGCATCGACGTGTGATATTTCTTTAGCAGTTCGGCTTGCACAGTCAGGCTGCCGGTGCTGAAGAGCTCTTGCAAATTGATCAGCATGCCCTTACCGATGCCAGGAATGGCCAGCACTTTCTTGGGTTCGCCGATGAGATCTTTGATCTGCTCGCTTAGATTCTCGATGGCTTGAGCGGCATTGCGGTAGGAGCGGATGCGGAAGGAATCGGCCGCGTCGATTTCGAGCAAGTCCGCGGTCTCGTAGAGAAGGTTGGCGATCGCCTTGTTATCCACAGAATAAAGCTTAAACAAACTTGTGTCGGAGGGCCAGCAGGGAGGCGAGGTTTAAGCGGAAGATAGGACCACGTATCCGGCTGCGGACCTACGAAATCGCCGCGCGGCGCTGAAGAAGTCAGACTCCGACAAAATCACGAACTCTTGGTGACGTTTGCGGCCTGCGGTCCCTTTTGACCTTCGGTGATTTCAAATTCCACCGGGTCGCCCTCCTGCAGGCTTTTGTAGCCCTCAGATGTAATCGCGCTGTAATGCACAAAAATGTCGGGACCATCCGCGCGACCGATGAACCCATAGCCCTTTGCGTTATTGAACCACTTCACCGTGCCTTTCAAACGTTCCACGCGAAACCCCCTCTTTCCGCACGTCCTTCTGCGGGGGGCTCAGAGACGTGCCCGCATAGGATGCATTTTGGAACCATAAGGATGGAGTGTCAATACGGAATGAGTGGGAGCAATGTCGCATCGCGATGCTAGCTGGACCGGCGAGGGTTTCGGCCCTACAGGAGCAGTATTCTTATCGTCGACGGGTTTCGTGATCGAGCCAGAGCACTGAAGAGATAGTCTTGGCATCGCGAATTGTACCGCGCAATACCATGCCCAGAGCGTTGGAGAGAGCTACCAAGCGCAGTTGGATGACTTCGTCGTCCTCCGGCTGGGCAGTGCCCCGGCGAAGGCCGGTAGCCAGATAGACGGACATGGTTTCGGCAACGAATCCGGGGCTGGCATAGAAGTTGAGAATGCGCCGCCATTGGGTCGCGGTATAGCCGGTTTCCTCGAGCAGTTCGCGCTTGGCCGCGGGAAGCGGCTTTTCGCCGGGATCGATGCGTCCAGCAGGGAGCTCCCACAGATAGTCCTGCGCGGCGTGCCGATATTGGCGCTCCAGAAGTACGCGCGGCTTCGAAGCTGATTCATCCACGGCCAACACGACCACCGAGCCGGTGTGGTGAACGACGTCGCGACGGGCGCGCACGCCTCCGGGCTCTTGTACATCGTCTGTGGTTACCCAGAAGACTGGACCGCGGTATACCGTGCGCGATGAAATCAATCGCGCTTTGGAACGCGAATTAGCTTGGGATTTAACAGGCTTGGACTTCGAACGAGATGACTTTGGCATGAGAACAATATAAAACACCGGCTTCCGGCGGTTCCGGTAAGAACTGAGTTCATCCCCCCGGAGCTTTCTCGGGCGATTCTGCTATGCTGCCGGGCATGCCCGCAAAGCCGCGGATCGCAATCGTTGGGGCAGGGAATCTGGCTGGTGCGCTGGCCGCCCCGCTGCAGGCCGCGGGGTATAAGATCGCGCAAATCATTGCAACGGGGCGGGCAGCCTCTTTGCAGCGAGCTCGGCGACTGGGAGGCGAGGTCAGGGCGTTGGTTGAGGTTTCGGCCAGGGCGCAGATTCAAGCAGAGATAGTTTGGTTTTGTGTTCCTGATGGAGCGATCGCCCGGGCCGCAATATCGCTGGCAGAAGCGGCAGATTGGACAGGCAAAGTCGCGCTGCATTCCAGCGGCGCCCTAACCAGCGACGAACTTGGCGCGCTGCGGAAGCGAGGGGCGGCGGTTGCGTCCGTGCATCCCCTGATGACGTTTGTGCGCGGCTCGCGTCCCCCAATCGAGGATGTGCCTTTCGCCATCGAAGGAGATGAGAAGGCGGTGAGAGCTGCAAGGGCTATTGTTCGGGATTTGCGCGGACAGTCATTCATGATCCAGAAGCGGCACAAGCAGATGTATCACGCCTGGGGAATGTTTGCCTCGCCGTTACTCACGGCCTTGTTGGCCGCCAGTGAGAACGTAGCTCTTGCCGCCGGAGTCAGCCGAAAGGCAGCCAGAAAAAGAATGCTGCCCATTCTAAAGCAAACCCTTTCTAATTACGCGCGGCTGGGCGCAGCGAGATCCTTCAGTGGTCCGATTGCGCGGGGCGATTTGGAAACGGTAAAGAAGCATCTCAGGGCGTTGCGTAAGATTAAAGGAGTGCGGGAAGTCTACGTTGCCCTGGCGCGGGTAGCGTTACGCGACTTGCCGGCGAAGAATCGCGCCGCTTTGGAGAAGATTCTGAAGGCTTGAGAGATGCTGGACAAAGCTGATGGCGAGCTGCAGGCGCTTACGAGCTGAAGAGATGACCGAGTTTTTCTTTCTTGGTCTTGAGGTACTCTTCCGCGTGAGGACTGGCCTCGACCTCGCAAGGTATTCGCTCCACCACTTCGACACCAGCGCGCTCTAGAGCTTCGACTTTGTCGGGATTATTCGAGAGCAAGCGAACTTTGTTTACGCCGAGCGCCTTCAGTATTTCGCTAGGCAAAGCGAAGTCGCGGTGGTCGGCTTTGAAACCCAGCCGTTCGTTGGCTTCGACGGTGTCGAGACCTGAATCTTGCAACTCATAGGCTTGTAATTTGGCCATCAGGCCGATACCGCGGCCTTCCTTCTGTTCGTAGATCAGAATTCCCGCGCCTTCGTCGCGAATCATGGCGAGAGCCATCTCGAGCTGTTGGCGGCAGTCACAGCGCAGCGAATGAAAAACGTCGCCGGTGAGACATTGGGAGTGAACGCGCACTATCGGAGGAACGGAGTGAATATCGCCCATGACAAGCGCGACGGCTTCCTCGGCCGGGTCGCTTCCGTCGGAAACGGATTGCGCGCGAAAGCCATAGATCCGAAATTTGCCCCAGCGGGTGGGAAAATCCGCGGATGCGATTTGTTGAACTGCGCTGGCGGTCACACTTCGATTATAGCGGCTGCGCGATGAGTCGATGATGATGCGGTGCCGGCCTAGCCTCTCGCGCGGAAGTGGAAGATGTAATCCTGCCTGGAAGCGATCGCCACCCCATTCTGAGTCGCTGGTCGAAAACGCCAGTTCCCGGCAGCTTGCAGAGCTTTCTCGTCGAGCTTCGGACCCATGCTTTGAATCACCGTTGTTCGAACAATCTCTCCGCGCTCATCAATGGTGAACTCGATCACTACGTTTCCTTCCGACTCAGGCAGTTCCCAGGGATAAACCACCGGGTCAGGCATAGCAACGGGCAGAGCCGGACGAATTTCATTTCCATACACCGGACTTCCGGGAACCGAACCGTAGGGAAGCCCGGCAGGGGCGCCATGACCCAGCTTGGAGAGAGTCGCTATTTTCGCGTTGTCGTCAGCGTCAGATGGAGACCGCGGGTACGCTCGTCAAAGGCAACTTCGCCGGCACAGAAGTTGGTTTCCAAATCAACTTCTGATGACCCAATCGCTGGTGACGATAAATCTCGCTCGCTCGGTCGGATGAACTGGTGCTGCTATCGTCGGGAACCTGGGTCGGCCAGTAAAGTTGGGTCAGGACTCTGCCGTTACGTCCGGGCGCAACCGAGTTCGCATTTAGCAATTTCGGCTCCGGTGCATGCAGCAGCCAGGCGAACAGCATAGCGTGCAACCCGAGGGAGATCATCAATACCCTGGGCTGACTTTTTGATCGACCGGAATCCAGTTGCGCAAACATCCGCGAAAGCCTCGGCGGCTATCTGACCTGCTTATAGGGTAGACGTGTCACGGGGGCATCCGTCAAGGCTCTTTTAGGCGGCTGATTCCACTCCGCTAACAGGACCCTAGTCGTGGTATGAGCGAACATGGTACGAGCAAACGAAGGCTGCTAAAATGATTTGTCAAACCAGCACTCCACTCTGCGAGGGGCTATAGCTCAGCTGGGAGAGCGCATCGTTCGCAACGATGAGGTCGTCGGTTCGATCCCGACTAGCTCCACCAATTTCGATCTCTCGCCAACCCTAGCAGCAACCCATTTTCACTTCGCCGGCAGCAGTGAGCGGAGGACCGAAAGCCTCCTGCGGAGCGGGAGCGCCGTTCATGACTGCTATCCAGCGGCGCACCGCATCGAAAACGACCAAGATCACCCCTGCGATGAAGATGCTCATCAAAACTGTATCCAGATAGCCGGTAAATACCTGGCCCGGCTTTGAGGTCAGCGGCCAGAAAATATTCTTGATCGAAAGAACTCCTGCGGTAAGCGTCGTGACGCCTACGAAGCACATTGGAATCGCCGTGACCCACGCGTATCTTTGCTTGCCCATGTTGATCAGGAACGTGGTCACTACCGCCAAAGCGATGGTCGCCAGCAACTGGTTGCCGGTCCCGAACAACGGCCATATCGTGGTGATGTTCCCCGTGTAAATCAAATATCCCCAGCCCATCACAACCACAAAACTGGTGAGCAAATTCCCCGGCAGCCATGAGCTGTTGCCGAAGGGCTTGTGCACCTTGCCCATCAGTTCCTGCAGAACGTAGCGGGCGACGCGGGTTCCCGTGTCGATCGTGGTCAGAATGAATAGCGCTTCGAACATGATGGCGTAGTGATACCAATAGCCCATTAGTTGCGACATCCCGGGCAGGCCGCGGAAAATTTGCGCCATGCCGATGGCTAATGAAACCGCACCGCCCGTGCGCCCCGCGAGCTGCTCCCCCACTTCACGCGAGAACATGTTCAGATTGACCGTATTCAGTCCCAGATGGCTGAACACCGCCGGAGTGGTGTTGATGCCAAAGTAGTCGCCGGGAGCCAGCGAGCACGCCGCTATCAGGGCCAGCACTCCCACCAGAGATTCGCAAACCATGGCGCCGTATCCGATGAAGCGGGCGTCAGTTTCCTTGTCCAGCATTTTGGGCGTAGTGCCGGAGGAGACCAACGAATGGAAGCCAGAAATCGCGCCACAGGCAATGGTCACAAAAAGGAATGGGAACAGCGGTCCTTTAATGATGGGTCCGCCGCCATGAACGAACGGGGTGAAATTGGGAAACTGAATATTGGGATGGACGACGAACACCCCGATTACCAATACGGCTATCGTGCCTAGTTTCACGTACGTTGAGAGATAATCGCGCGGCTCCAGCACTAACCAGACCGGAAGAACCGAAGCCACCAGCCCGTAGATGCCCATGAGAAACGTGATCTGATGGGGAGTGAAAGTAAGTGCCGAAGCCCATCCGGTCTGTGCTACCCAGTGTCCGGCGACCACGCTGGCGAGCAAAAGAACAACGCCAAAAATACTCGGGCCCGTGACGGTAACTTTTCCAGCATGGCTTTTGAACATCCACCAACCCATGATTGACAGCAATCGGGATCGTCATGCCGATAGTGAAGACTCCCCAGGGACTATTTGACAATGCATTGACCACGACAATGCCGAGCCCAGCCAGAGTGACCAGAAGAATGAAGAGCACCGCAATCATCGCCACTAGCCCGGCAAAGGGACTGATTTCAGTCCGCGCGACATCCGCTATCGAGCGCCCCTTGTGCCGGACTGAGGCCACCAGCACGGTGAAATCCTGCACGCACCCGGCCAGCACGGAACCAATCAGAATCCAGAGAAATCCCGGAGCAAATCCAAACTGCGCCGCCAGAGTTGGTCCAATCAGGGGCCCAGCTCCCGCAATCGCCGCGAAGTGATGTCCAAAGAGCACCCATTTTGGCGACGCCACGTAGTTGTGCCCGTCAGGATACGCGTGCGCTGGAGTGGTCCGGCGATCGTCAAGCGCTAAGGCCTTCGCGGCAATGAAAGCGCTGTAATAACGGTATCCAATTGCGTATACGCATAAAGCACCCAACAAAACCGGGAAAGTATTCATCCATCGCTCCAAAGTCGGCAGGAGTGGCTGAACCCGCCAGCCCAATGGCAGGCATCCTACACCTATTTTAGAATGCGGCACAAACAACTTTCGTTGCACGCAACACGCGCTTACAATGTCGGGCGTATTGAAACGATCGGACGCTTGTGCCTGAAGCAGAAACCAAGGCTGAATTGACGAATGGAAACCGAACTTTTAAGGAGGGCAAATGGTCCGCGCCACGGAGGATGATTCCACTTTTGCTAATTGCGGCGATCTTTGCCGTAACTTCTGCCTGCGACCATAGCAAGACGATCTGGTCAGCCGAAACCCGCTCTCCGGATGGGTCCTGGCTTGCAAGCGCTCGCACGGTAAAGAACGCAGGGTATGGAACGGCCCCGGTTTACACCGCTGTATATCTGACGCGGACGAATGACTCAAATCCTCCCGCGATGATTGTGTCGTTCTTGCATGATGTTTCGCCTGACTCCCGAACCAGGGGGACCATACATCTCACCATGAAATGGGAAACTCCTTCACATCTGGACATGACCTATGACGGACACGCAGATCTCGGGATCCAAGTTGCCAAATATGAAGGCGTCGAGATTTCAGTGCGAGACCTTTCCGCAGTAGAGGCTCGATCTCCGGATGGGGTCTGGCTCGCGAGCGGTCGCATATCACGCTACTTCGGAGCGGGGACTGCCGGCGAAGTCACCGATGTGTACCTTGAGCGGCGCAACGGCTTAGAAGCTCCGAAGAGGGTCTTGGGATTTCGTCACGATGCCGCGGCATCCCGCGCTGGAACGATCAATCTCAGACTGAATTGGGAGACTCCATCGCATCTCGAAGTGTCCTATGATGGGCACGCGCGTCTGGACTATCACGTCGACAATTATGCGGGAATCAACATCTCCGTTCGAGATCTCTCAACCGAAACCGTTAACAGTTCGCGCTAGGGGGCAGAGCCAGGATCGCATATGCACACACCTCAAAATCCGCAACCCGTGACTCAAGCAGCAAATACCGCCACAACAAAAGAACAACGCCTGGTCCGCTTTGGTTTGGGACTCGCTAACTGGAGCGAACGCTGGTTTCCGGATCCGCTGGTTTTCGCATTGCTCGGAATTGTTGTGGTTTTTGTCGTCGGCCTTTTGCTCCGTCAAAGCCCCACCAAGCTCGCCATTCAGGGTGGAAAGAACTTCTGGGCTCTGGTGCCTTTCACCATGCAGATGGTGATGATCATCGTTGGAGGATACGTCGTTGCTTCCACTCCGCTGGTCTATCGCGCCATTCGCGCTTTAGCTGGAATTCCTAAAACACCACGGCAAGCCGTAGCGCTGGTGGCGTTGTTCTCGATGCTGACTTCCTTGATCTCCTGGGGCTTGAGCTTGATCTTCAGCGGACTCTTCGTTCGCGAACTCACTCAACGCGTCAAAGGTATGGACTACCGCGCCGCCGGCGCCGCCGCGTATCTCGGCCTGGGCGCCGTCTGGGCCATGGGCCTCTCTTCTTCAGCCGCCATGCTGATGGCGACAAAATCCGCCATGCCCCCATCGCTCTTCAACATCAGCGGATTGATTCCGCTCACGCAAACTCTATTTCTGTGGCAAAGCATCGCGACGACCGTCATCCTGATCGCGCTCTCGGTGTTGATCGCGTATCTCTCCACTCCTTCGCCGGGGAACGCCCGAACAGCGGAATCTTACGGCATTCAATACGAGCCCATCCGCTCCAGCCTTGAAGTGAGAAGCAAGCCCGGCGAGTGGCTGGAATACAGCCCGCTACTGACGATTCTGGTTGCCTTCCTATTGTGCTGGTATCTGATCGACGTTTTTCGCACTTCTCCGCAAGGCGCGCTGGCCGCGCTTGACCTTAACACTTACAACCTAATGTTCATCACGGTCGGGCTTCTCTTGCACTGGCGGCCCAAGCGTTTTATGCGCGCGGTGTCGGAGTGCATCCCTGCCACTGGCGGCGTGCTGATCCAGTTTCCGTTTTATGCCGTGATCTTTGGCATGATCGTGGGAACTGGGATCGCAGATGCTCTGGCGAAAGTCTTCGCCTCCATCAGCACGCACAATACATATCCGTTGCTGGTGGCGATGTATTCTGCGGTGCTCGGAGTCTTCATTCCCTCCGGCGGAAGCAAGTGGGTGATTGAAGCGCCTTACGTGCTGCAGGCCGCGAATCTGCACCAAGTGCATCTGGGCTGGGTGGTGCAAATCTACAATGCGTCGGAAGCGCTGCCGAATCTGGTCAATCCCTTCTGGATGCTGCCCCTGCTCGGCATATTGAAATTGAAGGCCCGTGACATTGTCGGGCTATGGAGTGCTGCAGTTGATGGTTCACATCCCCGTCGTGTTTTTCCTGTGCTGGCTGTTTGCCCGCTACATTCCGTATGTCCCGCCTATGAAATAACCGAGAAAAAAAACTCCTGCGGGAGACAAACGATCCCGCAGGAGCCAGTACTGCAATTCACTAGTTCAGAACGTAAAGACTGGTCCGAACTCGTTGCGCCAGTTGTGCGCCTGCCGAGTAACCGTGGCCCGCAAAAGGCAAATATTCTAGTGTGATCACGCCGCCGGCCTCGTGGTTATTGGCGGTGAACGTGACGATGTAGCTGGCTTCGTGCACGAACGTCACCCACTTATTCAGCCGGTAAGTGAGCGAGGCAGTGTCGAGGTCAGTGCGGCCTAAGTGATTACCGTGCTGACGCTTCTGCGTAATTCGCGCGGTCGGTGCCCCACATCAGATGCAGAATCCACCCGGAATTCGGCCCTCCGGATTGGCATGAGCGATGCGCGAGAGCGGGAAGCTCAACTCCGCGAATCCACCCGATCCGCCAACGGGTTGAAGGATGGCGGATTGTACAGGAGTACCCGGACAAACGGCGGTATTCAGGCAGCAGGTCCGCGGCGTTCCACCGGCGCAGCCGAACAGGATGGCTCGTCCGGCTTTCGGAAACGCCATTTCCTACTTCGAACAAGCCCTGCAAGTTGGAGAAGACATCATTGAGTTGGCCGCCAAAGAAGAATCTCATATCGTTCCCGCGATAGAACTTGGCGTCGAAGGTGACCCAAGGAGTAGGCAACTGAAGTTCAGTGCTATAGATGTTCTGAGGATTGCCCGCCTGAGTGCCGACGGGAATAACTGCTCCAGAGTGCATGTGCCTGAAGCCTCGGTGCAGTTTGGCGCTCCGATATTGAAGTGGTAGTCGTAAATCCGATGTTAGGAACGGTGGTGCTGTTGAAAACAGTAATGGGGCAGGGAAGGGCAGGCACGTGGGAGCCGTCTCGTTGACGACCTGTGCTGCATGGGGAATCATTTCATTCATGCGGGAATGGTGGCCGCTGAAAATCAACTGCGCCGGTGCCACACCTCTCCAGTTGTGGGAGAGCGGGAACTGGAAGACTACGCGGGCTTCCAATCCGGGCTGATCCGATTCCGCACCGACGGAATCACCGAAACGCAAGTGTTGGTCCGTGGTGAGTCCGGAAGTGCCTCCCACGGAGAGGACGAGGGCAACCTCAGGTTGAATCTTTAGCTCGCCTACGTGGAATTGCACGCCGGTTTTGAACTGTGGAATACGCTCATAGAATCCGCCCATGCCGACGCCCAATCCGGTTGTTTCGAAAAGAGCGGGAAGAGTGGAAGAGCCAGCAGAGACCAATCCTGGCCGAACTCCGCGAACCAGGGCAGGTCGCCGATTTTGTGGTCCAGCCGCATCCACGCCAGACGCAGAGAGAACTGGTTGGAGCGAACACTGCTGATGTTGCGATTGCTGACGTCGGTGTAGTCGCCTTCGAAATCGCCTTCCACTCGGCCAGTGATGGTGAAGCCCGAATCCCTCGGAACCCATTCCGTCTGCATACCCATACGGAAACTGCGCGCCTTGAGATGCACCTGCGGGTTGGTGGTTGGAGTAGCCGCGGTGGTGTCGCCCAACAGGAGCGGGAGCGGCCAATCCTGGCTGCCGAACGTCGCTCCGCCGCTGGAGGCTGTGTCGGAAATAGCGCTGGCCTTGTAGAAACCGTAGAGCTTCACATTGGCGCCGCTGCCGAGGTGAATGTCCGGAATCATTCCCCCTTGTTTCGGAATATCGATCGGCAATACGCGGAGAGGTGCAACCGCCGGAATTACACTTGGCCCCGCTTCGGGGGTGGGCGGAGTTCCGGTCGGAGTCTGGCCACTTCGAGGTGGGTTCTGAGTTTGCATTACGGCGTTGGAGAGATGCGCGCCGGAGGAGTCCATGCTTACCGGCGCAAGAGTCGGAGCCGGAGGTAGGGGAGGCGCCGGCGTGGCGATTGTGGCAGCGTATTCCTGGTTGCTGATCAGGCCTTTCTGCTCCAGCAATAGCGCCAGGCGCGCGTTGGCTTCTTCTGGCGTGGTTGACCGGTTGATCATCGCCGCTTCGCCGGAGGTCAGAATTCCTTTCGACTGAAGCAACTGAACGAGAGCGCTGTTGTTGGGTGGATGGTTTTCCGGCTGCTGCGCCATGGCGGATGTCACCAGGGCAATAGCGGAACTCAATAGAATCAAGCGCGAGACGGCTTTCATCATTTGCGAAAACCTCCGAGGCTAAGTTTGAGACCGCTGGCTCATAAAGATTTATGAAGGGTGTTCGTTTGAATTACGCGTTGCAGTGATTGGCATCACAGTCAATCGTGATGGAATGAGGCCCGCACCTCCCGCGGACCCAATTTTGGTTTGCTACTTTATGCGGGACGCCAACCGGGAAGCGCACCGCGCAGCTAATCGCGTCGCCCTCCGAACCGCTCGAGGCGCGCCCGCCCTACAGATAAACCGGATGCCGACCTAGATACTGTTACAGGATGCTGAATGTCAAGCTATTTCCTGCTAAGTACGTGTATTATCTGGAGTCTGGCCCGCCCTGGAACGTTTATTCTTCAGGTTCGCCCGCCATTAAACGCGACAACGATGAGAGTGCGCTCACCTTCAGTTTGGGACTTGGCCGCTGGAATAATGTTCGCAACTGGGAGAGAATATAAGTTTGCGGTTCGCGCGACGCTGCCCCGGGTCTAGCCTTAGTCGCAGTCAGACTGGACGCCTGTCAGTCTTAGCTGCGTTCTGTAACAGCATTGCAATCGGCGCTTCTACGGGAGAGTTTTACCATGGCCACCACCACAATTGAAGTTGAAGCGACAGCGAGTAATCCTCGGCATAGCAGGCTGGGGCGGTGGGTCGAAGAAGTTGCCGCAATGTGCAAACCCGACCGTATTCACTGGTGCGACGGCTCCCCCGAGGAACACCGGGACCTGCTGCGCCTTCTGGTCCTCAAAGGGACAGCCATCCCCCTGGACCCGGCCAAGCGTCCCAACAGCTTCCTGGTGCGATCCGATCCGGCGGATGTGGCCCGGGTTGAAGGCCAGACTTTTATCTGCTCGCGAAGCAAAGAAGACGCCGGTCCGACGAATAACTGGGAAGATCCCACAAAGATGAAGCAGAAGTTGGCGGGATTGTTCGCCGGTTCCATGGCGGGCCGCACCATGTACGTGGTTCCGTACAGCATGGGTCCGATCGGCTCGCCCATTTCAAAGATTGGGGTAGAGATCACGGACTCGGCCTACGTCGTAGTTAGCATGCACATTATGTCGCGTGTGGGAAGCCACGTGCTGGAGGTCCTCGGGGCGGATGGTGAGTTCGTGCGCGGGCTGCATTCGGTCGGCGCGCCGCTAGGCCCCAATCAACCGAACGCGACCTGGCCCTGCAACGCCGAGAACAAGTACATCTGTCATTTTCCTGAAACGCGTGAGATCTGGTCGTTCGGCTCCGGCTACGGCGGCAACGCTTTGCTGGGCAAGAAGTGCCACGCCCTGCGGATCGCCTCCGTGCAGGCCCGCGACGAAGGCTGGATGGCTGAGCACATGTTAATTCTCAAGCTGATCAGCCCGTCCGGCCAGGCCAAATACATGACTGGAGCTTTTCCTTCCGCGTGCGGCAAGACCAACTTGTCAATGCTGATCCCAACCCTGCCCGGCTGGAAGGTAGAGACCATCGGCGATGACATTGCCTGGATGAAGTTCGGCGCCGATGGCCGGCTTTACGCCATCAACCCGGAGTTCGGTTTCTTCGGAGTGGCCCCAGGTACGAGCATGAAATCGAACGCCAACGCCATGCTCAGTCTTACCAAGAATTCCATCTTCACCAATTGCGCCATGACGCTCGACGGAGACGTATGGTGGGAAGCGATGACCGATCAGAAACCCGCCAAGTTGGTTGACTGGTTACGACGGCCCTGGACTCCGGACTCGGGTCGCAAGGCGGCCCATCCTAACGCGCGATTTACAGTGGCCGCCTCGCAGTGTCCGGTGATTGCACCTGAATGGGAAGACCCCAAAGGAGTGCCCATCGATGCAATTCTTTTTGGTGGCAGGCGCGCCGGAATTGTTCCGCTGGTTACCGAAGCCTTCAACTGGCAGCATGGAACTTTCCTGGGCGCAACGGTCAGCAGCGAAACCACCGCCGCCATTACCGGAAAGGTCGGACAGTTGCGCCGCGATCCCATGGCCATGCTTCCATTTTGCGGCTACCACATGGGCGACTACTTTGCCCACTGGTTGAAGATGGGAACTGCAAACAGCGCATCGAAGCTGCCGAAGATCTTCTACGTCAACTGGTTTCGCCAAGACAAAGATCAGAGTGGCAAGTTCCTGTGGCCAGGTTATGGCGAAAACAGCCGCGTATTGAAATGGATCTTTGAGCGCTGCGACGGCAAGGTGCATGCGAAAGAGACTCCGATCGGAAGAATTCCTGAGGTCGCCGATCTCGACACCCGCGGCTTGGATCTGCCTGCCGCCAAAGTGGAAGCGCTGCTCGGTGTCGATATCGACGGCTGGCTCGCCGAAGTCCCGCTGATCAAGGAATATTTCGCCCAGTTTGGAAGCCATCTGCCCAAAGGTCTGGATGATGAAATAAGAGCTCTCGAAGAGCGCTTGCAGGCGGCACGGTAGCGCCGACTGCCCGCCGGCCCAATGGCAAGCGAAGGCCCTCTGGATTTACTACGAGACCAGTCTGGGAAGGTGGTCGCAAACCGACCACCGCATGCCACGTCAGCATCTAAGTCTTCTGCCCGGATGGCCCCACGCGCTTTTTCCTTGCAGCTCAGCCTCTTTTTGGTATAGTTCCCCACTGTCATGTCGGCATCCCTCGCGCGCGAAGTAAATCCTCCTACTCCAGTCCCACCTCCGTCTCTCACCCGAAATCAGATTCGCGGCTTCTGGGCATCATGGGGAGGCTGGACGCTCGACGGCATGGACTCGGTCGTTTACGCTCTCGTGCTCGTGCCCGCGTTGCGCGAGTTGCTGCCCCATTCCGGCATCGTTGCCAACAAGGGCAACCTCGGCTACTACGGCTCTTTGTCATTTGCCTTGTTTCTGATCGGCTGGGGACTCGCCTTCTTATGGGGGCCCATCGGAGACAGGTTTGGTCGCGTTCGCACTCTCATGCTGACCATTGTCTGGTATTCGGTGTTCACATTTTTGAGCGCCTTCGTCACCAATGTTTGGCAACTTGCGATTCTGCGCCTGCTCGCCGGAATCGGCATCGGTGGCGAGTGGGCCATGGGCGGCACCTTTGTGGCGGAAGAGTGGCCGGAGCATCGCCGCCGCATGGGCGCAGGCTTCATGCATACAGGCTACTACGTCGGGTTTTTTCTCGCCGCCCTGGCGAACTACACCATCGGCAGCCACTATGGCTGGCGCTGGATGTTTGTCGTCGGTGGACTGCCGGCGCTACTGTTGGCATGGGTTCGCCATGGTGTAGTCGAACCAGCGGCCTGGAAGAGAAAAGCAGAAGTTGTGCGGTCTTGGGCTGTCTGGCGCCCCTTTGCCATCCTGTTTTCGCCGACCTGGCGCCGCCGCACGATTCTGAACGCCTTGTTGATGTTGGCTTCTATCTGCGGCCTGTGGGCCGGCACCGTCTATGTTCCCGCCGCAATCACCGCGCTCGCCGAAGCTGGCGGCCACGTCGGGCCGCGGGCCACCCAGTTGGCCTCCTGGGGCGTTATGCTGGTTTCGTTCGCGACAATCCTCGGCTGCCTCGCCATGCCGTCGCTGGCAGAAAGAGCTGGCCGCAAAGGCGCTCTCGCTATCTTCTTTGCGTTGATGATGGTCTCCATCGCGCTCACCTTCGGCAAAGTCTTTTATCTGGGCCCCGCCGCTCTTCCCTGGTTTTTTGTCTGTCTCTTTTTCTTGGGATTGGGCGGCGCCAACTTTGCCGTGTACACCCTTTGGCTGCCCGAGCAATATCCCACGGAATGCCGCGCCAGTGCCTTCGCCTTTGCCACTTCCTTTGCCCGCTTCGGCGGCGCTGGAATTACCTTTCTGGTGGGCAGCGGAGTCCGGCATTTCGGTTCGCTCGGAACCCCAGTCGCTCTGACTTCAATCGCTTTCGCTATCGGGTTAATGCTGATTCCATTCGGCGTGGAGACCCGAGGCCAGCATTTGCCCGCTTAGCTCGTGTAGTTATTTTCAAGATCGTTATTTCAAAACTTCTTGAGCACGATCTCTTCCACATCTTCAATGTGTCGCCGCATCGCGGCTTTCGCGGCTTCGGCATCGTGATTCTTGATGGCAGCCAGGATCCGCCGATGGCCGATGAGCGATTTCTGCTGCCGCCCTTCCACCTGCAACGAACGTGCCCGCGTCTCGCGCAACAAGTCCATAAGAAGGTCGATCACCTTCAGCACGACGCTGTTACCGGAGGCCAGCGCAACGCTATAGTGAAACTCCGCATCCTCGGCGACGGCCGCGTCTCCCAGACCCTGCTTCTCCTCTTGCCGCCGCAGAATATCTTCCATCTCAAGAACTTCCTCGGGAGAAGCGTGCGTAGCTGCCCGCGCCGCCAGCGGCGGTTCCAGCATCTTGCGAAAATCCAATAGCTCACTCACCGACTCCTGGCGCCGCTTCAATACGTTCGCAAAGGGATTGGCCAGCGCGTCGGTTGAGACTTCACGCACGATTGTTCCGGTGCCCTGGCGAGGCTCTACCAAACCCGTCAGTTCCAGGCTTCGAATGGCGTCACGGATCGAACCACGGCTTACGCCAAGCATCTCCGCCAGCTCGCGTTCCGAGGGAAGCTTGTCGCCGGGCTTCAATTTTTTCAAAATCAGGCGTTCGATCTGTCGAGCCACCTCCTCGTAGACCTTATTCCTGCGAATAACTTCGAAGTCGGATTTGACACTGGTTGGCAGGGAGCCTCCAACTGGTCCGATCAGTGGCCCAGTCGAAGGAGTATACCCCGGCTGTCAACACCAAACAAACTATTTGCAGGGAGAAAAGTGATCCGCGCTATCGCCAAAACAGCGGAGCCACTCTCACTTTAGGCGGGGCGGGGCGACACTTTGCGCCAATAGCTTCGTGCAGCTGTACACGGTGTGTGTATAACTCATCGGAAGGCCCACGCGTTCTCCCAACTCTACGACCGCGCCCACCAGCGCTTCCAGTTCCATCGGGCGGCCCGCTTCAAGGTCCTGCAGCATCGAGGTCTTATGCTCGCCAACTTTTTCCGCTCCCGCAATTCGCTGGTCGATGGAGACAGGTAATTCCATGCCCAGCTTTCGCGAGACAGCCTCCACTTCCTGCATAATGTTGCGGATCACCGAACAAACTCCAGGATCGCGCACCATCTGAACGATGGTCGCGCGCGTCAGCGCGCTGACCGGATTTAGTGAAGCGTTGCCTAAAACCTTGACCCAAATCTCATGCCGCAGCCGGGCAGTGATCGGACAACGCAAGCCGGAAGCGATGAGCGCCTCGGCAATTTGGCGGCAGCGATCGGACCGCGATCCGTCGGGCTCGCCGATCGAAATGCGATTGCCTTCGATGTGTTGGATCACCCCGGGCGAAATGATTTCGGTGGCTAAATACACGATGGAGCCGACCACGCTTCGCGATGCAATTGCCGACGAGATCACTCCGCCCGGATCGACGCGCTCCAGCCGCAAACCTTCCCACTCCCCGCCGAAACCCTGGAAGTACCACCACGGAATTCCATTCTGCGTACTTACCACGGTGGTGCTCGCCCCCAGCACCGGTTTCAATTTAGGTGCAAGTTGCGGCAGGCCGTGCGCCTTCACTCCCAGAAAAACGACATCCACCGTTCCAACTTCTTCGAGCGAGCTGGCGATTGCCGGGCGCGCCACGAAATCGCCCTCAC
The DNA here is from genome assembly GCA_963761915.1 of uncultured Acidobacteriota bacterium. GTDB lineage: Bacteria > Acidobacteriota > Terriglobia > Terriglobales > Acidobacteriaceae > Sulfotelmatobacter. The sequence goes on from CAVXIO010000011.1 coordinate 165,681, forward strand.
TGCTTTTCACCTGCACCCCATGTTCCTGCATGGCCCGAAGATGGGGCCCGCGCGCGAACAGAGTCACATCGAATCCGGCCTGGGCCATGCGCGCGCCAATGTAGGCTCCAATGGCTCCGGCACCCGCGATCAGGAATCTCATGGTTGGTTGTCCACAAGCGCGGTGGCGACGGCGCGACGCCGGATTTTCCCGGTCGCGGTGGTGGGAATGCTATCCACCAGATAGATCTTTGTCGGGCACTTATATTCTGCGAGAAATTCCCGGCAGTGTTTGATGAGTGCAGATTCGGTGGCGTCGTGTTTTTCGTGCAACACGACAGCGGCAGCCACTTCCTCGCCTAAAGTTGGGTGCGCGCAACCAAACGTGACCGCCGCCGCCACCGCAGGATGTCGCAACAGAATTTCATCCACTTCGTGGGGCGCAATGTTTTCCCCTCCGCGAATGATGATGTCTTTGATGCGGCCGGTCAGGTGTAAATAGCAGTCTGAGTCAAGGTATCCCTGATCGCCGGTGCGGAACCATCCGTCCACAAAAGCGTGAGCGTTGGCCTCGGGATTATTTTCGTATCCGCGAAAAACGTTGGCTCCTTGAATGGCGATCTCGCCGCGCTGATTGACGCCGAGATGCTTGCCGTCTTTGTCCATGATGCTAATCCGCAGGCCGGCACCCACGCCCACCGACCCTGCCTTCCGGTGCCGCGGGGGCAAAGGATTCGACGTCATCTGATGCGCCGCTTCCGTCATTCCATAAGCTTCTACGAAAGGTACGCCAAACACCCCTTCAATCTTCTGAATCAGTTCTGCCGACAACGGTGCGCTGCAGGAGCGGAGAAAGCGCAGTGACTCCGCTTCGATGGGCTTGTGGTGGCTGCGGGCCATCAGGAGCTGATGCATGGTGGGAACGCCCGAATACCAGGTTACGCGATGCTCGCGAACCGTTCGCCAGAACGATAATGCATTGAACTTAGTCGGAACAACCACGGTCCCGCCAGAAAGCAAAGTCGACATCACCGAACCAATCAAGCCGTGTATGTGAAACAACGGCATGATGCAAAGCGAAACATCTTCCTCGGAAAGGGCGTACGTGTTGGCGATGTTTGCCGAGGAGACGGCAAGGTTGAAATGCCGCAAAGGCACGCGCTTGGGACGCCCCGTACTTCCGCTGGTGTGGAGAATCAGCGCAATATCGTCAGCTGTGGGCGCAGTTGCGGTGGCTCCAGTGGTGGCGCCGGCGAGGTGAACCTTGCCCTCCTCCGTCATCTCCACCGCGAACACCGGAATCTTGCGATCCTTCGCAGCGGTACGCACGAACTCGGCGCCTACCGGCGGACACAGCAGAATGCGCGCATCTGTATCTCCTAAAAAGAAATGAAACTCTTCATAAGGATACGCCGGGTTTAGAGGCGCTGCTGTGCCTGCAATCGAGGCAGCTAGAAAGCTGACAATCGCCGGCAACCCATTCGGCAGTGCGATGGCGACCGCATCGCCGCGGCGAATTCCGGCCGAGGCCAGAGCGTTCGCCATCTCGAGAACCTGTTGCCGCAGCGAATCATACGTAATACGGATTCCAAGCTCGGGAACGACGACTGCTGTGTGACTATCAGCGAAATGCAGGACGTCAAGAAGAGTATCGACCGACTTCAGCGTCATTCGTTCTGGCCTCGGGCGCGGATTCCTTTGATGATTCGTCGACCTTATCTGTTGTTCGTGAAACCAGAGGGTATGCGGCCGCACCGAGGCCATCATCCCCCATACTGCGAACAATCTGGATAGTCTAACTTGAGTAGCCCGCGCCGCCCAGAGCCTTGCGAAACTCCTTCAGGAAAAACTGCACATTTTCTTCGGTGGCCAGAGGGCCCATCACGCCGATGCGAAAGACTTTGCCTGCGAGCGGCCCGAATCCGCCGGCGATTTCAATGCCCGGTCCATCGAGAAGATGCTTGCGCACCTTGGCTTCATCAACGCCATCAGGCACACAAACTGTGTTGAGCGTCGCGATGCGATGCTCTTCGGGAACATGCATGCGCAAACCCATCGCCTCAACGCCCTTGACGAAAGCCTTGTTGCAACGTCGATGCCGCTCCCAGCGATTCTCGATGCCTTCCTCTGCGATCACCGAAAGCGCCTCGCGCAAGGCGTAGAACATTGAAATCGGCGCGGTGTGATGGTAGCGGTGCGATACCGTCGAGTAATCATGAATCAGTTTGAGGTCCAGATACCAGCTGCGCGGAAGAGTCGTGCGGGCCCGCAGAAACTCCATGGCTCTGGGCGACATCGCCATGGGAGACAAACCTGGCGGACAGCTCAATCCCTTTTGCGTGCAACTGTAGGCAACGTCAATTCCAGTTTTGTCGAACTCCACTGGAACTCCACCGAGAGAGGTGACGCAATCGCCAATCACCAGAGCGCCGGCTTCGTGAGCGGCGGCACAAATCGCCCGGCCGGATTGCAATGCTCCGGTGGACGTCTCGGCGTGAACGTAGCCTACAACCTTCGGTTTCTCGCGCTGGATAAACTCTCGAGCTTCATCGTCGGTATAGGTTTCGCCCCAGGCCTTTTCAAAGCGCACAACGTTCGCGCCATTGCGCTTCGCCATCTCCGTGAGTCGGTCGGAAAAATATCCGTTGGCGAACACCGCGACTTTTGTTCCGGCGTCGACGAAGTTGGCGATCGCGGCTTCCATCCCCGCGCTGCCTGTACCTGAGATCACCAGCGTCGCGCCATCGCTGGTTCCGTAAATAGTCCTCAGCAACTGCTGAACGTCGCCCATCACCTGAATGAAGAAGGGGTCGAGGTGTCCGACGATCGGCTTGGACAATGCCTCGTAGACACGCGGGTGGACCATGCTTGGTCCCGGGCCGAACAGATAGCGGCGAGGTGGTTGCAGGGCAGGGAATTGAAGTGCAGCGGGCTGTTCGATGGCGCTCATGAGTCCTCGTTTCTGGTAAGAGACAGTTTAGATATTACGGTACGGGGCGGACGGATTGCTACGGCGGTTATGTTGCCGCTGGGGCATTGTACGTACAAAATGTTCCTACGGGAACATTAGAGCGGTTTTGTGGGAACACTGTGGAAATCTCGGAAAACTCGGAAAACCACCTTAAAGCTATAGTTGATGGTCGGCAAGTGGCTGGAAGGGGTGGTTTTACGGACGCGACCTGGAAAGTGGTAGAAAAACCACAGGGCGAATGAAAAGCGATTAAAAACGGTTCTCGAGACTGGCACTCGTCGCTGTTGAGTGCCAATTCTACGGCCCCCATTTGGTCGCGGCTTCGAGGGGTGTGCGCCCGCGAAAGCAAACACGATCACGCGTTTGCTGGCGCTTCCGGAGATCGCATGCGGGCTGACCCTTGGAAGGCACAAGATTCGACATCATCTGATGCTATAATTAGTGCCTGGGGTTCCTATGAGAACAACTGTTGCGCTGGATGACGAGCTCGTACGCATTGCCCAGGAGTTCACTGGAGTAGCGGAGAAAACCGTGTTGATTCGTGAAGCTCTCAAAGCTCTTATCGAGCGGGAAAGCGCGCGCAGATTGGCGTCGTTGGGAGGCACAATGCCGGCATTGAAGAGCATCCCACGGCGCAGGATAAGACCGCATTGATTCTCGCCGATACCTCGATCTGGATCGACCATCTCCGCTCCGGAAACAAGGAAATGCGCAAGCTTCTTGACCAGGGGCAAATTGTCATCCATCCCTTCATCATTGCGGAACTTGCACTTGGCTCCATCCGAGAGCGAACCGAGACGCTCGCCCTGCTGGACCTCTTACCACAGGTCCGAGTGGCTCATCTGAGCGAATTGCGGCTCATGATTGAGGCTCGCAGTTTGTACAACCTCGGCATCGGGCTGACTGACGCGCACCTGATCGCGTCTGCCTTTCTCAATTCTCCCACGCTACTCTGGACAAGAGATAAGCGCCTCCGTAAGGTCGCCGAAACTCTCGGCATTCACATCAGTTTGGCTTGAGATTTGGAAACTAACTGAGGGCTCTAATAAACTCGCTCCCTGACCTCCACCACAATTGCAAGGGCAAGTTTTTCCTCTTGCTCAATCTACGTACGTATTTCCGATCGTGCTCGGAAGGGGTTGAGTCCAGGACGATGAGCCATCGGTTCGCTGGGATGCGCCAGCCATAATAGTTATATTCGAGGAGTTGTCCCAGCGCCTCGCGGATCGCAAAGGTCGGTGTCATGCCGTAGCACACCTTGAGCTCGGCACGGCAAAGGTGTAAACCGTCCTTGAATTCGACGTCGACTTGGTCTTTCTCCCTACCCACAACCTTATGCCCTGCACGATCCAGCCAGCGAATGAACTCGTTGCACAGTTCTTTATGCCGCGGAGTGATGATCTTCAGGCTTGCAGGCGTGGCTCGCGGGTAAACCTCCTCTAGCAACGGATGCGCGACGTAATATTGGCTCGGATGCGGCTCGCTGAAAGCGGCTGGGACCAATCTTTCTATAGATTCCTGGAAAATGGTGGGATTCTTGAAGCGTGGGTTCTTGCTCCGGAACCGTTCCGGCATAGCACGGTATGGAATCTGCGGTTGGAAAATCCTTACTTTGCCGATCGGACATTTGAATTTGAGATCTCTTGGTTTGGTTGGCGGATGCTTCCTGACGTAGGCTCTCTGGCGGGCGCCCACCACGCTGAGGGCCTCATAGAGTCGGCGACGGCTGATGCCAGTCTTTTCGAAGAAGGAGCGCAGCTTGCGCAGTTCTTCGTCAGTGGCGAGAGAAGCATCGAGATAGGCACCGACAAGTACCCACTCTCTCCGCGGGTTAATCGTCCAAAACAGAATTTGGAAATTCTTTTCCCTAAACTGCTTCGCCGGCCAGTACAGCCAGCCGAACACGCTGCCGTCCAGTTTGTCCGTAGTGCAGAAATTCCACTCTTCATTTCCGTAGCCACGTTTACCCGGGTTCCCGCTATCAATAGTCTCACCGCTTGGTTTTTTCCATGAATCTGTGTTCCAGCAAACCCTTTGGAGGATAGTAGTCATGCGACACCTCCGCAGGCCGCATTATATAGCGCGGCCCCAAGGGGCTACACGGGAAGCACATGCTTCGCCGTTGCCAACTAGTGAATGTTAGCAGCGACCGCCAGGCTTGGAAAGACTCGGATGCGCTCGGGGCGATAGGCCTTGAGGGCTCGCGTAATTAGTGTTGCTTAGGAGCCTTTGGCGCTGGCGGAGTAGCTGAAGGGATAGCTCTGGGAATTGATCTCGCGGCGCAGGTCTTCGAAGATGTCGTCGGGCATCTTGGAAAAGACTTCGACGACTTCGGGATCAAACTGGCGGCCGGTCCAGGCCTTGATCTCCTCGCGAGCCTGGGTAAGAGTTCTGGCGGGACGATAGGGACGGTCGGAGATGATGGCGTCGAGAGTATCGGCAACGGCGAAGATGCGCGCCCCCAGGGGGATTTCGGTGCCTTTGAGTTGGCGGGGATAACCGCTACCGTTGAAATGTTCCTGATGGGAGTAAACGATGTCGCAGGCTTCGGTGAGAAACGGAATCTTCTTCAGCATCTGATAGCCGTGGTAGCAGTGTTCGCGCATGATGGCGCGCTCCTCGTCGTCGAGTTTGCCGGGCTTGCGAAGAATGTTGTCAGGGATGGCCATTTTGCCGATGTCGTGGAGGAATGCACCGCGGGCGATGACGAGGATTTGTTCGCGAGGCACGCCCATGGCGCGGGCAATCGCGATGGTGAAAGCGGTGACGCGGCGGGAGTGGCCTTCAGTTTCGGCGTCCTTGAGATCGAGCGCGTCGCCGAGCGCCTGCAGGGTGATGTCGTAGGAGCGCTCGAGATCGGCCATGGCAGCCTGAAGCTGGTCGGTGCGGGCTTCGACTAGAGACTCCAGATTGGTTTGGTAAGTGCGGTTTTCCACCTTGAGGCGGCGATTCTCCAGCGCCCGGCCGACTGCGTTGAGCAACTGTTCGCGCTCGAAGGGCTTGAGCAGGTAATCGTAGGCTCCGTTGCGGATAGCGGCGAGGGCGACGGAAATGTCATGGACGGCGGTGACCATGACTACCGGCATGTCAGGATATTTTTCCTTGGTGCGTTCGAGCAGGCCGATTCCGTCGAGGTCCGCCATCATCAAGTCGGAAAGCATGAGTTCGAATTGCTCGCCGGAGTTGAGCAGGGCGAGGGCCTCCATGCCCGAACTGGCCTGCTTCCAGATATAACCGGCGGCCGCAAGGATGGCGCAGACAATCTCGCGGATTGCTTCTTCGTCATCGACAACGAGGATGCGGTCGGGCATTAGTTTCTCAAGATACTATCGGCGATTCTACGCCAGCCGGGAGGTGCCGAAAGTAACCAGAGTGGTCCGGAAAACAGAGCACTTAAAGGGCGGAGCGTGATATTCAGAAGGAGGGCACGGTTACGTCTGGATGAGGAAGCGAGCCAAACGCGCCCTTCGGTCGCTTGCGCTCTCTCAGGGCAGGCTCCGTAGACTCGCGGGGCTCGCCCAGATTCCTCACGGCGCGAAGAACGCTTGTTCGGAATGACAAGTGAAATAAGATGAACGATTTCCTCTGGTCAACTTGGAACCTCGCACAGCCGGCGCTCGCCGGGCTGAAGGCCGGAGAGTGGGCATTGGTGATCATGCTTGGCGCTTCGTTGCTGGTGCTCTCGGCGTTGCGCGAGCGGTATCTTCTGGTTTGGACGGCGGGGTGGACGGCGCTGCTTGGTGCGCGGCTGGCGGGCGTGCACGGAGCGGCAATGCAGATTCCGGCGCGCTATGTTCCGGCGGCGGAGCAAGCTGCCTTTGTGATTGCGGTGGGACTGTTTGCCGGCGCCGTATTCGTGTATGTACGGGCGCGGAATTTGCTGGCGCCGCTGGCGGCGATCACGGTGAGCGTGGCGGGCTTTGCCGTGGCTCGCGTGGTGCTGTGGCCTGATTCGCTGCCGTTGCGTGTGGCTCTGGAAGTTTCCTACCGAATCATTTTGCTGACTGCGGCACTGGCGTTGCTGCGCGGACGCCGCGGACGCTGGGAATTTTGGACATGGCTGCTGGCAACGAGCCTGCTTGTGCAGCATTTGAGCTGGCCGCCTTTCACGAACGAGCTTCCGGTGAAACTTGTTGTGGCATCGGAAGTGTTGTTGGGACTCAGCATGCTGTTGGTAGTGTTCGGGGAAGCGCGCGCGCGAGGCCGCCGGTTAAGCGTGCTGCGGGCTCTGACCGAGAGTATTGTGCTGGCGCAGCAGCAGGGCGGCATGATGGACGATGCGCTGGGCGAACTGCAACGGCTGACCAAGAGCAAGGCGGCATGGTTCCGCTTGATTGAGGGCGGACATCTGGTTGCGACGCATGCGGTGGGAGTCTCATCGGACTTTTTGCGGGAAGTGGGTATTGCGGAGTTGACCGAGAGTGTGTCGCAGCTGCTGGAGCGGGGCAAGGCGACCACGGCGCATGTAGAAGAAGCGAGCCTGGAAGGCGGGGAACTGCTGCGGTCAGAAAACCTGCGGTACGTGACGATTGTTCCCGTGGTGGGGAAAAAGACTCCGATCGGCTTGCTGGTTCTGGGGCGAGTCCGCGCTAGAAGATTGACTGCCGAGGAGCTGGAGTTTCTGGAAACGTGCGGGCGGCACCTGGGAATTGCGATCGAGAACTTCCGTCTGCTGGAGCAGACGCTGCGTTCGCAACGACAGTGGAGAAACACGTTTGACTCGGTGCATGACATCATCCTGGCGCACGACGCGGATTACCGCATCATCAAAGCCAATCAGATTCTGCTGGAGCAGTTGGAGCTGGCGTCGGCGGACGTGATTGGCAGCACCTGCGAATCGGTGTTGCCGCACCGCCTGGGGGAATGGACGGGATGCCCTTACTGCGCGCGCGGAGGCGAGGAAGTCAGCGAAGGAGCCGACCCTTGTTTCGGGGGATTCTCCGCGGTTTCCACTTCTTCGTACACGGAACAAGGGAGCAAGCAGAAGGGGACCATTCACATTGTCCGCGACATAACGGAGCGGCATTCGGCGGAGGAAAAATACCGGCTGCTGTTCGATCAAGTGCAGGAAGGTGTGTATGTGGCCACGCCCAGCGGGCATCTGCTCGATTGCAACGATGCCTTTGTGCACATGCTGGGATACGAGGGGCGGGGAGAACTGCTGACGTTGAACCTGGATCAGGATATTCGCGTGGATGCGGGGCAGCGGGAAGCTTTTCATAAGGATATCGAGCAGCACAATTACGTGCGCAACTTTGAAGTAACAATGCGGCGCAAGAATGGAACGCTGCTGCTGGCGGCCGAGAGCAGCTTCGCCACGCGGGACGCAGGCGGAAAAATCGAACGGTTTCAGGGCTTCGTGCTGGACGTAACGGAGAAGCGGCGAACCGAAGACGAGATGCGGCGGCGCAACCGCGAGCTGAATGCGCTGAACGCGATGGCGGTGGTTGCGACCCAATCTTTCGATCTGGACGAAATCCTGAACCTGACGCTGCGGCAAGTGGTTTCGCTGTTCGGGGCGGAGAGTGGAGCGGTATATCTTTCGGACTCGGATGCGCCGACCTACCGCCGTCGGGCGGCGTGGGGACCACGCAGCCGCGATAAATCGCGTCCCGCGGAAGTTAGCTTTGCCGAGGGTTTCGGAGATCTGGTAATGCGGTCGCGAGCCGAGGTGATTACCGCCGAGTACCTTCCGCACCTGACCGGCACGGTGAAAGAGTTTATTCGGTCCGACAGCGACGGCTCGTGGATCTGGGTGCTGTTCTGGGGGAAGGATAGTCCGATCGGGATCATGGGACTGCGCAGCCACGCGGATCATGAATACTCCAGCGGGGAAGAGAACCTGATGGTGGCGATCAGCCGGCAGTTGGCTACGACGATTGAGAAGGTCCGTCTGTACGAAGAGACCTGCAAAGCGTATGAGGATCTGCGGCGCACGCAGGAGCAACTGTTGCAGAGCGAGAAGATGTCAGCGGTGGGGCAGTTGATTGCGGGCGTGGCGCACGAGTTGAATAATCCGCTAACCGCGATTCTGGGATACGCCCAGTTGCTGGAAAGCGAAGGATTGAACGAGCGCGCGCAGGATTACGTCGGCAAGATGTTCAAGCAGGCGCAGCGCACGCACCGGGTGGTGCAGAATCTGCTTTCGTTCGCGCGACAGCGAAAACCGGAACGATCGGAAGTGGACATTCGGAGAGTGCTGGAAGAAACCCTGGCGCTGCGCGACTACGATCTGAAGGTCAACAATATCGTTGTGGAGAAAGATCTAGGGGCGCAGGCCGCGCTGGTGGTAGCCGATCCGCACCAGATCGAACAAGTCTTTCTAAACATCATCAACAATGCGGTAGACGCGGTGCTGGAGACAGGGCGGTCGGGAAAGCTGAAGATCCGCGTCTATTGCGAGCGGGGCGAGGCGTGCGCGCAGTTTGCCGATGACGGGCCGGGAATCAAGGATCCCAAGAGAATTTTCGATCCCTTCTACACGACGAAAAGTGTTGGGAAGGGAACGGGGTTGGGTTTGAGCATCTGCTATGGGATTGTGAAGGAGCACGGCGGTGACATCACGGCGCGCAATGCCAGCGAGGGCGGCGCAGTGATTGAGGTACGACTGCCGATGGCGGTGGCGGCGGGAGCGGTGGTGGAAGCGGCTCCGGTGGCTGCGCCACGGCGGCAGGGAGCGATTCAAGGGCGGGTGCTGCTGGTGGAGGAAGAAGAGGCGGTATTGGAGTTCGAGCGCGACGTGCTCATTGGCGCCGGAGCCAACGTGGTGACGGCCATGCACAGCGACGACGTAAAGACACGGCTGCTCTCCGAGCCATTCGATGCGCTGATTATGAACGGCAAAATGCCGGCAGACTGGAACGCGAGAGAAGCTTATCTCTGGCTGAAAGAACACTGCGCGGAAATGCAGAAGCACGTGCTGTTCACTTTTTCCAATGGCGTGGAGCAGGGCGACGAAAGAGCATTTCTGCAAGAACACAACGTACCCTACCTGGTAAAACCTTTCGAAGTGGCGGAGCTGATTTTGCAGGCCAGACGATTGCTGCAAAAGGCGCATGCAGCGGCCGCTTCCGCGGATTAGCAAGATCCAATCACAACTGGGCGCGGAGGCTCTTTACCAGCCGGCGAAGAGCTTTTTCGTTGCGGCGGTACCAGCGCCATTGGCCCTTTTTCACGGCGTCAACCAGACCAGCCTTGGTCAGGATCGCCATATGATGCGAGATAGTTGGCTGGGAGAGGCGCACACGTTGTTCAATGTCACCGGCGCAGAGGAGGGCATTTTTCCCCATAGGTGGCGGGTTCGGAGAATTTGTGCTGCGCTGTTTAAGGGCTTGGAGAATGCGGCGCCGCGTGGGATCGGCAATGGCGTGGAGCGGGCGCTCGAACGATATAGGCTCTGTGGACATGGGGATGCAATAAGAAATAGCTGCTAAATCGACAGTTGTCAATATGGAGAAGGGAGTCGAGCCAAATGGGCGATTATTGTGTCGCAAGAAACGCGACGTATTCGGCGCGCTTCGCTTGCTCAGGGCGGGCAGCTTCAAGCGACTCAACCCAAAAAGAGTGGGGTTCAGAGTTCTTCCTTAATTGTGTCGGGCTAACGCGCGGGCGGCGATGCAGGTGCTGACCAGTGGGCGTCGCGGAATCGCCAACGACCGTCTCGATACTCAGCCAACCCAGTAAAGTATCCGGTTTCCTCGATACGATGGCCAGCCTTATCAACCTGAATCTCGCGCCACGACGCGGCGACGACCGCCAGTTCGGCAGTGAGAGGATCAACGCGCAAATCGTCGCCCCATGTCAATTCGATATGGTTGATGGTGCGCGCAAAATTCTGGGTGCCCTGCTTTGCTGCGGCAGCGTCCGGGAACGCCAGCTGTCCGTTAACAGCCATGAAGAATCCTGGGCCGTTGTCAAAGAACTTGAGCCACGCCAGAGGACCCTCTTGAGTGACATCATGGGCCACGGTACGCATGAATGTGCGCGCGCTTTCATCTACAGCGGCTGCGCGGGCAGGGGAAAGCGATTGTGACTCGGCTGATCCTGCGGCGCGAGCGGAACAACCAGCCAGAGCGAAAGCCGCGAGGAGAACAGTACTCGACCAGATCACAGGTAGAGTTGGCACGAAGCGGCCAGCTTTCCTGAACGCTTGATGAGAACCGGAGGAACGAACAGAATGAGGAGTCTTATCCCAAAGTCCGGCAGAAAGCATGCGACACATCCTTCCTCAGTGCATCCCTTGGTTGGGACTTTCAAGTCCCAGTGCCATGCAGGCGGCACCGGTCGCCTAATTAGAACAAGCAGGGTAAAGATAATAGTTTGATACGTCAAACATTTAGTTCCATAGGAAGACCGTCGCGCGTTTCGAGGATCCGCGCACAGCCTTGCTCAGTGAGTGTTAGTTTCGCGCGGCACCGCACTGATCCCTCGCTGCGCAAAGAACGCTTGCTCGGGATGACAATCAAGAGCGTTGCCGCGGCGCGCGCAGCCACTGGATGCGAGTGAACTCCAGGTAACGCACATCATTATCAGGCAACGAACAATTGGATTGATCGAGGAGCGGGGCCAGAGTGCCGCCGCGGACCCAGTAGCCGGCCTCGTCTCGCTTAAGAATGGTTGAGTCTAGCGGGTCCATGCCGTGCAGCTTGAAGATGACACGGCGGTTCAACAACGAATCACGCTTCATAGGATGCTTTTAGTGTCTTACTTTTTCAGGATCGGGTTATATCCGTCGTTGATGAGGCGCGAGCGCATGCCTTCGGCTTCTTTGATATCGGGGAAGGGGCCGAGTTGCACGCGAAACAGCTTGTCGATGGAGGAATTGCTGGCCACAAAGGCGGGATATTGTTTCTTCTTGAGGGCATCGACCAGGGCTTCGGCGTCGTCCTGTTTACTGACGGCGGCGACTTGCACGAAATAACCGGAGGTAGAGAGCGCGGCCATGGTATCTGGCGCGCTAACGGACTGCGATGGCTGGGACTGTGCCGCGGCCGAAGACGCGTCGGTGGAGGCTGCGGAGGAAGGCGCTGTTGCTGGAGGGGTAGTCACGGGGCTGGAGGAGACGGCCTCGTTGGCCGGCGTGAGTTGGGGGTTGGCGTCCTTCTGCTCGACCGCTTTGTAAAAGGTCATGGGCGAGCCCGCGGGCTTGGCGCGGCTGGTAGCTGTTTGCAGCGGAGCTGAGGGGTTGGACGCCGCGAGTCCGGTGTCTGACTTGCGGCCCAGGGTGTAGCCCAGCGCGAAGAAGACCGCGCAGACCATAACCAGGCCGAAGAAGAGGCCCAGCAGTTTTGCGGTTCCTAGTGTGATTTCCGTGTCTTGTGAAGAATTCATAAAAGCTGTACCTCAAGGGCTAAAGCCCACGTTCACAGCCAAGCCTTATCGCAGCGCTAAAGCGCTGCGCCACCCAAAATCCTTTCATACGGCAGCCAAAATCTTCTATGCGGTCTTGGCGGCAGGCGCGGTTTCGTCAACTTTCCCCAGCAGCTTCTGCAAGCCCGAAAAGAAATCCACGGGAACGGGGAAGATGACGGTGGTATTTTTCTCGACGCCGATCTCGGTCAAAGTCTGCAAGTAGCGGAGTTGTACGCTAACCGGTTCGGTGGCCAGCAGATGGGCGGCGTCAACCAGGCGCTGCGCGGCTGAGAACTCGCCTTCCGCGTGAATAATTTTCGATCGCTTTTCGCGTTCGGCCTCGGCTTGCTTGGCCATGGCGCGCAACATGGATTCCGGCATGTCAACCTGCTTCACCTCGACGTTCGTCACTTTCACGCCCCAGGGCGAAGTGTGCTGGTCGAGGATGCTCTGCAGGCGGAGGTTGATCTTTTCGCGATGGGCAAGAAGCTCGTCGAGCTCCTGCTCGCCGAGCACGGAGCGCAGTGTGGTCTGGGCAAATTGCGAGGTCTGGTACACGTAGTTGGAAACTTCGACCACGGCTTTACTGGGATCGATTACGCGAAGGAAGATGACGGCGTTCACTTTGAGCGTCACGTTGTCGCGGGTGATGATGTCTTGCGGCGGGACTTCGAGAGCTTCCTGGCGCAGGGAAACCCGCACCATGCGGTCGATAGGGGCGAATACCAGAATCACGCCGGGACCTTTGTCGGCGCTTAAAAGGCGGCCCAGGCGGAAGATGACGCCGCGTTCATACTCGGCCAGGATCTTGACTGAACTGAACAGGTAGAGGACGACGACGATGATGACGATTGTGGTGAAGCCGAAACCGAGGACCATATCGAGGCCTCCGCTACTTTGAATTTATAAGGGCTGCTGAGGCGGATTGTAACGCAATGACAGGATGTACGAGCGGAATTCGGAAGCGGACCGTTGCTTGCGTTGGTGCGCGGTCCGATTATGGAACAGCCGTTGCTGGGGTGGATCGCGTGACGACTAGTGGTTCGACGTGAAGGACGAGGCCGTCGACTCTGCGCACAATCACGGATTCTCCCGCTGCCAGGTCAGAGTTGGTAACTGCGTCCCAGAGTTCGCCGTGGACGAAAATCTTGCCGCGCGGGCAAAGCGCGGTTTGGGTTACTCCAGTCTCACCGACCAGCCCTTCCGAGCCTGAGACTTTCTTGTTGCGGCGAGCTTTGAGAGCGATGCTCATCAGGAACGCGGTTATCAAACCCAGGGGAATACTGACGGCGAGCGCGGTAAGCAAGTGGACGCGCATTTCTGGGATGGGGGAATCGACAAGCAGTAGTCCTCCAAGAGTGAGCAGCGCGATGCCGCCGATGGTGAGCACGCCGTGGCTGGCAAACTTGGCTTCCGCGCCGAAGAGGGCGAAGGCACCTAGAATCAATACCAGCGCGGCAAAGCGGGTGGGCAGCAGATTGAGAGCAAAGGCGGCGATCAGAATGAAGACAATGCCCACGGTTCCCGGAAGCACCGCGCCGGGATGATTGAATTCGGCATAAAGCGCCAGCGCGCCAATGGCGAGCAGAATAAAAGCGACGTTCGGGTCCATCAGATAGCCGAGGATGTGTTCTTTGAGGGTCATGCCAAAGGGCGCGAGAGGTTGGCCGGAGAGATTCAGGGTGACGTTCTCGCCGTTGAAGCGCTTAAAACTCTTGCCTTGCATCTGGCGAAAAAGATCGTCATCGCTGGAGGCAACGTAGTCGATGAGATGTTGAGTGAGGGCTTCCTGCTCGGTGAAGGACTTGGACTGACGTACGGTGCTTTCGGCGACCTCGACGTTGCGGCCGCGGCGGGCGGCTACGGAGCGCATCAGGGCGGCCGCGTCGTTCTCCATCTTTTCCTTCATGACGTCGTCCATTTTGCCACCGCCGAGGATTACCGGATGTGCCGCGCCAGTATTGGTGCCGGGGGCCATGGCGGCGATGTCGGCCGATTCGAGGATGAAGAATCCGGCGGAGGCGGCGCGGCTGCCGCTGGGCGTGACGTAGAGGATGACAGGGACGGAGGAGTTGGTGATCTTCTCGATAATCTCGCGAGTGGATTCGACCAGGCCGCCGGGGGTGTTGATCTCGATCAATACTGCCTGGTCGTGGCGGCGCTGGGCTTCGTCGATGGCGCGGGCGATGTACTCTTCGGTGATGGGCTGAATCGTATCGTTGACGACAATTTTGAGCACTTCGGCGGAGGCAGTACAGCTGAGAACAAGCGCTGCCACAAGGCCGAGAAGCATTCGCGAACCGGATTTCATAAGTCGCCCGCTCTCCCAATCATATTCTTACTCTTATTTGTCGACCATGGCAGAGCTTTCTTGTTTGGCTTGAGCGGCGGCGGTCTCAGAGCGCATGCCATTCCAGCCGGGCAGAGTGGCGCTGCCGGTGATCAGGCGGGCGCTGCGCTCGTAGGTGAAATATGACCATGCCCACTGAATAAAGACCAACAAGCGGTTCTGGAACCCAATCAAGAAAAGAATGTGGATGAAGAGCCAGGCCAGCCAGGCGATGAAGCCGGAAATGTGAATCCTGCCAAACTGGGCGACAGCGGCGGCGCGGCCGATGGTTGCGAGGCTTCCTTTGTCGTGGTAGTGAAAAGCTGGGCGGGACGCGGTTTTTGGGGGAATTTCTTCTTCGTGACGAATCTCCTGCCGAATGAGCTTGGCGACGAAGCGGCCTTCGAGGATGGCGACAGGAGCAACGCCGGGCAGCAGTTTGCCGGATGCATCTTTGAGAGCGGCGAGATCTCCGATGACGAAAACTTCGGGGTGCTCGCGAAGGCTGAGATCGGGCTCGACGAGCACTCGTCCGGCGCGATCGATTGGCACCCCGAGCTTCTTGCCGAGTGGCGACGCAGCGACGCCTGCGGCCCAAAGGATGACGGCGGCGTTCATTGGGGTTTCGCCCATGTGAATTATGCCGGGCTCAATTTTGGTTACCATCGCCGAAGTAATCACCTCTACGCCCAGTCTGCGCAGCTGTTGGAGGGCGCTGCGCGAGAGATCTTCGGGATAAGTGGGAAGAACCAGCGGGCCGCCTTCGATCAGATGAATGCGGGAGCGGCGGGGATCGATGGCGCGGAAATCGTTGGCGAGGGCATGCCGGCAAATTTCTGCGAGGGTTCCGGCGAGTTCGACTCCAGTGGGCCCGGCGCCGACGACAACGAAGTTCAAGGGATCGTCAGTGCCTTCGCCGGCGGCGGCGCGGCGTTCCGCCAGTTCGAAAGCCAGCAGAACGCGGCGGCGGATTTCAATCGCATCCTCGACGGTCTTGAGGCCGGGAGCGAAAGGTTCCCATTCATCGTGGCCGAAATAGGCGTGGCGAGCGCCGGCGGCGACGATGAGGAAATCGTAAGGAATTTCCTGATCGGCGGTTTTCACGAGGCGGCGATCGAGATCGAAACCAGTGACCTCCGCCATAAGCACTTCGACGTTGCGATGGCGGCTGAGAATGGAGCGGATTGGAGCCGCGATTTCGCCCGGAGAGAGACCAGCGGTGGCGACCTGGTAAAGCAATGGCTGGAACGTGTGATAGTTTTTCTGGTCGACGACGGTGATACTTGCAGCGGCGTGCGCCAACACCTGGGCTGCGTTCAGGCCACCGAAGCCCGCGCCCACGATCACTACCCGAGGTGCAGATGGATGCGCCGCGTTACTGTTCATTACCTTGGCGTTGCTTACCCTGCCGTTGCTTACCTTGCCGTTCACGCTTCTACTCTATAAGATTCAGCGCGATGGCAATGGGCTCCAGAAGTTCGGCAGCGGAGTTGCATCCAGCGTGGGCGCGGTGGCTTTTACCTTCGGTAGGTGACTTGCTTTTCGGAGCAGTGCTGGGTCTGCTGGTGTTCACAGCTTTGTCGACGCGGTTGTTGGGCGATGCTGGCATCGGCTGGCATATTCGCACCGGGCAACTGATTCTGGCGACGCACGCGGTTCCTCGTGTCGATCCCTTTTCGTCAAGCATGGCGGGCCATCCCTGGTTCGCGTGGGAGTGGCTATACGACGTGGCCGTCGGATGGTTGGAGCGTATCGCAGGACTGAATGGGGTGGTGCTGTTCACAGCGGTGATTATCAGCGGAGTGTTCGCGTGGACGTTTGGGTTGATGGTGCGGCGGGGTACGGACGTTTTGCTGGCTTTAATTCTGGTGCTGCTGGCTGCGTCGGCGTCGATGATTCATTTTCTGGCGCGGCCGCACGTGGTTAGCTGGCTGTTCACGCTGCTTTGGTTTTGGATTTTGGATTCGTCGGAGGAGAGTGGGCTCAATAATCTTTGTGCACGAGATTTCGAGTTGAATCTGAAAGGTGCGCGCGCCTGGAAGATATGGTTGCTACCGCTCTCGATGCTGGTTTGGGTGAATGTGCATGGCGGATTTCTGCTGGGCTTTGTGCTGCTGGCAATTTATTGGGCCGGAACGGCATGGCGATGGTTGACTCTGGTCCTGACGCTGACAGAAGACCGGTTTGAAGACGTTTTGCGGAAGATACGGGCCGGGCGGCGGCTGTGGCTTCTGAGCTTTGCCGGGATCCTGAGCGCGGCGGCGACGCTGGTGAATCCTTACGGCTTTCATTTGCACATTCATATCTACCATTACCTTTCCAACCTTTTCCTGATGGACCATATCGATGAGTTTCAATCTCCGAATTTTCATTATGTAGCGCAGAAATGTTTTGCGGGATTATTGCTGTTGACGCTGGTGGCACTGGCGGTGAAAAGACGTGAGCGGGGTGAAGCTGGCATAACCCAGGGACTGGTGGTGTTGTTCGCAGTTTATTCGGGACTCTACGCCTCGCGGAATATCCCAGTGTCGGCGCTCCTGCTCATTCTGGTAATTGGACCGTGGTTGTCGAGCGCGCTTGATAGGCTCGCACAGTCGAGATGGATTGCGGTTCTAGGACGAAAAGCGGCGTCGGCCACGTTCCTGGAGCGAATGCGAAAGATCGAGTTGAGCCTGCGCGGTCACGTTTGGCCCGTCGCGGCCATCGCGATCAGCGGCGGTATCGCTGCGCATGGCGGGAATCTGGGTGGTAGGCAGTTAATGGACGCCCACTTCGATAGCAAGCGGTTCCCGGCGGCGGCGGTGAATTATGTCATAGAAAAGGATGTGCCGGGGCCACTCGTGAGCCCGGATTATTGGGGTGGATATTTAATCTACCGGCTTTATCCGCGGGTGCGAATCGCAATCGACGACCGCCACGATTTTTATGGCGAGGACTTCCTAAAATCGTATTTAAGGATGGTGCATGTGGAACCGGGCTGGGAAGGCTTTCTTCAGCAGCACCAGGTTCAGTGTGTGGTTGCGCCCAAGGACTCAGCCTTGGCGAACATTCTGGGGGAGACCGACGGGTGGGACGCGAGGTACGAGGACAATCTAGCAGTCATCTTCGTTCGCGCAAAGTAAGGAAGAGCCATAGTCATCCTGCAGCCGCCTAAGGCGGAGGTAGCCCCAAGAGGCGACGACTGTTACTCAGAAAATCAAAAGCCCGGCTTGATCGGGCCGGGCTTGCATGGTGTGCTGCCCAAGAAATGCTAGGCAGCCACGGATCTGTTTGTGCGACCCTCGGCCAAGATTGGTTGAGCTACTTTGCGCACGAGGAAGGGCTGCGGATTCAATTCGGAACTGGCACACTCCAGACTGACAATCGAGTGTCCGGGCAGGCAAGTAACGAAATAGCGCTCGCCGCCGGGGCTGGTTACTTCAAATTTGCCGGTCTCGCCCTGTAGAGCCTCGGCAACGTCGTAGGTTGAAATGGTGTCATTGAGTTTCATGGAAACTTCCTCCTTGCTGTATTACAGTTGTGATTTCGATTTTGGGGACCGCGAGTGGCGGATTGTCCAGTCAGGGTGTCCATTTGCAAGCACACCGGGCGATTGAAACATTGTCGGTGGCGGCGTGTCTGTGCAAAATTGCTCACATCGCGAGTAACTCAATAAAGTGTTATCAGGCCCTGCTGAAGTTGCAGGCAAAGTCGCGTCTATTCCTTCTAAGTGGGTGATAACTACCAAATACTGGCAGGATAACTGCGACCGCTAACAATCATTTCGGCAGACGACGTGGTTAGCCGACTGCCAGCCTCCCAATTGCACCTCACGCCTGCTAGACTTTGTGGGTGTCGCGCCTCACTCATCTCGAATGCACACGCTGTGCCGAGCACTATCCCGCTGACCGTCCTCAGACTGTTTGCCCGAAAGATGGGGGCATACTGTATGCGCGATACGATCTAGGCGGAATTAAGAAGAGTTTCACCCCGGCATCGTTGCTGCCACTCGCTCCCACCATGTGGCGCTACGACGCCGTTCTTCCCGAAGCCGCGCCTGTCACGCTCGGCGAGGGTTTCACTCCCATGCTGCGCAGCCGCGAATATCCGAACGTCTTGATTAAAGATGAAGGTTTGAACCCGACGGGCTCGTTCAAAGCTCGGGGACTTTCTGCGGCGGTGACCATGGCACGCCATTTCGGCTTGAAGAAGCTGGCCATTCCGTCGGCTGGAAATGCGGCCGGCGCTCTAGCCGCGTACGCGGCGGCTGCGGGCCTGGAAGCCCACATCTTCATGCCCAAAGATGTTCCCATAGCAAATCGGATCGAGTGCGATTACTACGGCGCGCAGGTCACGCTGGTGGATGGGCTCATCTCCGATTGCGCCCGCAAAGTCGCCGAGCTCAAGGAAACGTTCGCGTGGAAGAAGGAAGGATGGTTTGATGTCTCCACCACAAGGGAGCCTTATCGCGTCGAAGGCAAAAAGACAATGGGCTACGAAGTCGCCGAACAACTTGGTTGGAAAATTCCGCAGGGCATTATTTATCCGACTGGGGGCGGAGTGGGACTGCTCGGGATGTGGAAGGCTTTTGATGAAATGGAGCGACTCGGCTTCATCGGCTCTGAGCGGCCGAACATGATCAGCGTGCAGGCTGCGGGATGCGCTCCGATTGTCAAAGCCTGGGATGAGGGCCGCGCGTCGGCGGAAATGTGGACGAATGCCTCGACGGTTGCCGCTGGGCTGCGCGTGCCAAAGCCATACGGGGATTATCTGATTCTGGAGATCCTACGGGAAAGCGGAGGATTGGCTATCGCTGTAACCGATGCTGAGATCCTCGATGCTACTCGCCGCTGGGCAAAGGTCGAAGGCATCTTCGCCGCTCCCGAAGGCGCTGCAAGTTTAGTCGCCTACGAGAAATTGCTGGCCAGCGAATTCTTTTCTTCCGAAGATACAGTTGTGCTTTTCAATACTGGGTCGGGATTGAAATATCTGGATGTTCTGGATACGGCTGGTGTTGCGCGGATGCCTGCGCCCGCGTCGCGCGCGATGGCCGGAATCATTGGGCCCTATTGATTGAGGATGTGGCAGTGATCGTGTGGGCGACACGACCGCGAATGTGGTGAGTTGACTAGTTTCAGGAAACCGATGGCTAAGAAAAGACCTTGTCTCTGAAATCTTTTTCTGCTTGTTTCAGATTCTCCAGCCTCCCCAGATCACGCCAGTAATATTTGTCGGAGCGAAACGCGAGGATTTTCTCCCCTTGGGCAGCTAGCCGCAAGTAAGCGGCAATGATCGAGAATGCACCTTTTTCTTCGATCATGCCAAAAATCCTCGGCGAGATAACGTGGATACCGGAAAAGGCGAGCGCCTGGAGCTGTTCGGAAGCTCGAACCAATTCAGGAGCTCCATCTTGTCCGGATCGCCGACCGCAGAGACGGAGCTGCTCATCGAACAGTAAGTATCGCGAAGTATCCCGTAGCTGCACCGCCAGAGTGGCTAGCGCCTGATGATCCTTGTGAAACTGCAGCAAGCGCTTCAAATCGATTGTGCTGATGACGTCGACGTTGTGCAGAAGGAATGGCTTGTCGCTCGAGTCATCAAGAAAGAAATGGGCTGCTTTCTTTAATCCGCCGCCGGTATCGAGCAATACGTCCTCGTGCGAGATTTCAATGCGCATTCCGAAATTCTCGTTTTTCTTCAGGTATTCCACGACCATGTCGGCGAAGTGATGAACATT
Source organism: uncultured Acidobacteriota bacterium (assembly GCA_963761915.1). Classification (GTDB taxonomy): domain Bacteria; phylum Acidobacteriota; class Terriglobia; order Terriglobales; family Acidobacteriaceae; genus Sulfotelmatobacter. The sequence continues at coordinate 186,027 of CAVXIO010000011.1, forward strand.
GATGATCACCTCGCTCACACCGAAGCTGTGCAGGCGCGAGAGCGTGATCTCGAGCAGGGTTCGTCCGGCAATCTCGACCAGTGCCTTGGGACGATCATTGGTGAGCGGCCGCAAGCGGGTGCCAAGGCCGGCGGCCAAGATCATCGCTTTCATTGGGAAGCGTTCTCCAACTCGCGATGGCGCACTCGCACGTCTACGCCACTCCTTCCACGCAAGCGTGCGGCCACTTGCTCGGCAAGATAGACCGACCGATGCTGGCCGCCCGTGCAGCCGAACGACACCATCAAGTGTTTGAAGCCGCGCCGCTGGTACTCGCTCACGCTGGCATCCACCAGCGACATGACGCTGGCGAGAAACTGATGCACGCTCTGCTGCTGGTTAAGAAAGTCGATTACGGGCGCGTCTTTTCCCGTGAGCGTCTTGAACTGCTCCTGGCGGCCGGGATTGGGCAGGCTGCGCCCATCGAAAACGAATCCGCCGCCGTTCCCGCTCTCATCTTTTGGCATTCCGCGGTGAAACGAAAAACTCCACACCCGCACTGTAAGGTTGTCTTCTCCGGTGGCCAAGCCCTGCAGTTTCTCCGAGGCCAACATGCTGTTGAATGCATCCATCAACGTAGGCAGGGCGATAGGCAGCTTGATGTTGTGCAAGAGCCAGCGCAAGTTCTTCAGCGCGTAGGGCACGCTCTGTAGAAAGTGCGCCTTGCGCTCATAAAAGCCACGAAACCCATAAGCTCCCAGCGCTTGCACGATGCGGACGTAGACATAAGCGTAGTAATGATGCAGAAATGCTTCGCGATCTAGTTTTATGGAGCCGGAAAGCTTTTCCAGGTAGAGATCGAGCAACTGCTGGCGCAGAGCAGGCGGCAGATCGGCCTTGGCGTCGTATAGAAGGGAAGCGATGTCATACTGCAGAGCGCCTTTGCGGCCGCCTTGATAGTCCACAAAATACGGTTCATCGCGGCGCAGCATCACGTTGCGCGATTGAAAATCGCGGTACATGAAATAGTCGCGGTCGGCGGTCAGCAGGAAGTTCGTGAGGCGGTCAAAATCGTCTTCCAACGCTTGCTCATTGAAGGAAATTCCAGCAAGTCGCAGAAAATAATACTTAAAGTAGTTCAGATCCCAATCAATGGACTGGCGATCGAAGCTTTCACGCGGATAACACACGCTATAGTTCAGGTCACGTCCGGCTTCGACTTGAAAACGCGGCAAGAGCCCGACCACTTTGCGATAGGCGTCCACCGCTTCCGGTGCGATGTTCTCGCCCACTCGATGCTCCGAGAGGAACTCAAACAGCGTCGTACCGCCCAAGTCTTCTTCGAGATAAGCGCTGTGGCTTAAGTCCTCGCCATAGATCTCCGGCACCGGCAATCCGTGACGCCGGAAGTGCCGGGAGAATTCGAGGAAGGCCACATTCTCTTCGCGCACGTTATACAGAATGCCAATTGCGCTGACTCGATCGCTGGAAAGTCGAATTATCTTTCGCCCTGATCCGCTCAATTCCCCCTGCAGCGGCTGCACCCGCGTCGCCGGCGTATGAAAGTGCTGCTCAAAAAGCTGCTTGAGAACGTCGATCGCATCCATAGGTCGATGGTTGTTGCTAACGCAACTACCAAAGATAACATCGAAAGCGCGGGACAAAGGTCGGGAGTACGAGCGATCAAGCGACTTGCTAAACTGTTCGTTCCATCACTTTGCTGGGGCTAACGATGACGGACCGTCTCTACTACCAGGATTCTTTCCTCTACGACTTCGACGCCGAAGTGCACTCGGTCGTCGAAACGCCGCGACCGGCGGTCATTCTCGATCGCACCGCTTTCTATCCCACCAGCGGGGGCCAGATTCACGACACGGGCTGGATGTCTTTCCCAGAACTCGCAACCACGCCCGGAACTCCCCAGCCCAACTCGGCCGCCAAATTCCGGGTCACCGAGGTTGCCGATACCGAGGGCGGCCACGTCATCCATTATCTCGAAGCCCCGTTGAAGAGTGTCCAGCCCGGAACGCGCGTTCACGGTGAGATCGACGCTGCCCGGCGCCGCGACCACATGCAGCAACACTCCGCCCAGCACGTGATCTCCGCAGCCTTCGTGCGGCTGTTCGATATGCCGACCGTCTCGTTCCATATGGCCGACAACTATTGCTCGATCGATCTCGACACGCCGTCGCTTACGACTGATCAGATCGAGTCCGCAGAACGCCTGGCCAACGAAATTGTGCTTGAGAATCGAGCTGTCGATATACGTTTCGTTAGTCGCGAGGAAGCGGCAGCACTCGGAGTGCGCAAAATTCCTCCCGCCGAACGCGAGCAACTCCGCCTCATCGACATCGGCGACTTCGATCTCACCGCCTGCGGGGGTACGCACGTCGCTTACACGGGACAGATTGGCGCCATCCTGCTGCGCAAGTTCGAGAAAGTTCGACACGGATACCGCGTCGAATTTGTCGCCGGGCAGCGCGCCGTCTCGACCGCGCGCCGCGATTTTTCCACGCTTACCGAAACTGCCGCGCTGTTTTCCGCCAACATCTACGACGCTCCCGAGCAGGCCCGCAAGTCTCTTGATGAAATAAAGTCGCTGCGCAAGCAATGCGAGCAATTGCAGGAAGAACTCACCGCCGCGCAAGCCGCCGCTTTGCTCGCGGAAACCCCCGAGACTGCCGGCCGTAAGCTGATAGTCCGCACCTTCGCTGATCGCGACTTAAGCTTCCTCAAGCTGCTGGCGCAGAAACTCACCCGTCAGTCTCCCACGGCGATTGCGCTGCTGGCCACCGAGTCGCCGCAGCCCGCGGTCGTCTTCGCGCAATCCCCCGGCCAGTCCGGCGACATGGCAGCGCTCCTGAAACAAACCATGGCCGCGCTCGGTGGACGTGGTGGAGGCACCAGAGACCTTGCCCAGGGCGGCGCTCCAAAATCTCAAGGACTGAAAGAAGCTCTGAATACCGCGGCCGGAAACCTTGGCCTGTGACGTGAATCCGAACAAAACAAAAGCCCCCACCGGACCGAAGTCCATGGAGGCGCTCTCGCCATACTAACTTTTTCTTTCAGACCGAAGCAGCTGCGGTAAGCCGGTCGAGCTAGGCTACCCGATTCCGCCGCCCGCCCTTTTCCCACCACACCGCCGGATCCTCCGGACGGTTCAACATCTGAGACAATTCTTTCTTGATTTCGGCTAACCGATTGGCCCGCATTTCTACCGCCGATTGGTCAATCTGAGTGTCTGCGCTGCGATTGGCTGAGCGCGCGTTCATGTTCCTCAAGTCCGTGATTTCCTGACGAAGGCTGGTGAGGTGCTCCAAAATGTATGGCATGTCTTGATCATACCGCATATTTCTCCAAGCGCATTTTATTAATCGGCAATAATGAATCGAAAGTTAGGCCTCGCGCCCACAAATGGAAGCTGGGGTTGCCCCGAAGGGTAGTGGTTTGTCCCGACCAGAGCCGCTTTTACCCCCTTTTACTTTCGGGAGCCTGATTCATGGGGAGTCGCGCTAAACTGACTGCTGGCATTAAGCTACTTGTTCTTATGCGCGTGCGTGTACTTTTCTTCGGTATTTTGAAAGATTTGACGGGCAAATCAGCGGATTCGCTGGATCTGCCTGACGGATCTTCGGTTCGGGATGTGTTGGAGCATTACCAGGCGCGGCTACCAAAGTTGAGAGAATCGCTGAGCTCACTGGCTGTGGCAGTGAATCAGCAGTATTCGGGAGCGGACACACGGTTGAAATCGGGGGATGAAGTGGCTCTGCTTCCGCCGGTGAGTGGCGGGTCGGGCGCGCGCTATGCCTCAATCATTCGCGATCCGATTGATACGGCCACTGTACTTGCTCGCATCAAGCGGAGTGAGGATGGGGCTGCCGTGGTTTTCGAAGGAGTGGTGCGTGACCAAACGCGTGGGCGGAGGACGCTCTATCTTGACTATGAGGGGTATGAGGAGATGGCGCTGCAGCAGATGGAAGGGCTGGCCGAACAGGCGCTGACAGATTTCAAAGTCCGCGAGGTTGCGTTGGTGCATAGGCTGGGGCGGCTGGAGATTGGGGAGACCAGCGTGTTGATCGTGGTGGCGTCGGCTCACCGCGCGGCCGCTTTCGAGGCTTGCCGCTGGCTGATTGATACTCTCAAGCGGACCGTGCCTATCTGGAAGAAGGAATATTTTGAGGATGGCGCCGTGTGGGCTGATGGCGAACCTTTCCCTCGTGAAATTCCAGCGGTCTCAGGCAGCCCCGGAACAGAGGACGCATCTAAGTGAGCGGGTTGTTTCTGCTGTGACGGAGCCGTTGCCACAGAATCTTGCTGCGTGGGCTGGATGCTTCGACTTCGCTCAGGGCAGGCAGCCGAGCCGGCTGTCTCCACGTATACTTCTTTCACGGAATGAGAAGACCCGCCACTCTGATTCTGCTGCTGGCCTGCGCTGTGGTTCGCGCGCAGCAGGCTCCGAGCCAAAGCCAACCGGAGACCACCCTCAAGGTCGACGTCAAACTGGTGAATGTCTACGTGAGCGTGACTGACGCTCGTGGCGGGCCTGTCGCTGGTCTGAAGAAAGAGAATTTTGTGGTGCGCGAGGATGGACGCGAGCAGACAATCTCGGTTTTCGACAAAGAATCGGCGCTGCCGCTTTCAATCGCGCTCGCGATTGATACCAGTTTAAGCACGCGTCACGATCTGCCGCTGGAGCAGGCTTCGGCCAAGCGCTTTGCGCATTCGATTTTGCGGCCTATCGACGCATTGTCGGTGTTCGGTTTTAGCGAAACCGTGTCGCAAGCGACTTCTTATACCGCGGACCTGAAGCGCATCGACGAAGGGATCGACCATATCCGCCTGGGGGCGGCGACGGCGCTGTTCGACGCAGTTTATCAGGCTTCGCACTCGCTCGATCGCCGCCGGGGACGCAAAGTGATGGTGCTCATCACCGATGGCGGAGATACCATCAGCCGAGCCGACTACAAGCAAGCGGCACGCGCCGCCGAGGAGGCCGAGGCGCTGGTTTACAGCATCATCGTAGTGCCCATCGAGAACAGCGCGGGCCGCGAAATCGGCGGCGAGCACGCTCTTATTCAACTCTCGGAAGATACGGGTGGCAGATACTACTACGCTACTTCAATGTCGCAGTTGGATGATGCGTTCCGACAGATCAGCGACGAACTTCGTACGCAATACCTGCTCGCCTACTATCCGTCGCCACGGCTGTCGAACTCACAGTTTCGCCGCATTCAGGTTGCAGTTACGGGACCGGCCGAGCCTGCGTCCTATCACGTGCGGCATCGCGCAGGTTACTACACGACGAAGTCTGATTTCTGAAGAGTGCTCTCGCCATAGCGGAAAAAATATGCTGAGGTTTGATATCCTCGTGAATCCCGTCGAAATCATGATTAGCGATCCAACGGCTGCGTTGCTGGATTAAGAAAGGTTGTGTGAATAATTTGAGGTTCGCGATCTGGAGTTTCAATTTCTTTTGTCGTTCGACCGCGTGGTTGAAGGTATTCACGGCTGCGGGGCTGCTCTCAGCGTCGTTGCTTGTGGCCCAGACCGTGGGTACTGGAAGCATCGTTGGTGTCGTTACTGATCCGCAGAATGCGGCGGTCGCCGGGGCCAGGGTGGAGATCAGGAATGAAGCTACGGCTGCGTCGGTTCATGTGATCACTTCGCCGGAGGGATTGTATTCGTCCGGAGCCATTCTGCCGGGGAACTACGGGGTACGGATCGAAGCGAAAGGCTTTAAGACGATACATCTGGGGTTGCTGGTGCGAGTCGGCAATACGAGTAATGGCAATGTGAAGATGGAAGCCGGGCCAGAGGTTCCGATGGTTGAAGTTCCCAGTACGAGCGTCAACCTTGAACAAGCGACAGTGCAGGGCGTACTCAACGGAGAGCAGATTGAGAAGCTGCCGATAAGCGGGCGCAATTTTCTTGATCTCGCGCAACTCGAGCCTGGGGTGCAAATCCAGGATGGAAGCCTGTTTGGGACCAAGAATGGTTTGTCCACGATTTCATTCGAAGGCGGGTTTGGCCGCACGGCAAGGATTGACGAGGACGGAGTCGACATTAGTGATGAACGGGTTGGCACCACGACACTGAATATTTCCGCGGGGGCGATTCAGGAATTTCAGCTGGCGCAGTCGTTGCTGGATTTGTCGACGGGGCTCACTTCCTCGGGTGCGGTGAATGTTGTAACCCGTTCGGGCGGCAACGACATGCATGGCGAGGCGTTCGGCGTGTTCCGGGGGAACCAAGGTGGCGCGGCGCTGCCCGGGCTGACAGCGCCTTCATTTCAGCGGGAACAGTTTGGCGGAAGGCTGGGAGGAGCGGTCATTAAAGATAAAGTTTTCCTGTTTGCAGACGCGGAGCGAACGCAGCAGAACCTTACCGCGGCCGAGCCTTTTAGTCCGCCCTTCGATGTGTTGAACGCCAGGCTCTCCCAACCTTACCGGGAGTTCGATGCGGATGGGCGGCTGGACTGGAACGTCAAGGAGAACACGCGGGCGTTCTATCGTTTCGATTTATTCCAGAACAGCGATCTGCGTGCTGCGGGTTCCGCCAGTTCTACACAGCAATTCAGTAGTAGCGATCACACGCAGTCTCACGCTATTGGCGTCGATTTCAATAAGGGCGACTACTCGCACAGCGTCCGCTTCGAATATCTGAAGTTCCGCAACGCGATTGAGGATGCGACGAGCGGACTCGGCGGCGTCGATAATCCAATTCCGGGCCTAGGTATAAACATTGGCGCGACTACCGCGGGGAACTGCGTTTGGAGCAGCGGTGGCGCCTATTGCGGGGGACCAGGCTGGCTGGGGCCGCAGCAGACGGTGCAATCGAACCTGGAGGCGAAATACGACGGCAGCAGGGTGATGGGAACACATATTATCCGTTACGGACTGACGCTCAATCACATCGTCGGCGGAGGATTCGCTTCGGTCTCTACGTTCCCACAAGTTGGCACGACTTCGGTAGGGACATCGTTATCGTCAGATCCGACCTCTTACGCGGCGGACTATGTGAGTTTGGGCAATGGCGTCGGGTTCTCGACGGCCAAGAGTGCCTTTGGCTTTCCTGCGGGAGAACTGGGACCGGACAATCGTGTGGAATTGTACGTCGGAGATGCCTGGAAGGTCAGGCCGAGAGTGACGTTGACGTATAGTCTGCATTATGTGCATGAGACTGGCCGCAACGACAGCAACTTGGGTTCGTTACCGGCGCTGAACCAGTGGCAGCCGGGATACGGTGACGAGATCCAAAATCCGAAGCTGAATCTGGCGCCACAAGCGGGATTTGCCTGGGATGCTGGAGGAAATGGAAAGACGGTGATCCGGGGCGGCGCAGGATTGTTCTACGACAACTCGCTCTGGAACAACGTGCTGGGAGACAGCGCAGCCCGCCTGACCAAAGGAATTTTCACTGACACGCCGGAAGTTTGCCAGGGCGGTGTGGCCAACGCGTTTAATTGGCCGACCACTCCCGGGGTGGCGGGAACGTCCATTGGGGGCGGAGCGGGAACGGTTGTGATGAATCCGACCACTGGAGCCCTTCAGGTATCGCCTAACTTTTGCGGCGGGACGATATCCTCCGTTGCGGCTCAGATTCTTGCCTTAAGCAGCGCTTACCAGGCCGCGACCGGCAGTCTCACAGGGCCGCAAGCGAATCCGAATTTCGTGGGTACGGCCCTCACGGCGTTGAACCCGGGCCACGTTCTCTTGTATCCGGGTTATCGAACGCCACGCTCGTGGCAGATGAACCTGGGTTTTGAAAAAGAATTTCATCCGGGAAGTATGCTTAGCGTGGATTACGTCCGCGATATCGGCGAGCACTACTTGATCGGCCAGGACATTAACCACAGCGGAGCGGCGCGCAGCTTCAATCAAGCCAACGCGGTTACCGCGCGCGACGCTGCGCAAACGGCCCACGGTTGCCCTACTGGTTCGGGTCAGGCGACGTGCATGATCACGGCATTGGGCCAGGCAGGAGCTCAGTTAGCTTATTCCACGGCGGGGCTGGATTCGAATCTGCAGACGGCGAGTGGCGGCCCGTGCTCTTACTGCGCGTTCCCAGGTACGAATCCAATCACTGGCAACAGCGGAGCGGTGGGCGGAGTCGACATGTTATTTCCTGACGGCCGCTCGTTGTACAGCGGCTTCCAGGCCAAACTGGCGCAACGGATCGACAAGCCGTGGCGAGGGGTGAAAGGCGCGACGCTCCAGATTTCCTATTCCTACTCCAAATTCACCAGCCAGGTGCAGGATCAGAGCTCTGTAAATCTGGCGACCGACAACGACAATTTAACTCGGTTCACCGGTCCGAATGCTCTAGACAGGAAACATCAACTATCGTTTGGCGGAACTTTTGATTTGCCGTTCTACGCAAAGCTGAGCGTTATTGGACATTTCTATAGCCCACTGCCACAAAACTTACTACTTCCGGAATTGACCAACGGCGGAGAGATTTTTGCGACTGACTGGCTGGGTGCGGGGTTGGGAGCAGCGGGAACTCCTGAGCCCGTACCCGGAACTCAAATAGGCCAATTCCAGCGTGGAACAGACATAAGCAACTTGTACCAAGTGATTACCAACTACAACCACGCTTTCGCCGGAATGCTGACGCCGGCCGGCGAGTGCCTTGTGGCAAACAGCACTTTGGGCACAAATTCCCTGGGAGGGTGCCCGGGACAGATCGCCGGCCCGGAGGTTATGACGCCTAGCGATATGAGCGCCCTGGGCTGGGTTATGCCTACGCTGGGATCGGTTGCGCCCCATGCGGTTGGAATCCCCTGGCTCAAATCGCTGGATTTGAAAGCATCGTGGCCGATAAAGCTTCGAGACCGAATAACCGTCGAGCCAAGCGCCAGTGTGTTCAATGTCTTCAACCTTTCGAACGAATTCTTGCCGGGCAACTTGCCGGGAGCTTCTTTGCTTCCGGGACAGAATGGGCTTCTGGCGCCGAATGTGGTGGGCGGCGTAACTCCGGGATCCAGCCTTACACCGTTCCGTTCGAGTTTCCAGTCGGGAACCTTCGCGCTGGGCGCACCTCGGCAGCTCGAGTTCGGGCTGCGCATAAGCTTTTAAGGCCGTTACCCGCCTTTAGCCCGGGATAAGTATTCTAACCGCAAACCAACAGGAAAGACCCTCCGTGTACAATGCCTGCATGCCTTTCCGTGCGCAGGGAAATCCTAATGCCGCCAAGCGCAGCCGGACACCGCCCCCCGAGGAGACTTTCGAAGAAGCCGGCTTTCTTAAGGCTATCGGCGAGAAGCAGAAACCTGTCAGCGTGAAGTTGATGGACGGGCAGACGGTCAGCGGCTGGATCGAGTACTACGACAAGAACATGGTGCGCCTGACCCGCGAAGGTGCTCCGAACCTTTTCATTTTCAAGCACGAGATTATGTACATTGCGGAAGACGGCGGGAAGAGAAAATAACTTCGGCTTCCGGCTTCCGGAGTGGGGCGCCGACTCATAGTTCTGTGTTGTTGGCGAGCCATAGATCCACATACTTCCGGAAGCCGGGCGCCGCTTCTGATTTCTTGTGCCCACAAATTCGTCCAATCACGAAAGCTTTCTTCCGGCCATGTCCTCCATCGCCCGCGAAGCGGGCGCGCTGCTGATGCATTACTTCCACCAGCACTTGAAAATCGAATACAAGGGCGATGCTGATCTGGTGACGGCAGCGGACCGCGCGGCCGAGGTGCTAATCCGCGAACGTATTCGGCAGCAATGGCCCACGCATGACGTTTTAGGCGAAGAGCAGGGACTGACCGATCAGGGCAGCGAATATCGCTGGTATGTCGATCCGCTGGATGGGACGACGAACTTCGCGCATGGATTTCCAGTTTTTTGCGTCTCGATAGGCGTTGAACACCAGGCTCCAGAACACAAAAGCCAGCGAATCGCAGCCGTTATTTACGATCCCACGCGCGATGAGCTGTTTTCCGCCGAGCAGGGAAGAGGTGCGAAGCTAAACGGCGAGCCGATCCACGTCTCGAAAACGGCGACGCTAAAAGAATGTTTGCTGGCCACCGGTTTTCCAAGCCACAAACGGCACAAGAACCCGAACATTTATTTTTATCATCAGATTACCTTGCACTCGCACGGCGTGCGACGGGCGGGATCAGCCGCGCTCGATTTGTGCAATGTGGCTGCGGGGCGTTTCGACGGGTTTTGGGAGTTCAATCTTAATCCGTGGGACACCGCGGCAGGTGTTCTGATCGTGGAAGAGGCAGGGGGCAAAGTGACGCGCTTCGACGGGTCGCCGTTTGAACTCAACAGCCGCGAAACTGCAGCCTCGAACGGTGTGATCCACGATGAGTTGTTGGGGGAGTTCGCAGATATTTTTGCCGGGCGGGGACTCGAAGCGCTGCCGAACCCTGGCCAGTACAAGAGCTAAGATTTGCGTTTCTTGTGTTGAGAAAGAACCTTAACATAAGGAACACAGAGGTTTGAGAACATGAGTCCAACAAATCGTGTTGCAGTTTTCGTACTTTGTGTCTTGTCGCCCCTTTACATATCGCTGGGAGCGGACAAGGGCGCGCCATCCGTTTCTTCGCCAGATGCTGCCTATATCCAGTCATTTGAGAAATGGAAAGCTGAGCTGACTGACGATCTGAAGCTGAACTGGCTGCCCCTTGCTGGACTTTTCTGGCTCAAGCCGGGAGTGAACACTTTTGGGGCTGCGTCGGACAACGTGGTGGTCTTTCCGAAAGGTCCGGCGCACGCGGGCGACTTCGATCTCGAAGGTAAAGAGGTCAGCGCTAAGCTGCTTCAGGAAGCGCACGCCACGGTCGCGGGCAAAGCATTGGCTACTGCGAAATTAGACGCCGATGTTTCGGGGCATCCCACAGAGGTCGAGATGGGAAGCTTGCGCTTCCACGTTATCGTGCGCGGAGACCGAGTGGGAATTCGCCTGAAAGACTTGGAGAGTTCCGCGGTGGGCAATTTCAAGGGGATGATGTTTTATCCGGTTGATCTGAACTACCGGGTGACTGCCAATTGGGAACCGTCCGACGGTAAGAAAACGATCAATGTACCGAATGTTCTGGGCGATGTGACGCCTGTACCAGTGGCGGGCACCGTCGTGTTCAAGGTGAACGGCCAGGAACAAAGGTTGACTGCGCTGGGCGGAGATCCGCCCAAGGGACTGTCGTTTGTTTTCAACGATCAGACAGCGAAGACCGATACTTATCCCGGCGGACGCTTTCTTGAAACCGATCCGGTGACGAACGGAACGGTAATTTTGGACTTCAATCGTGCCTATAACCCTCCGTGCGCGGTCACTCCTTATGCCACTTGTCCACTGGCGCCGAAGGAAAATCGGCTGACCGTGGCGATTCCTGCGGGCGAGAAGTTTGACAAGGCGGCGCACGGACACCATTAACGCGGGCAGATCACCATTTCCCTGTAGCGTTACAATAAATAGGTGAGTAGCTGCGTCCGCTCACGGCTCTTCCATAATCTTTCGCTGCCACAGGTTGAATGTGATCAACTCTCTTCTGGAACGCAAAATCGAAAAGCGGCCGGACCGAGTCCGGCTGCAAGGACGCATTCTTTTCCTCACGGAAGATCCGGAGCTGATCAAGCGGCAACTCGCGGGCGAAGACCTGCCTTGGGACACCAAGAATCCGGCGAACAATCCCAAACTGCGCGACGACATTTCGACCGATGAGATCACCCCGGCGCACTATTGCTTTTATTTTGACGAGACGCTGGGCGAGATTCCCTATCTCGGGCTGAAGTGCGGGAGCGTGACGCCGATCGGGCGCGGCGAGGTGAAGCGCGGCGGTTTCGTGTGCGCGGTGAGCGGAAAGCGGCGCGGCAAGGGATCGAGCCGCGAGCAATCTCCTTATGCCGAAATGTGCGCCGGCATCAAGGTCGTGATCGCGGAAAACATCGAGCGCATTTACAAGCAGAATTGCCAGAACCTGGGCGTGCTGACTTCGACTGACTTTTCGCTGATCGACAGGATTCGCCGCGGGGAAGAGATTGCGCTGTCCGAGTTCACAGCCGGGGAAGATGAGATTACGCGGCAGGTGATTGAGTACGGCGGACTGTTTCCCTTCAATGTGGCGCGGATGCAGGAGAAAGTGTTTTCTGCCGCCGAGTCACAGACGGCGCAAACGTCCCATGACGCTGGCTGAGAAGATCTTCGCGCGGCACATGGTGAACGAGAAGGGCGAAGTGGGCGTCGCGGCTGTAAAGCCCGGCGATACCGGGTTCGCGCGGGCCGACCTGCGCTTTAGCCACGAGTACGTCACGCCCATGGCAGCGATTTTCTTCGATCGCTATGTCGGCAAAGACGCGCAGGTCAACGATGCCTCCAGCATCATCTTCTTCCGCGACCACCTGACGTTTCTCGATGAGGTGATTTCCGAGGAGAAGAAGAAGATGGGCCTGCTCGATCTGGCAACGCAGCTCAAGCTGAAGCAGCAGGACTTTGCCGCCAAGCAGGGCATCAAGCTGCACGGCGAATTGAAGGACCGCAAGGGATCGGAAGGCATCTGCCACTCGATCGTGCTCGAAAGCTACGCGCTGCCGGGACAGTTGAACATTGGCTCGGACTCGCACACGCCGCACGTGGGCGCGATTGGCTGCGTCGCCTTCGGCATCGGCACCACCGACGTGTTCAATTCCTGGATCACGAAAGATGTTCGCGTGAAAGTGCCGGAGTCGGTGCGAATCGTAATTCGCGGCAAAAAGCATCCGAACGTAACCGCGAAAGATTTCATCCTGAAGATTCTGAGCCTGGATTACGTGCGCAGCGGCAAGGCGCTGGCCAAGGTGATGGAGTATGCGGGTGAGGCCATCGAAGAGCTCAGCGTGGACGAGCGTGCCACCATGACCAACATGGCGGCCGAGATTGGCGGATTCACCGGCATCGTTGCGCCGGACAAGAAGGCGGTGGATTTCCTGGTCGAACGTCGCGGCATGGATCGTAAGAAAGCCGAGGCGATGATCGAAGGCTTGTATAGCGATCCCGGCGCACAGTATGCGCACGTGATCGAACTCGATGCGGCCGAGATTACGCCGATGGTGGCGACGCCGGGTGATCCGGGCAATGGAAAATACGTGCGCGAGCTGAACACGCCCGTGCCGGTCGAGATCGCCTACGGCGGCACCTGCACCGCCGGCAAGAACGAAGACATGGATATGTACGCTGCCGTGCTGGCCGATGCGCTCAGGCAGGGCAAGCGCGTAGCGGATTCGGTGAAGTTCTACATCCAGTTTGGCTCGCAGGAGACGCGCGAGTACTGCTTGCGCAAGGGCTATCTGGATGTATTTCAGAAGGCCGGAGCGCACGTGATCGAGCCGAGTCTGCGGGGCATGCATCAATGCCGGGCCAGGAGTTTCAACGCGTCCCGATCAGGTGGTGATCAGCGCGCAGAACCGCAACTTTCCGGGCCGCAGCGGTCCGGGGCAAATGTATCTGGCTTCGCCTTTCACCGTCGCGGCGAGCGCGGTGGCGGGATACATCGTGGAGTATGAGCCGAGCGAGAAGAGGGAGTTGGTGGGAGCGTAAGGATTCAGGACGACGTAGCTAACAAGGCAAAGTGGAACCGTCTGATTCTCGGGAGGATGCCATGAACAGATCCCGCTTGTTTCTCCTTGTGTTCGTTTTCATGATCACATTTGCGATGGCAGCTGTTGCCTTTCGAGGAGTTTCTCCCGCCTCTTCGCCGACGGGGTCGGTCACGCCTGCAGCGCCGATGCTTGAACCGCGTTCCGGACAGACGCGCGACTCTACTGCCTGACGGCAAGGTCCTGATTGCCGGTGGCATGCGGCGCAATCAGGATTTCTATAAGTCCGCCGAGCTCTACGATCCCGCGACCGGCAAATTTCAGCTGACCGGCGAAATGAACGTCGCGCGAGTAGGTCAAATTGCGGTGCTGCTGCGGTCTGGAAAAGTGCTGGTGGCCGGAGGATGGGTGGGCCAAGGGGGTACAGATTCGGCGGAACTCTATGATCCGGCCACGGGCAAGTTCACGGTGGTCGCCAAGCATGACCAGTCAGCGCGGCCGGCCAAGCGCAACGCTGCTGAACGACGGCGATGTGCTCATCGCGGGTGGCGAGAAGAGTAATAACGAATCTCTGGCCTCGGCCGAGATTTTCCATGTCAAAACGCTTTCGTTCCAACCAGTTGGCTCCATGCATCACGCGCGCATATCGCATACAGCGACGCTGCTTAGAAACGGACGCGTTCTGATTGCGGGTGGTTATGGTGACAGCGTTACCTCGAGCGCCGAGCTCTACGATCCGACGACACGCGCTTTTACTGAAACCGGAAGTCTTGGGAGCGCGCGCTGCAAGCACACGGCCGGTCTGCTGCCGGATGGGAAAGTGCTGATTGCGGGCGGCTCCGACGTCGCGGGACTGGGACAAGAACCTGAACAGCGCCGAGATCTACGACCCTGACACGGGGAAGTTTATGGCTGTCTCGCCGATGAATGACAGCCGCTTCAAGCTGCCGGACGAAGCCGTCCAGTTGCCGTCTGGAAAATTGCTGATTGCGGGCGGAAGCACGGACGTCGAGATTTTCGATCCAGTGAGCGGGAAGTTTCTGCTGGCGGCGGGGCAACTGAACAAACCATGGCATTTCATGACAGAGACGAAGTTGCGCGACGGAAGCGTACTGTTGGCGGGCGGGTATCCGAATGACCCCGGAGCTACAGCACAAACTTGGATTTACCGCCCATAGTATGGGAACGGCAGGCACCTTCTCTCACGATCCTTGTAAGTGGCTGAATTCAGGCAGGGTGGCTGAAATCAGCCACTGTCAGAACTGCAACTTTTTGGGCGCGTTGGAGTTCAAATAGATAGGCAGTTCAGATTGAAAGTTAAGTCTGGAAGGCTGGCAGGTTCGGGAGGGAATGGCGGACCTGGGACAAGGGGGAATTGACCATGCGTTATCTAAAGTATTTGGCTCTGGTAAGTGTTCTGATGGTGCCGCTGGCCTATTCACAGGCACAGGTCAGAGTTGGGGTGGGCGTGGGGTTCGGTCCAGGCTATGTGGCCGGACCGCCAGTTTGCTCTTACGGCTACTACGATTATTATCCTTACGCTTGTGCGCCTTACGGCTATTACGGGCCTGACTGGTTTGTAGGCGGAGTCTTCATTGGCGCCGGACCGTGGTATCACGGATATTGGGGTCGCGGCGGCTGGGGTTATGGACGCGGCTTCTACGGTCGCGGAGGTTACGGCTACGGGCGCGGCGGCTATGGTCGTGCGGGTTTCGGCGGACGCGGCTTCGCGCACGCATCATCCGGCTTCCACGGCGGCTATAGCGGTGGCGGCTTCCACGGTGGTAGCGGGTTCCATGGCGGAGGTGGCGGTGGGTTTCACGGCGGCGGTGGGGGCGGATTCCACGGTGGCGGCGGTGGACACGGCGGTGGTGGTGGACACCGGTAATTTGAAACTCGGGAGTTTTTGATTCCGGTAAGTGACGATGAACGGCCGGCAGCGGATGCTGCTGGCCGTTTCTTTTTTCCGAAGGAATCTAGGCTGGCTGGCCCAAGGGGCTCAACAAATCTGTACCGCCGCCCGGGTTTCTTGCTAGAATGTGCGGTTCGCGGAGTCGCTATTAGTAGTAAAATACCTGCATAGATTTTAGGAGACCCACAATCTTATGACCTACGTAATCGCAGAGCCTTGCATCAATACCAAAGACACAGCGTGCGTGGACGCGTGTCCGGTGGATTGCATTCATCCCAAGAAGGATGACCCAAAGTATGCGACGGAGCCGTTACTTTACATTGATCCGGTCGAGTGCATCGATTGCGGCGCCTGCGTGCCGGTGTGCCCGGTGTCGGCCATCTTTGCGCTGGATGATCTGCCGGAAAAGTGGAACGAATTCACGGCGAAGAATGCGGCGTATTTCGGGAGATAGGGACGTAACCGTTACTGCGTAAGAAGGACGCGCGCTTCATCGACAAGCGCGCGTCCTTTTCTTTTCAAACCGCACTTACGTTTTGCTGATCGTGAAGACGCCACTGCCTGTGCATCCTGTCGATCCCGTCAGGCTCCATGTGCCGGTGATCGTGTTGTTGTTGCCGACACCGCCTTTAAGAGTAAGCGTATTCCCCGAGCCGGTTATCGTCATTCCGAAAGTGCCCGTGACGTCGCCGCTGAAGTTGCCGCTCAGCGTGAAGCTGCCGGTTTCAGTTGTTTCGCCGGACACGAAGCACGATCCACCCGAAGTAAGGGTGAAATTCGTGATACTAAGGCCGCCGCCGCTGACCTCTGAAAACGTTGTGGTAAAGGAATAGATAGTCGGCCCGCCTTGCGAGGTCGACATGCTGGCGCTCCAGTTGCCGTTAATGTTTGTGGAATTTGACCCGTTGCTGCCGCACCCCACCATCGCTAATCCCATCGCGATGAGGAGGAACACCCCAATCGATCTATGCACATAGCCTCCTGGTTCGAATGCTCATGACGTAAGAGAACCCCAAGAGCGGCCTGGAGTTGCCTGAAATCTTCAAATCGCTTAGCTCACCAGGCCCTACGGAATCCACTGTATTGTTCGCTCTCCGGTCGCGGTCTAAAGTAGGTTTCGTAAACGATTCATAGAAAGAGAAATTCAGGACGATCATGGGCTAGCGCCGCTGTAGGATTCGCGGCCTTCTTGGCCCTCACGATCGTCCTTTCGTGTTTGCGCAAGTTGCCTCACGATCGACTCCCTGCCGCCGCTGCAGCACTGGCTGAATTTTCAGTCCCTACTATCGCGCTTACGCGGTTTTTCATCTCTGACCTTCTCCGTTACAATCTCCTCTGATTGTGGGATCTGATGTGCTCGCATGGCATTGATGGAGTCGGAAGCGATCGTGCTGCGCACGTTATCCGCTGCGCGAAGCCGATTTGCTGGTCACGCTATTTACGCGGCTGGAGGGCAAAGTGCGCGGAGTGGCGCGGTCGGCCAAGAAATCGAAGCGGCGCTTTGGCGGAGCGCTCGAGCCGATGACGTACGTGCGGGCGTTTTACGACGTCCGCGAGCGGCAAGAGTTGGCGCGCCTGGATGCCTGTGAAGTTCTGGAGTCTCCGCTCGCCACCGAAGTAAGCTACGCGCGAGCTGTCGCTCTGGCGCATGTGGCTGAGTTGCTCGACGAGCTGCTGCCGGATCGCGAAGCCAATGACGCGATCTTCCGGCTGACCCTTTCGGTGTTGAACTCCTTGACGGGGCGGGATGTGTGGATGCCTGTGACCTACTTCGAACTTTGGTTGACGCGGCTGGTGGGCTTTCTGCCGGAGTTGACCGAGTGCATTGTTTGCGGCCGCACCCTGAACGGAAGCCGCGCTTATTTTCACGCGCTGGCGGATGGACTGATGTGTCCCGACGACAAGCGGCTGGCGTCGTCAGAAATTTCAAGTGAGTCGCGCGCGCTTGCCGCGCAGATGTTTCACGCCCCGGTGGAGAGATTTGCGGAGATGCCGTGGCCGAAGGCCCAGGGAGCCGATCTGAGGAAGTTTCTGATTCAAATACTGCAGCGGCATACTGAGAAGACGCTGGTTACGGCGGGGATGCTGGAGAAGGGCGGTTTTTGAGGGTCCAAACCCGCTGCTTCCGCCTGCTTTCAGTTCCTTTCCCCAAATCCGTGCTTCCCGCGGCACACTTTGCAATAATGAGC
Source organism: uncultured Acidobacteriota bacterium (assembly GCA_963761915.1). Lineage (GTDB taxonomy): Bacteria > Acidobacteriota > Terriglobia > Terriglobales > Acidobacteriaceae > Sulfotelmatobacter. The sequence continues at coordinate 203,625 of CAVXIO010000011.1, forward strand.
CTCTTCGGTATTGTCTACGCGATGCTTCACAGGCTTTAGAGTCCGCAAGTACGCGAAGATAGCTTTCAGATCCTCGTCGCTGAGATTTCGGAAAAAGCTCCACGGCATGATGCTGGCCAGTGGACGAGCGTTGACCCGCCCGTTACGAATCACATTGATGAACATTTGTTCATCGAAGTACGAAATCCCGGAAGGATCAGGGGTCAGGTTCAGAGACGCTACTGAGATGATCTTCTTCGGGTCTGGTCCCCAGGCTCCCGACATGTCGACTCCGCCAGCGAAGTTCATCCCTGGAATGGCATTGCCTTGCTCGTCCTCTGGAGTATGGCAGCCCTCGCAATGCCCCACCGTTACCAGATATTTGCCGTAAGCTACCCGATCGGAACGGTCTGGTTCGGGCACGTGCGCCAAGGGTTCCAGGGGCTGGAAAGTTTTCTTGATGTCGTCGGTTAACGTGGTCTTCGGCTGCTCGATGTGCACGGGCGCCATAGAGCGTTCATAAACGATTACCGATGCCAGGTCTTCATCGGAGAGACCGCGGAAGTATTGGTAGGGCATTAGCGGGAAAAGGGTGCGTCCATCGTGGCCGATACCCCGTCTCAGCGCGCGCACGAAGTCAGCGTCCTTCCATTTTCCTGCGCCATAATCAGGATCGGAAGAGATATTGGGTGCAACGATCCGATTTCCCTTGGGCAGCCCGAACGTATCGAAGTCAAGGCCTCCGCCCTTTTTGCCTTCCATAGGACGGGCGGGACGCTGGGTGAAATCATAATCGGAATGGCAAAAGGGGCATTGCAGCAGCCCTTCTACCAGATACTGGCCACGGACCAGCCGCGCCGGCGTGCGCGGGATCGTCTCCATTTCCAGAACTGATGCCGGCGACGTTGCCGCCGCAACGGCTGGCGCCTTTTGACAGCCATTGCCCAAACACACGAGGAAAAACGCAGCAATTCCGGCTGCAATCCCCGGAGGGATTGACGTTAACGTTTTCATGTATTCCGCCCCAATTGATAAATTGCGAAAGAAACAAAAGGCCGCACTCGAGGTTGCGCGAGAGTATACGCCAATGTTCAAGCTGCAGCTAGTTTTATCTTCGCGAGGCTGACGGGTATCGTCCGCTTCCAGTACAATCGATGGTTAAACTGTGGCGTGCTAGCTCCTGGCAGTGAGATTTCCGCGCAACTTCATCCATGAGTTCATCTCAATCTAATCCGCTGACGTTCCAGGAACTCATCCTGCGGCTGCAGGCATTTTGGGCGGAGCGCGGGTGTGTCTTGCAGCAGCCTTATGACGTGGAAGTGGGCGCGGGGACGATGGCCCCGGAGACGTTTTTGCGCGTGCTGGGGCCGAGGCCTTACAAGGTGGCGTATGTACAGCCTTCGCGGCGTCCGGCGGACGGACGGTATGGGGAGAATCCCAACCGGCTGTTCAAGCACATGCAGTTGCAGGTGATCTTGAAGCCTCCGCCGGAGAATGTGCAGGAGTTGTATCTGGAGTCGTTGGGCGCGATTGGCATCGACCTGCGCCAGCACGATATCAAGTTCGAAGAAGATAACTGGGAGGCTCCGACGCTCAGCGCGTGGGGCGTGGGCTGGCAGGTAATGCTCGACGGCCTGGAGATCACGCAGTTCACTTATTTCCAGCAGTGCGGCGGAGTGGACTTGTTTCCGATTTCTGTGGAGCTCACGTATGGACTCGAGCGCATCGCTGCGTTTTTGCAAGATGTGGATTCGATTTATGACATCGTGTGGGCGCGGGATCCCGAGACTGGGCAGGAAGCGAAGTATGGCGATGTGCGGCTGGCGGATGAGTTGCAATTTTCTGTTTATAACTTCGAAGCGGCCGATGTGGAGAAGACCTGGAAGCATTTCGAGTTGTATGAGGCGGAGTGCAAGGGACTGCTCGCACGATATGCGGCGTTGAAGCAAGATCAAAATCCCCCTGTCTCTCCCAAGAACGGAGACACAAGGACGGGGCACTCTTTTGAGACTGAATCGCGGTTCCCGTTACTGGCCGCTTATGACCTTTGTCTGAAGTGTTCGCACCTGTTCAACATCCTGGATGCGCGTGGCGCGATTTCGGTGACTGAGCGTGTGGGCGTGATCGCGCGCGTGCGGGCGCTGGCGGTAGGCGTCGCCAAGACTTGGGTAGATCAGCAGAAAAGTGAGCTTGCGGCCTCGGACAAGCCCGACGAGCCTGAAGCTGTTCGCGAGAAGAAAGCTAAGAAGGAGAAGTTGTCGCCAGTTGGAATATGAACTGTGTCCTGTGACCCGCGTCACAGTTGTATGGCGCGGAGTTTGAGAAAATTAGTGGTTTGAAGGCATGCCAGATTTTCTACTCGAAATCGGGTGCGAAGAGATCCCGGCGCGGATGATTGACGCTGCGTCGCAGGAGTTGCGCGAACGCGTCGCCCGGCTGTTGAGCCGTGAACGTCTATCCGCCGACCAGATTATTCGTTTTGACTCGCCGCGTCGTCTGGCGGTGATGGCATTAGAAATGTCCGCTTCACAACGGGACATCACCGATCAGGTAAACGGTCCTTCGATGAGTGTCGCATACAAGGATGGTCAACCCACCCCGGCAGCCTATGCTTTTGCCAAGAAGGCCGGGGTAGACGTCACGCAGCTCGAAAAGGTCACTACTCCCAAAGGCGAATACCTGGTGGCGAAGGTTACGAAAAAAGGCCGCAGCGCTTCCGAAGTTCTGGGGGAGAATCTTCCCAAAGATCTGGCCGCGATCTACTGGCCGAAGAACATGTACTGGCGAAAGCCAACCGAACGTTTTGTGCGACCGGTGCGGTGGCTAGTTGCCATGCTCGACGGGGAGACGATTCCTCTGGAATTTGATGGAATAATCGCGGGCAAGATTTCGCGCGGGCACAGAATGTTGTCCCACGGAGAGGTAACCATTTCGCGGGCTGGGGCCGCCTACGTGGATGCGCTGCGTGCGGCCAAGGTTTTAGGACGGGCAGAGCGTGAGCAGCAGATTCGCAAGGCGCTGGACGCGGCCACGCGCACCATCCCCGGAGCGCGTTGGCGGGAAGACAAGTCTCTGCTCGACACCGTCGTGAACCTGACGGAATTCCCTTCCGTAATCCTGGGCGGATTCGATCCTCAATTTCTGGTGTTGCCGGAAGAAGTGCTGGTCACCGTGATGCGCGATCATCAGAAGTATTTTGCGGTGGAAGATACGAGCGGCAAGCTCTTGCCGCATTTCCTGGCGGTGTTGAATACCGATGGCGATCCGCAGGGTTTGATTCGGCATGGCAACGAGCGCGTGCTGCGTGCGCGCTTCAATGACGCGCGATTCTTTTGGGAAGTAGATCAGAAACAGTCGCTGCTGGAGCGATTGGAACTGCTGCGGCACGTTACGTTCCAGAAAGATCTCGGCACCTACTATGAGAAGACGCAGCGGGTGCAGCGCCTGTGCAGTTGGCTTAGCGAGATTGTCAAGCAGAGCGGGATAGCGATTCGTCCGGGCGTGATTCACAAAGCCGCGTGTCTGGCGAAAGGCGACCTTACTACCGAATTAGTGAAGGAGTTTACCGAACTGCAGGGCATCGTCGGCGGGCTTTATGCGCGCGTTCAGGAACTTGATCATTCTTTGCCGGAGGCCACGCGTTTCGCAATTGCGGACGCCATTTACGACCAGTACAGACCTGAGTCCACCGAAGATTCCGTGCCGCGCTCGCTCGAGGGTGCAATGCTTTCACTCGGCGATAAGGCCGACACGATTGCCGGCATGTTCGCACTGGGAATGGTTCCAAGCGGGTCGAAAGATCCGTTCGCGCTGCGTCGGCAGGCGAATGCGATCATAAAGGTAATCGCGGAGTACAAGCTGCCATTTCGGCTGAGCGAGTTGATGCGCGATGCGCGTGCCGGCTACAAGGGTTCGGAAGCAGAGAAGAAGTTTGTTGACGATGCGAGGTTCGATGATTCTGTTAAGACGTTTTTCCGCGAGCGGTTGGAGTTCTATTTGAAGGATGTGCGTGGCTATGCGTATGACGTGGTCAAAGCGGTTTTGGCTGCGGATGCGGAAGACGTTGTGGATGCGCTGGCGCGGGCCGAAGCGGTGAAGCAAGTTTTGCACATGCCTGAATTTCTGGCGATCGGGGCGGCGTGCAAGCGCATGCAGAATATTCTGAGGCAGGCTGAAGAGAAGGGGATCGAACCTGCCCGAACGTTCGAGCGCTTGCCCGATTCCGGTCATGAGGAAAAAAACCTGGCAGCCTATGTGGAGATCAATGGTCCCAAGGTCGAAGCGCTGCGGAGGAAGAAAGATTACAGCGGTGCGCTTATGCTGCTTTCGACCGCGCGGGAAAACGTAGACGCGTTCTTTGACAAAGTGATGGTGATGGTCGATGACGAAAAGGTGCGGGCCAACCGACTGGCGCTGCTAAGGACGTTGCTAAAGGAATTCTCGACAATTGCCGATTTCTCGGAGATCGTGACGGAGAATAAGGGTACATAAGATTTGAGTCCCCGGGCTAAAGCCCCGCTGGTTTAAGGGACCTTATCGCAGCGCTAAAAAGCGCTGCGCCACCCAAAATCGAACTGGTCAAGATCTAGATTCGAATTCGTCAAATCGAAGCAAAGGACTAATAATCATGGCGACAATTACCCTCCCCGAAGCTGGTGTTCAAGAGAGCAAGAAAACTTCGACCAAGTATGTTTATTCTTTCGGCGGCGGCAAGGCGGACGGCCACGGCAAGATGAAAGACGATCTCGGCGGCAAGGGAGCTGGCCTGGCCGAAATGACTAATGCCGGGCTTCCCGTTCCTCCAGGCTTCACCATTCAGACCGAGGCCTGCCGCGAGTACATGCGGCAAGGCAACGTGTCGAAAGAAGTCGACCGGCAGATGGAAGAGGCGCTGGCCAAACTGGAGGCTCTGCAGGGGCAGAAGCTGGGAGCCGGCGAGAACCCGCTGCTGGTGAGCGTGCGCTCGGGTGCAAAATTTTCCATGCCGGGCATGATGGATACGATCCTCAATCTCGGATTGAACGACAAGAGCGTCGAATCGCTGGCCAAGCGCAGTAACAACCCGCGCTTCGCCGCCGACTCTTATCGGCGGCTGATCCAAATGTTTGGCAATGTTGTGCTCGAGATTCCCAAATCCGCGTTTGACGAAGTCTTCGACGCGAAGAAGAAAAAGAAAAAGGCCAAGCTTGACACCGATCTCGACGCCAAGGCGCTGAAGGAAGTGATTGAAGAGTACAAAAAGGTCGTCAAGAAGCACGCCAGGCGCGAATTTCCGCAGGATCCGCACGAGCAGCTGGTGATGGCCCGCGACGCCGTGTTCCGCTCATGGCAGAACGAGCGCGCCAAGCACTACCGCCGCATCAACAATATCGATGACATGCTTGGCACCGCGGTGAACGTGCAGGCGATGGTGTACGGCAACCTCGGCGACACTAGCGGCACGGGCGTGGGTTTCACGCGAAATCCCGCCACCGGCGCGAAGGAGTTCTACGGCGAATTTCTAATGAACGCTCAGGGCGAAGATGTGGTCTCGGGCGTTCGCACGCCGGTGCCGATCCTCGAACTGCAGAAGATCATGCCCGATGTATACAACCAGTTGCGCGAGATCACGACGCGGCTGGAAAAACATTACAAAGACATGCAGGATTTCGAGTTCACCATCCAGGATGGCAAGCTCTACATGCTGCAGACGCGGAATGGCAAGCGCACGGGGCTTGCCGCGGTGCGAGTGGCGATTCAGATGGTGGACGAAGGTCTGATTAGCAAGGAAGAAGCCATCTTCCGAGTCGAACCTAACCAGCTCTACGACTTTTTGGTTCCGCGTTTGGATTTTGACGAAAAGAAGATGAAGGATCTGGTTCTGGCAACCGGTCTTCCGGCTTCCCCCGGCGCAGCCGTCGGGCAAATCGTTTTCACCGCGGAAGAAGCGGTGAAGAAGGCAGGACACGGAGCGAAGAGGAATCCCGTGATTTTAGTCCGCGCAGAAACCACTCCCGAAGATATTCAGGGGATGGAAGTCGCCGCCGGCATTTTGACCTCGCGCGGCGGCATGACCAGCCACGCCGCCGTCGTCACGCGCGGCATGGGCAAATGCTGCGTGGCGGGCGCGGGCGATATTCAAGTCGATGAGCGCGCTGGCCAGATGCGCGTTAAAGGCCAGGTTTTCAAAGAGGGAGACTGGATTTCGCTCGACGGAACCAGCGGACGAGTGATCAAGGGGAAATTGAACACACTCGATGGCAGCCCGGACGATCCGGAGCTGACAAAATTTCTGAGCTGGGCCGAACCATTTCGCAAAATCGGAGTGCGCGCGAATGCCGACATTCCGCGAGATGCAATCCAGGCCAAGGCGTTTGGGGCCGAAGGCATTGGTCTGTGCCGTACCGAGCACATGTTCTTTGCTCCCGACCGCATCCCTCATATGCGCGCCATGATCCTGGCCGACAACGAGAAAGACCGCCGTGCGGCACTAAAGAAGCTGTTACCCATGCAGCGAGCCGACTTTATCGGCTTGTTTAAAGCGATGGAGGGGCTGCCGGTGACTATCCGGTTGCTCGATCCACCACTGCACGAGTTTCTGCCCAAGCGCGAGAAGCTCATGGTTGACATCGCTAGCCTGCCCAGCGCCAAGGCGAAGCAGAAAAAAGCTCTGGTGGAGGAATACCGCGAGTATGGTGCGAAAGGAGCCGGCGATCTGAAGAAGGTTCTCTCTGGTTTACTGGCACGCGTGGAAGAGTTGCATGAGTTCAATCCCATGCTCGGGCATCGCGGATGCCGATTGGGCATCACCTATCCGGAGATTACCGAAATGCAAGCGCAGGCTATCTTTGAAGCGGCCGTGGCGGTTGAGAAGGAAGGCATCAAGACGCACGCGGAGGTGATGATCCCGCTGATCGCAACGGTGAAGGAAATGGCAAACCAAGGAGCGATTGTCCGCCGCATCGCTGAAGAAGTATTCAAAGAAAAGGGAAGGCATGTGCACTATCTCGTCGGAACAATGATCGAACTGCCGCGCGCCTGCCTGGTCGCCGACGAAATTGCCAAAGAGGCGGAGTTCTTTTCGTTCGGCACCAACGACCTGACGCAGACGACGTTCGGCTTCTCGCGCGACGACGTGAACAAGGTTCTGCCGACGTATCTGTCAGAGGGCATTCTCAAGCAGGATCCCTTTGCCGCGATCGACCGCGACGGAGTGGGCGAGTTGGTGCGGATCGGAATTGAGCGCGGGCGGAAGACGCGTCCCAAGCTGGAAGTTGGCATTTGCGGCGAGCACGGCGGCGACCCGTCGTCGGTGGAGTTTTGTCACCAGGTGGGAATGGATTACGTCTCCTGCTCGCCCTTCCGCGTGCTGACGGCTCGACTGGCTGGGGCGCAGGCTGCCGCGACAGAAACCCTGAAAGTCGAGGGCGGAAGAACAAAATAAATTCTGCAACAGAGTTTTGCTGCATATTTTCCTAGTCAGCGGTAGCAGTGTTTTTCGTCTGCTCTTATGCTTTATTGCACTTTTTGAAGCCGGGCGATCAACTTCTGGGCCAAGCTCTCTTCAGACTCTGACCAGAGCAAGCGCGCGCTGGTTCCGCTGTTCTTCTCCACTCTGGTCGAGAACTCAACCAACTTGGCGACGTTGTCGCGAATCTTGTCACGGGTCTGCTCGTTGAGCGAAGTCTCGGGCTGCAGAAAGTACGAATCCAGACCGAAGTCGACTTGAATGTGTCCGGTCTGCTGGTAGGCTCCTTCGTCGAATTCTTCTCCCTGAACGATGAACTGGACAGTTGCGGGCTCTAGCACCCAGTTCGAGTGCGACGCGTCTGGGGTCCAGAGATCCCAGTGAGCTTCGAAGACGTAAGCGTAGTCGTCATGCACCAGTTCGGCAGCAATCAATGTGGCCTGGCCCGGATCAATTCCGGCCGGAAATCGCCGTTCCAGGACTGTAGCCTCGTTCCAGGAAACAGGGTGCAAGGCGAAGTAAGTGATTCCAGGTCGCTGCGCCGAGAAAGGGAACTGCTGCAAAACGGCGAACGTGTGCGGCAACATTTCTGGACCGGAGAAATCATTAAACCAAAGACTGAGATAAAGTGGATCGGACACGAGCGCCTCGAATCAGGGGATTTCCGCTAAATGCTCACTGCATCCATAATTCTAAATTGTCTCAGGAAAATGTTGAAAATCCCATCTGTGACAGGGGAGAGTCGCGGATCCTCACGGTAGTATGTTTACATTATTCCACCCTCGCGCTCATGTGGGTAACGTGATTCGCATTGCGATTTCAGTTCCCGCAACGCTGCGGTTCGCGGAGTGAGCGCCGGGCTTATGCAAAATTCATCCCATGGTTTGGTCGACCGGGCTCTGTCTTGGCTGCTGCCATTCCTTGTGATCTCAGCCGCGTATCTTTATACGTTCCCGCAGCCGACAATCTTCTACGCGGTAGTGGTGCTGTTGCACGCGCTCGGCGGAGTTGTCACTGCGATCCTGCTCATTCCAGCGCTGCTTCGCCGGCTGCGTAGCGGCACGCTGCTTGCGCGTGCGGGATGGCTGCTCACCGCTGCCGGCGCCGTTCTTGGTCTCGTCCTCCTCAAAACCGGCACACCGCGCAGCGAATGGAGATGGCTTTATTTCCACATCGTAATTTCACTCATCGGCGTCGGTCTTCTCGTTGCTGAGAAGGTGGGGGGGCGGGGCAGGCTCCCTTCAGGCGCGGGCGCGGCGACTATGCGCGCAGCAATCTGTCTGGTCGCTCTCGCCGGGATCGGCTATGCCGCACGCTACACCCGCGAAAGTTGGCAGACGCGTTCGCGTATTCAGAATCCCACCATGCCTCCCCGCGACATGAACGCCGAAGGCGATGGGCCCGAAGGTTCGTTCTTCCCCAGTTCCGCGCAGGTCTACGGCAAGCAGAAAATCCCCAGCAGGTTTTTCATGGAGTCCGATTCCTGCAAGCGCTGCCATGAAGACATTTACAACCAGTGGTTCAGTTCGGCGCACCATTTCTCTTCGTTCAACAATCAGTGGTACCGCAAATCGATCGAGTATATGCAGGATACGATCGGTACCAAGCCTTCGAGATGGTGCGGCGGCTGTCATGATCCGGCAGTGCTTTACAGCGGCTTGATGGATACTCCTATCAAGCAGATCGTGCATAGGCCGGAGTCGCAGGCCGGGCTCGGGTGCATGATGTGCCACTCCATCGCCGAAGTGAAGAGCACAATGGGCCAAGGTGATTTTTACCTGGAGTATCCCAAGCTGCACGAGTTGGCGGCCGCGCAAAATCCTGTGGGGCGTGCACTGCACGACTTCCTGATCCGATTGAATCCCGAGCCGCACCGGCGCGTATTCCTCAAACCATTCATGCGCACACAAACGGCGGAGTTTTGTTCGTCGTGCCACAAAGTTCATCTCGATGTGCCAGTGAATCATTATCGCTGGTTCCGCGGCTTCAATGAATACGACAACTGGCAGGCCAGCGGAGTTTCCGGGCAGGGTGCGCGATCGTTTTACTATCCACCGAAGCCGCAGCAGTGCGCCGATTGCCATATGCCCACCGAAGCTTCGAAGGACGCGGGCAACATCAACGGATTCGTGCACTCGCATCGTTTTCCAGGGGCGAACACCGCGCTGCCCACGGCGAATGAAGACGCAGCACAACTGAAACTTACCGAGGACTTTCTGAAGAGCGGCGCACTCACCGTCGATATCTTTGCGTTATCTCCGGCGCAGGCGCCGCTGAAGTGGGGCGCGGCCAATCAAACGGAACTGGCTACGACCTTCGCAGTAGGCGAGGAAGCCGAAACTAAGATCATTCCCGGCGCGGGTGGCGAAGTTGCGCCCGTGACTGCCCCGCTGAACCGAGTACAGCCCGCACTTCGCCGCGGCGACACAGTTCGCGTGGATGTCGTTGTTCGCACCAAGAAGGTTGGACACTTTTTTCCTGGTGGAACCGTCGATGCCTACGACACCTGGCTCGAGCTGAAGGGCACCGATGACAAAGGCCAGACCATATTCTGGAGCGGTATGGTCGAAGGCGATGGCAAGGGTCCAGTCGAAAAAGGAGCGCACTTCTACCGCTCACTGCAAATCGACGCCCACGGCAATCCTATAAATAAGCGCAACGCCTGGGCCACGCGCGCCGTAGTGTATGTGCGACTCATCCCGCCCGGCGCGGCCGATACAGTCCACTACCGCATTTCGATTCCTGAAAGGACAGGTAATAAAATCACCCTGCACGCGCGCTTGCGCTACCGCAAATTCTCGTGGTGGGGCACACAATTTTCTTTCGTGGGCGAGCCGGATGAGAAGTCAGGTAAGGGAGTTACTCCCGAGTACGACGACCGGCCGTTTTTGTTTACCAAGTCCATTAAGGGAGTTTCGGCTAGTAAAGAAGAGATTCCTGACGTGCCCATCGTCACGGTTGCAGAGGATGAAGTCACGCTGCCGGTCGTCGCGCACAATGCTCCCGCTCCCGAACCTAAGACGATTGCGCGCAAAGAAGAATGGCAGCGCTGGAACGATTATGGAATCGGCTTATTTCTCCAGGGCGATCTCAAGGCTGCCGCTGCGGCGTTCCAGAAAGTGACTGAAGCAGATCCGAATAATCCCGATGGCTGGGTGAATATCGGCCGCTGCGCCGTACAGGAAGGCGACATGGAACGCGCCCGCATCGTGATTGAGAAAGCGCTGGTCCTGTCTCCAAACCTGGCGCGCGCCAACTACTTCTATGCCCGCGTGCTGCGCTCGGAGGGTAACTACGATTCCGCCGCCGCACACTTGCGTATCGTTCTCGCCCAATACCCGCGCGATCGCGTCGCGCTCAACGATCTGGGAAGAATTCTTTTTCTGCAACGCAAATATTCTGAAGCGGTGAAGACCCTGCAATCTGTGCTGGCGATTGATCCCGAAGATTTGCAGGCACACTATAACTTAATGCTATGCTTCAGCGGGCTTGGCAATGAGAAACTGGCGAAGGAACACGAGGCACGCTACATGAGATTCAAAGCGGATGAATCCTCACAAGCAATCACCGGACCGTATCGTCACCTACATCCCGAGGACAACAATGAGCGGCAGGGGATCCATGAGCACGTGTCCGTCCCGCTCCCGATGCTTGAGTCACAAAATGCGGGTAGAGCCGCGCTTCGCCAAGTTCAGGGCCGGCTCTCGGTTGGCCGGCCGGGCAAAGCGCCGCTCGTCGCGGCCACCAGGTCCGCCGGTGTTCCCCAATGACGCGTCTTTGTTTAGGCCTCTTTCATTCCTCCGTGTCTTCGTCGTTGGTAGTTCTTTCGTTGGCGATTCCAGGCCACTCCCAGCAAATCCACTTCCGCGACATCACCGCGCAATCCGGAATCCATTTCACTCATAACAATGGCGCCTTCGGAAAAAAATGGCTTCCGGAAACCATGGGTCCGGGCTGCGCTTTCATCGATTATGACAACGATGGCTATCCTGACATCTTGCTGGTGAACGGGGAAGACTGGCCGGGGCATCCCCATGCCGGAGCGACGACTCCAAAGCTATACCACAACAATCACGATGGAACTTTCACCGATGTAACCCGCCAGGCCGGATTGGCTGTCCCCATGTTCGGACTGGGAGTCGCGGTCGGCGATTATGACAACGATGGGTTCGACGATCTATTTATTACAGCGCTCGGACAAAGCCATCTTTTTCACAACAATGGCAACGGAACGTTTACTGACGTGACGAAACTCGCCGGGATGTGGGGACCGAGCGAGTTTTCAACCAGCGCCGCCTGGGTGGACTACGACCGCGACGGCAAACTCGATCTCGTGGTCGCGAATTACGTGCAGTGGACCGAGCAAACGGATCTGTATTGCACTCTTGATGGCACGCGCAAGTCTTATTGCACGCCGGAATCGTACAAAGGCACCTCCGTGCGCTTGTGGCACAACCTCGGCGGCGGAAAGTTTGAAGATACCACGCAAAAGGCCGGGCTTGGCGATCCAACGTCGAAAAGTCTCGGCATCGCCATCCTCGATTACAACGCCGACGGCTGGCCCGACATTCTCATCGCCAACGACACTCAGCCCAACAAGCTTTATCTGAATAAAAAGGACGGAATGTTTGAAGAGCGCGGCGTTCCTTCCGGTATAGCTTTCAGCGAGGACGGGGTGGCGCGTGCTGGTATGGGCGTCGATGCCGCCGACTATGATCGCAGCGGTCATCCCAGTGTGATCATTAGCAATTTCGCCAATCAGATGGTTTCCCTTTATCACAACGAAGGCAACGGCCTTTTTGTCGACGAGGCTCCGCAATCCGAAGTAGGTCGCGCTACGCTGATCACGCTTGGCTTCGGCTGTTTTTTCTTCGATTATGACAACGATGGCTGGCCTGACATTTTCGTCGCCGATGGCCATATCGAAGACCAGATCGAGCACGTGCAGAAGCGTGTCAGCTATGCGGAGCCTGCGCATCTTTTCCGCAACCTGGGCGGAGGCAAGTTTCAGGAAGTAACCGCGCAGATGGGCCAGGCATTTGCCGCGCCCAGGGTAGCGCGGGGCGCGGCTTACGCCGATATCGACAACGATGGTTTTCTCGATGTTCTTGTCACCACCAACGCGGGTCCGGCTTTCTTATTCCACAACGAAGGCGGGACGAATCACAGCCTGCGCCTGAAACTGGTAGGGACAAAGTCGAATCGCGACGGCATCGGCACAGTGGTGAATGTCACATCAGGAAACGATAAGCAATGGAAAATGCTGCGCTCCGGCTCAAGCTATCTTTCGCAAAGCGAACTTGTGCTCACCTTTGGTCTGGGGGCGCAAACGAAAGCCGACAGTGTTGAGATTCAATGGCCGAGCGGCGAGGTGGATAAATTGTCGAACATCAATGCCGGGCAGACCGTGACGGTGCAGGAGGGAAAGGGAGTGGTGGCGAGCCGCCCATACGGCAAGCCCCTCACCCAGTTAAAGTAAGTTTGTTATTCCCGAGGAGCGAATGCGACGAACCTGCTCTCTTGCCAGCACTGCAAAAGTAGTCCCTCTGTGTTCCGCTGTGCCTTGTATGTTTAAATCTTTGCTCAGATGACTCCCAAACTTTCAGTCGCTCTCGCTGGCACAGTTCTGGCCGCATTCGGCCTGTTCGCTACCGCGCCGCAAACTCACTCGAAAGCGAATCCGGCGGAGGCCGCGCGCCTGAATAATCTCGGCGCTGCCTACATGAACCAGCAGCTTTTCGAGAAAGGGCTCAAGTCTTTCCGTCAAGCGCGAGAACTCGATCCGAAACTCGCGATCGCGCGTCTGAACGAAGGCATTGCCCTCCTCAACCTGCAGAAGATTGACGAAGCTAAAGCTGCCATCGAAGATGCCCTCAAGCAGGACTCCAAGAATCCGAACGCGTGGTACAACCTTGGCCTGCTCGCCAAGAATACCGGCGAAGCTCAAGCTGCCATTGATGCGTTCAAGCGTGTAACTGAAATCTATGCGAACGACGCCGACACTTGGTACTTCCTGGGATCGGTTTACGTACAAGCCAAACAGTTTCCACAGGCCATCGAGGCCTTTCAGCACGCGCTGCAACTGAATCCGCTGCACGCCTCCGCTGAGTTCGGATTGGCGCGCGCCTATCAGCAGTCTGCCGACATCGACCACGCCCGTGAGCATCTGAAGAAATTCCAATACATCACGCAAAACAAACTCGGCGCCCCTATCAGCCTGGCCTATGGCGAACAGGGCCAGTACTCTCGCGCAGTCGAGTCGCCCTCGGCAGTATTGAAAGCGCCCGCGCAGATTAAAGTGCGGTTTGTGGATGTGACGAAGGAGGCTGGCATCATATCCCAACCTCGTCCCGCACCACTAGATGAAATCGGAAATTCTTATAAGCACGGCGTGGGCGCATGTTTCATCGACTACGACAACGACGGCAAAATCGATGTTTTCCTTCCTGACAACGGCGTACGGGGTGGAATGTCGCTCTACCACAATCTCAGTGAGGGCAGGTTCGAAGATGTCACGCAGCGCGCCGGCCTGGACCCCGAGGTACGCGCCAATGGCTGCACCGTGGGAGACTACGACAATGACGGATTCCCCGACCTCGCCGTGTCGGGCCATTTTATTTATCTCCTTCACAATGAGAAGAACGGATCGTTTTCTCAAGTTGCCGGCGATCCCGGCATCGTCGGTGGGCGCTCGGCGGTTGGCATTGACACCTCACGCGAAGGCAATGCGCCGAGCCGCTGGCTTGGGCTCAACTTCATCGACTACGATCACGACGGCGACCTTGATCTGTTCGTTAGCCGGGCTCTCGTCGCAACGGTTCATGAGAACGGCCAAGACTACCATGTGGATTCTTTCCAACCCGGAAAAATGTGGCGCAATAACGGCAACGGCGCCTTCCGCGAAGTCACGGCAGCGACCATTGGCTTCAGAGTTATTGCTATTAACGGTGTGGGGACGGACTACAACAATGACCGCGCCGTCGATCTGGTTGTAACGGGATCTGGAGGGGGGGCGACAATCTTCGAAAACCCGCGCGAGGGGACGTTTCCTGCAAAGCAACCATGGTCCTCGCGTATGTTCGGCACGGTAGGCGTTGCCGTACTGGATTTTGACCACGACGGCTGGATGGACTTGGCTTTCACGCACATGGGTGCGCCAGGCATCACTCTGTGGCACAACAACCATGGCAAGACTTTCGATCGAGTTAATCTCCCCGAGACGAATTGGGTCCGTGCCTTCGGCGTTGCCGCGATCGACTACGACAACGACGGCTGGGTCGACCTCGTCGCCGTCGGCGAAACCAAAGAGGGCAAAGGCGAAGTGCGCCTATTCCGCAATCTTGGGGCAGATGGTTTCAAAGACGTCACCGCCGACGTTGGCCTCGATAAGATTCAACTCAAAGAGCCGCGCGCTATCATCACCGGCGATTACGATGGCGACGGCGCCACCGACCTGCTGATCACGCAGGATCATGGCCCGGCGGTGCTGCTGCGCAATGAAGGCGGCAATCAGAATCACTGGCTGCGCCTTTCGCTTAAGGGACTGGCTGACAACAAGAGCGCCATCGGCACCAAGGTTGAGGTTTTCGCAGGCGGAAACCGGCAGAAGTTTGAGATCGCCGGCTCGAACGGTTACCTGGGCCAGAATTCGCCCTACCTTACGGTTGGCCTCGGCGACGCGAAAGAGGCCGACATCGTGCGCATGTTGTGGCCCACGGGCGTGTTGCAAGATGAAATTAATGTTGCCGGAGACAGGCAGCAAGACTTCACTGAGATCGATCGTCGAGGCAGTTCCTGCCCAACCTTGTTTGTGTGGAACGGCGAGCGCTACGAATTTATTGCTGACATGCTGGGAGCGGGCGTGGTCGGGCACTGGGTTGGGCCGGGTCAGCGCGACATTCCGCGGCCCGTCGAATACATCAAGATCGATCGCAACACCATTCGCGAAAAGGATGGGAAGCTCAGCTTCCGGTTGATGGAACCGCTCGAGGAGGCCGTCTATCTCGATCAGGTTAGAGTGCTGGCGGTTGATCATCCGGCGGATCTTGATGTCTATCCCAACGAGTATTTCGCGTCTAACCCGCCGTATCCAGAATTCAAGGTGGTGGTGAGCAAAAGTGAAGAAGCGCACCCGCCCGCGGGCGCGTGGGAGGAATACGGCCACAACGTGTTGCCCGATCTGCTGGCGCATCGTTACATCGACGATTTCGCTTTGACGCAATTCCAGGGCTTTGCCAAGCCGCACAGCCTGGTTCTCGATCTAGGCGATCCTTATCGCGGAGGCCCGCTCTGGCTGCTGCTGCATGGCGAGGTCGAATACTTCTCCGCAAACAGCATGTATGCCGCATCGCAAGCTGGGGTGAAGGCGATCTCACCTTATGTGGAAGTGCTCGGCGTGAACGGTAAGTGGGTACGCGTAATCGATGACATGGGCTTTCCCGCCGGCGGTCCGCGCACCATGACCGCCGATCTCACGGGCAAGTTGCCGCCGGGTACGCGGAAGATTCGCATCACCACCAATCTGCAGATTTATTGGGATAGCATTCTGGTAAGCCGAACGCCGCAAAGTTCTAAAGACGATATTCAGAGCGTGCGCCTGGCCACAATTCCGCTCACCCGCGCCGATTTGCAATTCCACGGATTCCCGCTGAAGATCGAAGGAACTCCCCCGGGGAATGTGAATTACATTTACGAAAAAGTCAGCGCCACCGGCCCTTACACGCGCCCAGCGGGAACCTACACACGCTACGGCGATGTGCTGCCGCTGCTCACAGCAGTCGACGATCAGTTGGTGGTGTTCGGTTCGGGTGACGAAGTGCGGCTCGACTTTGATCCAGCGAAACTGCCCGCGCTGCCGCGAGCCTGGGTGCGAGACTATTTCTTCGCCGCTAATGGCTATGAGAAAGATATGGATTTCTACGCAGCCGAAGGCAACTTCGTAACGCCGCTCCCGTTCCTTAGGATGGGCGACTATCCGTACCCGCCGGGCAAGTCGTTCCCGTTGGACGATGTACATGTGAACTATCTTCTCGAATACAACACGCGCCACATGTCAGGCAACGAGCAGCGCGGATATTGGTTTGACTACGGACCCAAGTGAGGCACTCTGCAAGCTAAGCACGCGGTACGCAAGAAAAGTTTTCTAAGTTAAAGCGGTTTGAAGGCAGAGTGCGGCGCCTCCGGCGATACCCGCATCGGCGCCGTAGTACGCCATCACCAGCGGAATTTCCTGACATCGCGAATTCACGCACCAAGAGGGAAGCTGGTCGCGCATTTCAGCAAAGAACGGTTGTAGAGTAGAAGCCACGCCACCGCCGATGACCATTATGTCAGGTTCGAGCAAGTCCACAATGTTTCCGAGCCATACAGCGAGAAACATGGCGGTTTCTTGCAAAACTTCTTTCGCGACCAGATCGCCTGCGAGATAGGCTCGATTCACCATCTCACTGATAACGCGGTCAATCTGGCCAATGGCAGTTTCCATGATTGTAGAGTGGCGCCCTGCGGCGATTTGTTCAGCGGCTCGCCGCGCGATAGCGCGACCGGATGCCAGCGCTTCGATGCAGCCCAGCTTGCCGCATCCACAGCGCGGGCCGCGATAGTCGATGCTCATATGACCTCCCTCGGCCGCGGCGCCAGTGCGGCCGTGATAGATGCGGCCATCTAACACAATGCCGGTTCCGATGCCGGTGCCAATCGTGGCATAGAAGACGTTTCGATAGCGACGCCCCGCGCCCCACACAGCTTCCGCCAGCGCCGCGGCGTTGCCATCGTTGTCGACCCAAACGGGTAGGGGATAGGCTTTCGATATTTCGGCGGCCAACGGAAATTCGCGCCAGCAGGGAAGATTCGGAGGATTGATTACGACACCGGTTCGAGGATTGAGAGGCCCGGGAGCGCAGATGCCAATGCCGGAGATTCGATCTCGCAACACACGGTTACGATCGCTTGCGGCGAGAACTGAATTAATTGCGGAGGTGACAGCGGCCAAAGCGGAGTCTGCGTTAGCGGCCACCATCGGCGTTCGAGTCTGGTGGGTTATTACGCCTGCAGAGTCAACCAGACCCGCCGCCACTTTCGTTCCCCCGACATCGACTCCGATGAAATACTCTTCTCCCATTTGCGGTTGCATTCCCGGATATTTATTCAGGGAAGGTACAGCTCCACTATACGAGAAGATGCGAAAAATCGAACATCAGCGGGACAGACTCGAAGGAAGTGCGCTCGGGTTATATGATTAAGACTATCTCTATGCCAAGTCCCTTTCCAGCCGCGAAAGATCAGACGTTGGTTCAGATCGTGGATTCCGCGTTAGCCGATGTGGCGCGTCGCAGCGGCGAGTGGCTGGTTTGTCGACCAGGGTGCACGCAGTGCTGCATCGGAGTGTTTCCCATCAATCAGCTGGATGCTGGGCGACTGCGGCGAGGACTCGCCGATTTTGCAGAGCGCTCGCCAGAACGTGCGGAACTGGTGCGTCAACGCGCTCGCGACGCGGTAGCGCGCCTTTCGAGAGATTTTCCGGGTGATCCCGTCACTGGCATTTTGTACGAAAGGAATTCCGCTACCGAACGTTTTTCTGAATTCGCGAACGATGAACCTTGCCCCGTTCTCGATCCGAAAACAGGGAACTGTGAACTCTACGAATCACGTCCTATGACTTGCCGGGTGTTCGGACCGCCGGTGCGCTCCGGAGAGGGATTGGGAGTGTGCGAGCTCTGTTACCACGGCGCTTCAGATGAAGAAATTGCCGCGTGCGAGATGAAACCCGATCCGGACGATCTCGAATCAGTCCTGCTCGAAAAGATCGAAGACAGCACAGGAATTCGGGGAAATAC
Organism: uncultured Acidobacteriota bacterium; assembly: GCA_963761915.1. Taxonomy (GTDB): domain Bacteria; phylum Acidobacteriota; class Terriglobia; order Terriglobales; family Acidobacteriaceae; genus Sulfotelmatobacter. The sequence goes on from CAVXIO010000011.1 coordinate 221,886, forward strand.
AATTATTGCCTTTTGTCTGGCTTGCTGATGAGCGGCGACTAGAGGTGAGAGTCACCGGGACTCAGTTTTTCTTTTTCTCCAGCTCGGCCCAGCGAGCGTAAAGCGTATCTACGTTTCCCTGGGCCTCTTCCATTTCCGCGTGAGCGGTCATCAGGCGCGGACCATCGCTGACAATTGCGGGATCCTCAAGCTGTGTACGTTTGGCTTGCAGTACTTCCTCAGCATGGGCAACGCGCTGCTCAATCGTTTCATACTCTCGCGGCTTCCAGATACGACAGCTTCTTTTTCCCCGAGGACTGCCGAACAATCTCCGAAGCTACTGCGCCGCCCACCGCAGAGCGCGCACTGTTTCGCGCTGCTTGCTTCTGCTCGTCCACCCATGCTTCCCACTGCGAGTAATCGGCGAAGAGTCCTGCGTTCCCGTTCTCCATCGAGTCCCAGAACCACGGTCGACACACGGTCCAGCATGTAACGGTCATGCGTAACCAGGACGAGCGAGCCGCGAAACTCCAGCAGACTTTCCTCCAGAATGTCCAGCGTCGGAATGTCCAGATCATTGGTAGGCTCATCGAGCAGCAAGACGTCGGCGGGCTGGAGCATGAGCTGTGCGATCAAGACTCGCGCCCGTTCACCGCCGGAGAGCTTGCCGACCGGCTGATTGAGTTGCTCACCGGCGAACAGGAATTTCGCCGCCCATGATGCCACGTGGATCATCCGATCCTGGTAGACTACGGAATCGCCTTCGGGAGCCAGAGCGCGGCGCAGCGTTACATCGGGATCCAGTTCGCGGCGTTTGATCAAAATAGACAATGCGCAGCCATTCGGCTCTGCGAATCTCTCCGCTGGCTGGGTTCCGACTCTCCGCGTAATAGTCGCAGCAGACTCGTCTTTCCGCTGCCGTTCGGCCCCACCAGACCCACTCTCATTCCCGCCGTGATCACGCAATTGAGGTGTGCAAAAAGCGTACGATTTCCAATCTCGCAAGAAACCTCTTCCAGTTCGATCAGCCGCTTTGTCTTTCGATCGGTGGCAGAGAAGTCGATTTGCGCGGTGCCGGTTCGGCTTCTGGCATTCAAGTCCGCGAGTTCGCCCATCAACTCGCCCGCTTTATCGATGCGCGCCTTGGATTTTCTGGTTCGTGCCTTTGCTCCGCGACGCAGCCATTCAATTTCCCGATGAACCAGATTTTCCAGCGCCTCCTGGCGCTTTGACTGCGCGTGCAGGAATTCTTCCTTTTTTTCCAGGAATCGGCTGTAGCTGCCGGAGACGCGCAGCAATGCCATCCGGATAAGTCCGGTTCAGTTCGGCCATTTCGGTGGCAACGTTCTCGAGAAAATAGCGATCATGACTGACCACCACGCAGGCGAACGAGGCCGCCGCCAGCAAGTCTTCCAGCCACTCGATTCCAGCCAGGTCAAGATGATTCGTAGGCTCATCCAGCAGCAGAATGTCCGGAGCCTGCACCAGCGCTTCGACGATCGCCAGCCGCTTCTGCCAGCCGCCAGAGAGCGCGGAAGCTTCGGCTTCGAGGTCTTCGAAGCCCGCCCGGCCCAAGGTTTCCGCGAAGCGAGTGCCCCGCTCCGACTCCGGCACCGCCGCTCGCTCCATCGCGCTCTCGGCAACCGAGCGGACGGTTGCGCCGGCTGGAACGTCGAATCCTGCTCCACATAACTCAGCCGGATTCGTTTTCGGAAAGCGATTTCGCCACTATCGGGTGTTTCACTCTCCCGCCAGAATTCGCAGCAGCGTGGATTTTCCCGATCCATTGGGACCAATCAACCCAATGCGATCGCCCTCTGAAACGGTGAAAGAAACATTCTGGAAGAGCGGATTTGCTCCAAAGGCCTTCGAAATTCCCTGTGCATTAATGATCGGCGGCAACGACTTGATTTCTCCTGAGGCTCAATTGAGGTTATCAGGAAACGCAGATTGCGAGATCGGAGCCGGAGGGACGTCGCACAATACCCGGTGCCGCGAAAGCGGCTTTTCTTCGAACCGACGCTTCGGAGAGATACGATGCGACGATTCGGCACGGATGTGGTTGCACTCCTGATGCAGCTGCGTGATGTTGTTCGGCCACGACCAGCGCGCAAACCACCGAGAAACCCGATCTGAGCAAACAGCCGACTCTTTACGTGGTCGGCTATGCCCACCTCGATACGGAATGGCGGTGGGAGTATCCGCAGGTCATCAACGAATATATTCGCAAGACCATGGAGGATAATTTCAGGCTTTTCGATAAATATCCGCATTACATTTTCAATTTCAGCGGGGCCAACCGCTACCGCTTGATGAAGGAATATTTTCCCGCGGATTTCGCAAAGGTGAAGAAATTCGTGGATCAGGGCAGATGGTTCCCGGCGGGATCGTCGATGGAAGAGGGCGACGTGAACACGCCCAGCGCCGAGACGATCATTCGGCAGGTTCTTTACGGAAATAACTGGTTTCGCAAAGAGTTCGGCAAAGCCAGCGCGGAATACATGCTGCCGGATTGCTTCGGATTTCCATCCTCGCTGCCGACGATTCTGGCGCACTCCGGCGTGAAAGGATTCTCCACACAGAAGCTGGTGTGGGGATCGTCCGCCGATGCCGGAGGTCCGGAATCGCTCGAGAAAACGCCGGAAGGCACGCCGTTCAACGTTGGCGTGTGGGTGGGCCCGGATGGCGAGAGCGTGCTGGCCGGGCTGAATCCGGGCGCCTACAGCGGTGGCATCGAAACCGATCTCAGCAAGCCGCTGCCTCCGCTGCCGCCCGACACCACGCCTCGAAGAGGTACAAAACAAGATTGCAAGCGCTCCGCGCAGAAATTGGAGCAGGCAGCAGAACAGCGGGCAGCGTCTCGATCCAAACGATATCGAAGAATCCATACACCTGCGAAACGCAAGCAGAGAGCGCTCACCCGGATCGATGCAGGACCGGGCTCAAGAACGACATCAGGGCGACTGGGCGGCGCGCGTCGAGCAGAACGGCAAAATCAGCGGCGTTTACACCGATTATCACTACTACGGCACCGGCGACATCGGCGGAGCTCCGGATGAAGAATCCGTAAAGCGGCTGGAAGCGATCGTCACGCAAAGGCACGGCCAGCCTGCCGCCTGAGAGGCCAGTTCTTAGGATCGAGAGCCGGCGCATCCGCAGTGGCCGCCGGTGAAAGTGGGCGATGGCCCGGTGCACGTGATCTCCGCGAATGCCGAGCAGATGTTCCTCGATATCACGCCCGCCGAAGCCGCTGGGCTTCCGCGCTACACGGGCGAGATGGAGCTGACCAATCATTCGGCCGGATCGCTGACTTCGCAGGCTTACCAGAAGCGCTGGCTGCGGAAAGAAGAGTTGCTGGCCGATGCAGCGGAGAAGGCTTCGATTGCGGCCGAATGGCTGGGTGCGCGGCCGTATCCGCTGCAGCGCCTGAACAATGCCTGGACGCTGGTGATGGGCGGCCAATTCCACGACATCGCCGCCGGAACCGCCACTCCAAAGCGTACGAGTTCGCCTGGAACGATGACGTGATCGCGATGAATCAGTTCGCCGGCGTGCTGACCAATGCCACCGAAGCCGTTGCGGCGGCGCTGAACACGGAGACGAAGGGCGTTCCGATCGTGGTTTTCAATCCGCTGAACATCGCGCGCGAAGATGTGGTGGAAGCCAGCGTGAATTTCCCGGACGGCATGCCGAAGCCGTGCACGTGATCGGTCCGGACGGCAGACGAAGTTCCGGCGCAGATTTCGAATGGCAAGGTGCTCTTCGTAGCGAGCGCGCCGTCGGTGGGCTATGCCGTTTACGACGTGCAGCCCGGAGCTGGCGCCGCCGGTCAGGCACGATGCTGCAAGTTTCGGAGAATTCGCTGGAGAACCAGTACTACCGCGTGAAGCTGAATGCCGACGGCGATGTCGCCAGCATTTTCGACAAATCGATCGGCAGGGAATTGCTGGCTGCTCCGGCGCGCCTCGCGATCTCCTATGACAATCCCGAGCAGTGGCCGGCCTGGAACATGGATTGGGATCAGGAGCAGGCCGCGCCGAAAGCATACGTCAGCGGCCCGGCGAAGATTCGAATCGTGGAAAACGGTCCTGCGCGCGTGGCTATCGAAGTTTCGCGCGAGACCGCGGGTTCGAAGTTTGTGCAGACCATCAGCCTCTCGGCAGGCGATGCGGGAAAACGCGTCGAATTCGCAAACGTGATCGACTGGAACACGAGAGAGTCGAATCTGAAAGCGACTTTCCCTCTGACCGCTTCGAATCAGATGGCCACTTACAACTGGGATATCGGCACGATCGAGCGGCCCACCGCGGAGCCGAAGAAATTCGAAGTGCCCTCGCATCAGTGGATCGATCTGACCGACACGAGCGGCGAATTCGGCGCAACCATTCTGACCGATTGCAAGAACGGATCGGACAAGCCGAACGACAACACGATTCGGCTGACGCTGATCCGCACTCCCGGCACGCGCGGCGGTTATCCCGACCAAGGCACGCAGGATCTCGGTCATCACGAATTCGTCTATGGGATCGCCGGGCATGCCGGCGGCTGGCGGCAGAGCCAGACCGACTGGCAAGCGCAACGCCTGAACGATCCGCTCATCGCCTTCGAAACTTCCAAGCATGCCGGCGCGCTGGGTCGAGAGTTTTCCTTGCTGAAAGTCAGCAATCCGCGTATTCGCGTCCTGGCGTTGAAGAAAGCCGAACAGGGCGACGAGACGATCGTGCGACTCGTGGAGCTTGATGGCAAGCCGCAACCGGACGTTCGCGTGTCTTTCAACACTCCTATCGCCTCCGCGCGCGAAGTCAACGGACAGGAGCAGCCGATCGGCGCAACGCCTGTCAATAATGGCGCTCTTGTCACTTCTTTCTCCGCATATCAGCCACGCACCTTCGCCATTCACCTGGCTCCCTCGCAGACGAAGGTTGCTGCTATGCGCTCCGTGCCTGTTCCCCTGCACTTTGACCTTGCAACCGCCAGCGACGACGGCACAGAGTCACAGGGCGGTGGATTTGACGGCAAAGGTAACGCGCTTCCAGCAGAGATGCTGCCCGGGCAAATCACCTTCAACGGCGTGCAATTTCAACTCGGCGCGGCAAACACGGGCTCGCCCAACGCAGTTGTAGCCAAGGGACAGACAATCGACCTTCCGCAGGGTCATCACAACCGCCTATACGTTCTGGCAGCTTCGTCGGAGGGAGACCAGACGGCTACTTTCAGAGTGGGCAACAGAGGTGTCGACTTGAACATGCAGGACTGGAGTGGATTCATCGGTCAATGGGACGACCGGCAATGGACTTCGAAAGACACGTCGCACGACGACTATGGCGAGATGACCGGCATCAAGCCGGGATACATCAAACGCGCCGACCTCGCTTGGTACTGCTCGCATCATCACAACGCCAAGGGCGAAAACGTCCCATACCGCTATTCTTACTTGTTTGCGTATTCCATCGAGCTTCCGCCGGACGCGAAGACCATCAGCTTGCCGGATAACGATAAGGTCCGAATTCTAGCCATGTCGGCGGTCGAGGAGAGTTCGGCGGCGAATCCGGTGCAGCCTCTTTATGACGTGCTGCCATCGCCATCTGTCTCGCGTTGATTTCCATACACTTGCGTCGGTCAAGTTTTCGCGCAGTTCCGATCGCCGCCAGCAGGCCGATGGTTAGCAGAAGTCCCGTACCTGACTCGGGGAGAACCGTGGTGCTTTCTTGTTCCTTGGCGATCTCGGGGGAACGGGAGCTGTTCGCCATCTTCATTAAGATTTGGGCGTCGTTCTTGTGCGCGCCCTGCAGCGTAGTCCGGAATTCGACGACCTGTTCCGAGGGAAACGCTCGGTAGTCCACCATTTCGGTCTGGGATCGATGGGATACCAGGGGAGGGTCCGAATCTGCGGGATCGACACGGTTTGCATAGCCGAGAGCGCTCGCGACTATGATCATCGCTGCTAGTGCGGCGCCCTGTTTAAGAGTCTGCTTGATAAACAGAGTGGACGTTTCTTCAAAAACCCTTGTGATCTGGGAAGTAGCGAAGCGCTCCACGGCGGCCTCCCGCTGAGTATCGTAATTGTGTTATGCCGCCCTGCCTCGGTACATACGGCAGAAACTGTATTAGCCCGTAGGACGCAATGGAGAGATATTAGAAGAAGATCGTAGACTCAAGGCTACCTATTGTGAGGAAGGGACATCCAACAAGGGTCAAATCCAGGAGGTCTCGGTGAAGAAAACCGTATCAACGATAACCACTGTGGTTGGTGCAGCCACATTGCTCATGGCCGGATATGTGCTCCTCACAGCAATTCCAGACCTGCGCCGATACATCAGAATCAGTACCATGTGAATTATTGCAGCTCTGCCGTCTCTATTTTCTTTCTGCATAGTCAGAGACCGCGGAGAGGAAAATATTTGGCCTGATCAATCCATATGTCGCGATCCAGGAAACCTGCGCGCAAGCCAGGATATCGTGGTAAGGAGGAAGCCTATGCGTAATTCGATTCGGTTTCTTTTAGTCGCGTTTGTATTCATGGCCGCATCAGCCTTGGCGTTTGGACAGATTGGAGTAGGCATATCGGTCAACTTCGCGCCGCCGGCGCTTCCGGTGTATGAACAGCCAGTTTGCCCCGGTGACGGTTACATCTGGACTCCGGGTTACTGGGCTTGGGACGACGAAGCCGACGATTATTACTGGGTGCCCGGCACGTGGGTGCTGGCTCCGGAAGTTGGTTTCCTGTGGACTCCCGGCTGGTGGGGTTGGGGCGGCGGAGCGTTCCTCTTCCACGAGGGCTACTGGGGTCCGATCGTAGGTTTTTATGGCGGGATTAATTATGGATTTGGCTATTTCGGCGTAGGCTACGAAGGCGGACGCTGGGACAACGGACACTTCTTCTATAACCGTACTGTGAACAATGTCGACGTCAACATAATTCACAACGTTTACAACACGACTGTGGTCAATCGCTACGGCGATAACCGCGTCAGTTATAACGGGGGCAATGGAGGCGTCAACGCCCGTCCTACGCCGCAAGAAGAAGCGGCGGCTCGCGAGCGCCATATTCCGCCTGTAGCGGCTCAAACTCAACACATGCAAGCTGCCCGTGGCAATCGGGAGCTTCGGGCATCGGTGAACCAAGGCAGACCATCGATTGCGGCCACTGCCAGACCGGGAGACTTTCATTCGGCAGTACCGGCGCGGGAGGCCGGTGCGCCCTACCATCCACCGGCGAATCGCGGAGCGAATGGCCGGGGTAATGAACCGGCTCCTGGCGCGGAAAACGGTGGTCGTCCCGAAAACACTGCCCGGGCGGAAAATAATAACTCCCGATCCAGTAATCCGGTTCACGTGAGAGATCTCCCTCCCCCGGAGCGGCCCGCGCCGCCGAACACGGGCAATGCCAAGCTGGATCAGAAGTACCAGAAGCAACAACAGAAGCTGGCTGCGCAGCAGGATAAGGAACGACAAAAGTTGCAACAGCAGCAGGAACAAGACCATCAACGTATCGCGAAACAGAATGGCGCGGAAGCAAGAACGCAACAACTGGAGCAGAAGCATCAACAACAGACGCAACAATTGCAGCAGAAGCATGCAGCCCAGCAGCAGCATCTGCAGCAAAGGCAGCAGCCCGCGCCGCGGGCTCCGAAGGGAAAATAGTCTTTTAGGACCGGGAGGAGCATTCGCAAACCGCGAGTGCTTCTCCTTGAATTGTTATGCACCCTCATATGGCTAAATTTTGGGACTCCGCACACCACATGGTGGATGGTTTCATCGTGCGGCTCCCGGCCGTCATCCTGGGCGTAATTGTTTTTTCCCTGTTTTACCTCCTTAGCCTGGTCGTAAGCCGCGTCATTCACCAGGCCACCCGCAAGTATCGCCCGAATCTGGGTATGGTTTTCGCTCGCCTCATGGGAGCGGCTACCATCCTGCTTGGACTCCTGGTTGCTTTCTCAGTGGTTGCTCCTTCTTTCCAGGCCAGCGATCTCATCAAAGTGCTGGGCATTGGCGGTGTGGCCATCGGATTCGCCTTTCAGAACATACTTCAGAATTTTCTTGCCGGTTTGCTGCTGCTCTGGGCGGAGCCCTTCCGCATTGGCGATGAGATCAAGCTGGATAACTTTGAGGGCATTGTGGAAGAGATTCAAACCCGCGCCACCATGATCAAGACTTACGATGGCCGGCGGATCGTAATCCCTAATGCGGATTTATTCACTCACTCCGTAATCATCAATACCGCGCTCGACATTCGCCGATGGGAGTACGAACTGAATCTGAAAGGCATTCAGAACCTGGATGAAACCAAGTCGCTCATCGTTAGAAGCGTAAGCAGGGTCCCGGGAGTCTTATCCGATCCGCACCCGGAAGCTTTGGTTGAGGATTTGACCGATTGGGATGCGGGCGCAGTCAAGGTGAAAGTCCTATGGTGGACAAAAGCTCCCCGCCAGCATGAAATGCTGACCTCCTATGACAGCGTCTTAACCGCAATCGGAAAGACTCTCGGCCACGCTCCCGCCGACAAGCAGCGCGCCGCTTAATGAAGAAGCAACCTAACGGCGCTCCGTCTCCTCTTATCAATCCCAAATAATCGAAGGCAAGGGAAGAGGAATAAGGAAGATGACCACGACGAAACTGCTTTTTGCCCTGTTTGTGTTGCTGGTGCTGGGAAGTCTCACAGCATGCAACCAAACTCAAAAATCTCCTGACGTCGCAGACAACATTCGTAAATCGCTGGATCAAGCCGGCTTCAAGAATGTTTCTGTTTCACAAGATCGCGACAAGGGCGTAGTAACCCTAGGCGGTAGTGTCGCGGCTGATGGGGATAAGGCGCAGGCTGAATCGATTGCAAAGTCCATTGCAACCGGGCAGGTGGTTGCGGACCAGATTGCCGTTCTTCCTCCCGGAGACGAGCGCGATGCCAAGACTATCAATTCCGATCTCGACAAAGGCATCGACCAGAACCTCGACGCAGCTCTCATCCAGAACGGCTTGCAAAAGGGCGTGCGTCACAGCGTGAAACGCGGCGTCGTGACCTTAACTGGAAACGTTAATTCTCAATCCAAACGCGCCCAGGCCGAAAAGATCGCTTCCAATGTTCCCAACGTGCAGCAGGTCGTGAACGAGTTGCAGGTTAAGGATCAAAAGGCCACTTCGATGCGATAGCGGTAACGTAGGTGCGCTACAGAAGGCTGAGGTTCATCTCTCCGCTCTTATCGAAGAGAATTCGCAGCATCTTTTCTTTTCCACTGTCGAACTCGCCATCAATTGTTCCGGACTGCTCGGAGAGACCGGGGCCAGAGGTCACTTGCACCCGCAGAGTGTGCTTCCCGGAGGGGATCTGCACGGCATGAAATTCATGGCCCTGGACGCGGCGGAACACGACCAACCGTTTCTTTTCTATTCCTGCTAGTGGATGGGTGTAAGTCAGCAGATCATCGACCCAGATGGACATATGCGCATCGGCGAATTTGTGGTCCACTTCGATTTCCAGCATGGCACGACCAAGTGGGGCAGAGATTGAACCAGCGACGCTTGTAGAGAACCCATGTCTCACGATCGCTGGCAAACGCTTTCGGGATTTGTTCACTATTGATGCAGCGGCTGTTCTTGCAGCCGCATCCGCAAGAACTGGTGGAGGAGGCGCGGTTTTGATGGCGCCGGAAGGTAAGGTCTCTTCGTGCGCGGCGAGACGGCCCAGACGAACGCAAAAAATAAGTAACCCGATTATGAGAAAGGCGCTGACGAACGACTTTTTTCGCATGTTCGCCAGCAGGTTGTCCGCGGCGCCGCTCTGTAACTTAGCAACTCGCTGGCTAGGCCGCGGATAGGCTGCATTTGCCAGTGGACCAAGGGATAGGAATCGGCCGCTGTCAGTGGGAATTTGAGCTGCCCGCCGGCCGAATCTGGCCGCTTTGCCTTGCTCCAGGGCTCACGCCCCTGCTGCAGGTCCTGGATGTCCAGCACCATTTCCATACCGCGTTGATAGCGTTGGCTGGGATCTTTCGCGATCGCTCGTGTGATGATGTAGTCGAGGCCCGGGGGCAGTTCGGTATCGAGTACGGTCGCCGGCACAGGGTCGCGATTGACCACCTTGTAGGCCACCGTCATGGCGCTGTTTCCCTGAAACGGTCGGTACCCCGTCAGCACGCGTATACAAGACCACACCCAGAGAAAACAGGTCCGAGCGGCCATCGACCGGTTCGTCATTCAATTGTTCGGGGGACATGTAAGCAGGCGTGCCTAATGTGCGGCCCGCCAGAGTGCGGTTGGCGAGGTTCAGTTTTGCCACTCCGAAGTCGGCAATTTTGACGTGGCCGTCTTCCGTGACCAGAATGTTCGCAGGCTTCAGATCGCGATGAACCACGCCTTGACCGTGCGCGCAATCCAGCGCTTCCGCGAGTTCAAGTGTTACTTGAAGGGCTACCTCCGGCGGCAGTTTATGGTCGTTGCGTGCCAGCAGCAGTTTGTCGAGGGATTGCCCCGCAACAAATTCCATCACGATGTAAGGAGAGTGGGTTTCCGGTTCTTCTCCCACATCGAAGATGGTTACGATTCCAGGGTGGGACAAGCGGCCCGCAGCTTCCGCCTCTCGAAAGAAACGTTCCCGGTACTCCAACTCCTCTTCAGCAGGTTGGCCCGATAATGAAACCGTTTTTACCGCGACGACGCGATTGATCTTGGGATCACGGGCTTTATAGACAATACCCATGGCTCCCCGTCCTAGCTCGGTCAGGATCTCGTATCGCCCAAAACGTACATTTCTCCGATCATCCATAGCTGCTGTCGGTCGGCGAAGATCACACGAATGCGTGCAGACAGACTTCAGGCTCCTCCCGAGTGGAAAACGGGCGGGGCGCGCCTCCTTCAATATTGTTACCCGGACGCTAAATTGCTCCAAGTTACCGTCGTGTTCCGCTTGGGAACTTGAAAACGGGCGGCTGGCAAAAGGAAAAGCGAGGTTCCCGGAATGGCGGTTACCGAAGCCATGGTTAATATCGAACATTCGCATGGGCTACAAGATCGTTCCTTGCGCCCTACGGCATCCCCCGGATGGGTTGGGCTCTTATCTTCGCGCAGACTGAGTCGAGTACGGATTCCTGGAAACGAGCGATCAGCATGCCGCGAAAAGGGATCAGAAAATTCAATGCTGGGAGCTATCCTATGTCAATAAAGAAAGTCACTTTCCTCTCCGTGCTTCTATTCTGTGGTACTTGGGTGGTAGCGCAAAGTGCTGGCGGATCAGCGGCCGGCAGCGCTGGCGCAGGAGCAGGCGCTGGGCACAGTCAGACGCAAGGTTCCACGAAGCCAAGCACAGTAAATCCGCCGACCAGTTCCACCACGCCCCCGCCAACGGGCAGCTCATCGCCCTCCAGCGTGCCGGGCTCCAACTCCACGAATCCGGCCACTCCGGGCAGCAGCACACAGCCGTCAACGGTAAATCCGAACACGTCCAACACTCCCGGAACTAGCCCAAGCGGCTCTCCCTGCGGAAGCTTGCCGAGCACCGCAGGCTCAGCTGGGGCTTCGACACCGAATACGGGATCGTCCAATTCAGGATCTTCGAACCCCAACTCGTCGACGACACAAAACAGTCAGGGAAATTCGACGACTTCAGGTTCAACGCCCTGCCCTCCCACCGCTGGGACCGGCGGGCCGTCCGCGAAGTAACCGTTGGAAAGTTTAAAGCCCTCCTCTAACTTGTGCGGATCCGGTTTTATTCGGGTCCGCACTTTTTCGTCTTGTGCTCCTCACACAAACAATGCTTTGATCGAAGAAACAGGGTACATCTTTTGGATATGCCCTGAATGCGATGCTTGAAGCTTCACTGATAGCTGAAGGTTAGTTCGTCCAACACGACAGAGTACGCCGTTTGCTGATTATTTCCGTCCATCTGGTAGTTCACCGTTATCCCCCACCATCCTGGAGCGGACCCCGGATTGTAGTATTGATTCAGCGTATGGGTCACGCCGTTCAGAGTGATTGATTGATAAAGCAGTTGGTTGCTGGAGGTCCGCTCTACCTGAATTGTCAGATGGTTCCACGAATTCGCAGTCGGGTTGCAGGAAATGCCGGTAGGAACCCAGCTCTGGTTGACGTTGTCCCAGACATCCCATTCATTGCCCCCAGCAATGCGGCATTCGTGCCCCCAGATAAAACCCATGCCGTTGAAGAACTGATTCACGTCGAACTCCAACGCCTGCGCAGCACCCGGATCGCCAGACCAGAAGTACACGTCGTAAGTGAAGTTGTGGTACTGAGGAACCAGCGTATGCTTCGGGTCAGGCATACCCTCCGACGATCCGTCGCCGATCAAGTGGTTGTTAAACAAGACATCGCCGTAAGCCTGGGTTCCCCCAAGGAACATCTGACTAGCCTCTCCGCTCATCGAGGGCGACTTAACCCCCTGATTCATGCCAAAAGAGATGTTCTCGCAGGGCGAAGGAGAGCAGTCGACGAAGTTCGGACCTCTCTGGCCATATTCGGCCCAGCCGCCGCTATTTTGAACGTTAGTGAAGGCGTTTCCGCTGACTGTAATGGTTACCGGAGTTGTAGCCGCCCCGCCACAGTTGTCCCACTCTTCGACGATTGCGTTGTACTTTCCCGGAGCTAGTGGCAGGCTGTAGTTTAGTGTCGCTCCATTGGAGACGTACGCCAACTGGTTCGGGGCCGGGTAAATGCCCATCGTTGCGACCCCTTTCGCACAAGTCGTGGAAGCGGTAGCGGCAAACTTCACCGGCGAACCGACGCTGCTGTTATTTGCGGGCGACGTCAAATAGACGCCCGATTGCGCACTGACCGTAACCTTGATGGGAGTTGTCGAGGCCCCGCCGCAATAATCCCACTCTTCGACCGTCGTGTTGTAGGTCCCCGGGCTCAAGCTCAAGTCTGTATTTAAGGTGGACCCGTTCGACACGTAGGCCAAAACACCGGGAGCGCTGTAGATGCCCATGGTGGCCACGCCTTTGGCGCAATTGGTCGTAGCAGACGCCGCATAAGGGATTGAGCCCGAGACAGTTGCGCCGTTCGCGGGTGAGGTGACGGTTACGCCGGCAAATGCCGCAGGCGCAGAAATAGCCACAAGGCACACGATCAGCAATAGAGACTTTGGCATGGTAATGCTTCTCCAATGAGGTTTTATTAGCTTCCGAATCGGCAGAACTGCTTGCTAGAAGCTTCCCCTGCGCGCGAGCGGGCGCGACCGGGGCTCAAAAGTGGCAGTGTGGCGCTGGCTACATCGCGATCAATTCGGGTAAGAAACAGCTGGAAACAGCCGTTAACTTCGCAATCAATCAGTCAAACAGTGTAGCGAGGATACCAGAAACCCTGTATCCGGCAAAGCGAAAAGGGGTTGTTTTTTACTCAGAAGTTCCCAACCCTGAGCCCCCTTTTAGGCCGCCAAACCAGCCTGTTGGGTGCCTAACTGATAAGGTTTCCTTGAATACATTTCCGCCTGATGCTGCCCTGCAGTATCCAGGAACGGTAGGTTGTGCCTTTCGCAGCATCTAACCTCAACATTTTGGAAGTCGTTACCGGAATGAATCTTTCGCAAAATCGTTCAGATCGTTTGATCGCGGGGACGAATCGGGAGAATTCAACTGGAGTTGGACTTTGGTGCGGTCGAAAGATTATACGACGTCTTCAAAATCGTTGATGCTCATCGCCTTGGTGCTGGCGATAGCGGCCTTGTATTTTGGGCGTCAAGTTTTCATTCCACTCGCCTTGGGCATGGTGTTCAGTTTCATGCTCACGCCATTCGTTACCCAGTTGGAAAAACTCCGCATGAGCCGCGTCCCTGCCGTCCTCATTGTCCTGGGACTGGCCTTCGCTTTGGTCGGTGCTGTTAGTTGGGGAGTGGCCGGTCAATTGGTAGAGGTCATGGCCCATGTGTCGGATTACAAATCCAACCTGGACACGAAAATTCAATCCCTGCACGCCCCGAAGGAAGGAAATCTAAGCAAGGCCACTGCCACCTTCAAAGAACTTAACAAAGAGCTGGGCGCAGTCCCCGGGCAGATTTCCGCAAATCAAAGCCAAGAGAAAGAACCAGGGACGGGACGTTCCGTTCGTCCGATCCCAGTCCAAGTTGCCCCGGCTCCGTCGAATCTCGTTCAAGATCTTCGTGGGCTGTTAGGGCCATTGGCGGGGGTTCTCGAAACCGCCGTGATCGTAATTATCTTCACCGTATTCATGCTGCTGAAGCGGGAAGACTTGCGTAATCGTGTCATTCGCCTGGCAGGCCGAGGCCGGTTGAGCCTTATGACCCAAGCTCTGGACGACGCTGGCCGCCGGCTCAGCCGCTACCTCTTACTCCAGCTTATTGTGAATGCGGGTTACGGCCTTCTCTTCGGTGTTGGTTTGTACTTTGTAGGAGTGCCGCACGCGTTTCTGTGGGGCGCTCTGGCAGCCGTTCTGCGATTTGTGCCCTACATCGGAACGTTGACCGCTGCGGCGTTCCCAGTCTTGATGTCACTCGCAGTGTTTCCCGGTTGGCATCACGCTGGCCTGGCGTTCGGGCTGTTTGTGATTCTGGAGGTGGCGGTATCGAATTTTGTCGAGCCCACGCTCTACGGCGGCCAGACTGGGATTTCATCCCTGGCCATCCTCGTGGCGGCAATTTTTTGGGCGACCCTGTGGGGGGCTGTGGGATTGATTCTTTCGACGCCGCTTACCGTATGTCTCGTCGTCTTGGGGCGGTATGTGCCGCAGTTGAAGTTTCTCGAAGTAGTGCTGGGCGACGAACCGGTTCTCACCGCCGCTCAACGCTTCTACCAGCGCCTCTTGGCCACCGATCAGGAAGAAGCGAGAGCAATTGCGGAAGGTCATCTCAAAGAAAACTCCCTCGAAAGCCTCTACGAATCCATCCTCATTCCAGCCCTCAAGTTAGCCGAACAGGATGATCAGATCGATGGCCTCGGAGACGATACAAAAAGATTCGTACTTCGATGCACCAGGGAATTAATCGAAGACCTCGGCGATGAAATTGAGGAAGACCGGCCATTCGCGGCAGCGAAGAATGAAACTCACCGCCGACATCATCCGACGAAAGGCGCGGGAAGAACCCTAAGAATTGCTTGCCTGCCCGTCAGGAACGGGGCAGATGAACTGGTTGCGATAATGCTGACCCAGTTGCTTCAGCGTGCGGGCTATGATGCGCGCCAATTGAAAGTAGCCGCGATAGAGGAGATGCTGGCAGCTGTCTCGCAGGATCAAATTAGCGTCGTTTGCGTCTCGGCTCTCGCTCCTCTCGCCGTCGCCCAAACCCGTACACTCTGCCGCAGCCTGCAGGCAGAGAACCCGAGCTTGCAAATTATCGTGGGCGTCTGGGATTTCGAAGGCGGCGCCGAGAAAGCTCGCGAACGGCTGGGAGCAGGTTGCCCGGGCGTCGTCATCACCACGCTGCCAGATGCACTGGGACAAATTCGGAATGCTAGCGATGAGGGCGATGAGAGAAGCGCGGAAAATACGTCGAATGAGCGGCGCGGCAAGCCACGTGTCGCCGCCGCATCTTGAAGCTTCTACATGAAAGACTGTACGCCACCTACGGCAAATACCTTCATCTAAAGACTGCGAATGGGAATTATGCAAGTGCCAGCCGAACCAACACCGAGCAGGGCAGGTCGCAGGCGGTTCTGGAAGTGGATCGGCATAATATCACTCATCTTCCTGGCCACCGTGATCGTGGCGGTTCGCTATGTCATTGCTCGCGCGGAACCGGTTCTGCGAGCGCGGGTGATTGACACGCTATCAGCTCGTTTCAAGAGCAAAGTGGAACTCTCGGGCTTTCAGGTTTCCTTGCTTCATGGAATTGAGGTTTTCGGAACTGGTCTGAAAGTCTTCGGCGCGACCGATCCCAATCCATACGAGCCCGGCGTCCAGGCTTTGATCGACATCCCGGAATTCCGCTTTCACACCGGATTGCGAAACCTGTTCCGCTCCCCCATGCACATCGACACGGTGTATGTGAAGGGCATGGTGTTGAATGTACCGCCGAAGCAAGACCGCCAGCAGATGACGAGCATGGGCGTGAGCGCGCGACGAATGACAGTCTTCGTCGACAAGTTCGTCTGCGAAAACACAAAGTTGCTGATCAACACTGTGAATCCCACCAAGCCGCCACTGGATTTTGAAATCGGCAGCTTGAAGATGAAAGACATCGGTCCCGGCCAACCCTTTCAGTTCGATGCCCTGCTGATCAATCCGAAGCCCGTGGGGAATATTCACTCCACCGGTCTGTTCGGTCCCTGGCAACAAGACAGCCCCTCTGACACGCCGGTGCAAGGCGATTATTCTTTCAACTACGCGGACCTGGGCACGATTAAAGGTATTGGAGGAATGCTCTCCTCAATCGGACATTATTCCGGAACCTTAAGCAATATCGCTGTTCACGGAACCACCGACACGCCGGATTTCCGAATTGCAACCGGTGGGCACCCGGTCTCGCTGCACACAGAGTTCAATGCCATTGTTGACGGTACCTGCGGAGATACATATCTTCGGCCGGTAAAGGCAAGTTTTCTACATTCTTCTTTCACCGCGAACGGCTCGGTGGTGCGATTGAGTTCAGGCAAGGGGCACGACATAGAACTCAACGTAGTCATAGAGCACGCACAAATTGAAGACCTGCTCAAACTGGGGGTACGTACTGACCCTCCCGTCATGAGCGGTCCGGTGCAAATGAAGACGCGTATGAGCCTTGTCCCCGGCGATGCAACAGTGGCTGACAGGCTCAAGCTGGCAGGCGATTTTCGTGTGCCAAGCGCGCACTTTTCCAACGACAAAGTGCAAGCCAAGATCGACTCGCTGAGCCTGCGTAGCCGGGGAAAAAGCAAGCCGGGCGGGCAATCGGCCGAGGAGGTTGTGCCGGTTGACTTGCAAGGCGATTTTACTCTGAAAGAGGGATTGTTATTCTTCTCATTCCTTCACTTTCTGATTCCCGGCACGCACGTCGATATGACGGGCGATTACAGTTTGGATGGACAAGAATTTGACTTCCATGGCACCGCCCGCCTGGATGCAAAGCTTTCGCAAATGACTACAGGTTGGAAATCTATTCTTCTGAAGCCGGTGGATCCATTCTTCAGCAAAGATGGTGCCGGAACTGAAGTGCCGATCAAAATAACAGGCACCCAATCGGAACCACATTTCGGGTTGGACTTTCACCATAAACCGGAGCCTGACAAGGCCGGGAAGAAAGCTGATATATTGTCGAAGCGTTAGCCAGTCGCCGTCCGAGTGTTGCAATTGCCCGAGAGGAAACGCTATGATCCGAAAACCGCGTAGGGGCAACGCGAAATCTCGTTGGATTCTAAAATCAGGAACTCTCCCATGAGCGAAAAACCCAGTACCACCCTGCCTGCTACTGTCGAAAAGATTATCAAGTCTCCTTCTCCCAGCGAACCTGAAAAAGCTCAAATCGCCGTTGAAGGCGCCGATCATCTTTACAGGGAACTTCGCATCGAGAACACGTTGACCGACGAAAATGGCGACAAGGTACGCCTTAAGCAGGGCGCCGAAGTGGAAGTCACCATCGAAGCGGATCCCTCGGCGACGACTCCCAAGAATCAAAGCCAAAGCGCACCCTGATAAAGCGGTACGTACCTGGTCCGGCTTGGCTACGGGAACCACTGTATACCGTTCAACGCGTAGGACAGGCATTCTAGGTGAGGGGAGTCACTAATGCAGAGCGCGTCCATTCACAACGAGCATTCGCACCCGCTTGTGAACCAGAGTTCCTGGTCCGGGCATGGCGACCATCCCCATGGCGTTCAGTTTTATTCTCAAGACAAGTTCCTGCTTGAGGAATTGAGCGGATACATCGGCAACGCATTGCGGGCCGGCGATGCCGCTCTCGTGGTTGCAACCGATCAGCACCGCAATGGTCTTTTGCAATGGCTTGCCGCCCAAGGTTTGGATGTAACGACGCCGGTGGCCCAAGGGCGACTTGTCCTTCTCGATGCTCGGCAGACTCTCGCGTCTTTCAGTGTGGAGGGCGAGCCCAACCAGGACCGGTTCAACGAAGTTGTTGGAGCCATCATTACCAAGGCTAAGGGCGCGTCTCGCGGCGAGCTTCAGCGGGTAGCCATCTTCGGCGAAATGGTCGCCCTGCTTTGGGCGGATGGCAAGGCCCAGGCTGCGATTCGCCTGGAGCAGTTCTGGAATGCATTGGCGCAGAAACAGTCTTTCTCGCTTTTCTGCGCCTATCCCATGAGCAGCTTCAAACGGCAAGAAGACGCAGGTCTGCTCCTCCAAGTCTGCAATGAACACTCCGCCGTGCTCCCGACCGAAAGCTACATGGGGCTGGCCAGCGAGAACGAACGTTTTCGCTCGATCACGCAGTTACAGCAGAAAGCGAAGGCTCTTGAGACCGAGGTCGCGGAACACAAACGGCTCCGGCAAGAGCTGGAGCTGCATGTGCAAGCCCGGACCGCGGAATTGCAAAGTAAGAACGCTCAGCTCGTAGAAGAAATCACACGACGTGAAGACGCCGAAACCAGCCTGCGGACTTTGACCAGCCAATTGATGCTCATCCGTGACGAAGAGCGTCGCCGTGTGGCGCACGAGTTGCATGAAAGCACCGCTCAAGTGCTGGCCACGCTGTCCATGAATCTAAGCGTGCTCGGAGACGTGTGCGAGGCCGGTAATACGAATGCCTCGAAGCTGATTAGTGAGAGCGCGGTTTTGGTTGAAGGTCTGCTGGGCGAAGTCCGTCAGCTCTCCCACCTTTTGCATCCGCCTACCCTCGATGAAATGGGTCTGCCCTCCGCCCTTCAGTGGTACTCCGATCAATTTACCAAACGCACCGACATCCGCGTTACCCTGGAAATTCCGAGTAACTTCGGGCGGTTTTCCCGCGAGAAAGAAATCGCAATGTTTCGCGTGGTTCAAGAGTCTCTCGCGAACGTTTACGAGCATTCTGGCAGCGCGACGGCGACCGTCCGGCTCAGCAAGTCCTCGGGCCATGTCTGCGTGCAAGTGAGTGATTTGGGAAGGGGAATGTCATCGGAATCGGCTCCCAACTCTACCGCCATAGGCATCAATGGAATGCGTGAGAGATTACGTCAACTCGGCGGTTTCTTGACTATTCATTCCACTAGCCGCGGCACCCTGGTCACCGCCGATTTGCCGATCTCCTAGCTTTATTTCGCTCCGCCAGCCTGCAAGATTCGCAACAGCAATAACCAACGCCGGACGTTGGTGGTCATCAGGAAGTTTTCTTTTACGTGTTCGTACCCATTCTTCCCAAGTTGCTTGGCGAAATCTGGATGCGTCAGCAGATAGCGTATCTGGTAAGCGCAGCCGTCCACGGAATGCACCAACACTCCAGTTAGCTTGTGAATGATCTGATTGGGAATACCGCCTACCGCCCCCGCAATTGTAGGTTTTCCCTTCCACAAAGCCTCGGTTACGGTCAGCCCAAAGCCTTCTCTGATCGACTTCTGGACGATGATCGTCGAAGCGCGCTGCAGGGCGTTGATTTCCAGAGCGCACCATGGCGGCAGGTCGAGAATGATGATGTCGCGATCGTCGCCGGCGGCTTCCTTTACTTCTTTCAAGACTGCGGCACCCTCCGGGTCGTCGCTTGCTCCTCCACCGGCCAGCACCAGTTGGCAATCCACGTATTTGCGGGCCTGCTTGAAAGCCTGCACTACACCCACGGGATCCTTCGCGCGATCGAAGCGCGAGACCTGCGTCACGATCGGCCGCGAGCGATCGACGCCAAATTCGTCGCACACTTGCTGCACAAAGCTGTCTTCAAGATCCTTGTTCTTTTCGGACACCGGATCGATGCAGGGATAAAACAAGTACTGCGGAGTCTGCAACTGGCGGGTAAAGGACTGCGAAGAGAAAATCGTAGCATCGTACTGTTCAACCAGTGGCCGCAGAAAACCCCACACTTCAGGATTCGGATTCGATAAATCGATATGGCATCGCCATATCCAACGCTGATGCGATTCCTTCTGGCGGGCACGAATGAGCGCCGCGGGCTGAGGGTCGTGAATCACAATAAAATCTTCGGAGAACTGAATGCGCTGGCGATTTTGCTCGTTGTGCATCAGAAAAATGTCGCGCGCCTGCTGCGTGAGGTTGTACTCGCTGCCTTGCAGCGCATTGTGGAACGCCTTCGTCACTTCGAAGAAATCGTTCCCGCCGGTAATCACATCCCAGTGCGTGTTGACCTCAAGTTCGTTCAGCAGCGGGACCATCTGGTTGAGCATCTCGGCGACTCCTCCGCCCACCGCGGTGGAGTTGACCATCTTCACCGTTTTGCCCTTTAGTTCGCGCGCCAGGAAATTTAGTTCGTCGAGTTCCGCCACGCCCACAATGCCTTTGTAGTCATTTAGGCGGGTGGGAGGCACAGGCGCGGGCGGAGTCTCCCAGGTTCGCGGCTTCCTCCGCCGCTCAGTACGTACGGGCGGCGTAATGGGGGAAGCGGACGAATGCTCTGACGGCCTCTCGGTTTCCGTCGATTCAGAATGGGCTTGCTGTTCCACTGGTTCCATAAATGTGCGCGCTAAACCAGCGCTCGCTCCACAATTCGAATTACTTGGTTGCGAACATCGTCCAGGGTTCCGGTATAGATATCGATCCGGTTTAACTGCCGTGCCGCTTCGGTCAGGCCCAGATCCTCATACAACCATTGAGAAAAATCGTTTGACATCAGTTTCAGTCTCAGGCGCGCCTCAATGAAATGATGGTGAATGCAATGCACGCTTACTCCCCGCAGGCCTTCCGCGAACTCCTTCAGCGTGTTGGCGACGAAGCTGGTAGGGATCACGACCGTGTCCGCGGCACAGAAATAGAAAGTCTCGCGTGCCGCTCGCGTGGCGGCCGCCGGCGTCCTCTGCAGGAACCTTTCCACGATCTCAACAAAACGCCCGCGTAAGTCCGAGACCGAGGTGAACTCGCGCACGTCTACGCTGGCCAACCCCTCGGCCAGGCTGGGCTCATTGCAAGCCGATAGTACCCAGTGCGCGAAGTCGTTGGAGAAGCCTTCTCGAATGAAGTGATGTTCCTGCAGCGTTCGAAAACTGTGCTGGAAGATCGAGCCTTCCGGACATTCTCGCAATGCCTCCAGGAATTCGGCCAGGGTATTGGCCTTCTGCTGCGTAATGCGCATAAGATGCGCCGAGGTATTGAAATAAAAAGGTTTTACCGGCGTCCGAGTTAGAGTTGGCACTGCTGCCGCGGTCGTCATGCGTTCACCGCCCACGTTTTGTAATTGTTCGGTTCATGTCGCTCTTGGCAAGCCTCCAGCCACTGCTCCAGCAGTTCGAGGACTTCATCCGGCGGCCTCAGCCACAACTGCGCGGCCGTCCTCCGGTAGCGGGGCCGCACCAACACACTCAGCCCACGTCCATTCATGGCCTCGAATGCATGCTCGTCGGTATTATCGTCTCCCAAATAAGCGGCGGGGACATCTGGGTCCATTTCACTGAGGATGGTTCGGACGGCGTCTCCTTTGTCCACTTCGGGTGTGCGAATCTCAACCCCACCATCGAATTCCATCAGGTGCAACCCGGTGTATTTCGCAATCGGCTTCCATCCCAACAGGACCTTGGTCCGAAGCGTTTCCTCCTCGCTCTCAGCCAAACCTCTCCAGTGCACTGCAATACTGCCGGCCTTGAACTCGGCCGTGTCCTGGAGATGCTGATATATCAACCAGTCTTCTGCCGCCGCCAGTCCCTCCGAAGTCGTTTCATCGAGAGGACTCACTTCGGTACTCCCGTCGGGCTTGAGTCGCTGCAGCCCGTGAAGACCCCAAATTTCGGGATGGGGTTGAACGTCCAGCAACGGGATGACTTCATTCGCATCCCGGCCTGAGATGATGACAACTCGCGTCTTGCAAGCACGCACGATCTCCTGCAGCAGCGGTGCAAATCCGATATACGGGAACGCCTGGTAGCGATCCGTATGGAACGGGGCGATAGTGCCGTCGTAGTCGAGCATTAGTAGAGATCGGGGCGACCTGGCGACCGCTCGCAAGAGCGATTCCACCTGGGTCTGCGCGTACGGCTTCAATATTGTCTCCTCATGTCCTTGAACATTGGCCCGGGCCCACCCTGCATCATGCGGCGGCCACTCTGCCACGAACTTTCGTTTGAGCGGAATCCGCCGCGTCCAGCCTGAGTTCGCACAGTTCCGTGATCAAGTTTCCCGCCCAGCGGTAAATGTTCTGTTCTTTTATCACTCTGCGCATGCGATGCACTCGCATCTGCTTTTCTTCCGGTTCCATCTCCAGGGCGACCCGAATGGCTTCGGCAGTCTGGTCGATGTCGTAAGGATTCACCAGCAAAGCGTCTCGGAGTTCGCGAGCCGCTCCGGTGAATTGGCTCAGAATCAGCACCCCGCGCTCGTCGCGCCGCGCGGCGAGAAATTCCTTTGCCACCAGATTCATGCCGTCGTGCAGAGACGTCACCAGGCAAAGATCCGCGGCTCGGTAATAGCGCTCAATCTCTTCATGGGTGTGGTGCCGGTGCAAAAATACAATCGGCTTCCACTTGCCAGCCTGAAATCGCCAGTTGATTCGCTCCGCCTCGGACTCCAGCTCCGCCAGCAAGTCATGGTACCGCTTGATATGGGTGCGGCTCGGCGCGCCAATTTGCACGAAAGTAAACTGTTCCCGGTATTTGGGATACTTTTCCAGAAACCGTTCCACGGCTTGAAAACGCTCCTGGACTCCCTTGGTGTAATCCACCCGATCAACGCCAACCCCAATAAAAGCTGCTTCAATGCCCAGGCTGTGCAATAAGGACGAGCGCTCGATATATCTTGCTTCGACCTGATCGGCTTCGACGGTCTCGTCTTCGGCAAGAGCCACGCTGATCGGGAAGGGACGGACGATGGTCCGATGACCCTGGCGTGTCACCGAAAAGTGTTCCCAGTCCACTCGCGATTCAACTACCCGGTCCACGGTCTGCAAAAAGTTGTTGCAATGCGATTGAATGTGAAAGCCGATAAGATCCGCTCCCAGCAGCCCGTCTACGAGCTGCCGTTGCCAGGGACAAATGCCGAACGCTTCCTGGTTCGGCCATGGGATGTGCCAAAAAATAGCCACTCGGGCCTCCGGCCTTTTCTCCTTAAGCATCCGGGGCAGTAAAGCGAAGTGGTAGTCCTGAACCAGCACCACAGGCTTGCGCACGTCCTTAATTTCCTCAAGCACCGCCGCCGTGAATTTGCGATTTACATCTTGATAGTGCTGCCAGTCTTGCGCGCGAAAGATCGGACGCGTGTGCGCGATGTGACACAGCGGCCAAAGGCCCTCGTTGGCGAAGCCGTAGTAATAGCCTTCCTCTTCTTCTTTCGTCAGCCACACCCGTCGCAGCGTATAGCGCGGATCGTTCGGAGGCACGCGCAGCCGGTCGTGCGAATCGACGACGTCGGCATCGGCAGGGCCGCTTCCATGGGCGATCCACGTGCCGTCGCACGCATTGAGCACGGGCTCCAGCGCAGTCACCAGGCCGCTGGGCGGCACAACAACTTCCAGCGATTTGCCGTTCTGCTGGTGCGCATAGGGCTCGCGGTTCGACACCACGAACAGCCGGCCTCCATCGAGACGGGCCTGGAGTTGCACCGCGAGCCGATCGGCCGTCCACAAAGATTCCGAGGCTTCCCGCAACCGAGCTTCATTTTCTGCGGCGTTGCGCGCCTGACTCAGGCTTTCTGCCAGCGTCACAACTTCCCACGCCAGGGGCCGGAATAGGTCTAAGTCGGGCATCTGCTGCCGCGATGAAATTCTGCCCATGCGAAGCGCGCGCATCCATTGCGCCGCCCGCGCGATCGGTCCCGCAATGCTCCAACGTACGATGAGCACCGTAATGAAAACGATCAGGAAGACCTGCACCAGGACTCGAAGGAACGCTTCGCGCCAGGTGCGGAGGCTCTGCGCCCGGATATACTGCGCATCATGCACTACTGCCAGCCCGCCCATTATCTGTTCCTGACGGCGCAATGGCATTGCAAAAATGTGTACTGGATTATTTCCCAGGCGTGCGAACGTACTTTCTCCATGACCTTGCGCCATGGCTTGGGTGACTTCCGCAGGCACCGCTGTGAGGACTTGCCCTAACTCGGAAGTGATCGCTACAACTTTTCCCTGCTGGTTATAGACTGCGACCCCAACCAGGTGTTCCCGGTTGGCGAAGCGCTGCACCAGTCGCTGTAATCCACGTTCCGAACCCGACTCCCACGACTTTTCGACGTTACCGGCAACGCTTTCGCCAAGCACTTCAGCGCGGCGTTCCAGGTCGCTGCGCAAAACACGCTTCTCTGCCACTACTTGATAGTAGGAAAAGCCCAGTGAGACCAAAGTGATGCCGAGAATCAGAGAAACGATGAGACGGACGCTCAATAGACGCATGGAACCTCCCGGCGCGAATCTGGAAAGGCGACAAAGCAGCCATTACGCTCACTGTCCTTGTGGGGTGAAACTCTATCTTCCGGTCCAGCAAGCTGCCCACGATTCACACTAGTCTTTCGGTTGTCGTCAGTCCTCATCTTACTCTTCGGTATCCATATGTAGATATCTCCCCATCGTAGAAAATCCAAAGTTGTGTCGAACATAGGGGAATCACCGTATCGCGCGACAGAAAATGCGTCACAGGGAATTTTCTCGGGAGACGGTCAGCCTCTCGATGAATTTCTTCGATGCAAGACATGAAAAGAGAAAATGGGAGACGAGTGAGAACGGAATTAGGGCCTGGAAAGGGAAGCTCAGCCCGCGATTGATTTGGCCTCCGAAGAGTCTCGATGCGGCAGGGTTGCAATCACTGTTGTTCCTGTGCCTTGAGATCGAATTTCAAGAGTCCCACCCAGTTGTCTCAGGCGTTCCCGCATACCGCGAAACCCCACTCCGGTTTTGCCAGAGGAAGTGAGTTCCAATTGTTTGTCCAATGGTATGCCTTTGCCATTGTCTTTTACTTCAACGAGGATTCCACGATCTTCCTCGCGCACCTGGATCGCAGCGACATCACCACCAGAATGACGATGAATGTTGGTGAGGCACTCCTGCACCATCCGGAACAGTGCGATTTCCATTCCGTCGGAAAGCCGGCCGAACTCCGCCGGAATATCCAAATCAACTTTGATCTTACTGCGTTCCGAAAAACCGTCCACATACCAGCGAAGCGCCGATGCGAGCCCAGCCGCATCAAGCAGCGGAGGATGGAGCAAATGCGAGATAGTGCGGATCTCCCGGCTAATTTGTTCGACCATCGCGGTATTTTCGGAGACCGCCCGGGCTCCCGCCGAATCCAGACTATCGGCCTGACGCTGCACAACCGCCATGTTCATGCTGAGCGCGGCGAGCAGTTGGCCGATACTGTCGTGTAACTCACGTGCAATTCGCCGTCGCTCTTCGTCTCGCATCTGCTGCAGGCGCCCGGAAAGTTCACGAAGACTTTCGTTCGCTATGTTCAAATCTGCCGTGCGCTCTTCGACCTTTCGCTCGAGTTCGTCATGCGCTTTTCGCAGTTGTTCTTCCGCCCACTGGCTCTTGGCCAGCGACCGCCGGTTCGCTTCTCCTAGGGCAACAATTACACCGGAGAAGATAAGAAAGCCGGCCATTCCAGAGATTGCGGTCTTAGGGTCATCCAGCGAGAAGGATCTCGTTGGCGGTAGGAACCAGTACCAGACCCCGACCACTCCGATCAAGGCTGTGAGGATAGAAGGGCCAAGTCCGCAGTACCAGGCAGAAAACACCACTGCTGCCCACACCGTATGATAAGGGTTATTCTCACCAAGAAACGGAGTGAGCAATTGGCGAAGCAGCAAAGCAGCGGCCGCCGCAAGAATCGCTAAACCGTAGCGACGCGCGCGATCATCAGCACCTTCTTCAATACGAGAGGACTGCATCCTTCGACCGCGCTCCGCAACTTCCGCCTTCAACGACGCTAATTTGTTTGGATCAGTGACAAAACTGGCGTTCCGAAAGAATTCCATCATCTCCAATTGTCGTCTGCCCCGTGCGCCGTTACCCCGCGGAATTGAAGTTTCCTAAATATATCACCCTTGCGCCGAACGCCGACGTTGACTGGTGGCTGGCAACGACACCCTCATCTCTAACCTGTGAAGCGTCTGCAGGTTGGCCAAAGCGTCAACCAGGGCCTGCTTCTCCTCCGCAACGTCAACCGTAGGATCACAGGCCAAGCCTTCCATGGCCTGCCGTATGGCAAGACGAGCCGCTTCGATCCGGACAGGGAGGGCGTTAGAATCGAGTTCAAGCATTGCGGCCTTGTACAACTTGCGCCAAGAAGCGTTTTCCTCTGTCATAAGAAAACCCTTTCCTGCATACCTCGGAGCTTACCCGCGGCACTAAAGAGAGGTGAAATATTTGCTTTCCTCTGTCGTGGCCTCGGGAAACGCCTAGCCAATCAGGACTTGGTCCATTGAAAACTCTCGCTCATAACAAACGCACCACATACGTATAAGTAACGTAGCCCAGAACAAGCGAATTACATACCTTATCGCATAACACTAGGTTCACAGTCAAGTATAGAAATATACTTGACCTAGATGTTAGCCTCTGCTATTTTATTCAACGCATGGGAGGAACGGAAATGGGCAGTGAACTGAAAACCAAGCGGCCTCTGGCGAAGTATCGCCAGGTTGACGTCGCCGGCTTGAAAAAAGGCAGACGCGGAAAGCACCACGAACTGGTTCGCGGAATTGTGGAAGAATTGACAACGCTGCAATCGGGCTCGGCCCTCGAGATCCCTTTGGCGACCGCCGGTGGAGTGGGTCTAGCGAACCTCCGTTCGGCGGTACATCGGGCTGCCGCTTCCAGTGGCCTCAACATCGAAACGGTGGCCGACGACGGAAAGTTCTATGTGTGGAAAGCGAAAACCACCTAGCGCACGTTCGGCAGCTCTTTAATTCAGAGGTGCTTCATACAGGAAAGACCCTAGAGTCAATTTGAGGCTCTTCATGGTACGAATCATGTAAGCCTGTCGATTCCCCCCGGGTCCTTTTGCTGTAATGTCTTGGCTAACCATGAACAGTGGCGAACGCGCCCTCGACACTCTGCGTGGCAATGATCGGTTCGCGGCTACCGTTCCGCGGAGCCGAACCCCAGGATTACAGCTCCGCAAGGTGAGCATCGTGAATCATCGTGAAGGCACATTTAAGAAAGCCGAACCCTCCCAGTCTAGGAGACATTCATCATGAAGAGAAGCAACCGAGACGCGGCGACCGTTGTTGCTAATGGCGCGTCCGAAGAGGCCGAGAAGAAAAATGGGCAGAACGGGAATTCCGTTCTAGTTGCCGAGCCTGCCTCCGGCGACTTGGGTGCGATCCTTGCCAGCCTGCAGACCATGCGCAATGGCGACTTTTCCGTCCGCCTTCCCGGCTCCTGGACTGGACTGGCGGGAAAAATCGCCGATACCTTCAATTCCATCGTCGCTGCCAATCAACAAATGGCAGAAGAGTTGAAGCGCGTAGGCCAGGTCGTTGGCAAAGAGGGCAGAACACGCGAACGAACCCGCTTTCATGAATCCCGAGGCGCATGGGGCGAGATGGAAGTCTCAATCAACACTCTCGTCGAGGATCTCTTACGTCCCACAGAAGGTGTAACACGCGCCATCGCCGCAGTCGCACAAGGAAACTTGACCCAGACCGTGCGCCTGGACGTGGATGGTCGCCCGCTGGAAGGCGAGTTCCTGCGCTCCGCCGACATTGTCAATACCATGATTCAGCAGCTCGGCGTCTTCACCGCAGAAGTGACGCGCGTGGCCCGCGAAGTCGGTACTGACGGAAAACTTGGCGGCCAGGCGCAGGTGCCCGGCGTGGCCGGTACCTGGAAAGATTTAACCGACTCCGTCAACTCCATGGCCAGCAACCTCACCGGCCAAGTCCGAAACATCGCTGAAGTCGCAACCGCCGTGGCCAGCGGCGATCTCTCCCGCAAAATTACCGTCGACGTTCGCGGCGAAATTCTCCAGTTGAAAGAAGCCATCAACACCATGGTGGACCAGCTCCGCTCGTTCGCCTCCGAAGTGACGCGCGTGGCTCGTGAAGTCGGTACAGATGGAAAGCTGGGCGGTCAGGCGGTTGTCGTGGGCGTGGCTGGTACGTGGAAAGATCTCACGGATTCCGTCAACGCCATGGCCGGTAACTTGACCGCCCAGGTGC
The DNA here is from genome assembly GCA_963761915.1 of uncultured Acidobacteriota bacterium. Classification (GTDB taxonomy): domain Bacteria; phylum Acidobacteriota; class Terriglobia; order Terriglobales; family Acidobacteriaceae; genus Sulfotelmatobacter. Next base: position 249,975 of record CAVXIO010000011.1, read on the forward strand.
GAAACATCGCTGAAGTCACCACCGCCGTGGCCCGTGGCGATTTATCCCGCAAAATCACGGTCGACGTAAAGGGCGAAATTCTTGAACTCAAAGACACCATCAACACGATGGTCGATCAGCTCAACGCGTTCGCCGGCGAAGTGACGCGCGTGGCCCGCGAAGTGGGTACCGAAGGCAAACTCGGCGGACAGGCGCAGGTGCCTGGCGTCGGCGGAACCTGGAAAGATCTCACCGACAACGTCAACTTCATGGCCAGCAACCTCACCGGCCAGGTGCGTAACATCGCTGAAGTCGCAACCGCCATCGCAAACGGCGATCTCTCCCGCAAAATCACCGTCGATGTCCGCGGCGAAATTTTGCAGCTGAAAGAAACGCTGAACACCATGGTCGATCAGCTGAATCGCTTCGCTGGCGAAGTGACCCGCGTGGCTCGTGAAGTGGGTACGGAAGGTCGTCTTGGCGGACAAGCAAACGTGCCCGGTGTCGCCGGAACCTGGAAAGATCTCACCGACTCCGTTAACTCCATGGGCGGAAACTTAACCGGTCAGGTCCGCAACATCGCGGAAGTCACCACGGCTGTGGCTCGAGGAGACTTGTCACGCAAGATCACGGTCGATGTGAAAGGCGAAATTCTCGAACTCAAGAACACCATCAACACCATGGTGGATCAGCTCAACGGATTCGCCGGCGAAGTGACGCGCGTGGCCCGCGAAGTCGGTACGGAAGGCAAACTCGGTGGCCAGGCGCAGGTGCCCGGCGTCGCCGGAACCTGGAAGGATCTCACCGACAACGTCAACTTCATGGCCAGCAACTTGACTGGCCAGGTGCGAAACATCGCTGAAGTCGCGACCGCCGTGGCCCGCGGCGATTTGTCGCGCAAGATCACGGTCGATGTGAAGGGCGAAATTCTCGAACTCAAAGACACCCTCAACACCATGGTCGATCAGCTTCGCGCGTTCGCCTCGGAAGTGACGCGCGTGGCCCGCGAAGTGGGAACCGACGGCAAGCTCGGCGGCCAGGCGCAGGTAGGCGGCGTCGCCGGAACCTGGAAAGATCTCACCGACTCCGTAAACTCCATGGCCAGCAACTTGACCGGCCAGGTCCGCAACATCGCCGAGGTGGCAACCGCCATCGCCAACGGCGACTTGTCAAAGAAAATCACGGTCAACGTCAGCGGCGAAATCCTGCTGCTCAAAGAAACCATCAACACGATGGTGGATCAGCTCAATGCGTTCGCCGGCGAAGTGACTCGCGTGGCCCGCGAAGTGGGCAGCGAAGGGCGTCTGGGCGGACAGGCCAATGTGCCCGGTGTCGCCGGTACGTGGAAGGATCTCACTGACTCCGTGAATTCCATGGCCGGCAACCTCACGGGCCAGGTGCGAAACATCGCTGAAGTCACGACGGCCGTGGCGCGCGGCGATTTGTCGCGCAAGATCACGGTCGATGTGAAAGGTGAAATTCTCGAACTCAAGAACACCATCAACACCATGGTGGACCAGCTCAACGCGTTCGCCGGCGAAGTAACGCGCGTGGCCCGCGAAGTCGGCACCGACGGTAAACTTGGCGGCCAGGCGCAGGTGCCCGGCGTTGCCGGCACGTGGAAAGATCTAACAGACAACGTAAACTTCATGGCCAGCAACCTTACCGGCCAGGTCCGTAACATCGCCGAGGTCGCAACCGCCATTGCGAACGGCGATCTCTCGAAGAAAATCACGGTCGACGTGCGCGGCGAAATCTTGCAGCTCAAAGAGACGCTGAACACCATGGTCGAGCAGTTGCGCTCGTTCGCCGCCGAAGTAACCCGCGTCGCCCGCGAAGTCGGCAGCGAAGGCCGTCTGGGCGGACAAGCCAACGTCTCCGGCGTCGCCGGTACGTGGAAAGATCTCACGGACTCCGTGAACGCGATGGCCGGTAACTTGACCGGCCAGGTCCGCAACATCGCCGAAGTCACCACTGCGGTGGCCCGCGGCGACCTTTCACGCAAGATCACGGTCGACGTGAAAGGCGAAATTCTCGAACTGAAGAACACCATCAACACCATGGTGGATCAGCTCAACGCCTTCGCCGCCGAAGTAACCCGCGTGGCCCGCGAGGTAGGCACGGAAGGCAAGCTGGGTGGCCAGGCGCAAGTGCCGGGCGTCGCCGGAACCTGGAAGGATCTCACCGACAACGTGAACGTCATGGCCGCCAACCTCACCGAACAGGTCCGCGGCATCGTCAAAGTCGTGACCGCCGTCGCCAACGGCGAACTCACTCAAAAGCTCACCGTGAACGCGAAGGGCGAAGTCGCCGCGCTTGCGGAAACCATCAACAACATGACCAACACGCTGGCCACTTTTGCCGACCAGGTAACGACGGTCGCGCGCGAAGTCGGCGTGGAAGGCCGTCTGGGCGGCCAAGCCAACGTGCCCGGCGCTGCCGGAACCTGGAAGGATCTCACTGGTAACGTAAACCTGCTGGCCGATAACTTGACCAACCAGGTGCGCGCCATCGCTGAGGTCGCAACCGCTGTCACCAAAGGCGACCTCACCCGTTCCATTCAGGTGGAGGCAAGCGGCGAAGTCGCCGACTTGAAAGACAACCTCAACACCATGATCGACAACCTCCGTCTCACCACGGATCGCAACACCGAGCAGGACTGGCTCAAAACGAACCTGGCCCGCTTCACCGGAATGTTGCAAGGACAACGCGATCTGACGACGGTGGGACGCATGTTGCTTTCAGAACTGGCGCCGCTGGTCAGCGCCCAACAAGGCGTCATCTACCAGATGGGAGGCGAGGAATCGACCGAAATGGTGCTGCTCTCAGCCTTCGCTGGCGACGGCGAGGATGGGCATCTTCGCCGGTTAAAACTCGGCGAAGGTTTAGTCGGACAATGCGCCGCTGAGAAACGGCGGATGTTGATCTCCGATTTGCCGCCCAATACGATTGCAATTCGCTCCGGTTTATTCGAAGCTGTTCCGCGAAACGTCATCGTGCTCCCCGTATTGTTCGAAGATCGGGTCAAGGCGGTGATTGAGCTGGCTTCGCTGAGTAACTTCACAACCTCTCACCTGGCATTCCTCGAGCAGTTAACCGCCAGCATCGGCATCGTGCTCAACAGCATCGAGGCCACCATGCAGACCGAAGGCTTGCTCAAGCAATCCCAACAGCTGGCTACCGAACTTCAGGTGCAGCAAAAAGAGTTGCAGCAGACTAACGAGCAGCTCGCGCAAAAAGCGCAACAGCTCGCCGAACAGAACGTCGAAGTAGAACGCAAGAACCAGGAAATCGAGCAAGCCCGCCGCGCTTTGGAAGATAAAGCCAAAGAGCTGGCGCTTACTTCGAAATACAAATCTGAATTCCTGGCCAACATGTCTCACGAGTTGCGGACGCCGCTCAACAGCATCCTGGTGCTCGGCCAGCAACTCAGCGACAACCCTGACGGCAACTTAACGCCCAAGCAGGTTGAGTTCTCGCGTACCATTCACGGCGCGGGCACCGACTTGCTGAACCTGATTACAGACATTCTGGATCTCTCGAAGATCGAATCTGGAACCGTCTCCGTCGAGGCCGAGGAAGTCTTCTTCGCCAGCATGCTCGACGCGGTGGAACGTCCGTTCCGTCACGAGGCAGAAAACCGTCGTCTCACCTTCGAGGTGCAAACTGACCCGCATCTTGCTCGCAGTGTGGTCACCGACGCGAAGCGGTTGCAGCAAGTGTTGAAGAACCTGCTGTCGAACGCCTTCAAGTTCACCGAGAGTGGAGGCGTGCGATTGGCCGTGTCTCCAGCAAAGAGTGGCTGGAGCGAAGATCACACGATTCTCGGAAACGCCGCCTCCGTTGTCGCCTTCGAAGTTTCCGATACCGGCATCGGCATTCCCTTCGAAAAGCAAAGAATCATCTTCGAAGCCTTCCAGCAGGCAGATGCCGGCACCAGCCGCAAGTACGGAGGCACCGGTCTTGGTCTTGCCATCAGCCGCGAACTGGCCAGCCTGCTCGGCGGAGAAATCCAGTTGCGCAGCGCTCCAGGTCGGGGCAGCACTTTCACTCTCTACCTGCCTCAGACCTACGTGGGTCCGTCCTCGTCGCACGCAGCGTCTATCGCTGCCGGTGCGCAAGGGGCGTCGCCAACATCCATCTCTCCCGTGAAGCTTTCCGCCACTGCCGTCCCCGAACATGTGGTCGAAAAGATCGCTGACGATCGGGATAGTTTGCAGCCCGACGATGCCATCTTGCTCATCGTGGAAGACGATCCGCACTATGCCCGTGTACTGTGCGATCTCTCGCGCGACAAGGGTTTCAAGGTTCTTGTCGCTAATCGAGGTGCGGAAGCGCTCGCATTGGCGCATGAGTACCATCCAACGGCCGTTTCGCTGGATGTTTTCCTCCCCGACATGCTGGGCTGGACTGTGCTCAATCATTTGAAACAGGATCCCGCAACTCGCCACATTCCCGTGCAAATGTTGACCCTGGATGAGGACCGCCACCATGGCCTGGCCCGCGGCGCATTTGCCTTCGTCACCAAACCCACCACGCCTGAGGGACTCGAAGAAGCCCTGGCGCGCATCAAGGAATATTCAGCTCCCCGGCGCAAGCGGCTGCTGGTGGTGGAAGATAATCCGGCCGAACAACTCAGCATCAAGGAACTTCTCGGCTACGACGATATCGACGTGACGGTCGCTTCTACAGGTGCGGAAGCGGTCGACATTGCGACCGAACAAGCTTTTGATTGCGTCGTTCTCGATTTGCGTCTGCCCGATATTTCAGGCTTCGACGTGCTCGAGCGCTTCAGCAGTATTCCGGGCTTGCGCGACTTGCCGGTAGTAGTCTTCACCGGCAAGGAGCTTTCGCCGGAGGAAGATGCCCGCCTGCATTCACTGGCCCGCAGCGTGGTAGTGAAGGGCGTGGAGTCGCCGGAACGTCTGCTGGATGAAACGGCTCTATTCCTCCATCGTGTCGTCGCCGATCTGCCTCCGGAAAAACAAAGACTGCTCGACCGCTTGCATCACTCCGACGATGCTCTGGTGGGAAAGAAAGTGCTGGTGGTCGATGACGACGTGCGCAACATCTTCGCCCTCAGCAGCGTGATCGAGCGCCGCGGCATGACTGTGATCACCGCGGGAACCGGCAAGGAAGCCATCGCCAAGCTGGAATCGACTCCGGATATCGCAATTGTCCTCATGGACATCATGATGCCCGAAATGGATGGCTACGAAACCATGCAGGTGATCCGGCAGAACGCCTTGTTCCGGCGCCTGCCCATCATTGCCCTGACTGCAAAAGCGATGAAAGGGGATCGCGAGAAGTGTCTGGAAGCTGGAGCGTCGGAATATCTGGCTAAACCGGTGAACACCGAACAACTGCTATCGTCGCTGCGCATGTGGCTGCACCGATAGCGGTTGGTCGCGGGAGCAAGAATTTGCGCCCAGACGTGGCACGGAGAAGAAACCAATGCCTAACGAGAAGGTCAATATCCTCATGGTCGATGATCAGCCCGCCAAGCTGCTCAGCTATGAGGTTATGCTCGGTGGATTAGGCGAGAACCTGATCAAAGCCACATCGGCGAAGCAGGCGCTCGAAATTCTGCTGAAGACCGACGTTGCCATCGTGCTGATGGACGTCAGCATGCCCGAGCTCGATGGCTTTCAATTGGCCGCGATGATTCGCCAGCATCCTCGTTTTCAAAGGACCGCGATCATTTTTGTCTCCGCCGTTCACCTGACCGACCTCGACCAACTCAGGGGATACGAGCATGGAGCGGTCGATTACATTTCGGTTCCGGTAATTGCGGAATTGTTGCGCGCAAAAGTCAGAGTATTTGCCGACCTGCACCGCAAAACGCGCCAGCTTGAGACCCTGAACCGCGAATTGGAAGAGCGCGTGGCGGAGCGCACGGAGGAGATCGCCCGCAAGGCGGAATTGCTCTCGCAAGTGAACACTGAGCTCGTGAGCAAGAACCAAGAACTCGATGCGATTATCCACACCGCGCCCGACATAATCTTCAGCCGCAAGGCCGACGGCTCCAGGGATTACATCAGTGACCGGTTTTACGACTTCACTGGCGCTCCGACAGATTCAGCGAATGGTTTCGGATGGCTCGACTATGTGCACCCCGAGGATAAGAAAAGAGCCATGGATGACTGGCTGCGCTGTGTCGAATCGGGGGCAAATTACGAAGCCGAGTATCGTATCCGGTCCAAAGACGGCTCTTATCGCTGGTTCCGGGCTCGCGCCCTTCCGATTCTCGATGATGGCAAGATCGTGAAATGGTACGGGACCTGCTCCGACATTCACGACAGCAAAGTGCTCGAACAATCCATTCGCGACAACGCCGCCGAGCTGGAAAAAATGGTCGATCTCAGAACCGACGAATTGCGGCGCCTTTCTATCCGCCTGATGACCATGCAAGATCAAGAACGCCGGCGAATCGCGCGCGATCTGCACGACGGTTTGGGGCAGGAACTCGCTGTCGCCAAGATGGTATTGGACAGGATGCATCTGCAAAAGTCGGACCGTGCCCCAGATGAGAGCTGGTCTCAGGCCAGTGCCATCATTGACCGCGCCATTCAGCAAGTGCGAACCATGTCTCACCTTTTGCATCCGCCCTTGCTCGATGAGGTCGGGTTACTCTCAGCATTGGCCTGGTACGTGGAAGGACTCACCAAGCGCAGCGGAATCGAAACCTCTCTCGATGTCCAGCCTTCGGACTTCCCCAGGCTCGCGCCCGAGGTGGAAACCGCAGTTTTCCGAATCGTCCAAGAGGCTCTGACCAACGTCTTCCGCCATTCCGGAGCACACAAGGTGGGCGTCAGCCTGACTCAAACAAATGGAGTGATAACGGTGGCCGTTCGCGACGATGGCAAGGGCATCGGCAAGAGCGTTGCCGAACTGCGCCCCGAGAGCGTAGGAGTTGGCATCGGAGGCATGAAACAACGGGCTAAAGAATTTGGCGGCGAACTGCGCTTGACCAATGTTCAACCCGGCACGCTGCTCGAACTCATCATTCCTACTAATTCCGTGTTGCGGGAGCCGAGCCCCGTACTGAATTCGGTTAGTTAAGGCGCTCGACTTCTTCCATCGGCGAGTCGCTGCGCTGACTAGTGACTTTATGCAAAAAGCTCAGTTGCGAGAAGACCGAATGATCCTGGCCGATCATGTGCCTGCCATGGTTTGGGCTTCGGATGGTGACGGTCTTTGCACTTATTTCAACCGGGCATGGCTTAGGTTTACGGGAAGAACGCTGCAACAGGAACTGGGAAACGGGTGGACCGATGGAATTCACCCCGATGACCTTCAACAAACTCTGAACATTTATCGTTCTTCTGTCAATTCGCAACAGACTTTCAAGATGGAATATCGCCTGCGCCGGGCTGACGGCCAGTTTCGTTGGGTGGTGAGCCATGGCGAACCCCACTTCAGCGATGATGGAACTTGGCAGGGTCACGTTGGTTCGTGCCTGGACATTACCGACCAGAAGGCTTCCGAAGAAATAAATTCGAAGCTGGCGGCGATCGTACAGGGTTCCGATGACGCGATTGTCACGAAAGATCTCAACGGCATCATTAGTAGCTGGAATGCCAGCGCACAGCGAATCTTCGGCTACACGGAAGCCGAAGTTCTGGGCAAGCCTATTACGATTCTTATCCCTCCTGAGTTGCAGGCGGAGGAGACGACAATTCTAAGCCGCCTTCGGGCAGGCGAGCGCATCGACCATTTCGAGACTGTCCGTCTCACGAAAGACGGATCCCGAGTCATGATATCCCTGACGGTTTCGCCGGTACGAGACGCATCCGGCAAGATTGTCGCCGCCTCGAAAATCGCTCGCGACGTGACCCGGACAAAGCAGATTGAACAGGCGCTGCGGGAGAACGAACAAAGAATGCGCTTCTGCCTTGACGCCGCCAGCCTGGGCACCTGGCATTGGGACATCAACGACGGGAATCTTCGCTGGTCAGAGAACATGGAAAGAATCCACGGACAGCAACCCGGATCTTTCTACGGCAACTTTGAGGCTTTTCTCGACGGTATTCACAGCGAAGACGCAGATACGGTGAAGCAGGCCGTTCAGCACGCCCTTCAAGGCGACGGCAAATATCACGCCGAGTACCGGCAAGTAAAGTCCGATGGAAGCGTTGCCTGGATGGAAGTCACGGGACAGGTTATTTACGATTCCTCCAACCGCCCCGCCAGCATGATGGGAGTCTGTTGGGATATCAGCGAACGTAAGCGGTCCGAGAAGGCGATCCGAGATGCGCGTGAGCAGTTGGAGGCGAACGTGAAGGCACGCACTTCCGAACTCAATCACGCTCAGGAAAGGCTGCGCATGCTTACCGGGCGGCTTTTGCGCATGCAGGATGACGAGAGGCGCAGGATCGCCCGAGAACTACACGATACGGCCGGGCAAATGTTGGTCGCCTTGAATCTCACCCTGGTTCCGGTGGAGGAAGAACTGCTCAAGAAGGATTCTGAATTGGCGAAGCAGATCACCGCGAGCCTGGGCTTAATCGAAGAGTTGTCCAGAGAGTTGCGGACGATGTCGCACCTGCTGCATCCACCCTTGCTCGACGAAGCGGGCCTGCTCTCTGCTGTGCGCTGGTATGTCGAAGGATTTGCCGAGCGCAGCAAGATCGAAGTCGATCTTCATTTGGACTCTGAGGTGGGGCGCCTCTCGCCGGAACTCGAAACCGCCATCTTCCGCATCGTGCAAGAGTGCCTGACCAATATTCATCGTCATTCCGGAAGCAAGTCTGCAAGCATCGTCATCGCCCGCGACCCGCATGGCATAAGAGTCGAGATCCGCGATCAGGGCCACGGCATGCCCATGCCAATCTCTCGCGCCGGGGTTGGCATTCAAGGGATGAGGGAGAGAGTGCGGCAGTTGGGAGGGCAGCTGGAAATCGAATCCGGAAACCACGGCACCCTCGTCACCGCACTTTTCCCTGCCCTTTCCGCATTATCGGAATCTTCCGCAGAAAGCCTCGACCTCGCTTCCTGAAATTCTGAAGATTATCAGACGGCGAATCGAAACTCGCTTTCAATTCTGCCATCTTGCAACTCAGGGCACAGTCCTACGCCAAAAGTGTTCTCCGTCTAGGGCTTTTGCCCGATTGGCTTCGTCCAATGCTTGATTCAATCTCGTACTCCTGCGCCGCCGAGCATAGGAGAAAGTGATCGATGGCGAAAAACCAATCAGTCTTTGGAATCTACTTAACACGCAGCGATGTGGAGTCGGCTGTTTCTGCTTTTAAAGATGCCGGTTTTCCCAACTCGGATATCTCGGTCTTGTTGCCAGATAGCGTTGAGTCTTCCAAAGAACCAGTGGCCGAAAACACTACGAAAGCTCCCGAGGCCGCGGCGGTCGGAGGCAGCTCTGGCGCGGCGGTTGGAGGTGCGCTCGGCTGGTTGGTGGGAGTGGGCGCTCTGGCCATTCCCGGCATCGGTCCCGTCATCGCGGCGGGGCCTATCGTTGCCGCTCTCGCGGGAATTGGAGTGGGCGGCGCGTTGGGCGCATTCGCTGGCTCACTGATCGGGATAGGTATATCGGAATCTGAAGCAAGCAGGTACGAAGGACGGCTAAAAAAGGGCGCAATCCTGATCGCAATTCATTGTGAAGCCTCGGATCAGATAAGGCGCGCCAGGAGAATTATGAAGGTTACCCGCGCGAAGGACGTTGCATCTTCCGGAGAAACTTCAGTCGACGAAAAAGCTTCAGCTTAAATACAGGATCGACTGTAGTTTGAAAAGGTATTAACGCTACATCCTCAGGAAGTGTCACTTAGGTCTGCAGCCCTCCCGCGTTCACTTTACAGGGTTAACCCGATGGAACCGCTCACATCGAAAAGTTTAGCGTTCATTCGGTAACAAAATCAGATTTTTGCTCGCTTCGAGCACAGAAAAGGCCGTCTATGACAACGATTAGGTTCGCGTTACCGAGGTTTCTGCTGGTGCTCGGTGCTAGTTTGCTTTTGCTCGTTGGAATGGGGTGGGCGCGAGACGACAAAGATGAGACGAGCATTCAAAAACGAATTGACAACGCAGCGCACGTTCTCGACGAGATCATGGGAACGCCCGACAAGGCGATTCCTGACAAAGTAATGAAGGATGCGAAGTGTATCGCCGTGATTCCCTCCATGGTGAAAATTGCGATCGGTTTTGGCGGAAGCCACGGTAAGGGTATCGCCGTTTGCCGTTTGGAAAACGGTAGCTGGAGCGCGCCCGCGCCGCTTACAATCACGGGCGGAAGCTGGGGATTGCAATTAGGCGGACAAGCCGTCGACTTGGTATTGGTAGTAATGAATCATCAGGGAATGGAGCACCTGCTCTCCAGCAAATTCAAGATCGGGGCAGAGGCTTCGGCCGCCGCTGGTCCTGTCGGACGAGACGCCGGCGCCGATACAGATTGGAAAATGAAAGCGGAGATGTTGACCTATTCCCGGGCACGTGGGCTTTTCGCGGGCATCGATTTATCTGGCGCCGCGATTACGCAGGACAAAGATGAAACCCATCTTCTCTATGGCAAGTTCTTCCCCTTCGAAGAAATTCTTACGGGAAAAGTGCGCCGGCCTCCGGGCAGCGGCGCATTTGAGGCAGCCGTAAGAAAATATGCAGATCAGGCCGTTCAACACGGCGAATTGTACACAGCTCCTCGCACAACGGAATTGGCCAGCCGGTAACCTTGAGAGCTGATATTCGACTGTTTTCCTAACATATTTGAATGAAAGGGACAAAACCCCGGGACATCCGGGGTTTTGTATTGCGGGGATACCCTCGACACCCTAGAACCGTGGGGCCGCACTGAATCAACTTTACAGCTTGAACCGGATGGCAGCTCCCCAATGGCCAAAGTTAAAGTTCAACGGTGACACAAATTTGACGCTTGCTCCTTTCGAGCACGAAATACGAAAGAGGTCCTTTTATGACTAGTTCCAGGTTGAAGAAATATCTGCTGGTGGTCGGTGCCAGCTCTTTACTGTTCGCCAGCGTGGCGTGGTCTGCGGATGACGACAAAGGTGTCGACAAAAGGCTTGATGAATCGGCCAGAGTTTTGACTGAGATTATGTCCACTCCGGACAAATCGATTCCAGACAAGGTTATGAGCGATGCCAAATGCATAGCGGTGATTCCCTCGATGGTGAAGGTTGCCATCGGTATCGGTGGCAGTCACGGCAAAGGTTTTGCCACCTGCAGAACCGAAGACGGCCGATGGAGCGCTCCAGCGCCAATGACCATCACCGGTGGAAGCTGGGGATTGCAGCTCGGAGGCCAAGCCGTCGACTTGGTGATGGTCGTCACCAATGACCAGGGAATGCAGCATTTATTGGCGAGCAAGTTCAAGTTGGGTGCGGATGCGTCCGCAGCGGCCGGCCCTGTTGGCCGCGACGCCGGCGCTGATACCGACTGGAAGATGAGAGCCGAAGTGCTGACCTATTCTCGAGCGCGCGGCGTTTTCGCAGGCATCGATCTGAATGGTTCCGAAGTTAAACAAGACAAGGACGACACCCGGGCTCTTTACGGAAACTTCATTCCTTTCTCTGAAATCCTGAGCGGAAAAGTTCGTCCGCAAGGTGGAAGCGAAGCTTTCCTCGACGCGGTAAGGAGATATTCAGGCCAGTCCCGGGGTGAGGTTACCGCACCTTCTAGCAATCCGGAGGCTGCTAACCGCTAAGAATTCGGGCTCGCGGTGGTTTGCGAGGGTTCGGTCCTTGATAAGACCGGGCCCTCGATTCAACAGGAGGCTGTTCAACCGCTTTTTGAGAAACATTTTGATAAACAACGATCGGAGGATGGTTCATGTCGACAATTCTATTGATTATTCTCGTTCTGCTGTTGGTGGGAGCTCTGCCGGCCTGGCCCTACAGCAGGGGTTGGGGTTACTACCCCAGTGGCGGACTCGGTTTAGTGGTTGTGGTTTTGCTGGTGTTGCTTCTGGCCGGGCGACTTTAAAAGGCACCGGGCTTCGCCTGGTGAACGAAGCCCGTGCCATGTAGTTCTGCGAAATGGTCCTTCTTACGATCTCTGGAGAAGGGCGGTTTATTAAATCTGTCGATTAGTGAAAGTTATTAGGAGCGCCAATGCCGAACCCGGAAAGTCCTCGTCAAACTGCAAATACCTTTTTCCCAGTTTCTTCGTCGGCAATGATAGATCCTCTCTATGGAGGCCGCGGGCGAACCGTGCGGCCCATTAACGCTACCGCTCGGGCACGACAGCAGAAATCGCTCGGTCCCGACGCCATCTGGGGACAGTTCAATAACTATCGATCGAACGGTCTTGCCGGATCCGTTGCCGTGCACGTCGTCCTTCTGGCTTTATTGCTCGGCAGTGCAATGTTCGGTCATCAAGTAGTGCAAAAAGTTCAGCAGCATGAAACCGTGACGCTAATCGCTCCGTCGCCGGATTCCTATGCCATGCCTGTAGCGAAAAAGGTCGTAAGCGGCGGCGGCGGTGGTGGCGATCATGACAAGATCGAGGCTCCAAAGGGCAGACTGCCAAAGCTCGCGATGCAGCAGATTACCCCACCACAAATCGTCCTTCGCAATCAGCATCCCAAGCTCGCGGTTGAGCCCACTGTAGTGGTTCCACCGCAAGTTCACCTGGCCTCGAATCACATGCCGAACCTCGGCAATCCGTCGGCTGCGGCGCCGCTACCGTCTGCTCCTCCTTCGAATGGAACTGGCTCCGGTGGCGGCATCGGTTCCGGCTCGGGCGGTGGCGTGGGCGTGGGTCACGGACCCGGCGTGGGTACTGGCAGCGGCGGTGGCATTGGCGGAGGAGTATTCAAAGTCGGCGGAGGAATTTCAGCTCCTCAGGCGATCTCAACTCCCGATCCCGAATATACGGAAGAAGCGCGTAACGCCAAGACTCAAGGCACGTGCATCCTCTGGCTGATTGTCGACGACCAGGGACACCCGCGCGACATTCGTGTTGTCCGCGGCCTGGGCTTTGGACTGGATGCAAGAGCAATTGAAGCCGTCAAGCAATGGCGCTTCCAACCCGCTCTGAAGGACGGTCACCCGGTAAACGTACAGATCAGTGTCGAAGTGGGCTTCAAGCTCTATTAGTGAAAGCAGTGCAGTAAACCTTTCGTCAAGGAACATCGGATCGGACCGCAGTGAACTGCGGCCTGGTCCGGTGTCGTATTTAACGACCGCCACTTCACTTCTCCGCCGTAAACCCTCGGAAATAAACCTAATGCCTCGAAGTTTTAGTCCTACCGTGTTGTACAGCAAGTCTGGCAATCAATTACAGGAGCACCCTGATGGGATGGCACGGTCGTTATCGATAGTCTCATTTTGCAAGATGAATGCTCCCGGAATCGTGGAGAGCATAACCAAGCACCCTAGTTCGATAGAAGGAGACTAAAGTGGCGACTTGCGTGATTTCCGCGACAACACCCAATGTGATTCCGGTCAGGGAAGAAACCAACCGAGACGACGAACGCAGCCTGGTTCAGCGCGCACAAAATGGCGACGAGCAGGCTTTTGCCACGCTCTTCCAGTGTCACAAGAAGCGTGTGTATTCCGTATGTTTGCTCATGACGAAGGATGTAGCCGATGCCGAAGACCTGACCCAGGAAGCTTTTCTGCAGGTATTTCGCAGCGTCGGTTCGTTCCGAGGCGACTCCGCGTTTTCGACCTGGCTCTACCGGGTCGCTGTGAACACCGTTTTGATGAAGCTGCGCCGCCGCAAGGCTCCGCCCCTGGTCTCTTTGGATGAGCCCGTTTCCTCAGAGTCGCCATCGCTGCGCCGCGACATCGGCAAAGCCGATGCCAATCTGTTCGGCGCTATCGACCGCATTGCGCTGCGCCGGGCTATGCAGGAGCTTCCCGAAGGCTGCAGGAAGATCTTCGCGCTTCACGAGGTCGAGGGATATCAGCATCACGAGATCGCCAAAATGCTGGATTGCTCGGTTGGCAATTCGAAATCGCAACTTCACAAAGCCAAGATGAAGATGCGCGATCTATTGTTTCCGAGGCGGAGAGTTCTGCGTCGCCCCGCGGCGAATCAGGCCGTCTCCCGTTAACCAACAATAGTTCCTATTAGAAAGCGAGAGAGGACATAGTCTGTGGGGTTAGGAGCGATCGTAGTACTAGGCGCGGCGGGCATCGAAAGCTTTGGCTCGATCACGCCGCAAGACAATGGAAAAACACCTCTGCTCGCGGAACCACTGGCGTGCGTTGATGTTATGGGACGCTCTATGCTCGAACGGACGATCGAGAGATTCATGCGCGCGGGCGTAGAGATTGTTTCCGTGTTGGTCCCGGCGGAGATCTTTCCGGCGCTTCAGCCCTTCTCCACCACCTTCGACAATTTGAAGGTCCAGGTTGTAGCTGACGTATTCTCCGCGATCACTCAGAAATTCCACGAGTATTCGCGCGACGGAATCGAAAGCGCATTTGTTGTTTCCGGAAGCCTGTACACGGAAACCGATCTTCTCGACCTGTTTTATTTCCATCGCGAAGCGCGACAACCAGCCACTCGCACTCTCAACTGGGAAGTTCCGCTCGACCTCTGGGTCGTCGACTGCGCGAAGGCGCAACAAGTCGATCTCGGCGAATTGCCAGCGGAAACCAACGGGGCATCGTACTTCATCCGCGAATACGTGAATCGGCTCACCCATCCTCGAGATTTACGCCGCTTGGTTTCAGACGCATTACGCGGACGCTGCGCCGTGCGTCCCTCAGGTACGGAAATTAAGCCCGGCATCTGGGTCGACGACGGAGCCGAAATCCATCGCCGGGCGCGGATCGTCGCTCCCGCCTATATTGGGCGCCGGGCACAGGTGAAAGAAGACACGTTGGTGACTCGTTGCAGCAGCATCGAGAGAGATTGCTGCGTCGACTACGGCACGATAGTCGAAGACAGTTCGATTCTGGCGAACACTCACATCGGAATCTGGCTCGACGTCTGCCACGCTGTTGCCAGTGGAAACAAACTCATGAGCCTGGAACGCGACGTCATTCTCGAAATTTCCGACTCGAGCATCCTCCGCGCCATCAGCTCGGACCGCCGTGCGGCTCGCAACAATTTAGATGTTAGCTATGAAGTGCAAACAAGAACTGCAGAACTACAAGAACAAAAAGAAGAGCCTTCAACGCCGGAAGCATGGCGGCTTGGAGTTAATCCTGTCCAGGGGTAGGTGAAATGTATACAAGAGGTCCCGTAATCATAATGGAGTTGCCGGAAACGCTTAATCAGGTCGAAGGCCAGAAATTCCTCAATGAAATGCAGCCACTGCTGGAGGTTCATCGTCCACGCCTCGTATTGGATTGTTCTCAGGTCCAACAGATGGACAGTGCCGGCATCGAGAGTCTGCTCTTTTGCATGGAACAGGCGATGAAACGCGACGGAGATTTGAAGCTGGCGGCAGTCTCTCCAGCCTCCGCAACAATCATGGAATTGATGCGAGTCGATCGTCTCTTCGAAGTGTACGAAACGGTGGATGCAGCAGCCCGTAGTTTCCAGGCTGCCGCACTGCCAGAAGCTGCTCAAAGCCCGCCTTGGTATTCAGCAGGATTCGGGCTGTCCGATTTGAAAACTGCGAGCTAGGGAATTGATCTCGGCGTCGGAGGTGGCCATGGGAGCATGGAAGAAGATGCTGGTACACGTGGCCTGGAGCGGCCTGCTCCTCGCGGGCTTCCTGGGAGAGGCTCTGCCGCTCGCGGCGCAACAGGCGGTTGCATTGCAAACGCAAACGGACGAGGCCGCGAATTCGCAACCGGCGCTCGTGGCCAAAGCTGAGCCTGCGGCTACCGAGCTGCCAGATAGTCCGGGAGCAGTCGCATCCAAGTCCGGGGAATCATCCCAAACACAAAACAGCTCGGCGACAACAGTGCCGCCTCAGTCCGCGCCAGCTCAGCAGCCGCCTGATCAAACGCAACCCGCGCAATCATCGCCACCGCAACGTCCCGTCGGCACGGCCGCAGCCGAGGCGCCCAACGCCAGCGGCATCGCAGCATCGCAACCCGCAGGCGTAGCCATTGCGCCCGCAAAGCAGCATCGCGTTCGCACCATCGTGTTGCGAACGGGAGCGATTATCGGAGCCGGCGTGGCAGTGGGAACTGTAGTCGCGCTGACTGCCGCTACTCCAAGCAAGCCTCCGGGGGCGCATTAATCCTGTGATGCCTCCAAAATCTCATCGAGCGTGCTCTGTGAAAATCGTGAGCTTTTCCGGAATCGATGGAGCCGGCAAGACCACTCAAATCTGCGCCCTGCAAGCTTGGCTCAATAAAGCAGGCGAGCGCACCCGGTTGCTCACTTTCTGGGACGACGTTGTCGCGCTCCCTCGCTTCCGCGAGTTCATGAGTCACAAGGCGTTCAAAGGCGATCAGGGAATCGGCAGTCCGCAGAATCCCCTGCAGCGCCGCGATAAGAATGTAACTTCGTGGCCGGTCATTGCCATGCGGTACTTTCTATACTTCGCCGACGCCGTCAATCTTTGCCGCAAAGTTAGGCGCCTGCGGAAAACCGACGCTGATGTCGTAATCTTCGATCGCTACATCTACGACGAACTCGCCAACCTTCCGTTGCAAAGCGGGCTTGCGAGATGGTTCGTGCGTTTCGTCCGGACGTTCATTCCCAAGCCCGACGTCGCATATTTCATCGATGCCGATCCGGCCGCTGCCTTCGCGCGAAAGCCGGAATATCCGCTGGAATTTCTTCGCAGCAATCGTGAAGCGTATCTCGCCCTGAGCCGTCTCACCGGCGACATTACTGTGATCGAGCCTCTCACTGTCGAAGCGATGTCCATCAAAATTAGAGAGGCGTTCCTGCAAGAGCCATCACGACAAAAACAGCAATTCTCGGAGATGCCCGCCTTGCCCTAAGACACTCGCAAGGAGAAGGCACTGTTTTCCCGCCGCTCGAGATCGTTGCATCCCGCTAAACCCAAGCGGAGAGCCAACATCTGCCCCTTTAACCACATCCAAACAGGCGACCGCGAGGCCCGAGAAGAATGAAGATATGTTTAGTGTCCACGTTTCCACCCAGTCAGGGGGGACTAAGCGAGTATGGGCTTCACATCGCGGAAGAGCTGCGCCGCAATCCATTTCTCAGCCTTACCATTCTTGCCGATCAAATCTCTCCGGCTCAACCCGAACTGGATGGCTTCCTGGTGCAGCGCTGCTGGTCGTTTGACGATCCCGCCAGCTCGGTTCGAATACTCAAAGCTTTAGGAAAAATAAAACCTGATGTCGTCTGGTTCAATTTACTGTTCAGCACTTTCGGCCGCAACCCGCTGAATGCTTTTCTTGGTCTTCTCACTCCGCTGATGGCGCGTTTAAGCGGCCGCTATACTCACGTGACCTTGCATCACCTCATGGACACCGTTGATCTGCAGGATGCCGGTGTCCGTCATCCCCGCGCCTATCGCATGGCCGGCGCATTTGCCACCAGGTTGCTGCTTCTATCGAATTCTGTTTCTGTTCTCATGCCGGGCTATCGCCAAATCCTCGCCGAGAAATACGGTCATGACAATGTTCATGTTCGCTCCCACGGCGTTCTCACGCGCCGTCCCGAATATCCCGACTTTTCACGGCGCGGCAATCCCGAGCACCGCATCCTCGCCTTCGGCAAATGGGGAACCTACAAACGCCTGGAACTCATGATTGAGTCGTTTCAAACCATTCATGCCGCTCTGCCCCAAACTAAATTGATCATTGCCGGCGGCGACCATCCTCAAGCCGCAGGCTATGTGGAATCACTAAGGAAAAAGCACGCAGACAATCCCGCGATCGAGTTCACCGGCTACGTGGAAGAGGACGACCTGCCGAATCTCTTCCAGAACTCATCTGTCGCCGTCATGCCCTACTCTTCGTCGACAGGTTGCAGCGGTGTGGCCCACTTGGCCTGCGCTTATGGCGTCCCCATTGTGTGCGCCGATCTGCCCGACTTCCGCCAGATGGCTGACGGCGAAGAACTGGCAATCGAGTTCTATCAACCCGGTAATGCGGAAGATCTAGCCAATTGCCTGATTGGTTTCCTGAAGAATCAGCAAAAGCAGCAAGCCATGGCGATCCAAAATTTCTCCACCGCTCTCCGCATGACGATGCCGACCATCGTCCTGAAATATCTGCGTCACTTCGAACTCGAGCAGCGCACCGAGGCCCTCCGCCAAATCACCAGGTTCCGCAGGCTGCCGGGATGGGTGCCCTCGAAGTCGCTCATGTTACGCCTCATGACTCGGAATTCGCTGGGATGGGTTCACCGTTCCGCCATCCCCCGACCGCCGTCGACGGGTTCCGCTCCAAGTCTATTGAACAATAATGTTAACGACAGTGGAAACCTGGGTAGAACTGGAGTTCCCTTGAATGGTAATGGCGTAGCTGGTGGCGGCAGGTACCGTAGCATTTTCGGTGCGAGCGCTCACTCCTCCTCCGCAAGCAACTCCGGCCATTCCGATGGCGATCGCGGCGATCAGCGCGAGCATCTGAGCCCTGCGCCTCCGCGGAATTTGTCCGATGAACGTGAAGCCCACAATCCCGAACGGCAACAGCCATCCGCCGGAGATTGGGACCGAGTGGTTCCCCTTGGGGAAGTTCAGTCCAACGGCAGCGGCCGAAACGGCAGCAGCGGAAATAGTGAGAGTGGAAGTGGCGGCACTAGAGCCGGGAGTAATGGAAGCGGGAGAGAAAGCACAACTCAACCCAGCGGGAACACCGGAGCAGGAGAGCGCGATGGAACTGTTGAAAGCTCCCGACTGCGCCTGGGCCGTGACCGTGAAGCGTCCTGATTGTCCGGCCGGAATCGTAACCGATGTGGGGGACGCGCCGAACGATAAAGTCGGCGACGGTGCTGACCCTGAACTGCACCCAGCGGTGTAATTAATTGCCCCGCTGATCTGGTTCGCCAGGGTCGGCTTTCCAACCGCTTGCACGAATAATTTATAACTGCCATTCGGAATCGGGAAGCTGCAAAGGTTCAGCGAACGCTGTCCGGGTTCCGTATTCGTCAGCGACATCAAATTCTGACCGTCAGCGCTGACGTACACCGTGTAGTGATCGACCGTGTTCTCGTCACCGCTGATATTCCATTGCAACGAATTTCCCGAGACTGACGGCGAAAGCGAAAAACAATTGTCGACGCCAGATTCAATCTCCGTTCCTTCCTCATAATCATTCCACGTCACCAGCTGCAGACCGTCGAGTTGCTTTCCCGAACTATAAAGCCCATTCATTTCCGAAAATGTCTGCAGCCACGTCTGGCCGCATTGTTGCCCCATAATCCGGTCGGAGCCCCAACTCGCCAGCGTGTCGTTGAATCCTTTGTACGTCGCTCCAATCGTCTGTTCGGCCGGAAACGACATTCCTGTCTCGTAAAAGTTTGAGAGATACCCCGCGCCATAATCGGTAGTAGTCGGCATGACCCAGGCATAGCTGCCATCGCTAAGCGTATGAGTGAAGCCGTTGTTGTTTTGAAACAGAAACGCAGGATGCGCGCTCAACGCGGCATTCGCCGCATTCCAATCCACCGAATACGAGAGGTCGATGTTGAAATTCGTAACCACCGGCTGTCCTTGCACGGTCATGTACGCCGGCGAAGGAAAATAAGTTTGCTCAACATATTGCAACAGACTCACCAGCGCCTGTTGCGGAGCGCATCCCGCGCACGAGTCCCACTCAATCGCTCCCTGATCGACCATAATCGCAAACGTGAACCCCGGATGCGTTTCCGCTTCCGCCATCACCAGCCGCGTAGCCTGATCAATCGCATTATTAGGCCCGTACCAATCAATGATGACGCCATTAATGCCGCGGCTGATCATATCCGTAATCTGGCTGTGAACCTGCGCCGCATCGTTAGAGTTGTAGCCAACGCTCATGTGGTTCGTCCCCCCGAACCACAGCATCATGTGAGCGTAGACTTTCGTCGTAGCTCCCGAATACAGCAGCGTGTGCACGTCGACCTTGCTTACGTTTCCCGCGCCGCGGTTGCCGTTCGACTGGCTCGCGAATCCGTTAGCCGCACTTGTGTTATTCGAAGTTTGAGCGGCGAGAGTTGTGGTGGGGACAATATAAGAAGAGCTAGCCAAACACACCATTGACCCAGCGAGAAGAATCGCTGCAACAGCAAAACATCTACTCATCAGAACCTCAGAGCGGGTGGAACCAGGGTCTTGCGAGTACTGGAGTCTGGGACCAGTACTGTGGCCAGTGAGGAAGGCGCGCCCGCCTATAAATTTCCTCGGTGCTGACCGCTCTTTCTGGGAACGGGGGTCAGCTTAGAGGGAAAGGACTTTTAAGAGGAAGATAACATTCGTCTAGGAACCTTCGTGCTACAACCGCTGTGCCATACCCGCCGCTCCCGCAAAATCTCGGGCTCGATTCACAAAACCATTACTTTCAATCACTTCTAGCCAAAAGTTTACGGCTCCGCGCACATCCTCGAGCCAACACTTGAGGTCGCAAATTCATCTTACCTTCGTCTTTAAGAGCCATCCCACTCACGCGGGGCACAAGGATGAATTCTTCACACACGCCAAAGCTGTCGGCGACAGCTTTATTACTTCTATCGCTAGCGCTCTGCGGTTGTCAGGGACTCAAAAGCGGCCCCACCACCACAACTTCGACCGCGACCCTCCAATCCTCCGTCAATCACATCATCTTCATGGCGCAGGAGAATCGTTCCTTCGACACCTACTTTGGCCAGCTTCCCGCCTACTGGGCGGCCAACGGTTTCCCCACTCAACAATTGGACGCAATGCCGACCGGAGTTTCCATCCCCAGTTATTCCGGCACCCCTCCCACCGTTTCTCCCTTTCATCTGCAGACCGAGTGTTATGACAACCTCAGCCCTTCTTGGAACGAGAGCCACGTCGATTGGAATCTCACCGACCCCACTTCGTCCACCGCCACCATGAACGGCTTTGCCGATACCGCCGGCAAGTACGCATCCGATGAAGGCTATGCCGATACTGCCGGCTATCGCGCAGTCGGTTACTACGACTCGACCGATCTGAACTACTACTACTTCATGGCGTCGAATTTCGCCACGTCCGATCGCTGGTTCTCGCCCGCCCTTGATCGCACGCAGATCAACCGCATGTATCTGATGGCCGCAACCTCGCATGGCTACGCCTATCCACCCGGCACGAACCCCCAGGACAATGCCGCGCTGAACGTGCCCACAATTTTCGACGCCCTAACCGCCGCGGGAGTCTCTTGGAAGATCTACGCCACGGATGACACCTGCCCCACCGGCGTAACCGGAGACGACGCGCCAGCCGGTGGAATGAGCGCGCATGCGAACTCGCCAGCCCATCTTCTTCCTCAACCGGATTCTGCACCTACCTAACCCAGTTTCAAGCCTACGCGCCGCCCAATGTCTTGCCAGCCAATGTAGTCTCCGCCTCGGAATTTACTTCCGACGCGGCTGCCGGCACCCTCCCCTCCGTCGCCTTCATCGAGCCCGGATACTTATCCAATCAGGATGAACATCCCAGCAGCGGCACCGACATCCAGACCGGCGCCGCCTACGTTCAATCTCTGATCGATGGATTAATGAATAGTCCGTCCTGGAAGGATTCCGTCTTCATTCTCACCTACGACGAAGCGGGAGGAACCTACGATCACGTGCCGCCGATTTCAGAACCCAATCCCGACGGCATCGCTCCCATCGACCTCGCACCCACCGATATTTGCGGCAGCGATAACCCCAGCGGCGCCAACTGCGATTTCAATTACAGCGGCTATCGCTTGCCCTTGCTCGTGGTTTCCCCATTCACCAAGAAGAATTACGTCTCGCACACACCGACGGACTACACGGCCATCCTCAAGTTCATCGAGACGCGCTTCAGTCTGCAGCCCCTGACTCAGCGCGACGCCGCTCAAATGGATCTGACCGAGTTCTTCGACTTCCAAAACGTTCCCTGGGCCACGCCTCCCACCAACATTCCCCAGCAATCAACCGCTGGAGCATGCAATGCCAACAATCTAGGCAATCCGTGAGGCTCAGGCTGAAATTCCGCCACGATTCTAGCCGCGAAGCGGCGACAGAATGCAGCCCACGGCGCAAGTCGTGGGTAGAAGAGTGGGAAAGGAACAAGCCCCGGAGGGGCGGAAGAGTAGTTCTCACGCACACTCTTTCAGATTTAAGCAGCCTAGGTTTCGATCTCGCTGGCCGCGACCTGGACAATCGTACAAGACAAGGGACACCCTGAGAGCGTCCCTCGTTCTTCATCCCGCTTTCGCTTGCTGACGGCCTACTTCAGTGGAACCCCCGGCAGCACGGCAGTTCCCTCAACCCGAACGGCGTTAAGCTCCGCAGGATCGATGCCCAGAGCTCGAAGGATAGTAGGCGCCACCTGCGCCGTACCCACTCCCGCACGAACCGTCCGGGCCTCGAAGGCCGGGTTCGACAACAGCATAACGACGTTCGTGTCGTCATGCGCGAACCCGCCGTGCTCGGCCAGTTTCGCCGTGCTGCCCGAATATGTTACGCCTACATTAGGGGTAACAATAATATCCGGCGTCCGCGGGTCTTCGGTCGGGTCGTTATAGTTGATCGCGAGCGCAGGTCCGTAGTAGATCTGCCCAAGCGCAATCCCGGAAGCCGAGGCGTTGGCTTCGAGGATGCTGACGCTGGCTAAAGTATCGGACGAACTCTTCAGCCACACCAGTGAGACGTCATCTTCCGTCGGTCCAATGCCGGTCGGATTGTTGGTAGATTCAGAATACGGAATATAACCCGCATTCGAGAGGAGCGTGACCGGTGAAGTGCCGTTGATGAGCTGCGAAACGTAGCGGCTCGGGTCAATTGGCGACTGCCCGTGCTTGGCCGTGATCACGATTAGAGTCGAATCATAAAGACCCTGCGCCTTCAGCTCCTTCACGAATGCCGCAATCGAAGCGTCAACGAACTGGAATTCGCCCAACAGCGCAGCGGTCGGCGTGCCAGCGGCATCCAGGTATCCGCCCGTTGTACTGTCGCTCGCTTCAATCAGCTTCTGGCCCACGCTCAACGCTTGGAAGTTCATGCCGAAGATGGTAGGAACTTGGGTCGTCTTGGTGCCCAGGTGATTCTTGCCATCGATCTCATTCAAGATCGCATCGACTTTCAAAGTGTCGTAGCACTGAATGTTCTGGAAGCTGTTGGTCCAAGCCGTCAGGTCCGAACCCGGATCACGGATGGTTGCGCAGGAGATGCCTGTCGGTGTTGTCACGCCGGGAAGCGCGATTACGTCGGAGTTGATTTCGGGCGCATAGAAATCATCCAGCGCGATCGGTCCTAGACCGGATGCGACCGAAGAGTACGCGGGATGCTTATCCGACCACGCCGTGTATCCGCCCGCCGCGTGAATCACGCTGAAAATGCTGTTGGTGCGGACGAAATCCCACGGAAAAACCGGATTGCATCCATTGTTCGGATCGCGCACCAATTTCTTGGGGTCGATCGACGCAAGGCCGCCATCAGTCAAAGAAGCGCCCGGCGCGCCGCCGTTCAGCTTGGTCTTGTCGAGGTCGATGCCTTCTTCGTACTCGGTTGTGGTGCCGGTTGGCGCCGCGTACGGTGTGCATGGGCCGGCCGCAAGGCCGTTGCCCGTGGTTTTCGCCGGAGCGTCATAATTTCGGGAATACGCCACGTCGTAGTAGACGCCGGTCAGCGCCGGGCTTCCGCCGGTAATGATCGCAGTTAGTCCGGGGAAAGAATCGGACGGTTTTGAAGTGCTCGCGGCTACATAATTGATCGCCGTCTTGCCCAGAGCTGCAATGGCGGGGCAGTAAGGCGCGCCATTGTTGATCGTGCTGATGCCGTTGGCACAGTTATCGAAATCAACCGCATGCATGCCGTCAACGCTGATCAACAGAACGCGCTTGATCTTGCCATGGTGAAAATTCTGGTGGGAGTCGTTGCCCTGAGCGATTGCCGTACCAACCGAACAGGCCGCTGCTAGTGAGAGTAATGCCAGTGTTTTTTTCATAGTTAACCTCTGACGACAAATGTATGAAATGCCCTGTAATCGGAATGTTAAGGAGAGTTGAATAATTCGCTACAAAATCCACAGGCGTGGGAGCAATCGCTTTTAATACGCTCCGAGCTCGGGATTAAAGACGGGACAAAAAAGAAATGGAACGCAGTTTTGGGTTGCGCAGCAACCTTTCAGCGCCGCGACCAGCGAGCCTCCCTGGAATTTCCACATGCGAACTGTGACATCTAACCTTGTCCACACCCCGTCACTTGCGCGATCATGGTGGAGGCCGTGACGGTTGGCAGAAGCCAATTTGTGCCGCCGCGAAGTCCCTGGGGCAGGGATTGATATTTTCAGGTCTTTGACAATAGCAATAACTATAGTGAATACAATATTTTACGATCCCACTGCTGATTCTAAAGGACTTCGCGTGGAAATGCGAGAATGCCTAAGTCTTTTGTTTGTAATATTTTGCGGCTAAAATCTTTAGTTTCAAGATTTTAGCCGGATCCGCTAAACGTAACATATTGATTCCAGAGATTTTAGCCTCGCTGATCCGCATTTTTTTCGATCTGGATTTGATCCTGTAGCGTCGGGCCGGTTTGGGCTATTACTGGTTCCGCGAGTTCACTGTAATGCTCCTCGCCACATAACGGTTTCCCTGAAAGCGCGTCTGCACCGTGACGTCGGCAGATGGTCGCAAGCTCTCATCGACCCCAACCACCGACGGATCGACAGCGATCTCATAAGTCTTGTGATCGATCGTCGAGTTCAGAACGAGAATGCCGAGACGCAGATCGATAGCGGTGACTTGACCAACGAAAGTAAAGCTGGCGCCAGGAACCGCCAGCACAGAAACTTCTCGAGCCACTTCGCTTCCATCTTGCCTCGGGCCAAACTTGATCGCGACCAGCGTTCCACTGGCCAGTCTGCTCGCGGATGAAGTGCGATCACCTTCGATCACGCGGGTTTGCGGCGTCACTCGTATCTTGATCACTCGCGGCGAGAGCGCATCGCGCAACTGCAGTTCGCCTTTGTCGGCGCGGTAGCTGGTGATAATCCCCTGGCTCTCGCCGGCAACTGCCGAACTCTTCATCCGAATCGTGCGCGCGAAGACGGTGCTGCCATCGAGAATGGTTTCAACGTAGACGCGATCGCCCTGGCGCAAATCGGCAGTAGTCGCCTCGACTCCGTCGCGGTAGAAGTGGGTTCGCGGGTCGAATGCAATGGTCATCTTCCCCCCGCCGAACAACTGCACCGTAATCTGATCCCGCACGCGATCCAGTCTCCCGACAGTGCCGCCAATCAGGCTCGCCTTCTCCTTGGGCACGGGAGGCAAGTCAGGAAGCAAGCTTGCCGGATCGACGACAATGTCAGGAGCGTCCGCGCTCGGCGGAGGCCCTTCAATCGAAGGTGTAAACGTTGAAGATCCCGACACGACGTTTTGAGAGGTGACGTTTGGGGGCGATGTTGTCTGTCCCATTGCCGCGCCCGCAAGAACAGCGCAGCCCACAATCGTCCACAACCCTGCCCTCGATAAGATCCAACCCATGGCAATCCCCACCAACTCAGTTTTCGACGCTGCAGTTGGATGCCACGAAGGTCCCGAAAGGTGGTCAGTTTTGTGCAGAGTACAGGTCTCTCGACGACAAACAATTGGCCAGTTTTCGCATCATAAGTAGGCGTCGTAGCCTGCGTTTACGCTAGCAAAGGAGAGGGGTTGGCAAGGCATGTCCTGGAAACAGTGGATGGTCGTGGGCACCATGAGTGCAGCTTTTGGCTGGATGCCAAGCGCTGGTGCGAAAGACATCAAGATCACTCTTCCCAAGCACAGCAATCTCACCGCCGTGCAGCGACTGAACCAGGAGGGCGTCGAAGCGATCCGCAAGCACACCTATGAGAAGGCAGAGATGCTGTTTTACAAGGCATACCTGCTGGATCCCGATGACCCGTTCACGTTGAATAATCTCGGCTACATCGCGGAGCTGCAAGGGCAAGTCGACAGAGCACAACGCTTCTATGCGCTCGCTGGAGAACAGGCCACGGACGCGGTGATCGATCGCGCCAGTTCGTCCAAACTTGAAGGGCGTTCTATGAAAGAAGCGCTCGCAATTCCGGACATGCCGATCCAGATTAACCACGACAACGTCGAAGCGGTGCGCTTGCTCTCGCAAGGGCGCGCGCCGGAAGCCGATCTTCTACTGCAACAGGTGTTGAAGACTGATCCGAAGAACATATTCACGTTGAACAACATGGGCGTGGCCAAGGAAATGGAAGGCGAATCCCAAGCCGCGCTGAGGTACTACGATGACGCCGCCGCGGTCCAATCCGACGCGGCCGCTGTAGTCACGCTGAATCGCGCGTGGAGAGGCAAGCCGGTCAGCGAAATGGCAGCGCAGAACGCCAAGAACCTCCGCGCCCGCCTGGAAACCCAGAAGACTCCCGAGGAGAAAGTGGCGGAGCTGAACATCCGCGGAGTCTCTGACATCAATCGCAACGATTTCGCCGCAGCCATACAAGCTTTTCGCACCGCGTATGCACTCGATCCCAACAATGTGTTCGCGCTCAACAACGTTGGTTATCTATCGGAAATTGAAGGCGACCGCGAGACGGCCCAGTTTTTCTATGACAAAGCGCAGGCGCTCGGGGGCGCCAACACAACTGTCGGGTTGGCGACGCGCCGCTCCGCGGAAGGTTTGAAGTTGGCGCAAGTTGCATCCGATAGCGAATCGAAAGTGGACGCCAAAGTTTCGCAGGAGCGCGCCGCGCTACGCAGGCAGCACGAACCGATTCTGCTCCGCCGCCGCGACAATTCGATAGTGCAAGAACCCACTACTCCGCCGGCAAACACTTCACCGCAGCAGTAGTCGTCAATTGTTAGACGCCTCGGATAGGGCTGTCGTCCCGCGCGCTTAGTCCTAGAGCCCGCTTTCCTGAAAGCGGTCGATGTCAGATTCAGGATCGTAGGAGAAGTAGCGAACCAGATTCTTGAAATAGCGCAACAGCGTATTCACGTTGGTCACATACCAGCAGCAGCGTGTCATCTCAGGCGAGAAGCCGCAAATGAACCGCAGGCGATGCAACACCGCAAGCGATGGACCAAGCATAGCCGCAGCCATCCGGTGATTCCCATCCAGAATTGTTAAAGGTCCCGTGTTGTCCACTCCAATGAGCAGAACCGTAGGGTTGATCAGGTTTTCCTGCACGGAAGCATTCAGGCTCCGCAACTTTCCAAAGAACTCGTCATGAAAAGACGAATCGAGTTGCAGCCGGATGCGTTCCACCACATCCGTCAGATAGAAGCTGCCTTGCGCCACGCGACGCCACTGAGCGCGCGGGAAGAAGCGAATGCGAGTCAGATCCTCGGCAGTCAATTCTACTTCGTACCAGCGAGTATCTGCGGGAAGTTCGCGCCACATGGCGCCGCGCCGCAGGAACAGCAGAGCCTGGCGGACCGCATTTTCTCGTGAATTGCTGAGATCTGGATGCCGCACAACCGAGTCGAACTCATTTCGATACTCGTCGAACTCAGGGTGATGGAACTCGCTCCTTAGGAACTCGGCCATTACCTCTTCTTCTGCCAGTGCGCGACGCAGTTGCAGGTGGGGATAAACGCGATCGGCAGCGGGCGTAAAGTGGTTCCGCAGTAATGGCACGATCAACACGACCAGCAAGGTCACCATCAGGAACAATTGAACAAGAATGACCTGGTGCAGGGTTCGATGAAGAATGTAAATGCCAAATGCGAGAGCTCCGCTGAATGCGAGTTGAAGCCAGCTGGTGTTCGCAATCTTGCGGGACATTTCGTAGGTGATGATCACGGAGCTCAACGAATAGATTCCCGTGGTGATGGCATAGAGAATCAGCAAGGGAGCGAGCGCGCCGTAATCTCCCAGGCTGAAATGCGCGCCGAAGAGAGTCTTCCACAGAAAGCTGGGAACTAGCCATAAGCCAAAGATCAAAGCAGAAAGGATGAGAAAGACCAGAAGCAGGGAAGTGAACAGTACTGGACTTCCTTCGCGGTCCTCATTGTTTCCGGCGCCGGCAGAGACGGGGAACATGGTGTTTACGACCGACCAGGCGCACATGTTCACGAGGCGCCCAACCAGGGCGATCGCCGCGTAGAATCCGGCTTCGGCGGGAGGGAAGAAGTGCTTCACGAGAACAATGTCAAAGTTGTTAATGATCGTCTGGCCGGAAAAGAAGACGATGGCCTGCAGTCCCTCGCGGAACGAAATGGAGATCCGTCGAAAACTGAGGGAAGTCAAGCCGGGACTGGGGAGAGCGAGGAAGTAGGAGACGATGACTGCGATTACGCTCGCGAAAACGGCTCCTCTAACTCCCATGCCAAGGCCGATCAGCAGAAACACTCCGCCCAGGCGAACCAGCCCCTCCAACATGAAATTGACTGAGAGATGTTTGAAGGCGTGGATGCCTTGAATGTATCCGCGACGCACTCCAAGAGGGATATAGAAGGCAGTACCAAGAGCCAGCAGTGAGATTAAGAGCGGGTCGGGCAAATTCAAGTACGCGGTCAGTGGGCGCTCGACGAGAAACAGCAGCAAGCCAATCGCGATTCCGGCAATCCATGATCGTTGATGCAGCGTGGCGAATACCCTAGCCCGATCTTCTGGAGACGTACTCCTAGCCACGTATTTTGCGCATACAACTTGAAACGACAGCGTGATGCCTGATACCAGCATCAGGATGGTGTAGACCGCGGTGGCGTGAGCAAAGCCGCTGGGGCCGAGGAGCCGCGCCGTCGCCACGTTATAAACGAGATTGGTGACCCCGACCAGTCCGGAGCCGGCGAGCAGCGTGAGGCTGCCGCCCAGCAATTTCGACTTCAGCGTTTTGGCCGGCGGCGGAACCGCAGCGGACTTTGCATCCGCAGGGGGAGCTGCCGCTGCGCTCTTGAGGGTCTCCGCCATTGAAGGGATAGGATTCAAAATAGATTGAAGTGGATTACGGGAAGAATCGTGTTTCTGGTCGTTCCGGCGAAGTCGTAGAACGTCTGTTGCTGGACTCCGAAGGAAATACGAAATGGATGCGCGACGGCGGCGTAACCCGCCTCGGCATTCCCGGCCCCATGCGTGGGGCGCGTATAGGACACCAGGAACTCGCTCTGCGCGTTATCGTATTCGTGATAACCCAATCCTCGGGAGAGCAGGAACGACCCTTGAACGTTCCAGCGCGGGTTGGCGCGGAACTCGAATCTTGCGCCCGGCAGCAGAGCCTGAGCAATTGCGTACTCCGTGTTCTGCACTCGCCAGGAGCGCAAGTCCTCGGCCAGAGCCGCGACCGTGAGCCTCGTGCCAAACTTGCGCTGTAGCCCCACGTAGCTGGCGGTATTGAAGTACTCCTCCACGAGGGGATGGAAGAGCAGATCGCGGACGGAGTATCCGGCGATAAGAGAAGTGTGTCCCCAGGGGCGGCCGACGGTGAATTCCAGGTTCGCGGAGACGTCGCGCGAGTTGAGATTCTGATCGGTGAAGGGCCCGGCTTCGCGGATGGCGCTGCCAGTGAATGAAACCCAATCGAAGAACGAACTGGTCGAGATGTAGAGGAACTGCCGGAAAAGGTTCTGGCTCATGTAGACGGGCGAGATCGTGTCGCGGCGGATGGTGTATTGGAGGCCGCCGTTGAAAGCGATGGTGTTGGACCAGAGATGAAGAACCGGAGTCATTCCGCCGTTGATGAATGTGTCGTAGGTGTTGCGATCCTGAACGACGCTGACGCTGGGGAAAAGCAAACGGCCTGCGGTCAGGCTTTCGCCTACAAAACCCGTGATGGCGGGTAGGTTGCCGAGATGAATTCGATAATGTGACTCCGCCAGGCTTTGGTAGGAATGGCGCGGCGGCGGCAGCAGAAGAGGATTGGTGACGTGCAGGATTCTGGCGTCGAGCGTGTACACGTTGATATCTTCGAGCGACGGCGCAAATGAGGCTTCCGGCGAGAGGCTTACGTTCTGAGTAATCTGACGACCTTCTTGGCTGGCCATCTCGTTCTGCGCGGTCAGGGCGGCGCCACGGTCTTCCTGACCCGCCACGCTGCTCGCCTGCGCGAAAGCGGAGAGAGCGTGAACCGTATCCTGACGCTGCCGATATAAGTTCGCCGAAGCCATCATGTAGTCGTAGTCGTCACGATAGTCATCAGCCGGTCCGAGGCTGGCCAAGGCTTCTTCGGCCTTGCGAGTTTCGCCTTCTGCGAGGTACGTATTGGCCAGCCCAAGGCCAATGGTGCGAGGATTCGCTCCCACCAGGCGCGCTTTATCGAAATAGGTTTCGGCGAGATTGAAGTCATGCATCGCCAAGAAGATGTTGGCGGCTTCAGCAATGTCTTCGGGAGATACCGGCGACGAATCGACGCGAGCTTCGGCGAAACCGAGAGCGATCTGCCGGCGCGCTTCATCGTAATGGCCCTGCCGCATGAAGATCTGAGCGATGGCCAGACGAACTCCAATGCGATCTCCGTTAGGAATGTCGAGGGCGCGGGAGAAGCGCTGCATGGCGGCATCTCGGTCGCCCAGAGTTAACAGGGCTCCGCCGGTGGCCATCAAAATGTCAACCTGATCTTTGCCGTACTGTTCCGCCAGTTGAATGTCGCGCAGAGTTTGATCGCGCGATCCGGCCTTGGCGTCGACTTGCGCCCGCAACGCATAGACCGCGGGGTTGGTGGGAGCCAGGTTCTGTGCTGTATCCAGCGCGGCGAGGGATTGCTGGAAGCGACGCAAATGAAACAGTGTGTCGGCGTAGGCCAACTGAGTTGGTACATCGCTTGGAGTTTCCTGCAGGGCAGTCCGGTACTCCGGTTCGGCGTGGGCGAAATCCTGCTCCTGGCGAAATGCCTCAGCTCGGGCCAGGTGCCAGGCGTGCGACTTGCCCAAGAATTTCTGGGTCGCTTCTAGTTGAATGAGAGCTGGTTTGGGGCGATGGAGTTGCAGATCGGCGTAGGCCAATCCCAGATGCGCTTCGCCATAATTGGGCTGTAACTGAATGGCGGTTTGAAAATCTTTGACAGCGTTACCAGGTTGGCGAAGATCGTTAAAGACGAATCCGCGATTGCCATATCCCAAGGCCATTTTCGGGTCTCGATCGAGAGCGCGGGTGTAGTCGGCGACCGCTTCGCGGAGTTGGCCGTTGTGCGCGTGGACGTAGCCGGCGATTACTGCGAGATCCTTGTCGTTGGGTATGATCGGCTCGTACTTGGTTACCAGGGCGAGCGCATCGTCGTAACGGCCGAGATAGTAAAGATCGTAGGCGAGATAAACCACGCCTTCGCGATCGTGGGGAAGTTTTTCAAGGACAGCATAGCCGAGCTTTGCGGATTCGGCGTAGTCACCCTTCAGCGTGAGATAGCGCTCGCGTTCGCGCATCACCTGCGGACTGTCGTTCATGTTGCCCTTGGCGCGATCGAGCCAGCGCTTCGCTAAATCGGAGTTGTGCGCTTCGAGCGCAGCATTGGCGCCTCCGGAGACGATGAGCGGGTTGGTGGGCATGCGCTGGAAAGCGAGTTCGTAATTTGCTTCCGCCGAACGGAAATTTCCTTCGGCGGTGTAGAGATCACCTAAGGCGAGATACGGAGCGTAATCTTTGGGGTGCGCAGCCACCGCGCGCGTAAAGTAGGATTCGGCGAGTTGCGCGTCCCCCTTGTCGCGGGCGAGATAGCCGAGGGACGATAGAGCCGTGCGATTGTGCGGGTCTAATTCCAGAACTTTTGAGAACGTAGCTTGCGCCGCATCTTTTTGTCCGAGCTTCCATTGCAGGCTGCCGTAGTTCAGCAGGGAATTGACGTTGGTGGGCGCGAGAGACAGAGCTTCCTGGATATCTTTATTGGCCGCGTCGAAATTGCCTGAACCAGCTTCGATGGCGGCGCGCAGCCTCAACATCTCAGGCCGCGAAGAAGCTGGCACGTTGACTTGGCTAATCTGCGCCATTGCGGCATCGAGCTGCTCTTTTGCCGTAGCTTGATCATCCTGCCGCAATGCTAGCTCGTACAGATTCAGCCGCAACTCAATGGGATAAAGCGGTCCCTCCGGGACATTCGGCGGCAAGTTGCTGAACGCTTGATTGTATTCGGCGGCCGCGTCGGCGATGCGATCCTCGGATTCGGCGATCGAGCCTGCAATGGCGTGCAGCCGATAGCTATTGGGATCGATTCGCTTGGCTTCGTTCAGAAAACTTTGCGCGGCGTCGGGCTGGCCGAGCGTAACTAAAGCTTGCGCAGCGCTTAAATTGAGATTGAGATTTCCTTTCGCGCTCTTCGCGAGACGCGTATACAAGTTCGCGGCCTCTTGCTGCTTTCCGGCGAGCTGGTAGGTATAGGCCAGGTCGGCTTGAACATCGATCGTCTTTGACGGAATGGCTTGCAGAGCGGAGATGGCGAGATCGTACTGACCTTGATCGCGGTACTGGCCGGCGACGGCGCGCAAGACTTCAGGATCTTTTGGCGCGCGGTTCCTGGCGCGATTCAGGTAGCGCGTCGACTCGTCAAGCTGGCCGAGATGTTCGTAAGCATGGGCGATCAGCAGATCGGTGTGAGCGGACGGCTGCACCGCATCGGCGCGCTGCAGGAATTCGAGTGCGTGATTGGGATCGGAATTGAGCAGAAGTTCGCCGGCAAGTTGAAGACTGTTGGCATCCTTTGGATTTGCATCGACCACTCGCTTGAGCAATTGCTCGGCTTCAGCATCGCGGCCCATCTTGGCATAGGTTTGCGCCAATCCAGCCATGCCGCGAACCGAGGTCGGTTGAAGTTTGAGGCCGCGATTGTAGGCCTCGATAGAAGCCGGATAGCGCCCATCCAGCCGGGCGCAATAACCGAGCAGGAACCAGAGTTCAGGGTTTTGAGGAGCAGATTTGGCGGCGCGCTCGGCGAAAGATACGGCGGCGGCATAATCATTTCTTTTCAGCGCGTCTTGAGCGGCGCGGGCTTGACGGGCCACATCGATACTTGAACCCCAACCCAGGTCGGAGTTGGTTTGTGAGGCTTCGGGGCTGCTTTGATTTTGAGTAGACGCAGGGGCAGAGCCCTGGCCACCGACGTCGTAGGTTTGTCCAAGGCAACAGCTAAAAAGAGCGAGTATGCAAAAGCTCGCGAGCGGAAATCGGCTTTTCACGTATCACCACGCTATGTACAAGTCTTTGGGTAACCTCCCGCACACATATTTCTGCGGTGCACATCAGATGCCTCTCCAGGCGCTAAGGCTGCTTGTGACTACGGGTTTGGACCCGCGCGAAAATGAAGTAAACCCCGTAGAGGATTTCCGAATCGAAGTGTTGGCTGGTGACTCTTGGAGCGCACAATTGTGAGCACTGCCCAAAGCTACTCTCGTCCAATTCCTATTCTTGCAATCGTGCTGGTGGCGCTGGCTGTCCACGGGCCGTTGCTGTTGATGCAGCTGCCTGCGGGGTCGTTCGATGCGAACTTTCATATGTTTTTCGCCTCGCACTATGCCCACCACTGGTTTAATCCGTGGAATGAAAAATGGTTTGGAGGGTTTTCACAGACGACCTATCCGCCGCTGACCCATCAGTGGATCGCGCTGCTATCGACCGTGGCGGGATTGAAGATGGGCTACATGCTGGTGCAGTTGATTGCTGTGCTTCTACTGCCGGTTGGCGTATTTCGCTTTGCCAGGATCTGGGTAGATGATCGCGCCGCGAGCTATGCGGCGCTGGGCAGCGTTTTTCTGGGAGCGCTGGCCTTCCTGGTTTATCAGGCGGGACAACTCGCGACTGTGGCGTCTGCCGCTCTCTACTTGAACGCGCTGCCGTATTTCTATGAATGGATGACGGAGGCGCGGACTAAATCTCTAATCAAGGGAATCGCGATCAGCTTGTCTGCGGCCGCGGCCCATCACGTCACGCTGATCTTCGGCGTGGTTCTGTTTGCGGGTCCAGTGCTGTGGGTCGCGTACCTGGATGCGCGCGATGAGAGGGTTTCAGGGTCCGTCGGCGGCGTGTTGTCGCGAGCGGCGCTGTTTGCGGTTGCGGTAGGAGCGGGCGTCGGAATCGTTTTGTTGCCTTATTGGCTGGCTATCATTCAGCATCCGATTCACCAGATTCCGATTCCTCATGATAGCCGTGCTAATTTTCTGCTCAACTCAACTACCGCCATAAATTACTTTGTGATTCCGTATGGGGCGTTGATTCTGGCATTGCCTTTCATTCTGATTCGAGGGGCATCATTGCGCCGGTTGCGGCCTTTGCTATTCGGTTTCTGGCTCACACTAATTTTCGGGCTCGGCGGCACCACACCGCTGCCCCGGTGGCTGCTCGGCCGCGCCTTCGAGATTTTGACATTCGAGCGCTTCACGTTTTGGGCAACGCTGCTGGCGATGCCGATCGTAGGCCTTCTGGCGATTGAACTTCTCGATCGCTTCCGGTCGAAGGCGGCGGTGGGACTTTCACTGGCTGCCGTGGGGACACTGGGCGCCGCTCTGGCGTGGCTTGCGGCCAATCCGTACCGGCCGACAGGATCGACGAATGTGGACCCGGTGGTCGCGTTCTTGAACCGTGACGGCCACGACGCGTACCGCTACATCACTTTGGGATTCGGCAGCGAGCTGTCTAGAGTCTCGACCTATACCACCGCGGGCAGCGTCGACGGCGACTACAACTCCGCCCGCCTTTTGCCAGAGATGACGCACTACGGTTCGGCGCAGCTGACGAATGCAAAATTTTATGGCTCTGCGGGCATGGCTTCGCTTCGAGCCATGCTCGAGCATGCGAATCGTTACGGCCTGAAATACATTTTCGTGCACGACCCGTACTATGAGCCGCTGCTGACTTTCGTAGGATGGCGGAAGATCGAAACGTTCAATAATGGCGAGGTTACCGCGTGGTCGAAAGATGATGTGCCGCCGGCTCATAAGATTCCATCGGACGCGATTCCGGCGCCATGGCAAGGTCTGATGTGGGGAATATTGCCGATCGGCGTAAGCTTCCTGGCGATTTTCCTCGAACTCCTGTTACCTGAAGAGAGTCGCGTACGTCTCGGCGTTGGAATGCCGGTACGCGCTGAAACCACCGAACAACGACATTACGTGGCCTGAGGCATAGATGAAAATCGTTCTGCCAATTGTTCTCGTCGCCGTGACTGCAGGATTGATGGTCCTCGCGCTTTTTGGCGCGGGACAAGCGCATGGCACGGTTGGGATCGCTTCCGGATCCGCCGTGTATGGACTCACGCCGAAGGCCAGCACTCCCGAGCAGGCGCTCACGAATCTTCTGGTGGACGTGCAGCGGCGGAATTGGGATCGCGCCTACGCTGCGATCTCCAGGAACAGCGGAGTAAACAAGCAGTCATTTATTCAGGACTGGATTGGCTCGAACGGAAGCTTGCGGTCGTTTTCAAGTCTGGAAGGCTTTGATTCGCGGCCGCTGCACATCACAAATGACGACGCGCAGATGCGGGTGCGGCTGCATTGGACGACTCCGGTTGGTCCGATTGAGGATGTGCGCGATTTTCATTTAGCACGCGAAGGCGAAATCTGGAAGCCGGTGTGGCCCAAGGTGCAAGTGCCGAATGTTCCTGCTCAGGTGATTCCAGTGACGTACTTGCGCTGGGACCTGGTAACTGGCGGCGCTAACGATGATTGGGGATCGAAGAATGTTGATGCGCCGCACGTGCGCATCATCTCGATGAATGCGGTCGATTCCGCGGAGGGCGCGGTGGTGATGGGAGAAGTGGTGAACGAAGATACCATCCCCGCCTTCGTGAATGTGAACGCCACACTTGTGGATGGCGCCGGCAGTGCAATTGATGATGAGACCAGCTTCGACAAAATCGATCACGTTCTTTTGCCGAAGCAGGTTACTCCGTATCGAATCGATTTTCCCAATATCAATCTGAAGAACGTAAAGAACGTTCGCATGGATGTGAAAGCCACGCTGGTTCCTGCCTCGGCCGATCCTGTGATTGGAGTGATGAATCAGAAAATCGAACCGGATGTGCAGGGCAAAGCCGTCCTTCATGGCGATTTGCTTAACCAGAGCGGGCAGACGGTGAACATTTCCCACGTGATCGTCAGCTTCTACGACAACAACGCGAAAGTAGTCTGGGTCGCGGACGGGTATGTGGATCGAGCGCTGCTGCCGCAATCCTCAGAGCCCTTTGCCGTCGAAATTCCGCGTTCCGTGGCGCCCAGGGTGCAGAACTTTCACGTTGTCGTGGATCAATACAGTCTGGGAAAGTCCTAGCATGCAGCGGCGATTCCTACTCGGTTTAGCTTTGCTCTCGGCGGCGGGGATGTGTGTGTCGGTCGTGGCGCAGGATCTTCGCGCGCCTGTGTCCGCTGTTGCTGGTGAAGATGCGACGATTTCGACGACGGGCAGCGGGAAGGCCACTTTTTATCTAGTGGGACCGGGAACGTCGCGAAAGAGGGACGTGAGCCTCGGAGAAGAGATTCACTTGCAGGGTCAAGATCTGCGGAATGCGGGCGACTACCTGGTCCTGCTCTGTTCCGGCACATGTAACAGCGCTACCTTTTATGTGAGCGCGGCGAAGCCTGCCAGCCTCACGTTTCTGGTGCATCCGTCGCGCGTTCCGGTGGGGCAGAGCGATGCGGTAAGCGGCGTCGCGATGCCCTTTGATCAGTTTCACAATTTAGTTCTAGCGCCGGTGACGGTTAACTTTGAATTGACCGCCGGAGATAAATCATTGTTCGCGCGCGCGATTCGCACGCAAAACGGAGAGGCGTGGTTCCGGACCACGTCGGGCAAGTCCGCCGGCGCGGTTCAGGTTGTAGCTTCGGTGGACGATGTGTCGGCGCGGCGTGCGCTGCAGCAGGTTGCTTCTGACCCCTGCAATCTCCGGATCAGCGGACAGCGCGTGCCGACTGGAATTCTTGTCCAAACCGAGCCGGTGCATGATTGCGCGGGCAACGTCGTGCCCGATGGCACGATCGTGACTTTTGCAGCGACTGAAGCGAATGGCAAGAGCACCGTGGATGCGCCCATTAAACAAGGCGTAGCGCGTGCACAGATCGAAGCATCGGGTCCGACGGTGGTATCGGTTGCCTCGGGTGTCGTCATGGGCAATGAACTTCATATCGGAGCGAAGCCATGAGCTGTGCGATCAAGTGCGCAATAGGTGGTCGTTGTGTTCGGCTTGCCGCCGTTGTTCTGCTCTGCAGTCTCGCGCTCAACTCATATGGCGCCGATGCCGTTGTACAAGTGCAGTTGGATTCGAAGAAAGCATCTCCTCGATCCGTCGAAGGTCTCACTGAGCGTGGAATCCTGCGCGATTATCGCTTCGCGTGGACGAGCATTGCGCAGGCGTTGGAGCTCAATACGCTCGATCCGCTGGAAGGGCCGTTCACCGGAGAGGCTAAGCAGATTTTGAGAGATACCGTTCTCAGCCAGCAGCACTCCGGCCTTAGCCGGCAGTACGTGAACCAGAATCATCGGCTGGAAGCGGTGTTTTACGCTCCTGAGGGCGATGTGATGGAATTGCACGACACAGCAGAATGCGAGCTTCGAATTTCGGATGGTGGCAAGATTATCCATGATGAGCATGTGGTTATGCATTACGTTGTGCTGATGACTCCCGGTGCCGATCGGTGGGTGATTCGCCACATGCAGGCCGTACTTCAATTCTAAACAGCGCGGTCTCGACGGGCACTCCGACGAGTCTGCCGTAATTCCCTCCGCCAACCGCTCCGCTCGTCTTGGCATCTTATTTCATTGCGCAGGAAGGTCGAAGGAATGGAGTCGCTACTTGTCGAAGGCGTTACTTACTTGTTGTCTGGCTTGTTTTGTGATGGCGAGCGGGTGCACCACCGGCGGCGTTCATCGTACGCTGATGGAGAGCGGATTGACGCCCGCGCTATCGCCTAAACTTCTCGCAGTGTACATGCCGTGGTTCGGAGACCACAGCCACATGGATGTGGGCTACTCCAGCGAGGATCCCGCCGTTCTCCGCAAGCAAATTCAACAGGCGCGCCGGATGGGGATTGCCGCCTTTGTCGTCGATTGGTATGGCGAGAGCCGGCCTTATTCAGATCACAACTTCGGTCTGCTGCAGGAGGCCGCGAGTGAAAGCCATTTCCAGGTCGCGCTCCTTTATAACGAAGCCGAGGACGAAGATTCGCAAGCCACCGATGGCGCCATTGCTGCGTTGGACAGAGCCTACGCGGCATATATCGGTCCCTCTGCGAAGTATCGCGACGCTTATCTCACATATGAAGGCCGGCCCATGTTGTTTGTTTTTCCGAAGAGCGGACATATCGACTGGAACCGGGTTCGCGAACATTGCAACAGCTGGGAGCGACCGCCTCTGCTGATCTACAAAGACGAACCTCCGGCTCAATTTGCGAACGCTTTTGCGGGATCGTATGCCTGGGTTCAGCCCGGGCCCGGCGGATGGGCCGCAGACGGCAGCAATTGGGGCGAGCAGTATCTTAAGAACTTCTACAACACGATGAAGAACAAGCATCCCGACAAGATTGCGATTGGAGGGGCTTGGCCGGGCTTTGACGATTCGGCTGCGAAGTGGGGGCTGAATCGCCACATTCAGCGCGGGTGCGGCAAGACGCTCGATGAAACCATGACGCTTTATCGGCAGTATTACGATAGTTCCAATCCGCTTCCATTCCTGATGATCGAAACCTGGAACGACTACGAAGAGGGAACCGCGATTGAGCGCCAGACAGCGGGCAATTGCGCGCTGGACGCCGCTTCTGGCCAATCTCCGCATTAGCGTCTGGCATCCCAGTTGCCGCATTCACAGTGCTGTAACAACCTGATAGCGACTTTTCACATCGAACAAAAGCCGAACATTTGCCGGTCGCATCGGCTGCCGGAAGATGATCGTTAAATATTAGCGGCCATGAGACGCGGCCACAGGAGCTGGGGCAACCTATGAATGGCGCGAAAAACTCTACAACGTGTTTAACCCTTCTCTCTCAACTTCTGCTGGGTCTGGAAGGAAATAACGGCTCAGAATTACCGCCCGGCCGGATTCCGCGGCGGCAGTGCCTGAGCGAAATTACGCGGAATGTTGCATCTTTCGGTCCGCAGGACTTTGGGGAGCTCTGGGGCCTCGCGGCCTCCCATCACGTGATTATGCGCGCCTTTCCTGAGCTGCATCGGATTATGGTGGCAGAGGGAAATGCCCGGGCCGACGCGGTTGCGCATGCCATGGAGAAAGAGCAGGCACGGGTCGATCACGCGTTGTCGTTCCTATCTCCGATTTGCCAGGCTCTGAAGGAAGTCGGCGAAGTTATTGTGATCAAGTCGCTTGATCACTGGCCGGACTTGGGAAGCGATCTTGATTTGTACGCGAATGCCGAGAGTCCCGACGTCGTCGCTATTATGCGTGGCAGCTTCAAAGCGCGTCTGGAGGAGCGGAGCTGGGGCGACCGGCTGGCGAACAAATGGAACTTCGTTGTTCCGGGTCTGCCGGAACTCGTGGAGGTTCACGTGGGGCGACTGGGGCAGACCGGAGAACAGGTCGCCATCACCAATTCTTTGGTGAAGCGCGCTCGCACGGCGCAATTCGGCGCGCATACGTTCCCCGTGCCGGCGCCGGAGGATCGTCTGATCATCAGCACGCTGCAACGAATGTACCGTCACTTCTATCTCCGGCTTTGTGATGTTGTCGATACGGCGCGTCTGGTCGAATCAGGTTCGATCGACTACGTGTATCTCAAGTCGCTGGCGCGGTCGGCTGGGCTTTGGGATGGTTTGGCCACGTATTTGGCCACGGTCTCGGGATATGTGAAATCCTATCGTGGAGACGACTTGCCATTGCCCTCTCTGGTCACCGATGCCGCGCGATTTGGCAATGAACTGGTGAGCTTCCGGCGAAAATTCCTGCGGATTCCAATTTTCCCGCAAGCCGCCAAGCTCTATGTGTCAGAGTGGAAAAGGCTTCTGCTGAATGGAGAACTGCAGAGCACATTACGGTTGAGTCTGCTTCCTGGTCTGGCGGCAGCCGCGGCATTGGAATTCAAATTTACCGGGACAGACAAGGGCATCTGGTGATACACGGTTATCGCATTGGAGGCTCAGGAGTTCACAGTATTGTGACTAAAGGCATCAAGACGATATCTTTGATGTTAATAAGCTAAACCTATAAACCTGAGAATTGCTTGATTGAAACGGAAGGGAAGTGTCGCTTGGTTCGAATTCTTGTGGTGGACGACAACCCGGCGGTCCGCCATTATCTTCGGGCTTTGCTTGAACAGCAAACCTCGTGGCAGGTATGTGACGAGGCTCGTACCGGTGGGGAGGCGATTCAAAGGGTCAAGAAAGAACCCGCCTGATATGATCCTGCTGGACTTCCAAATGCCAGATTTGAATGGACTTGACGTGGCTCGCGAGATCTCGGGGATCTTTCCTGAAATTCCTATCCTGATGGTCACGATTCATCTCTCGCAAGCAACTGGAGGCCGAGGCCCGCAGGGCTGGGATACGCGGCGCGTGCGCGAAAACCGACGTCGGTTCTATTGTGGAGGCGGTAGACGCGCTTCTGCATCAGGGAACTTATTTTCCAACCACTACGCACTCGATCGGCAACTAACCACCACGGCTGTTTGAGGAAATTCTGTGCTACTTAAAGATACAGGATTCCCTGTATTCGGGTCGGGGTACTGCCGTGCTAGGTTCAAAGACGACTGGCAAGGATTTAGCGGTCTATTTGGCGAGGGAAATTCCTGCTGCAGGAACAAACAAAGTATAAACTAGAGTCAGCCGTTGCGAGCGGTTTGCACGAAGCTGCCTCAGAGGGCTAAGAAACGTTTATGGCCGTCCGCATCCTGCTGGTGGATGATCATCCCATTGTCAGACAAGGGCTACGCACTCTTTTGGAGGGGCGGACCGGCTGGGAAGTAGTTGGCGAAGCGTCAGATGGGATTGAAGCCTTGGAAAAGGTTGATCATCTGAAGCCTGACGTTGTGGTTCTTGACGTGACTATGCCACGCATGAACGGATTAGAAGCTTGCCGTTTGATTCAGCAGAAGCCGAAGAGCTCGGGTCTTGAAGTTTTATTCGTCACTCAGCACGATTCACCGCAAATGATGCGCGAGGCTCTGGATGCGGGCGCCAGGGGCTACGTCGTGAAGTCCAACGCCGCCCGTGATCTGTTGGAAGCAGTAGAAGCGGTAAGCCAGCACCGGGTGTTTACGGCGCTGGCACGAAGTCCGAGCGCGTGTTGAATTATTACGGTACGGGTTTGTCTACGTCTCTCAGGTCTGGAGGAAAATCTGCCATGAAACTGCGAATTCTGTTAGCCGACGATCACGAAATTGTACGCCGCGGGTTATGCGCTCTGCTGCAAAAGCATGAGGGTTGGGAAGTGTGCGGCGAGGCCTCCGACGGCCGCGAAGCGGTGGAAATGGCAAAGCAGTTGAAGCCGGATGTCGTGATCGTGGATATTGGCATGCCGTTTCTCAACGGTCTTGACACCACGCGCCAGCTCCTGCAGCACGACCCTCATTTCAAGGTTATCGTTCTGACCATCACGGATTCGGATCAGGTCATCCGTGAGGCTCTTGATGCGGGTGCACGCGGATTTGTTCTCAAGTCCGATGCGGCTCGCGACCTGGTGTCCGCCGTGGAAGCCTTGCAGAGCAAGCGAATGTTCTTCACGCCTCGAGTGAACGATCTGGTGTTGGCAGGCTTTCTCGACAAGGGACACGCGATATCGCGTAATGAGCCGCCAAGTTTGCCGACTCTGACGGTCAGGGAGCGCGAGGTGACTCAGCTTCTGGCTGAGGGAAAGAGTTCCAAAGAGGTGGCTTCGCTTCTGAACTTGAGCACCAAAACCGTCGAAACCCACCGCAGCAATATCATGCGGAAGTTGAGCCTGCATTCCATCCGCGATCTGGTGGTATATGCCATCAAGAACAACATCATCCAGATCCAGATGCCGCCGCAGCTACGCAATACGACGGAAAGCCCAGTCGCCTGACGCTTTCTCAATGAACGGGTTCTGGTGGGTAGTACCCGCTCCGCGTGCGGACGGTCAGTTTAGCGTATCCCGGCGCGTGCGCTTCTACTCTTACGGACTGGTAGCCCGGCTTTGCATTTTGATTCTTCGGCTTATACGCAATCATGTACTGGCTGCGGATGTCGTGCGCCACGGTTCGCGTGATGTGATCCACCTCATCGAGTGTTTCCGGAAAGTAAGCGACTCCGCCGCTTTCGGCCGCCAGTTGTTGCAGGGCGTCGCGGCCTGAGCCTTGCATTCCGCTTCCCAGTAAACCCACAGCATAAAGTGTTGGACCGTTCGACTGCTGTAATCGGCGCGAGGCCTCTTGCAAGGTTTCCTGACTCATGTTGTCTTGCCCGTCGGTGATAACCAGAAGAACCTTCTTTTCGAGGTGAGGATTGTTCTTCAGATGAACCGCCGACGCGACAATGGCGTCGTAAAGGCCGTACTGCCTTTCGCGGAGACTTGGTGCAACGCAGCCTGCAGCAGGTTCGCATCTCCAGTGAAGTCCTGATCGAGGTAGTAGTTCTGGCTGAAGTTCACCACGAAAATCTCATCTCGCGGATTGCTGGCGCGAATCAGGTTCATGACCGCCTGATTCACCTTTTCCCGCTTGTCCCGCATAGAGCCGGAATTATCCACCACGATACCCATGGCGACCGGAACATCTTCGCGACGGAATGAAGTAATCGGCTGAGGAGTTCCGTTGTCATAGACTACGAAGTCGCTTCGATCGAGGCCGGAGACCAGATTTCGTTGCTCGTCATAAACCGTGGCATGCAGCACGACTTCTTCGACCTGCTTCTTGAATACAAACATGCTGCCCTGATCGTCTGCGCCCGGTTCCGCGACGGGTTCTTGCGAGGACGGGGCCTGCGATTCTGTCCCGCTGGGCGCAGCCTGCTGCGGGCCGGTTCCGCTTGCAGAAGCAGAGGGCGGCGCTGACGGTGTTGCCTGCGCCGGGGCTTGAGCCGAGGCGCCCGATATCAAAAGAGCACCTACCGCAGCCACCAACAGAATCAAATTCAACGACCAGGGAGCGGCTGAACGCATGAAAATCCTCCGCCGTTTTAGATGCCATCTTCGGGCAGTGCGAAGGGTATTCCGGTCTACCGTGAACACCTGAGGCATTTGGTTCGGCCATTGCGAACCCATTGATACAGCACATTTTGCTTAACCTTGCAACCGATGCTGATGGTCTGGCAACTACTTTACGTACGAAATTGATCGCGGAGACGATTGCCCCGCGAACTTTCGTGGTCGGTTCTGGGGGTGGAGCTTTGGGTGCGCTTCGAATCCTTATCGCGGATGATCACGAGGTTGCGAGGCAGGGTATTCGCGCTCTGCTCGAATCCCACCCCGGCTGGGAAGTTTGCGCCGAAGCCAAAGATGGCCGGGAAGCGGTCGAGGGTGCCAGCAAGCTGAAGCCGGATGTGCTCCTGCTCGATATTGGGATGCCGAACCTTAACGGGCTCGATGCCGCACGGCAAATCCTCGCCATCATGCCTGACGCCCGCATCTTGATCCTGACCATCCATGATTCCGAACAGGTGGTGCGCGAGGTGCTGGCGGCGGGAGCGCGGGGCTTCTTGCTGAAGTCCGATGCCGGACGCGATCTAATGGCCGCCGTAGAAGCGCTGCAACACCGCAGAACATTCTTTACGCAGAAAGTGGCACAGATGATGCTCGATGGCTACCTGCGTCCACCGGAAGAGGCAGAGGCTGCCGGCCAGTGCGTTCTAACTCCGCGGGAGCGCGAAGTGATTCAACTGGTTGCCGAGGGTAGAACGACTAAAGAAATTGCGACGGCTCTCAGCCTGAGTGTCAAGACCGCGGAAACTCATCGAACCAACCTGATGCGCAAACTGAATCTGCATTCGGTCGCAGACCTCACTCTCTATGCCGTGCGCAACGGAATTGTTCAGATCTACTGAGCAAGCTTAACGCCTCGTAAAGCGAGATTGAACTCCGAATAAGGCCTTTACT
This sequence comes from uncultured Acidobacteriota bacterium, assembly GCA_963761915.1. Lineage (GTDB taxonomy): Bacteria > Acidobacteriota > Terriglobia > Terriglobales > Acidobacteriaceae > Sulfotelmatobacter. The sequence goes on from CAVXIO010000011.1 coordinate 293,782, forward strand.
GGATACTGCAACCATAACTGTGCTCGTACACTGCAGAGCGACTGCTGATTTAAGACAGCTTCAAGGAAGGAGTGCCAAATGCTCTGGACTATAGCGGTTTTGCTGTTGATCCTATGGCTCTTGGGAATGGTCAGCTCGTACACCCTGGGTGGTTTCATCCACATTCTGCTTGTCCTGGCCGTGGTGGCGGTTTTGATCCGCTTGATCCAGGGCCGAAGCCCGGTGCTCTGAAGTCCTGCTAGGAGAGACGGGGCCACCGCCATTTAGGGCAGCTGGCGGAAGGCGCTACGAAGTCTCTTCATCCAACATAAAACCTCGAGGAGGAATGATGAATAAGGATCAAGTGAAAGGCAAAGTTAAAGACGTGGCGGGTCGCATGGAACGTCAAGCTGGAGAATGGACCGGAGACACCGAGAAACAGGTCCACGGAACCATGAAACAGGCGGAAGGTAAAGTGCAGAGCGCCTGGGGCGATGCAAAAGATGCCGGGAAGAAGGCGGCCGAGAAGAACAAAGCCGATCGGCAGACTGAAGCCACGATTGAAACCGAGGAAGATGAACGCTCCGGTCGTAAAGCGAGCTAGCTTCCGATTTGCAGGGACACGGAAAGAGGGTTCGAGATTATCGCGCCTTTTGGAGCGGATCATCGAACCCCCGACTTCCGGTTCATTCCACTTTTCCTGATAAATTCCTGGCCTTTAACGTTGCGGGTGGATGCACCAGTTCGCTTGGAGGAAAGCTGCTGGCAATGCACTGGAGCCTCAGGAATCCTTACATCGCGAAGCCCTTAGGAATAGGGGGACTTATTACCGCGCAGCAGGTGCTACACAGTATTGTGGGCGAGCCGTAGTCATCTTACATTCGCACAGGTAGAAAGTTGAGCTTTCTAAAATGGCATCGAGAGTAATGCAACACCACATTGAGGGGCAACGCCCATCGTCACCCGAAGATCTGCGGCGCGCGTTCGAAAGCGCCGTATGCGAAATTCATCAGGCTGACACAGCCGCGCAAAAGAGACTGCAGTACCGCGCTCCCATCGTCTCGCGAGCCAAACTTCTTGGGATTTCGAAGGACGGCGCAGAGAAGCGCGCCCTTTCAGACGCAGCTAGGGCTCTCGCTCAACTGTGGAAGGTCTGATTCGGTTCATTGACGGCAGTCGGCTGGAGCCTAGGCTGCCGCGCGGAACTCCAGGCAGTTCTGAAGCGCCCGCAGGGCATACAGAGCATCATCCAGGGCCTGATCTTCTTCGATTGTGTCCGAGCCGGCAGAAAACAACTCCCGCGCACGGGCCACGATGGCCTTCTCCGCATCTGCAATCAGGACGGGGATGCGGTTCTTATTAGTCTCGAACAAAGCAGCGCTGTAAAGTTCTCGCCAGCTGCGTAACGCGTGGGGGGAAACGACTTGATTCGACATAACTCCCTCTACCGCCCGGGGGCGGAATTAACTGCAGGATTTCACTTAGAACACTCTAAACGGACTACAGGGAAAACGCTATAGGGTGAACACCGTATCAAGAAGGCAGGCTGACAAGAATGGAAGGGATTCACATCCCTTCCATTCTTGTCTTTGATTATGCAGCTTAGATTATGCAGCTCTTCTTGATCGCGCACTTCCGCGACTTTCCTGCGACGTTGCCGCGGTTCGTCCTTCGCCTCGAGCTGCCTTGGGGTTAATCTGCTCCGCAAGTTGGGTAAGTTTTTGATCGGCCTCTTTCTCTTCCTCAAGAGTTTGTTCCAGCAAAGAGACCTGCTGGTTCTCACCGAGTAGCTCGGCCAGGGTCCGCACCGTTCCGTAGCCAGCCATCTCATAATGTTCGACTCTCTGGGCCGCGCCGATGATGGCGGCGTCCTTAACCTCTTTTACGTAGTCTTCCTTCATGGTTTCGGCGCCTTCTTTTACCAGGCCTTCCATGCCCAGACACTTCTTCCCCGACGGTTTCTCTTCCAACTGCTCGAAGATCTGCTCCAGTCGCGAAACATGTTCCGAGGTTTGCCGCAGGTGCTCCTCGAAGGCTTGACGCAGTTGGTCGTTCGAAGCCGCTTTGGCCATTTTCGGCAATGCCTTTACCAACTGGGTTTCGGCATTGTAAAGGTCTCGAAGTTCATCAATATAGAGCTCACGCAATGAATCCTTTTGCACTTGAATTTCCTCCTAAAAGTAAGTTGTGTCTTGCTGTAAGACTGATCCTGCCCTTTGCACTAATTTTGGGTGGCACTTCTCGAAAGTAGTTCGCGTGCGTGCCACAGCACAATACCCCGGAATCTGTACGCAGGTGAAAAAAACACGTGTTGGTCCCAGTGCAGGCGCACTGGATCAGGCGGAACTCAGGCCTTACTTCTTCTTGGTTTTACTCGTGGTGGACTTTCGACGGCTCCCACTTGACTTGCCAGCCGCAGAATTTCGCTTCTCCCCGCCGGCGGCACTTTTCCGCTTCCGGCTCGCGGCGGGACGAGTCTTTTTTCTCGCGCTGCGATTCTCCGGCGACGGAGCGCCCGCAGTTGCGGCCCCGCGTATCTTTGTCGAAACAGCCTCGGGTTAGCGCGGAAAGGTTTCCCGTCAGTCCCTGGGCCACATTGGTGAGGGTTCCGGCTGCGTGACCCAGTTTGCGCGCGACCGTATTCAGCAAAGGCTCTTGCTGTGCAGGCCCTTTCTTCGCTGTCATTTTGAGTTCCTCCCAAGCGACGCCGCAAAAATGAAGTCCCGGCCAGGGCCGGGACCTCCATTTTAATCATTGCATCGACAAGAAAACTAGGAAGCACGACGCTGACGGTCGCGGTTCTGATCTTCTTCGTCGGTTTGGTTCTGGCCGCTCTTCTTCTGCGGGTTCTGGCCGGATTGGCCGCTCTGCTGACCGGACTGGCCGCCCTGCTGGCCCTGTCCGTATTGTCCGGACTGACCACCCTGCTGACCTTGTCCGAACTGGTTGCCCTGCTGACCCTTTTTCTCCATATCATCTGCCATGGTTAAAGTTCTCCTAAAAAAGCGCGAACCTGCCGCGCCTTTGAGTTTTAAGGTCTATCTGGAGCTTAGTTGCTGCAAGATGTTGCAAAGGTTGGGAAGGGAAGTACCCTAAACGTCGTTTATGGCAATCAATATGTCAGAGCAAAGAGGCCACTCACTGTTTCGATCACAGCAAGTGGCCTGTGAGTTGAAGAAGTCACCAAGGGGAAACTCCGTTTATAACGTGCGACTGCCGCGGCGGGAAAGATGAGTGGCGAGCGAAATCACAAACAACACGAGAAAAACAACAAACAGCAGCTTAGCAACGCCTGCCGCCGCAATCGCCACGCCGGTAAAGCCCAACACTCCCGCGATCAGTGCAATGACCAGAAACACTAGCGTCCAGTAAAGCATGAGGCCTCCTTTTAGTTTTTACGGTGCCAACCCTTGTGGGCCGTACCAGAGCGAACTATAGGCCTACATTGGCGACCAGCGAATCCTCCTCGCGCTGTATTTCGCAATACTCAGTCATGTAAATTGGCTCCAAAAAGAGGAAAGCAGGTGCCTGTTCTCCCAGTGAACTGGCACCTGCTCGATGGGGGCGTCTGTCGAGTAGGGCCACAGACTACTGAAGCTGCCCAGTGATGCCCATACTGTGAAACGTGTATTTTGCATGTGGAAAAATACCCGGCTAGACAGACGGATAGGTTTCTCTTCCTTTGAGACGTTTTGACACGCTTTGTGGCGCTCTTTCTTACGGGAAATAATGTATGGACCCCTCACTACGGCCGAATGTACAAACGTAAAGAGAACAATGCAAGATTTCTACATCTCGGTCGATCGCCGCCTGCTCACCTTGACGAATCAGCGATCTACGATGGACCACCGATTGCGTGCTGTTAGGGTGCCGCTTTGTCTTTCGGAGGCTTTATGAAACGAGAGACTGGCCTTCTGGCAGCAGTTTTTGTCCTGGCGTTTGCCCCGCTCATGCCCGGACAGGATCTGAGCATTCAGCCAAGCCCTCTGCTTCCATCGGAGATTCTCGGGCCTCAATTGATCGCATGGTCGCAAGTGCAGAAACCGCTGCCCGTGGCGGAGGCTTTGCTGTCGTCGCGGTCGGCAGAACAGGAGCAGGGTCAATCGACAGCGCCGCCTGCTAAAGAGCAGACGCAATCACCGGCGACGCAGACCCTCACCGGCACAATCGTGAAGGATGGCAGCATTTACGTTTTGAAGGATTCATCTGGAACCGCGTATCAACTCGACGATCAGGATAGAGCCATGAAATACGAGGGCAAACAGGTGAAGATTGCCGGCGTTCTCGACGCGAAAGGCAACAGCTTCCATATCATCAGCATCGAGCTAGTCTCTTAAGCATCACCTTACACAGCCAAGGCGGCGGATCCGCCGCGTCTGCGATTCCATCTATGAGAATGAATAAATCACATTTCTGGAAGGGAACTCTTGTTGTCGCTGGTGGAATTATCTGCGCTCTCGCACTGTCGTTTGGAAATAGCGGAATCGCTTCCGGCGCATTTGTACAGTCGGCATACGGTGGGCAGGGAACAGGATCGTCCCAGATCCATGGAATAGCTTACGAAGGCATGATCACCGATACGCGGTGCGGCGCCAAACATTCTGCTGCGATCGGCATGACGGCTGCTGATTGCACCAGAGTTTGCGTGCACGGCGGAGAGCGCTTCGCCCTGGTCGACGGCGATGCGCTTTTATATACTCGAGGGCGAACCGGCAGCGTTGAAGCGACTAGCGGGGCAGCGTGTCCGCGTTGTTGGAACGCTGAACGGAAACAAAATCTCGGTGGTGTCTGTGACCCCAGGGTCTTGAATGCCTGCAATCTTTGGATCTTCGAGCTGAACTAGATTGTTCTGGAACTAGACACAGGAATTGACGTAGTTGTTTTTTCGTCGTCGGTTGCAAGTTTGTATCCCAGCGTTCGCATCAAAGGCCCCCAGGCGGCCTCGATCTTCTCTACTGCAGCGGGAGATAGTTCCGACTGCCAGGTTCCTGAGCGAGCTTTGCGTACGAAGGCGATATCGGAACGAGTATCTTTCGTCAGCGTCCAGGCTGAGGACTGTGTCTTTTCCAATTCCCGCATGTGTTCTGCGGAACTCAATTTCACAGCGCGCGCCAGTCGTGCCGGAGTCGAGGGAATCTTGAGAAATTCAGCAACTTTTGCCAACTCTCGTTCCGGATCCTCCAGCATGTCTTCGTAGCGCAATAGCAGGAACTTACGATTGTGCCGCATCGCCAGCCAACTGGCGACGTTGTCGTGCCACGAGCCCCATCGCGGATCAACCAACACTCCCGACCGAAACGTACCATCCAGCAGGCCTGGGAGAAAATCTTCAATGGGCTGATCCGCCGGCAATATCTTCAGCTTGCGGGCGTAATGATACGCCGAAACGAGAACATCACGCGGGTCCCGAACGATGTAAATAACGGTCTTATACCGCGGGTCGAAGCAGTCATGACTCTTCAGGATGCGTGGGAGTTTGCGAAGTTTTCGACTGGAGTAAAGATAGAGCGAGGGTACGCGGTCCTCGACATTAGCAAAGGTGATGGGTTCGTTTTCGTAGATTAGATTTCCCAGAAGAAAACGCGTCCAGGTGTTGCCGGACTTGGGGTAAGACACGATAAAAATATCGCCAGGCAGAACCTCGACATCGCGGCCGGCAGACTTCTTGTCGAGAGCGACCTCGGTTACCCTGCGTATGTGGGTTACCAGGCCTTTTATTCTTCGTTTAACGTAGTTCATTCCATTCTCCCGACGTGTCGTACCAGCGATTCAGTTTCTTCAACGCCGCTAGAGCCAGTGGGGCTCCGGCGCTAAAGAACTTCCGACGAGCAAAAAGCGGCCAAAAAAAAGGATCTATCTCAGTTTGCGGCAGCCCCGGTAGACTGTCTCGGTAACGTTACGAGTCTCCTATTACGCTCGCGCAGGTTCTTTCGCACTTGCGAAAAGACCTCCTCAATGCCATTATAAAGCTCGACGTTATTGGTTTCGACCAACCCCCCTTGTTGGCTGGCTTCAAGAATCCCCCGCAGGTAAGCCGATCAAGCAACAATCCAATGACTCACCGACAGTTAGCACATTGAGAGAGATCCTTGTGAACTTGCCGTACGTTAAGCGCCACCTTCCATCGTGGACACAGCCCGTGCTGGGAGTGCTGCTTGCCGTCACCCTTTCGGGCTGCGGCGGCGGCAACACCGCGTCAATAAATACAACGTCCCCTCCATTACTTGAAACGCAGCCTGCGGATCAAAGCGTGCCGGCGGGACAGGCCGCGACATTCACGGTGGTGGCGATGGGTACGTCGCCATTGAATTATCAGTGGCAGAAGAATGGGTCCTCGATCACCGGCGCCACCTCGGCCAGCTACACAACTCCTGCCACAACAGTCGGGGACAATGGTTCTCAATTCAAAGTTGCGGTTAGTAATTCTGCCGGAGCCGTTACCAGCAACATAGCACTTCTCACCGTCCTCCTCCCCTCGGTTTTGCCACCTTCAATCACGACTCAACCCGCCAGTCAAATAGTTAACGTGGGTCAGACCGTTACGTTTGCAGTTGCTGCTTCCGGGACGGCACCTTTGAGTTACCAATGGTCGGAGAATGGCGCTCCGATTTCTGGCGCAACCTCAGCGAGTTACACTACTCCGCCAACGACTGAGTTGGACAATGGCGCACAATTCCAGGTCGTAGTCAGCAATTCGGCGGGAAGCGTTGTCAGCACGGCCGCCACATTAGGGGTAAACAGCCTTGCTAGTTCGATGAACGTAACGACCTATCACAACGACAACGCTCGCTCGGGCGAGAATCTCAGCGAAACGGTGCTGACGCCCCAGAACGTGAACACTACCCTTTTTGGAAAGCTCTTCTCGGCCCCGGTGGATGGTTCCGTCTATACTCAACCGTTATATCTTGCCAATGTGGCTGTGCCCACCGGCGGCGTACACAACATCCTCTATGTAGGGACGGAACACGATAGCGTTTATGCCTTTGACGCGGATTCGTCTGGTCCGCCTCTCTGGCAGGTAAGTTTCATTGATCCGGCGAATGGTATCACGACCCTTTCGACAACGGATGTCAGCTGCACCGACATCTCGCCTGAGGTCGGAATTACTGGAACGCCTGTGATCGACACCACAAGCGGCACCCTTTACGTGGTGGCCAGAACCAAAGAAAACGGAACCTTTGTGCAGCGATTGCATGCCCTCGATGTATCGAGTGGAGTGGAGAAATTCGGCGGTCCTGTGACGATTCAGGCCACGGTGCCAGGAACTGGCGCGGGCTCAGTCGGCGGTATGCTCAGCTTCAATTCGCAACTGGAGGGTCAGCGCGCCGCGCTGCTGCTGCAAAACGGTTTGGTGTACATTGGGTGGGCGTCCCTCTGCGATATCAAGCCATTTCACGGCTGGCTCATGGCCTATGATATGCAGACCTTGATGCAGGTCGCTGTGGAGGTTACGACACCGAACGGCACAGGCGGCGGAATCTGGGCCAGCGGTTCCGGACCAGCGGGCGATGGCGCATCGTTGTTGTTCGCTACGGGAAACGGAGCATTCAACACCAGTGCCGATGATTACGGTTCCAGCATTCTTAAATTAGGCCCGCCGAGTGCAGGAATGTTTTCGGTTCTCGATTATTTCACTCCTTACAACTACAGCGCCCTAAACTCCGGGGACATTGACCTCGGGTCGGCCGGCGTTCTCCTGCTCGACCAACCCGTTGGTTCTCCCCATCAACACTTACTATTTCTGTGCGGCAAGGAAGGGAAGCTTTACGTTGTCGACCGTGACAACATGGGAGAGTTCAATGCCACCGCAGATCAGGTGCTGCAGTCAATTCCCAACGTCAACCCAGGATCGTGGAGTTCGGCTGCGTGGTGGAACAACAACCTATTTCTTGGAGGTGCTGCCGAGCCTTCGCAGGTTGACCCCGACGCGCTAAAGGCATTCACCTTCGATCCAATAGGCGGGACGCTTTCCAGCTCACCGACTTCTCAGACCGCCGTTCTTTTCGGCTTCCCGTCCCCGACGCCGTCAATTTCTGCGAATGGCGCCACGAACGGCATCGTGTGGGTGCTTCAGGAGAGCAGTTACAAGAACAAAACGGGGCAAGCGGTGCTTTATGCCTATGACGCAACCAATCTCGCCAATTTGCTTTATAGCTCAAGTCAGAACTCCACCCGGGATAACGCTGGTCTTTCCGTGAAATTTGCGGTGCCGACCGTTGCCAACGGTAAGGTTTACATCCCAGGGCGAAACGCGATCAGCGTATTCGGCCTGTTACCATAAGATGCTTTCGAGGAAACGTCAAAGCAGTACTTCGACTCAAACAGGAACTGAAGTTCCTGGAGTAACGGCGCTTCGGTCTGATACCGGCTGCAAACTCGCCACGAGGTTTCGAATGCACCTGGCCAAAGTGGAGTAGCACTGGCGAGTGCTTTCCTCATCCCCGAAATACGGATCAGGGATCTCACGATAATCCATGGGAGGATTGGCGTAAGCGCCGAGCAGGCAAACTTTGTGTTCCGCCTGAGGGTATAGAGCCAGTACTTCGGCGAGGTTTTCGAAATCCATGACCACAACAGCATCCGTCTCTGCGACCATTTCGGCAGTGAGAAGCTGCGCCCGATGCCGATCGAGAGGGATGCCGATTTCCTGCGCCACTGAGATCGCCCTGGGATGAGCCGAACGGCCGGTGACCGCGTGAAGTCCAGCAGACGATACTATTATGCCACCGATCCGTTGCTCCGCCAGTGCACAGTTCAGCATCGCTTCCGCCATGGGACTGCGCATAATGTTGCCAAAGCACACAAGAACGAGAGACTTCGCCCCATCAGGCACTGCGTGACGATTGGGCGGACCCATCCGCAAAGCATCGCGAACGCGCAACTTAACATACGTCGAGCGCGCTCTGGGATCCAGGCGTGAGTAAATGTGCAAGTATCTTTTCCAGCGTACCGGCACCGCGCGCCGGAACAACCATCGCAGATCGGCTGCCACGATGTCTCTTAGTGTCTTCGCTAACTCGGCGAAAAAGGGAACTGGATCTTTCCAGGACCACAGCGCTTCCCGAATGGCAGGTGAGAGATCGGCCGGAAACTGCACTATTTCCTTCCAGCGGGAAGGCGCCGGGCCTATTCGAGACGTCGAGCGCGTCATCAGGCCACGGAGGCGTTCGAGGCAACCCGGCAACCACCGCCAGCGCAGGCCGATAGTGTATTCGGGCGGCACACCGGGCTTTTGACCGTGCGCCAATTGCCAATGATAAAAAGGAAAATCTACTCCCGCCAAAATCGGAAGCGAGGAGCTTCCCCAATAGCGTCCATTCACTTCCATTAAGACGCTTGTTCCCTGGGCATGATCCACGCGGAATTCCACCATGGCGGGGCCCTCCCATTCGAGAGTACGAAGCAACTTCCAGGCGGCCTCTGCCAACGCCGGATCGGGAGCCTCGCTGATCGCCATAGCTGCCACGCCCCCGGTGCTCGGCGCCTCTTTGAGACGCCGGTGCTGAAATATGGCCACGCATTCATCGCCATGAACCAGCATTTCAATGCCCACTCCCACTCCTGACCAATACTCTTGCAGCAAAGCGGGACCCACGCGCTTATTTTCCATAGCCGCCAACAAGCTTTGGAGAGTCTGAAAATACTGAACGCGAAAGTTTTTCCCACCCTTCTCCGACGGCTTGGCTACGACCGGGAAGCGAAGCTTGGAAGCAACCGACTCTAGCTCTGCTACGCTTGCAGCCCTGCATGTCGTCGGCACGGTAATTCCGCATTTCCGCGCAGCCTCGAGGGTCAAGGATTTATTCAGCACGCGCTCAACCACGTGAGGTGGAGGACAGCCGACGTAGAGAAGGGAACTGAGTTCATGGTAATACTCCGCCAATGCCGCGAGAGCCAGATCTCCGACGGGGAAGATCATGTCAAATTGTCGCTGCTTCACGAGGGAAAGAAATGATGCAGAAAAAGCCGCCGGATCATGTTGTTTGGCGGGTAGACGGTGGAATCTTCTGATCGCTCGCGACCGGAGCCTCGGTTCTTCCGGCTGAAAAGAAGCAACCTCGACTGGAATTCCGTGGCGATGGAGAGATCGAGCCAAAGGCACGCTGATACGGGGCGCCGCGCCCAGGATCAGCACCGGCCGAACGCTGAACGGAAACAAAATCGCAGTAACCTCCTATCGCCCCATCCTCCTGACGACCTCTGCAGAAGAGCTGACTTTCGAAACGGTCGCGTCCCCGTTTCCAGTTGTTGGGACCAGGGTGTGTTGTGCCATCACTGTATCTTAGAGGGCCCAGAAAGGCGAAGCTGGCAAAACGCCAACTTCCGTAAATTGAAAATTGACGTGAGATAATGACCTTCGTCGACTGGTCATCAAGCAGGAGGTGAAGAAGCAGTGAACTCCCTTGTCCGAGGTATTGGGACCTACGCCCAAACTGTCTTGGGCCGAAAAACGGCCGGGCGAGGTCTGACGGTTCTCCCGGAGGACGTTTTCGTAGTTTCCTATCTGAGGTCGGGCAGCACCTGGGCTCGATTTCTCTTTGGCAATCTTACTCAGGAGACGCCGATCACCTTCGCGAACGTGGACCGCCTCGTCCCGCTTATTTACGACTTTCCCGATCGTATCCTTCGGCGTTTGCCGCGGTTGCTGAAGAGTCACGAATGCTTTGATCCCCGTTATCCGCGAGTGATTCACATCGTCCGCGATCCTAGAGACGTTGCCGTTTCGTTCTATTACTACAACATCAAAGTTGGCGTGGTGCCTGACGGGTACTCCATGGACGAATTTGTAGATCGTTTCTTGCATGCGCGCGTCGTCGGATACGCAGATCGTTTAGGTTCCTGGGAAGATCACACCCTGAGCTGGCTGCGCTTACGCCAAGGGAAGCCGGGCTACCGACTGGTGCGATACGAAGACTTGCTGTCCGATGCCGCGGAAGAACTGACGCGGCTGGCGCCTCTCTTGAAAATAGATCGCGATCCGGAGAAGATCAGACGAGCCGTCGACCTCAGCTCCGCAGGAAATATGCGTTCACTCAGCAGAAGCAGTGGAAGGAATGGGAAACAACGAAGAAGAGCCGCAGCGACATTCCCTTCGTGCGTGAGGCCAAATCTGGCGGCTGGCAGAGCAAGCTTTCGACTGCATCTGTTCATAGGATTGAGAGTGCCTGGGGTGACACAATGGAGGAGTTAGGCTACCAACTGTCTACCGTTCCCGCGCAGGGCGCCGCTGTTAAACCTCTTCCTGTTGATAGTTCTCGATAAGGCTAACTGCAACCTGGTTGGCAGTTTCTTCGTCGTGAATGCCATCGACTTGCCAAGCCTTGCGCGACCAAATAGCCCACAGCAGTCCCGCACCGTAAACCGCTATGCCTGCCAGAAGCTGAATCGCCAAGTGAAAATAGTTGTGTGCAACAAACCAGTGGCGCAACAGCAATAGAACCGCAACCAACGGCACACACAACATCAAAGGCAGCAGAAACGCTTCACGCAGATAAACCATGATACGCAGCTTCAAGACGTGGCAAAGATGCCGGGGCAGGAAGAACAATGTTGTGCAGGCCAAAGGAATCGCAGTGCCCGCCGCATCACCTAAAATACCGAACCGCCGGACCAGCACAATGCTCAGGAACAGATTCGCGCAGCCTTCCATGATGGTCACGATTGCCAGGCTCTTGTGTCTTGCCATGCCGAATAGAACCCGGCCGGAAGCGGATTGCGCCAACATCAGAGTAGAAGGGACGATCAATACCAGCAACACGGGATAGCTGGTGGCGATATAACGAGCCCCTACCCAGGCCTCGATTACCGACTTACCCAGGATGATGAGAATGGCCGCCATGGGAAAGATGATCAAGGCGCAGGCACGATTCCCGGCAATAAAGATCTTTCTCAATCCCACCAAGTCCCCGGTCGCATCGGACTGGCTTGACATAGGTACGAAAACCTGTGCCAGACCGCTCACTACCTCGCCTGCATAGTCCACCAAGCGGGATCCGATGGTGAAGTACGTGATCGCAGCGGAAGAAACAAACGTACCGATCACCATCGCGTCCGTTTTGAAACGCAATCGGCTGGCTACGATGATGACAAAAGTTGTGCCGCTGTAGCTCGCAATGCGTTTCAAGCTTTCGCGATTGAGGTAACTCAGGCCGAAGCGCAAAGGCAGGATGCGGAGCACGACGGTAGCATTGACCATCGCCGTCAGCAAAGGCAGCGAAACGGTGATGAAGGCAACCGTCAACAACCCGCGCCCGTGGTGAAGCGCAGTGATAATTAGCGAGGCCCGCACCAGAGTAGAGACCATGCTGTTGAAGTTCAAAACATAAAATCGTTGCAGACCCTCCAAAATGCCGCCGAATATGCCCAGGGGAAAACCTAGTGCTACTGCCGAACCCACCATCAACAGGAGCCATCGGGCGAGATGGACGGAATTGCCCGGAATGCGGAAGATTGCGCCGGCATAGAAGCTGACTATGATCGTAATCAAAATCGCCACGGCGCCGATTCCGCTGTAAGTGAAGAAGGCAGTGTTGATAAGGCGGTTCAGTTCATCGTGTTCGCCTTTGGCGGAATGTTTGGCTACGTAGCGAATGATCGAGGAACGAATTCCCAGATCGAAGAGTCCGTAGTAACCCGTGATGGCGAAGATTAATACCCAGAGTCCGAAAGCTTCGTCCCCCAAATGGTGAAGGATGTAGGGCGAGAGAAAGAGGCCGACGAGAATGTTGAGGCCGAGGGCGAACCAGCTTGAGCCTACATTCTTAAAGAGAGCGACTTTATCCAACTTCTTCATACGTTATTTAACCGTCAACCCAGGCGGGTGATGAAGCGCTCCTGGTTTCAGACCTTGCTCTGAGACGAAGTCGACAAACCGCTTCTATGCAACTGATTCAGGAAGTCAGGAAAGCGGATGGCCAGGCAATCTGTTTCCTCCACAGAGCATGGCACGAAAAGAAAGGCGGGGAAAGATTACCGTGGAAATCGGATTCCTCTACGGACTGGTAAGGAACTTCCATCTATCCAGATCTGCCGCTGGAGGTCACAGGCTGTTCTGGAAAGCTCTCTTCAACCTCAACCGCGCGCCCAATCTGGCTGCTTACTCGCTCGATGCAAGCGGCGAGTTTCCGGCCCAGCACTCCAACGTGCGGCTCGCGGAGTAGCTGGGAGTGATCGAAATCGATTTCGTGAATTTCCACACCACTTGTGGTGCGCGCTCCCCATCCCATCTGAGGATCTTTGACATAAAAAAAAGGCTGTTTCGGTCGCTTGAACAGGACCACCGGCGCCCGGAAGCGGCTGGGAGTAAAGTCGCTTGGCCAATAAGTTTCCCCCCACTCCGTTCGGGCGGGGGATCTCCCCGTCAATCTGCGTATTTGACCGGCTACGGCGCGTTTGTATACCCCAACTTGTTCAGCAAAGGTGCGCCGCCGTGCTTCCCGCAGGCGTTGCTGAAAATATTCGACGCGCCACAACCATGGCCGCAAACTGTTCTGCAAGACCCACGTATCGATGATTGCAAATAGCCCCACTACCTGACCCTGAGCCTCAAGCTCCAGAACTACACGTTCTGCAATATGAGCGCCATCGCAAAGGCCGCCCAGCCAATAGGGGCCTTGTGGCTGAACGGTACGGATGGCGGCGGCGTATTCGTCTGCGAGAGATTGCAATTCCTGTTGGGTGTAAGGATGTTGCCCAACGATTGGAGCGTGCCCTTGAATCTTGTAGACCTTTTGATCAGGGCCCATGTGCCGTGCCAACATCGCGTAGCCAAGAGATTCTTCGCCGGGTGGGACGATGGCGAAGAATGGTGGGCCCACGCTCCCCGCTTGAATTTCCATTGCCACAGGATCTTTGCCTGCGTCGGGTCTTTTCTGGATCAATTGGGCTAGCGACTCGACCGTCGCGTGGCGAAAGAGCGCGGAAAGCGGAACCTGCTGTCCAGTGACTCTCTCCACTTCTGCCAGTAATCTCGCCGCCAGAAGTGAATGGCCACCCAGGTCGAAGAAGTCATCGGTCACGCCTACCGAGGGTACGCCGAGAACCTTCCTAAAGATCGCAGCCAGCTCGGTTTCCATCTCGTTGCGCGGGGTTACGCGCTCAGCTGAACGTTTTTCGTCAGGTGGCGGCACGGGTAAGGCACGTCGATCAACCTTGCCGCTAGTCGTCATCGGGAAGGCCTCCAAGAGGACGAACTTAGAAGGCACCATGAACTCAGGAAGCTTCTCGGCAGCATGTTTTCGAAGCAGGTTCGTGTCCAGGCTACGTGAAGGTGTTGTCGTCGCGTATGCCACAAGCCTCTTGTCGCCAGGGTTGTCCTCGCGTACAACCACGATGGCTTGACTGACTTCGGGGTATTCGGCCAAGACGGCTTCGATCTCGCCCAATTCAATGCGAAATCCGCGAAGTTTGATTTGGTTGTCGATGCGTCCCAGATACTCGATATTGCCGTCCGCGAGAAAACGAGCCAAGTCTCCGGTCTTATAGAGGCGAGCACCCGGCTGTTGGCTGAAAGGATTGCGAATAAACTTCTCCGCCGTGAGCTCAGGCCGATTCAGGTACCCGCGGGCAAGTCCGATCCCGCCGATGTGCAGTTCTCCGGGCACTCCGATTGGAACTGGCTGGAGCTCCGCATCCAGTATGTAGATCTGCGTATTTGCGATTGGCCGGCCGATCGGAACAATCGCTCGCTGACTGTCGCGACAGCAGGCCCAGTAAGTCACATCGACAGCCGCTTCCGTGGGCCCGTACAGGTTATGCAACTCCGCCCCCAGTCGTTCGAAGAAACGTTGCTGCAGTTCGAACGGCAGAGCCTCGCCGCTTGCGAACACTTGTCGAAGCGTGCGGCAGCGTTCCACGTCGGCCGTCTCCAGGAAGATTCCGAGCATTGACGGAACGAAGTGAATGGTGGTGACATTTTGCTTCACGATCAGCTCCACCAGATATGCGGGATCGCGATGTCCGCCCGGACGCGCAACCACCAGCGCCGCACCCGTCATCAACGGCCAAAAAAACTCCCACACCGAGACGTCGAAGCTATACGGAGTCTTCTGCAAGACGCGGTCGGCAGCTGTCAACTTATACGCGTCTTGCATCCATAACAGCCGGTTCACGATGCCTTCGTGAACATTGGGTACACCTTTGGGTTTACCTGTCGACCCTGAGGTATAGATCGCATATGCCAGATTTGTTCCGGTCACCTCGGCGGGCAAATTCTCTGGACTTTCCGCTTGCAGCGCTGCCCAATCGCGATCCAGGCAGATAACGTCCGGCGCGCCCTTAGGCACGCGGTCGAGCAGATGCGCCTGAGTCAGCAAAACTGGCGGATTTGCGTCCCCCAGCATCGCCTCAATCCGTTCTTTCGGGTATTCCGGATCCAAGGGAACGTATGCGCCCCCGGCTTTTATAACCGCCAGCAGGGCAACCACCATTTCAATCGATCTATCGGCGAACACTCCAACCAGCACGTCCGGCCCCACCCCAAGCGTCTTCAGACGGTGGGCCAGTTGGTTGGCCCGGCTATTCAACTTTCTGTATGTGAGTTTGTCCGATTCGTAGATCAGGGCAACGGAGTGCGGCGTCTTCTCAACCTGATCTTCGATGAACTTATTCAAGGGAACATTCGTCGGATACTCTACTTGGGTTTCGTTCCAGTTCAGAAGCAGATGCTGCCGCTCGGCTGGGGAGAGCAATGGCAAGCGCGAAATCTGGCCGCCCGGATTCTCGGCAGCCGCCTCGAGCAAAACCATGAAATGGCCCAACATTCGCTCAATAGTCGAGGCGTCAAATAAATCGGTGCTGTAACCAAAACAGACTTCCAGCCGGTTGTCCGTTAACGCACACCTGACTGCCAGATCAAATTCCTCCGCCCCCCTCGCCACTTCGAACGGACTCACGGGTAGGCCGATCGGAAAGTCAGGTGGCAAACTTTCCTGCAATCCGACCAGGATCTGGAATAGCGGATTTCGACTAAGATCCCGCTCCATGCTCAACTGTTCCACCAAAGTCTCGAAGGGCAAGTCTTGATGAGAGAAGGCTCCTTGAGCAGTTTCGCGGACGCGCCGCAGCAGTTCTGCGAAACTCGGCTCACCTGACAGGTCCACCCGAAGCAGGACTGTGTTTTCGAGTGGGCCAATAAGCTTCTGAAGCTCCGGACGCCCGCGGCCGGCAACCCGTGTGCCTACCACCAGGTCATCCTGTCTGCTATAGCGGAACAGCAGAACATTCAACCCGGCAAGCAGCGTCATGAAAAGCGTTGCGTCTTGGCTGCGGCTGAGGTTTCGGAGTTGCTCCAACAGGGGCGCTTCTATCCACGTGGTTCGCTGAGCGCCTCGGAAAGTCTGCACCGGCGGCCGTGACCGATCAGTTGGCAGGTCGACGCTTGATGGCGCTCCCACGAGCCGTTCTTTCCAGTACGAAAGTTGTTCCGCGGAGGCCGTGCTTGGCTGCGCCGCTACTTCCCTGTACTGAGATGGGTTCTCTTCTGTGCCCGGCGGCTTTCCGTTTAGCCATGCTTCGTAGCAGAGCGCCAGTTCCCATAGCAGAAGTCTCGCCGATGTCTCATCGCAAATTATCCGATGAGCCACTACAAGCAATACCTGGTCGGCATCCGCTAACTGGAAGAGAGTGACCCGTAGAAGAGGACCACGAGACAGATCAAATGGTCTTAGCGCCTCCTCTTCCGACAAGCGAGAGAGTCTCGTTTCACGTTCTCCCTGTGAAAGAGTACAGAGGTTAACCTCGTGCAACTTCACTCGACCCGACGGAAGTACCACTTGCTCCGGTACACCGTTGATAGCATGGAATTCCGTCCGAAGGATTTCGTGTCGCCGCACCACTTCGTCGAGTGCGAATGCCAGCGCCCGCCGATCGAGCTGTCCGGCCAGACGGTAGCAGCGCGTCAGGTTCTGAGAAAGATTTTGAGAATGCAGTTGATCCAGGACCCAGAAGCGTTCTTGGGAAAGTGACAAAGGACTTCCGCCCAACCGAGAAGGTTCGTCTTGCCTTTTCATCGCCCTGGATCCATTTCGCCCACAGCCGATCTTTCACTATGACCCACTCACTTCCAGGCCGTCAACTTCCGCATGCCCAGACCGCGATCTCAAAAGCTCTGCCGGACGGAGCACACAAAATGCTTTATCAGTCTACGGTGCCAGTATTGCAGTAAGGTTACAAGTCCCTTTTTGTCTGTCTACCCATTCTTCCTCGGTAACCTTAAGCGAAGGCTTCCCAATCGTGTCCAAACTGGGGGTGCGACCAGACCAAAACCATCGGTTCCAAACGTTGCCGCCAGACGCCCGCCCGCCTGAAGTACGGATCAGGGCGGCGGGACTGCGCGCCGGCAAAGGGGAGGATCGCCCCTTGAATTGTTAGAGATTCTTCCAGTACCAGAGTTGCTCTCGCTTCATCGCGAACCGTTACAGCAACCCATACGTAACCAAACTGTTCTGCGTACCGATGAAGACCTGCCCGTTGGCGATGATCGGGGTCGCAAAGTGCGTGACAGGCGGCAGAGTATCCCGCCCATTCGCGGCCTGGCTACTGGTGTATAGCGTCTTAAGTGTTACCGCATCCAGCGCAACCAGTGAGTCTCCACTCGTGAGCCACAGGATTCCGTCGGAAGTTCCATTTGCCGTGATGAGAGCGTGACCTCCTCCACCCATACTTACTGACTGCGCAAAAGGCGGCGTTGTCAGCATTCCGTTATTCAGAGCGTAGGCCATCACCGGGCCTGGCCCGCCGGTGAAGTAAACGGTATTATTCCAATAAGCCGCCGTGCCGCTATTCTTCCCCGCTCCCTGCGGTATTTCCTGCACAATCTGCGTGTCACCCAAGGTAGCGGTGCAGGTTGCGCACAAGTGGCCCATGTTGTGGCGATTCAGTACATAGATTGTGGCTTCTTTGCCTTCCGCAATCATTTCATCAGGATACGTCCCGGACTGCGTGGGCAAAATCATAACGGCGTCATGCAGATCCAAATCATTAGAAGAGAGGTAGGCGTGGTTATAAGGGGTGAACCAGTCAGATAAAAGCAGGCTGCTGCCGTTTTGCCTCAACTTAAATACGCTGATCGAGAGGTTTGAGCCGGCGGCGTAGTATCCCTCTCCGGTTTCCGCATAAATACGACCATCGCTGTCGGCGGAAAGGCCCCCACCTTTTCCCCAAATGGAAGCGAGAGTCTTGCCCGGTTCTGTGGTGAAAGTCCCCTCCGGCTGCAAGGTGGCGGCGCGGTAAGCTAAAACCCAGCCTTGGCTGTAGTCGTTGCAGCCGTTCGATCCGAACCCAACATAGATGTTGCCATTGACCAGCAGAAGTCCTGGCCGGTTTATCTCATAAGTGTCTTTAAACGTAGTGGTGACTCCGTTGAGGGTGTAGGTCGCAGTTATAGTGGTTGGCCCACCGAACTTTTCCAGCCCAGTGGTGACGTCAATCGCATGAAGCCGGTGGACGACCGCGGAGTTCTCATAGGTTTCGGCCACCAAATAAAGCGTGTTGGTTACTGGATCGATCACTGGAGTCGAGAGTATCCCTACCTCGGTGAACCCCGTGGTCCCTCCGCACTTCACCACGCTGATGGGCGCAGAGGTCGCGCCCGCGGGGCTGTAGGTCAGAATGCTGGTCATCCACAAGGGCGAGGAGTTCGGAACGTCGGCATCGAATGCGTAAACGCTGTCATGCATGGTCACGACGTATACGACGTTGTGCAACTGCCCCGCAATATTTACCCCCGGAAGGTACAAGGGTTGCGCGGTGACTAGGCCGTCTACTGGATCCGTCGATAGTTTTCCGAAAGTTGCCTTGTTCACATTGGTTGGCGTCAGGACCGTCTCGTTGGTGTTCGCGCCGTCCCGCGCGTTGTCGTAGTGCCAGGTGGTGACTGAGATCAAACCGGCACCCTCAGCCGGGAGGGCGCTTCTTACGCTCGCGCCGGTGCAAAAAAGAAGAAGTGCCATCGTCAGTGAGATCAGCGCGACCGATTGCTTCGATACGCGGCGTCCCGCATTCGTGATTTCCCGCTCGGACGTGCCTGTCGTGTTTCCAAACATAGATAGATTAACCTCAATATAACGCAACTCTCCCGCTCATTATGGCATAGTTTATGCCCCAAAAATGAGCAAACTTGGTCATTTTGCGAGGGGATACATTTCCAGAATTGTTGCTCCCGCAAAGCTGAACAGTGAAACGATCATCAGCGCGATCAGCAACCAGTCGATTCTGCCGGTTCTTCGGCGCACAAAGAACTCGCGCAGCATAAAGCGGTTCCTTTCAGAACGTGAGGGGGATCTAGAAAACCAGCCGATCTCTGAGATGGAAATGATTACTAAAGTAACCTTCCCCTAATCCAAAGTCCCAGTCGGGGAAAAGATTACTGAGCTCTGCCGTTCGATACAATACGGCAAAACCCCTATCCAGGCTAATGATCCTGATTGGCCAGCTCTGAGAAGGTGTATCCCGACTCTTCGGGGCTCTCTGAAAACCGAGACGATGCTGGTGGACGCTGCTCAGGAATCAAGCAACCCCCAACGGCGCCGAAGAACAAAATATCCGCGCGGGAATTGAGAGTGGCCTGCTGGGCCGCCGTCTTGGGAGCCCAACTCGGCGGTTAGATGTCACCCCCAGATCTGGGGAAAGCGATCTTGGCGCAAAAGGTCCAGCAAATTGTGCCGCGCCCCGCGCATCCGTCTTCTGCTTGCGAATCACCGACGCCAGAATCCTGGCCGCGTCTCCCATCCACAACTCCTGCCCCAATTCCGCCAACATCCGCTCGAACCGGTGCGTCTGCCCCGGCGGGCCTCGATGCCCACTCGCACCGGTCCAGTCGGCGCCGCATAAACAGCCCGCGCTTCTCCACTCTTGCGTTCGAGACGCCGCTCCACCATCTCCCCTGTCTCTGGGTCCGACGTCGCGATCTGCTGGTAGCGCGTGTGCAAATAAAATCCTATAATCATCATCGCTCGGCTCCTTGCCTCCGAGCCTTGGCCGCTTGAGCGCGCTCCAAGTCTACTCGCCCGTTAGGAGCCGATACGGTTATCTCATCAGCCGTGACTGTGCAGCGCAGGTGATACGTTGGCGAGAGACCTCGATACAAATCATGGGGGAGCTTGAAGTCAGGCAGACGATCGTCTCCCTCCGCCTCCTACCCTCAATTTTCCGAGCACATTCATGACGCGCAAACAGAGCTGGTGGTTGCTTTTGCTCGTTGCGGCCCTCTACACGGCTCTGCGCACCTATCATCTCGGGTACTTCGCACTTTGGAATGATGAGGTATTCAGCGCGACCGTCGCGGGGATGTCGTGGCCGAAAATGTTCCAGGCCGTAATCGCTGATATAGTTCATCCGCCCCTTTTCTACATCCTCTTGAAGCTATGGATCGTGATCGGCGGCAGTTCAGTACCGTGGTTGCGAACGCTTCCATGCCTGATCGCAATTGCAACGCTTATCCCGCTCCTACTCTTCTGTCGGGAATGGCAGCTGACGAACGTCGAGACGGGTATCGCACTCTTGCTCATAGCTTTCAATGAGCTGCTAATCCACTATTCTCAAGAATTGCGAATGTACAGCTTGTTAGTGGCTCTAAGTTTGCTCTCGTTATGGCTGTTTTCCAGATGGTTGCGCATAGGTAGAGGGTTGCCTTGGCTGACGTTGGTAAACCTTTTGCTCGCCTATACGCACTACTATGGGGCCTTGTTTGTCTTCACCGAGTTCCTTTTCGCAATCTGGCGGAGCTCGCGCCACAAGAACAGTAGAACGGCGATGCAATTTCTATTGTCTGCGTCCGTGGTGGGCATTTGCCTTCTGCCCTGGCTCTATTTGGTTGGTGAGGCTGCCCGCGCTAAACACGGTCTGTCAGAGAACCTAAAATCTTTCAGCCGTCCAACGCTCCGAGATATCGCCTGGTTCTACGAAAAACTAATCGGCCAGCCTCCGATTCGTCATACCGCGATGCTGGGCGCGGTCATGTTCTTGATTCCGCTGGCGCTGTGCCTTTTCCTGAGATCCGACCGCCGCCAGCTCATTCGAGAGCTGCTCTTCTTCGGATTCTTTCCGACCATTGTCTCGGTCACGGCCAGCTATCTCCTGCCGCAATCCGTGTTCGACCCAAGGTTTCTAGTTACCGTCGCTGTTCCCTGCCTGATCCTTGTAGCAATCGGGATCATGGCGATGAAAGGTCTACCTAGGAGAGCATTGGCAGTCATACTTCTGTCCTGGAGTGCGGTTTCGGGCACCTGGTTCGCGCTCTTGCCTGACCGGAAGGTGCCGTGGGATCGATTAGCCGCGCAAATGCTTGTCGAAGCAGTTCCTATTTATACCTACGAACCTCACGAGCACACGCCGCTCGATTTCTATGGAGCCAAGAACACGATGTTGCCTTCTCCGGCAGAGATAACGCAGATTCCGGAACACGAATTCTACCTCGTATACCGTCCCAGCACCTGGCGCGGTGAGGACCCGGCTGCGGTCTTACGTCTGCGAGGTTTTTATGTGTCGGCCAGACTGGAAGCGCATGATATACACGAGCAGATTATTGCTATCCGATGTGTGAGTAGCTCTCCGTCTTCTCCTCCTGCCGTTCCACGCAATACGGCAAAACCCCTATCCAGGCTAATGATCGTGATTGGCCAGCTCTGAGAAGGTGTATCCCGAGAAGCAACTAAATTATCCCTTCCATTGCTTTCTCGATCGCGTCCACATCGGCGCCAATGTCTTTGCCGTCGGTTCCGGCGCCGATGGCGGGAGAAGGCTTTTTGCAACCTTGATCATCTTTTTGCCGGCAGAGGCGATATCGGGTGCCGCCGCCTTCATGCGTGATCCGGATTCCGCCGGCTGAGAAATCCTTGACCGTTATGTTCCCCGCGGGCCAACCCGACCCGCCCACAATCAAGTTGTGCGTGAAGGTCGAGTTCTGAAAGCAATTCTTGAAAACTCCTTCCGGACCTTGTCTGTCTGCTTGAAAAGCGCAGTTCCGCGGACCCCCACCGGCGGATCCAATCTCCACGCTCTGATCAGAGGAAAGTATGTTATTGGCGAAGGTAAAGTTCGCCATCTTCTGGGAACTGGTGTTGAGAAAGGAGATGATGAATCGGGGCACAGAGGAGGATGTCACGTGTTCGATGCGGACATCGTGCAGTACGGGCTCGAACGATAGGATTAGGGCAAACAGCCCGAATCCTTGATAGTCTTTTCCATGGACGCCATCGACCAGAACATCATGAATGCTGTACCGTTCGCCCCCTGAACTCGCGCCTCCCGCGTCCGACAAGATATTGGCGATCTGAAACACGCTGCCAACATTGACAATCTTGATCGTTCGGATCGTGACGTCCGTCACCAGGCAGATCGGGCATTTGTTCTCCTGATTCTTCGGCGTGAGCAGAATCGAGAAACCCGTTTGCGAAAACCCGCCCCAACAATTTTCGAGCAGGTTGTCCTCGAAGAGAACTCTCTGGGCGTTCTTGAGTTCGAAATGATTCTTAACAATAAAGGGATGGCCGCTGACGCCCCCCACGAAACCTGGCTGGCCTGGCATCCAGGTCATCGGCTTGAAAAGATGGTTGCCACGGATTTCGATATCGGTGGGAGTTGTCCTTGCCGCTCGGCCGCCGAAAATTATGTTTTCCCCGGCTGCTTCCAGGAAGTTGTCCACAATCTTGAAAGGCCCTTCGGGGCTATCGCCACCTCCGGCGGCTACGGTTTGAGAATCGCTGCAGGACCCGGTCACCGCCACGCAGTGAAAATCGGAGAAGTAGGAATCGACCACGCCAACATACGTCATAGCCGACATGGCGACTCCGCGGCGGGTTTCATCTTGCGCGGTTCCATGGAGCCAGACCCGGTCAAAGATCAGATGATGCGCCGTTCCTCCTTCTTCTACGCCGGCCAGCGCCGTGACCGAAGCTTCCGGAATCGATCTGGTGACCTCCAGTCCGATGAACCTATAGTGATTGGCCCCGGAAAGGAACATGATCGGCCCTATTCCTGCCTTACCGCCAAACTCGATTTTCGCCATCACATTTCGGGGATCGGTGCAGTGGTAATCAGGACGCGCAGGCAGCGAAGCAACTCCCGCATAGCACGGCGTGAGCCGCACACCTTCGCGGGGCAGACTTTCATCGGGTGCACTGGTACGCACTACGATCCAATGTGAGTCATCACAGGACTTGTCGGGAAATCGGAATAGTCCTTGGAAAGCTGCTCCCGCCTGCAGTTCCAGAATGTCACCGCACTGGGCCGAATCAATCGCTTTCTGCAAGTTTTCGCTCTCTCTGACAAGGCGGATATGTCCCGGGGCAGGCGTGTCGACCAACGAGCTCTTTACAAAAACCCGAGGCAGTTCCGCAGGTCCGTCGAAGCGACCCGAATCCGCGGCGACCGAACCCGTAACACACCAAGCCAAAACCACAGCACAAGCTGCCGCGCGAACTACAGGAATAACGCCCTTCATCTTTGATCTCCAGTTATCGAACGATTGCTCATTTATATGAGCCGAGGTAAGCGGATGGGTTTATACCAAAAGGCCGCAATCGCCGGAAAAGGATTGGTTGCGGGGGGGGTGGATTTGAACCACCCACCTTGGGTTATTGAGCCAACACGAACACTGGTCCGTCTTTGTCTCTCAATCACTTAGGGGTTCGTTGTTACCCTGGCTTTAAGCCCTATTCTACCGGATTCTGTTCCACAATTGTTCCACGACCTGTTTCCACGTCTTTCACATCTCACAAAACCGGCTCTTAGGGCAATGGGCACAACTGCGCCGGAACCTGCCAGATCAGGCGCTCTGAAATGTATGGTCCGCCGCCCGACTGCAAACAGAGATCCTTGGACGAAGTATAGTCTGCGCAAATGTAGCCGGCCTCTAGTTGGAGATTGTTCTCCGAGCCATGATGATGTCCACGCCGATTATGACGGTAAGAGCAGGGCAACATAAGATTCTTGATCGTCGGCGCACGGTTTCGTGCCCGATCACGATTCAGCAACGCACGGTAATGGTCTTTGAAGGTTCAAGGCTGCAATTCCTGACTTCCGTCTGGTCGGCAAACCAGAAAGTGATTGGATAAGAGCGAAGGCTTAAATCGAACCCGGTAGTCTGAGGTCTTCCGCGGGAATACTCTTCGGGCGGACGCCAGAAGCTGGGTGCGATTGCCAAGCAGGGCAATCGCATGCTGCGGATGCTGCTGGTGGAAGCGGCGCAGATGGCGGTGCGTTACGATCCTGGACTGCGCAGAGAGTATTTGCATCGCTGCCATCAGAAACCGAAAGCGGTGGCCAAGGTAGCAGCGGCGCGCAAGTTGGCCGTACGACTGTACTCTCGATGCGAACGACTTCCGGACAGGGCTTCTGAGTACGCAGCATCAAGTAACTCGTCGGCCATGATTCTTCTATGCGAACACCCCGTCTCTACGGGATGCGGGCTTCGGGGAGATCAACGGATGATCTCCCAGAAGCCGACTTCTCGCCAGGAATCGTCTCCTGAGTACCGCCGTATGGACCCAATCGCAGCGTGGGTATTGCATTTTATATGTTGCGACCGCAACACCTCTATGTTGTAATAGCAACATAGAGGTGACCCATGAGTGAACTCCTTGAAGCGCTTTTACATAGGCGAGCAGTCAAGGCCTTTGAACCGGTCGAAATCCCACACGTACTGCGTGAACAAATCCTCGATGCGGCCCGCTATGCTCCCTCCAGTTTCAATTCGCAACCGTACCGGTTCTTTTGGGTGGAATCGTCTCTCAGAAAGGCAACCGCGGCGAAACTCTGCATGGGACAAATGCCGGCGGCAACGGCATCGGCGCTGGTGGTTGCGGTGGCCGACATCGGGTCGCTGACGGCGACCTCGCAAGCCCAGTTGGAGTGGATGCGCAGGAGCGGCTTCAGCGACGCCAAAATCAGAGACTACGAGCGGAAGGCGAAGATTGGCCGGATCCTGTTCATGCCGGGTCTGTTCGGCATTTTTGGCGCGGTCAAGTGGGCGATTTTTCGACTGGTGAATCTGTGGAAGACGATGGGGATGCCACCAGTGTTTCGACAGGACTTGTTAAAGTGGGCGACGAAGAGTACATCGTTGGCCTGTGAGAATCTTATGATTGCCGCCGAAGCACTGGGGCTCAACACGTGCCCCATGGAAGGATTCGATGGCCGCAGACTCTCCAGATTTCTCGGGCTGTCAACCCGGTATCATGAAATTGTGATGGTGATTGCGATCGGGAAGAAATCGCCTGCTTATGCGGAACCGCCTCAGTGGCGGCGGCCTCTCGATGCCACGGTGACCGTCCTATGATCATCGTTCCAAAGAACGATATTCCTCAAGACATCCTAAGGGACTCAGTACTTGCCCATATTGCTGCAGCCTATTTTTCCGTCGGGAAGAGACTTGAGCGAAAAACTCGGTGCTCTGCGACTCGTGGCTTCATCCTATCCACACTCCGAGGCGGTGCCGCGCTCAATCAGAATCAAATCGCCACACTTCTCGGTATCGACCGAACCGTCGTGCACCGAGCCATCAAGTCAATGGTTCAGCAAGGGCTTATGTCGGAGAGAAAAGCAAAATCGGGTAGAGCAATTCACGTTACATTGACGCCCAAAGGCCAAAAATACAGGAAACGGCTGATCAATACGAGGATAGCCGCTGACGATAAACTCCGAAAAGAACTGACTCCGGAAGAACGCACAACACTTCTTCGACTCTTGAAGTTGATTGCCGACTTAGAGTTCTAAGACAGCGCTGCCGTCCATTCTGGATGGGTTGTAGCCTACGCAGCACTATCCAGAAACTGATTGGATAAGAGCGAAGGCTTAAATCGAACCCGGTAGTCTGAAGTTGAGGACCAAAGACGCTGGGAAGGAAGGAGCCTTCGCATGATGATTATAGGGTGTGATTTTCATCCCAGCTGGCAACAAGTAAGTTGGTTGAATACGGAGACGGGGGACACAGGAGAGCGGAAGTTGGTCCAGGTCTCGGGCGATGCCGAGCGGTTTTATCGCGAACTAAGGCAGCGAGAAATCAGTGTGCGGTTGGCATGGAGGCCACTGGAAATACACGCTGGTTCGAGCGGCTGATGACGGAACTGGGATATCGGATCAAAGTAGTAGGTGCCAGCCGTCCAGGCTGGCAAGAGACTCACTACACCGGTATCGGCCCCGGTTTCCGATTTCTGTGAGAAAATTCGGAGTTTATCAATCCATCCAACGGAGAGGATCTCGATTTTATGGCTGCCTGCTGCGCCGGCGCCGATTCGAGCAGAGCCACCACCGAAATCGTTCTCGCTGCTCAGTTGGCTCTTTGCCTGCTGTGGAGCTTTCTCAGCCTGTCTGCCCAAGCCTCGCCGGCCTCCGTCCAAGCGCCAGCGCCGCATCGGGCGACGCAGGCCGGCCGGGCTGCTCCCGGCAAAGAGGGCGCGAGAAAAGCGGTGCAGGCCGCATCGGCCATTCAATTCGAGAACGTGATCGAACAATCGAAGATCAAGTTCACCCTCAAGAACAGCGTCAGTCCCCAGCGCTACACATTTGAAACTATGGCTGGCGGAGTAGCGCTGTTCGATTACAACAACGACGGTTTGCTCGACATTTTCTTTACCAACGGGGCTGCTATCCCATCGCTTGAAAAAAGCGATGCCAGTTATTCAAACCGGCTCTTCCGCAATAATGGGGACGGAACCTTCACTGATGTAACTGAGAAGGCTGGCCTGCAGGGTATCGGATATTCCATGGGAGTGGCTGCTGGCGACTACGACAATGACGGGTTTGTCGATCTTTTCGTCACCGGCGTCAACCGCAACCAGCTCTTCCATAACAATGGAGATGGCACCTTCACGGATGTGACCGAGAAGGCGGGAGTCGGCGGAATCGTCCCCAAGCTTGGCAAGGCATGGTCTGTAGCTGCGGGATGGTTCGACTACGACAACGATGGGCGGCTGGATCTTTTTGTGGTGAACTATCTTAATTACAACATCAAGACTGCCGCGCACTGCGTTCAGCAAGGACTTCCGGCTTACTGCTCGCCAGTCGATTTTCTGGGAACACCGAACATTCTTTATCACAACAACGGCGACGGTACTTTTACCGACGTCTCGGAGCAGTCCCACATTTCCCAGTATGTCGGCAAAGGGATGGGTTTAGCGTTTGCCGACTATGACAACGATGGCTTTACCGATGTCTTCGTCTCCAACGACACCTTCGAGAATTATCTTTTTCACAACAACGGAGATGGAACCTTTACCAACGTCGCGTTGCTCGCCGGGGTTGCGTACAACGCGTACGGCAAAGCCATAGCCGGCATGGGCGCCGATTTCCGGGATATCGACAACGATGGAAGGCCGGACATCTTTGAAACTGCGATGTTCGGGGAAGCTTTTCCCCTGTACAAGAATCTGGGGGAGGGTCAATTTCGAGATGTCACCGCGACGGCAGGGCTGAGTGCCCTGACCAGCCGCTCAACGGCCTGGGGAGCGGGGATTTTCGATTTCGACAACGATGGGAACAAAGACTTGTTCACCGCCAACGCCGACATTCTGGACAATGCCATGGAGCTGGCGCACCGGCCCTTTGCCGAACCCAATCGAGTGTTTCGCAACAAAGGCAACTTGGCTTTTGAAGACGTGAGCGCAAAGGCGGGAACCGCCTTCTCCGTTCCGGCCGCGCATCGCGGCGCGGCCTTTGGCGACCTCAACAATGACGGCAAGATCGATGTTGTCGTGACCGTTCTGAACGGACCGCCGGAGATATGGATGAACCGGTCTAATACTCAGAACGGTGGCAACCGAAACCACTGGATCATTCTGAAACTGGTCGGGGTCAAGTCCAACCGCGACGGGCTGGGAACAAAGGTCAAGATAACCACTTCTCTGGGCACCCAATATAACCAGGCGACGACCGCGGTCAGCTACAGCTCTTCCAGCGATAAGCGCGTACACTTCGGGCTGGGTTCGGCCGGCGTTGTCGACAGCATTGAACTGACATGGCCGAGCGGTGTTAAGCAGGTTTTGAAAAATGTAAAGGCCGATCAGGTCCTCACCGTGACAGAGAGCGCGCCCTAGGCTACACGTATCTGTGATAGCCAAGACTTGGTTTTGCACACATGCTGTCGGATGGGGTCGCTACCGTCGGGCATGCCCTTGGGAGGGGGTTTTGAGTGTAAATGCCCTGGTTACAACACCCAAATCATCCGTTCCGCCTCATCAGCGACTGCTGCTCACGGACGGTAGATGCTGGCGCACGTCGTCTGCAACGTCTAAGACAGCACCGCCAAAGAAGACTGGTGATGACGCATTCCACTCAACCTTAGGCGGGTAGATTGTAGCAAAATCCCAGAGAACACCGTGACGCTGGCAGCACAGGGGTTGTGAACTCGGAAACTGCTGCTTGAGTTCCTTGGCGACGAGATGCTCTTTATCCCAGAACTGGACAACCCGCAAGTCTGAGACACGCCCCTGCACCATGCCGCTTGGCTTGGACCAGTCCGTCGGCAACATCGGCTCCCATACAACAAGAACGCGAACCGACATCGAGGGGCTGTGTTTCAAGATGTCTTCGATTGCGGAAGACCCCCGCAAGCAATATGGTCAGGTAGGGGACAACAGCAGCACTAATCTAGTACGTTCAGCAGAATCATTGAACGCTCGACGAAAAGTGTCGAAATTGTCTGGGGTCAAGGACGTGAGTGGCGGTTGTCCGGCTGGCGTACGTGACGACCCCCAAAAGCACCAGAACGCGAAGACAGCGACGACGGCGGTTGTCACTAGACAGCACTTGGTTTTGAATCCCATGTTTCAACCAGCGAACAGGGTCGCAATGACTTGCGGAAAAAGCACGATGAGCAGGACGAAGGCAACTGCGACCCAAAACAGCGTGATGCTCACTGTACTTCGCTTTCTGCACTGATTGCGGCCACGATATAACTGAACGAATCCGACAACGAGTAGTGCGACAGCACAGGCAAGCAGCCACGGCCTGGAGTTTTGTAGTCGAACGCTTATTCCAGCCAACCCCAACGCCCCTAGAAAACCGAATGGCAGGCAACACGCCAACGTCGATAGTGCAGCAACAACCGCTGCAACAGGCGTCGCTCTTTCTGCCAGCTTCATCACATGCCATCCTTGGCTCTCAAAACAGCCAGTCGAAGCGTTTCCTCTGACGGAACTCCCGTCTGGTTTGCATAGAGGCGACAAGTCAATCCCGGTGCATTTATCTGGCTAGGTTCGACATCCGCGCCGTCAATGCGAATCGTTGGAGAACCGGGAAACATCAAGGCCATTGCATCTTCTCCCGTGTTGACGGGAACGCCATGAACCTCAATGTCCAACCCTACAGAGACAAGAACACCTTGCAGACGTTCTCGTGCGGGTTCGTAATTCGGGCAACCCGGAACAAATAAGACTTCAGCTCTCACTTTGCTACCTCTTCCAGCACCGGACACGCACAAGCCGTGTGCCGCTTCCTGTGCAGGAGTTCCTTGTTGCACTTTCTTAAGTCGGTCATCAGTTGAGATTCGAGTCCCTGAAGCTCCCGTCTCTTAGCACGAATGACAGTCAACTTGTGCTTGAGCAGTTCTCGTACGGTCTCGCAAGCATCGACCTTCCTTGTCCTCAACTCCACTAGCTCTCGGATTTCTCGCAGGGAGAAACCTAGTCCGTGAATCTGGCGAATGAAAAGAAGTCGTTCGAGGTCATCAGTGGAATACAGCCGAAATCCCCCAGTGCTGCGGGCTGCCTTGGGCAGCAAGGAACGTCTTTCATAGAAACGAATGGCGTCAACGCTTATCGAGGTTCGTTTTGCGAGTTCGCCAATCTGGATTGGTTGGGTCTCCATACGAGAAGGATACACTCTGGAGCGTGGCCCAGAGTCAATAGCGAAGGTACTGTTCTTGAAGCAGGGCTCCTAATTCGTTGTTGGCGTAACACCTCTATAGCACTCATTGACCCGGTTTTGGGGCGCCTGGGCCGCAATTACTTGTCGCGGTCGAGAGAGGATCGGTTCAAGATTTCCGGATATAAAGAACGCAATCGCTGACCGGCGGCTGCTTGGTGATCCCATCTCGCGTCGTTCGCGCCGGCTTGGTAGCCTTCGGAGTAATCGAAGCCAACGAAAGGGCGCTCGCCAGGCCGCCAAGGGTCCAGTCCAGGTGATGGCTTCGTGTCTCTGTCTTCCCGTTTTTTCCGTCTTGCGTAACCGTCTTGGTAGCCACGTCGATAGGAGTCGCCGATGCGTTGGAGTTGTTCATCGCTGAGCATGGTGTCACCCTGGATGGGTAATTTCTTGTACCGCAGTTGACTACCCATGGGATCAGGTCGACGATAATTAATCCGCCTGAACCAAGTCTCAGTTGACGTTATATCGCCATAGCGCTCAAAACCCCCAACCGCGTCGGGCAAAAGGGGCAGCCGGAAGGGAGGGACAGGATGCCTGTAATCGATACGCGAGACCTCGCCAGCGGTGTCCGGAAGGTCGAGTTCAAGTTATTTACACCTGTCTCTATTTCTGCGAGAGGTTAGGCGACAAACGCTGCGCTAGCTCCGTTTGCCCATTATGTTGGAGAAGGTCGAGAAGGCCTTTCATGAGTTCTGGGTTGTTTCTCCCGTACGCCGCCGCCGTTTCGGCGGTCAAGTCGGCATCTGCAATTTTTCCCATATGGAAATAAGAATCGCAAAGCATGTAAAGCAACTCTGGGGTCATGGTTCTGGACTTCGCCAGTTGCTCCGCCGCATCGGACCAGCGTTCCTGGTGGTACCGGACTTCGCCCATCTCGGCAATCGCCGTCTGATAATTCGGGTCGTTTGCCAGTTCCGCCTTAAACTCATTCTCGGCCCCGCTTAGGTCGCCGAGTTTCAGCGCCAATATTCCTTCATAAGTATGAGCCCCTCGAACGGTGGGCTGAATTTCCAGCGCATGATGAAGGCTGCGCAAGCCGTTTTGCGTGTCTCCCAAACCGAGATATAGCTTCCCAATGAACACGTAGGCATCCGCAAGAGTAGCGGCAGTGCCCTTGAAACGGTTCCGATACAGTTGCAACGCATCCTCTTCGTGATGCTCCGCCAGCATTTGGGAGGCTTGGGCCGTTATGGGGCTTTCGCTTCCTTCGCTCTCGACGGAACGGACGAACGTCATCTGTTCCATCATCAGTTGATGCAGCGCCGCCTCGTGGCGGGCGTCTTCCGTCCTGCCCATCGCGGCATACGCCCGCGACAAATAGTAATGCGCCAACAGCCGCGTAGGGGCGAGGCGCAACACCAATTGCAATTTATCAATGGCGGCCGGATAGTTCTTCAGTTCCAGTTCGCATTGGCCAAGCCCGAACAGCGAATCCACGTCGTTGGTTTTGAAGACAAGGATGCGTTCAAAGGCATTCCTGGCCTCCTGCCATTTAGCGAGCTTTACATCCACGCTCGCAAGCAGTTGCAAGGCGGATACATCATTAGGCTGCAATTCAACTGCCCGAACGGCATACTGCGCGGCCCCGTCAAGATCCATCAATTTCAAATCGGTCAAAGCAATGTCATAATCAATTCTGGGCAGCGTGGCATCGGAATGCCGCGCCTTCAGCATCCACTTCAACCCCGTCTCGCAATCTTCCGAAACGCACAATAGCTCTCCGTACTTCTGCCACACCGATGCATTGTCGGGCTCGGCCTTCAAACTCAGCCGGATTGCGGCCAGCGCGAGGTCGTCCTGCCCATTCAGGTGATAGGCCTGGGCAAGATAATATTGTGCGTCTCCGTCGCCGGGAAGAATCTTGATGCAGTGCTGCAGCAGCTTGATGGCCTCTTCCTTTTGGCCCGCCGCCAGTCTGTAGGCGCCAGTTTTCAGCAAGACATCTGCGTCGTTGGGCGCGAGCTTCAACGCCTCTTCATAGGCCGCCGCCGCTTCGGAGGAGCGGCCTGCCTCCTCCAGCAACATGCCCTTCAGCTTGATTGCCGGCTCAAAATCAGGGTGCTGCTTGAGCAAGCGCAGGGTAAGATCCATGGCCCCCTGCCGGTCGCCATGCTCGTCGAGGCTGAGCGCCTGGTGGACTTGCCGCATCAGCGTGGACTCGGCGGAATGGCCCGTGTTCTGCGCCCGAACAGTCCTGCCCCCGGACGTAAGCAGCGCCGCACAAAGCAAGACTGCGAGGAGACGATTTGCAGGCCAGGCATCGCGTGTCACTTGCGGCAAACCCCCGACAAAATGCAGAACAGACTGCAGAACCCCATGGACGAGCTTCCGTCGGCAACGAACAAAAGTCAACAGCCAGAGACAGACGTTCCAATCAAGCGGATTGGTTACGATTAACGCACACTGAACACGGAGAGTGTCTGGGCCGGCAGTGAGACGCGCACGTTGCCGCTTACAATTTCCGCGGCGCTACTACCAAACACCGTCTGCAACTGGTGGGCAGAATCCAGCGGCGTGTTTTCGACTGGAATGTTGAGTGCGACTGTCTTCGGAGCATTGTTGTAGACAACCAGCAGCTTCTCTTCGGGCAACTCACGCAGGAAAGCGTAATAGGTGTCATCCCATCCGATGTGCCATTGCCTTCCGGTACGCAGCGCGGGGTGGCTATTGCGGAGCGCCAGCAGCGACTGCACGTAGGCGAATACCTCCTGTTCTTCGGCGGTGCGTCCGCTGGCGGTGAAGGCGTTTTGCGGATCACCGGGAAAGCCTCCAGGAAAGTCACGGCGGTTGTCGGGGTCGGCGCCGCCCGGCATCGCGATTTCGTCACCGGAATAAATTTGCGGTATCCCGCGCAAGGTTAGCAGCAATCCAAAAGCGGCTTTGAGTTTGGCCGGGTTGCTGTCCTTTTCGCTCACGAAGCGCTCTTGGTCATGATTTCCGATGAAGGTGACCAGCGTTTCGGGATGGGGATAGAGTTCGTCGTGCCGAAGAACAGTGACGATCTTTTCCATCGGCGCGCCTTTGATGACTACATCGCGCAGGGCGAAGCAGAGCGGGAAATCGAAGACCGTAGCGACGCCGGAGTCGATGCCATCGAACTGCTTTCGTCCGCCTTCGAAGAATGACGTGATAGTCGAATCACCGTCGGACACTTCGCCGACGTCCATGATCTGCGGATAATCGATCTGCGGATACAGCTGGCGTATTCGCTCGTGCCATCCGCTCCAGAACTGGCGCGTGGAATAGGGGAATGTGTCCAGACGGAAGCCATCTAATTGCGCAATCTCCATCCACCACATCGCATTTTGCGCCAGGTAGAGAGCGAGTGCTGAATCGTCTGGATTCAGATCAGGCAACCTGCCAGCGAACCAGCCGTCGAGCGTGTTGAGATACTCGCGCGGCGAAGCATGGGGATCGACTAGCCCAGCGAACGTATATGCAGGTTCCAGATGATGGGCAGGAGTGCCATGAAACCAAGTCGGCGTCGGTGGATCATTGGCCCATGGATGCTGTGGGCCGGTGTGATTGACGACGTAATCGATCAGCACCTTCATACCCAGCCGGTGCGCATCGGCAACCAGCGCCTGGTATTCCAGCATGGAGCCCATGTGGTCATCGAGGGCATAGAAATCGACGACGTGGTAGCCGTGGTAGTCGGAGTCGGTATTCTTCCAGACGGGAGTGAGCCACAACGTGGAAACGCCGAGATCGTGCAGATATCCAAGGTGCTCTCGAATGCCGCGCAGATCGCCGCCGTGATATGCCATGGGGTTGCTGCGGTCATAACGGCCATTCGAAGCTGCGGGCTGATCGTTCGACGGGTCGCCGTCGGCGAAGCGGTCGGGCATGATCAGGTAGATGACATCGTCGCGAGAAAAGCCTTCGAAGCGGCCGCGGGAGTCCGCGCGAGCCAGCAGCGGCAAGGGGACCGTCGTCGATCCTGCGGAAGTGATCAACTGCAGGGGAACGGTTCCTGAGGATAGATCGGAGCTAAGTTGCAAGTGGACGAAGAGGTAGTGTCCATTAGCTGATGCTTCCGCGCCACGCACGGTCAGCCCCCTCGTCGGGCTTTGCACGCGGGCGCCGCCCAGGTTTTCACCTGTGAGCAGCAGCGTGAGCGCTGGCGTGTAGTTTACCCACCAGTTGGGCGGCTCGATTTTGTGAACTACGGGATTGTGAACTACGGGATCTTGCCTCGCCCTGGCATCGGACTGCGGCCATGCCGGCAGCGTCAGGAGGCATGTCAGAATCAAGGGTAGCCCAAAGGCACGTTTGTTTCTCATGACGTTAGCAGGGTCCGTTTGAGGCAGACCAACCGAATAGGCGCGGAACAAACCAACTAAGAAAGGAGAACTTATCCCGCTCAAGCAAATCAGGAGACGCTTAAGAGTTGTCTCAAGCGTCTCCCCGGGCTGTTGGTTACCAGGACACACGCAGCGCGAGTTCGAGTTCTCGATTCGGGGGGGAAACCCGAGCGCTGAACAGCTGCCCGAAACTGCCGTCGGTGTATTTGCTGTCCGGGTTCTGGAACTGTGGCGTGTTGGTCAGGTTGTAGACTTGGGCGCGCAACTGCGCCGTTACCCGCTCCTTGATCGGAATATTTTTTACGAGGGACATGTCCCAGCTGAAGGTTCCCGGCCCTGGGAAAGCATTCCGTTCAAGATTGCCTTGTCCAAACGGACCAGCGGGAGCTGTGAAGGCGCCGGCTGGGCAGGCGATCCAGACATGCCACGAGACGTTGGTCTTGCAACCGCCGTTATAATCCGGACGGCCATTCCCGGTCGGCGCGCCCGAAATGTCGATTGGTGTGCCGGTAGCTCGCAGAATCACGTTGTTCCACTGCCAGCCGCCCAGCGCGTAATTCACTGCCCTCGGTGCGTCGTTACCGAAAGCTTTTCCGCGTCCGAAGGGTAGCTCGTAGATGGAACTGAAGGTGAAGAGCTGGCGCTGGTCTGTGTCTGCGTTGCCACGCTCAAACTGTAGCAGCGGCGTTCCGTTGGCTCCCATGATGACGCCGCTGGATGAGCCGAATGCTGAGAGGGAATCATCCAGGGTGTGCGACCAGGTGTAGGCCGCTGTCAGCAGAAGTCCGCCGCTCATGCGGCGTGTCGCTTTAGCCTGCAAAGCGTTGTAGTCTCCGTTCCCGATCATCTCCGTCGATTGGATAGCGCCAACACCGTTCGGGTTGATCGTACCCCCAACGGAGGGGAACCAGCTTGTGCCGGGAGTGCCAAAAATCGTCCCGTTGGCGTTGAACGTAGTGGCAAGATTACTCATTTTCGTTCCAACGTAGGCCACGTCCAGCGATGTCTTGCTGTCCAGGGAACGCTCAATCTGAAGGTTCCATTCCTGGATGTGCGAGTTGGGGCTGTTTTTCGGGTAGTAAATCACGTTGTTGCCGCTAGTCACCGCATTCGGGGCGATGCCGCCATTTTTCGGCGGAAGAGGGTTCGTGGCATCGGCGGGGTTGTTGTCTCCCAGGGGCCCTTGCCCCATAAACGTGAACCGGTACCCGGTGCCGCACGTCGTCGCAGTCGGACAGGCATAAAGGGTCGAAGTCCCGTTGTAGTCCGGGTTGTTGGAAAGCTCGTTGCCAACGCCGCCGCGGTCCAGATAGTAGAACAGCCCATACCCGCCGCGAAGCACGGTTTTGCCGTCTCCAAACATATCCCAGGCAAATCCAATGCGGGGTCCGAAGTCATGCTTCGGCGTGTTGATGAGAGCTCTGTTGTATCCGGCAGCAGAGGCTGCGGCTGTGCCGGCTTCAACCAGTTCTCCGGTCGCGGGATTGAAGTTGGACTGGTGGTTGCTGGCTTCTGTCGGCCAAGTGAGAAGGTCATAACGCAGGCCCAGGTTCAGCGTCCACCTGTGGTTGACGCGCCAGTCGTCCTGGGCAAAGAAGCCATTCTCCCAGCTGCGGGTCTGAAAGTACCCGCTAAATGCACCAAACGAGTAAGCGCCCACGAACCCGGCAAGCAGTTCCGAGTCCTCATAGCCGGTGAAGGTCCCATGGTGCGACGTTGGGGCGGGGAACGCGCCGCAGCAAAAGCTGCCATCGTCGATCCAGAAGTAGCCCTTGGCATTATTGCCCTGATCCCAATTCACATCGCGATGAATAATGCTGGCTCCAAACTTGAACGCGTGCTTGCCTTTGATCCAACTCACCGTATCGCTGAATTGCTGGGTGGGCTCAATAACCAGATAGGGGCCACCGTCGCCGACGTAGTCGATGTTCCCATACCATCCGCCGATGATGGGCATGCCGCCGAGGAGCGGAGAAGTGTTGGCATTTTGGATGCCAATGTTGGCCGCCGTCGGAACGCTGCCGTTCGGCTGCTGGTAACCGAGAAGATCCCGGATCCAGCCATAATGAAACTCGTTGATGATCGTGGGGCTGATGATGTGGGTCCAGCCCGTGGCAACCTGGCGCGGATGGGACGGGTTTGTGCCGCCGCCGCGGGGCAGGTAGTGACTGGAGTCCGAGAGAATTTGCGTACCATTCAGGAAGTCCGTGCCCAGGCTGTAACGGCCGAAGATAGTGTCCTTTGACGTGGCCACAAAATCAATGCGCGCGTCGTAATCGTTCTCATTGATGACCTGAGATTGTGGTTGGCTGAAGTTAGAGGAGTTGGCCGCGACGTTCGCACCCGCGATATTCGGGAGAGGAAACAAGTTCAGATAGGCGATCGCGGGCTGAATCTGGTTGGCAGTCGGAACGATGTTGATGCTGGGACCCGCCGACCCCGTCGTAGAATTGCCCACCCAGCCGAACGGCAGACAGGTCTGAGGGTTATAAACGTATCCCAAGCCAGAGGCAAACTGCGGCATTACGTTACCACCGGAATACAGGTTCGGGCAGACGGCCGCATCCGGCGTACTGGTGGCGGTTCCCGTTCCGCCCGGGCTGAGTAGTTCGGTGAAATCGCCTGTGCGCATCTTTGCTGTCGGTACTAGGGTGGTGTAAACGCCAGCCGGTAGAACCTGGCGCCAACCCTGGTAATCGACAAAGGCGAACAACTTATTCTTCCAGATAGGGCCGCCCAGCGACGCGCCGAACTGGTTGCGGCTTAGCGGCGGAAGGGCCACACAGCCTGACTCGCCAAGGAAAGTACACTGTTTTTCGGCGGTGTACTGGAAGACATCCGCGGCAGCGATCTTGGAACGGTTGAACCAGTACGCGGAGCCGTGGATGGAGTTGGTTCCGGACTTCGTGGCGACTTGGATGACCGCGCCTCCTGCGCGTCCAAACTCCGCCGGTGCAACGTTGGTAGTTGTCTTGAACTCCGCTACGTCTTCGATCGCCGGGAAGATCACGATCGTGTTCACCAGTGATTCGTTGTTGTCGATGCCGTCCATAATATAATTGTTAGCCTGAGGGCGCAGGCCGTTTACCGCCAGCGCAGCTCCACCCGAATCGTAGTTGCGCCAAGTCTCGGCTGCCGCCCCCCCAGGGCCGCTGCCGGCTGCGATATTGCTGTAAGCACCGCGGCTGACGCCCGGGGTCAGCAAGGCCAACGCCGTGAAGTTGCGGCCATTCAAGGGGAGATCCACTATCTGTCGGCCCTGAATCACTTCGCCGACGCTTGACGTGGACGTATCCACAATCGGAACTTCGCCGGTCACTTCAACGGTGGTGGTGGCGGCGCCAGTTTCCAGCTTCAGGCTGATCTCTAGGACTTGGGAAACATCGATGGCAATTTCGGCGGTTGCGGTCTTAAACCCATCTTTCTTCACCTCAACGTGGTACTTCGCTACAGGCAGCGCATTGACCGAGTAGTCGCCCGAAGCGCCCGTCGTCGCCGTTATCAACCGGCCGGTTGCAATTTCGGTCACGCTAACGGTCGCATTCGCGACCACGGCACCCGTTGAATCGGTGATAGTTCCAAAGAGACGGCCTGTGTCTGTCTGAGCTAAGGCCAAGCCGGCTAAGCACAGTACAAGAAGCAGAAAGATAGAGAATTTGGTTCTCAAATGTCGCCTCCAGTTGGGGGGTGAGAGATTTGGATTTCCACAGACGCCCGATCAAGTAGTGCATTTGTAGTACAAGGGCCGCGATGGAAAAAGTTTCACTATGTTTCAAGACGTTACTGCTGTAAAATGCTGCTGCTGCAGCGCGATGCGATCCTTTGTTACGTCGGTGTTAAATGGCTGTGACACACACTTTTGCCGCCGAGCAAGAGCAATTCTTCCAACAAATAGATAACATTATTAAAAGTCATAGTCTGCGCGGCTCGGAATCCCTGTGCCGGCTGCTGCAATATCTCGCAAAACAAGCCCTCTATCAGCCCCATGCGCCGCTGAAGGAGTATCAGATTGCCACCGAGGTGTACGGACGGCCCGCGGACTTTGATCCGCAAACCGACTCAACCATCCGCGTGCAAGCTGGGCGTCTTCGGCTGAAGCTTGCGGAATACTATGCTACCGAGGGAGCAGCTGATCCCATCGTGGTTAAGATTCCGAAGGGCAGCTATCACCTCACGTTCGAGGTGCGGTCTGTCGCCGCGAGGCCGGCCGATTCGGGAGCGCAACCCCAGAGGGTGTCTCCGCCGGAGATGCATGTCCCGGCACCTTGGCGGATCGCTGTGATCTTCTTGGTGGTCGGTCTCATCATCTCCTTGATCGCTTTGGGAAGCATGCTGTGGAACCGCCGAATGGAGGGGGCCACGATGGCCAAGCCCACTGCGGCTCGGTCCATCGGCCCTCTGGCTGACTTTTGGAGGCCGTTTACCTCAGGAGCCGAGGAGCCTTGGGTGATCTTCAGCAATGCTGCCTTCGTTGGACGGCCGGAAACCGGGATGCGTTATTACGATTCGCGTCAGGATTCGAAGGTCGCGGTGTATGACCATTACACAGGTGTGGGAGAGGTTCTGGCTATCCATGCTCTCGATGAAGCGCTCGGCACACTGGGACAGAAAATCCGGGTAAAGCGCGGGAGTTTGTTCTCACTCGACGACGCCAAAAAAAACAACCTGATATTTGTCGGATCTCCGTCAGAGAATCTCTCGTTGCTCGACATTCCTAACATGCAGGAATTCGTTTTTCAGCGGATGGCTTCGGGGCCGCGCCGAGGCGATCTTTCGATCGTCAACAAACATCCGAAGCCGGGCGAGGCCACCACCTACCTCGCCAGTCCTTCCGGTGCTTCGCTGACGGAAGATTACTCGGTCATCGGACTGGTGCCGGGAATGGGATCCGGGCGGTACGTGATGATTCTGGCGGGAACGACCACTTTCGGGACGCAAGGCGGAGTGGAATTTGCTTGCCGCCCGGAGACGGTAGAGAAACTGCTGCGTGAGATCCCCGGTTCGGGCACCGAGCAGGGGATAAGGCCTTTCGAGGCGCTGGTCCGAGTCAATATCGCTCGCGGAGTGCCGGTGGGAGCTGAACTGATCAGCGTGCGCCCACGCTGAGTCCGCCACGACGTCTCTCCCAACCGCGGCGAGGAATGACGCATCCGGAGGCAGAAAAATCCCGCCAAAGCGAAGCCGGGACACTCGAACCCATCATTCAATCTCCAACACTTCGCCTCCTCCGTCGTCTGGGGCAGTGATAGCGACTTTGCCTGGCGACAAATCCAAAATTGCGTAAACGTTACGCCCGTTAAGGCGTGCCGCGCGTTTGCGGGGTGACCAACCGTAGATCTCAACGCGTATCTCTCGCCACCACGCGGGGTAAGAGCCTTTATGCTCTCCAAGGCGAAGGATCAAGCGATCGGCATTTACCTCGCAGCGGAAATCCATTCGCAGATTGACTCCCATCTTGTAAGCGTAAGTCTTGCCATCGTCCAGGTAGAGGTGACCCGCGCATCCGTTGCCAGAATAGACCCGCAGGGTGAGCGGGCCCTGCGGAATTTCATTGGTGCTTTGCATCAGGGGAGCAATCGGCAGAATCGCGCCCGCGCGGACAAAAACCGGCAGAGATGCGAGTTCAGGGCGTATCCAGGTCGTAAGCGGCACCTGATCGGTTGGGCTTGCTGGGGCATTGGGATCGGGAGCATTGGGATCCCGATCATCTCGGGGCGCAGGCTTAGAAACGGGCTGCCCGGTCCAATAGTCGTACCAGGTTGCTGAAGGAAACTCGACGACGTAGTTATCGATCTCATCGGGATAAGGCGGCGCTGCTATCAATATATCCGGGCCAAGCAGAAATTCGCCCGCTGCCTGAAGATCGATATCGATGGGATGATGATCGCTTGCGGCTTCGGGGAACTCAAGAAAGAGTGGCCGCTCCATCGGGATACCCGTGCGTGAAGCCTCTTCAGCCACCGTGTAGAGGTAAGGCATCAGGCGATAGCGCTCTTCAATAAACCGCCTGCGGATCGATTCAGCCTCCGGGCCTCCGGCCCACGGTTCCTGGTCTCCGGTCCCCTTCCCGGTATGATCGCGATCAATGGGCTGGAACGAAGCGATCTCGATCCATTTTGTAAGCAGGTCGGGTTGCGGCGTTCCTGCATATCCGCCCACATCGGCTCCACTCAAGACAAAGCCGCTGAGGCCCAGGTTCTCAAGCATCGGAGTTGTAAGGCGAAGGTGATTCCAGGTGCTGCTGTTGTCCCCCGTCCAGGTAGCCGCATAACGCTGGCCACCAGCGTAGCTGGCGCGCGTCAGTACGAACGGGCGCAAATCGGGATTGAGGTGCTGCAGTCCTTCGAAGGTAGCGCGGGAGTTTTCCATCCCATAGACGTTATGAATCTCCGCGTGCCTGGCAGAACGCTTCATGAACCCTGGTTCGTCGATGCGGTGGATTACGTCTAAGGGCATCGTCTTGGTCGGTGAGCTGAAGACTGACGGCTCATTCATGTCATTCCAGAAGCCTGCGACGCCCATCTTGTAAAAATCCCGATACAGGCCGCCCCACCAGTCGCGAGTCTGCGCGCGCGTGAAGTCCGGGAAGACGCTGGGCCCCGGCCACACGACTCCGGAATAGACACTGCCGTCGGGACTTTTTACGAAGTGGTCGCCAGCAATCCCGGAGTCGTAGGGTACGTAGCCATGATCAGGATAGTCGGCAATGTGCAGATCGGTAATGGCGACGACGTGAAAGTTCTTGGCGGCAAGCTGCGAGATCATTCCGGGAAAATCGGGAAAGCGGTTGTGATCCACGGTGAACGGACGGTTCTGCTGCTGGTAATCAATGTCGAGGTAGATGACATCTGCGGGAATGTGGTCTGTCCGGAAGCGGTTTGCGACTTCAAGCACTCGCGCTTGCGGCGTGTAGCTGTAACGCGACTGTTGGAAACCGAGCGCCCAGATAGGGGGCAAAGGCGTGGTGCCGGTAAGCCAGGCATACGTTTCCACCACCTGCTTCGGAGTGGGCCCGTAGAAAAAATAGTAGTCCA
This sequence comes from uncultured Acidobacteriota bacterium, assembly GCA_963761915.1. Taxonomy (GTDB): domain Bacteria; phylum Acidobacteriota; class Terriglobia; order Terriglobales; family Acidobacteriaceae; genus Sulfotelmatobacter. The sequence goes on from CAVXIO010000011.1 coordinate 334,961, forward strand.
AGGGCCCGCTTGTGGCGCCAAAGCAATATGTATCCGGGAACTCCTTGCCAAAGTCAAAGCTGCTTCGCCAGGTGTTATCGAGGAATACTCCAAAGGCGCGGCCAGAACGGAACGCCATGAAATAGGGGATGCTTTTATAGATGGGATCGGTGGATTCCTGGAAAGCGTACGCATCCGTGTTCCACATCGCGAATGCCTGCCCGCGCCGATCCAAGGGACCAGGTTTGTCCCCCAGGCCGAAGTAGTGCTCGTCGCGCGGCATCGCTTTATAAACGCGAAAGGATTCGCCGTGAAATTCAATCGGTCGTATGTCCTTTTGAAGAACACTTCCACTGTGGTCGGAGATCGTCAATGCGAAGGTCTGCCGGTCGATGGAAACGCGGAGAACCCGGGTCTGGAAGCCAACTGCATCCGACGCGTTGTCTGGCGTTACGGCAACTCTACTTTGCCGCGCTTCCTTGAGCACAGCCCACGAGGCGTCCTCTGCAAATTCTCTGGACCGCGACACGCGTATACGCACGACGTCATCGCGCAGGGCGATAATTTGCATGTGCGCATCGCCGCCCCGCAAGTCGATCCCATCCGGCAGCGCGGAAAAAGATGTGAGGTGATTCAGTTGGATCACCGATGCGTCCGTAGAACCGCTTTGCCCACGTAGGAGGATTGGTGCTGCATTCAGGAAAAAGACAACAATAAGCAAAAGAGTAGAGCGGGCATAGCGTGCATTTGCGATCATTTTGAGGACAGCGGTCCTGACGGTTTCGGTGATCGCGCGGCGATCCCGGATTACTGTAGCATTCACTGGCGGCTTTTCCCACTTCAGCATCTGTATCCTGAAAAATGAAGCAGGAGTAGTTCTGGCACGTGCCGGTTCCGTTCGAGAGTAGAACAGCACCGTTACCGAAATCCGGATCACGTTGACGCGAAACCGGAATGGGCGAGACAATAGTAGCCGTCTTGACGGCCAAACATCCGGCCTTAGTCGTAAATATGACTGTGCGAGCTGATGCGGCTAAGAATCCTCAGCACTGCCTGTTTCCAGCAACATGTTTTTCGGCATTAGCCAGGGGCGCATCAGCCCAGGTCGCGTCAACCCAGGGGGCGTTAACCCCGAGGGCCGGTATCGGCCTCCAGCTCGTGTCCGCGCTCGCAATCTGTGTTGTAGCCTCTGCGTCCTTAGCTCAAACTTCTGCTCCCGTCAGCATGTCCATGCCCACCGCATCACGGGTTCAATCGCCCGGCTGGTGGCCCACCAAAGGAGACGCCACACGAGATAGTTACGTGGGCGCGGCAACGTGCGCGAGATGTCATGCTTCCAAGGTTGCGACCCAGCAAAAACACGCCATGGCCCGCGCCGCCGTGCGCGCCCCCGACGCCGAGATACTTCGCCAGCATGACCATCTCTCCTTTCGCCTTGGTCCCTACCGTGAGCAGATCGTAACCAAAGGCGGGAAAAGCGTTCTAACGGTCACGGCCAGCGATGGCGCGGCGCCCCTCTCCGCCGACTTGCTGTGGGCATTTGGCGTCGGTCACCTGGGCCAGACTTATGTCTACGAGAAAAACGGCAGTTACTACGAAAGCCATCTGACCTTTTTTGCATCTTCTCAAGATCTGAATGTCACTCCGGGGCAATCTCTTGCCACGCCCCGGAGCCTTGAAGATGCTGCGGGACGCCGCATGCCACCGGCAGAGAGCCGCGCATGTTTTGCCTGTCACACAACCGCTTCCGTGACCAACAATCAACTAGATGTAAATGGCGCTGTGCCGGGCGTCACCTGCGAAGCCTGCCACGGACCTGGCTCCAGTCATGTAGCCGCCATGAATTTGGGAGAGGAGGAACTGGGCGCACACCTGATCATGAATCCCAGTCGCTTGGATCCGGTCGAGTCCGTGGATTTCTGCGGCGCGTGCCACCGCACCTGGGAAGATGTTGTGACCAACCTCGGACTTGGAGCGTTGAACCTCCGCTTTGCGCCTTACCGCCTCGAAAACAGCAAGTGTTGGGGAAAACCAGACGCTCGACTCACCTGCGTTGCCTGCCACGATCCCCATCAACCTCTGGAGCACGATCCTGCAGCGTACGATTCACGCTGTCTGCAATGTCACGTCAATCAGCCAGGCGCAAAAACAACCGCCGATCACCCGGGCGCGGCCTGCCCCGTAGACACTAAGAACTGTACAACCTGCCACATGCCCAAAATCGAGTCTTCCATCCAGCACTCGACCTTCACCGACCACTGGATCAGCAAGCCCCTCAGATGACAGGGGAAAGCGTTTCAAGGCGAGTTCGCGGAGCTGCGGGCTCTGACAAGACGCAACAGTGCGCGCTCCTCCGAAGCGCGGGTCAGGAGAATTATTTCTCCTTGATAAAAGACTCACGTGGATGTCGGAAAACAGGAAACTATGTTTTTGGTCGCAAAATCACCTCACGCCCAGGTCGCTTGAGTCTACGAATGCCGGCGATCCCCGTCGTCGCGTCGGGGAACTCGACCCTGACTTAGTCTCCTCGCTCGTAGGCAGGCTGGCATTTGCTCTGGTGATTCCGGCAACCGTTGCGGAAGGGTCCATTGAGACTCTCCACGTAACCACAATATTCGCAGAACAGAACAAAACACGGACAAATGGAAAAGGGCGCCCTGCGACCGCGCCCTAAATTATTGATTGCATTGGTTGCGGGGGGTGGATTTGAACCACCGACCTTTGGGTTATGAGCCCAACCGAATAAACGACAGCATTACATTTCAACGACTTGACGCCGCCGGGAACGACACAAAGTCATTGAGAAGACACGAAAGCATAGTTGTTGGACCACAGTCGGACCATAATGGCGCACGGCCTCCGTTCTTACTCAAAGGGCAGTCTCAGTTCCGCCGTAACAGGACTAATTCTTCGCATAGACGGGGCCAACATTGGGGTTGGGCGGGTCGGATATAGCGCGGATATAGGATATAAGCGCCTGAATGTCGGACCGGCTGAGAGTGTTTCCCCAAGCTGGCATGAGCGCCGACTTATTGAGCGCAGGACCGCCATGACTGATGATGGCAGTGAGATCGTCATCGGTCAGTTTGTTGAGGGTGTCGCCCTCAGTGAAAGGGTGCGGCTTGATTTCGAGATTATCGAAGTTGGATACACGCTCCACGGTCGATTCGGGATTGTGGCAGCGCTCGCAATATTGATTGTTGAGCTGACGCCCTAAAGTTTGCTGATAACCGAGAGCGATCTCTTCGATGGTCAGGGAAATTTTCTTTCCCGCTTTGTCGGTGCTCGATGCGGTTACTTGATATCGGCCTGCCATGCCGCCGAGTGTAACGTTGGTCGTGACTTGGCCGCTGGAATCCGTAAGGGCGTCGGCTGGATCGAAGGTCACTCCTGGTGCAGCGCTGAATTCGACGAGCGCGCCAGTGACAGCAGATCCCTGCTGATCATTCACCTGTACGACCAAGGGCTGGGGCAATGCAGTACCTGCCTGCGTGGTCTGCTTTCCCCCACTGGATTCAACGATGGCTGCACCAAAGGCGGTCGGCTTGGGCGGCACCACGGACGCGGTCTTGTGCGAACAGGACGTGGCCAGCAACGGCGAGTAAAGTAACGATGGTCAGAGAGGGACGGATCATCTCTTTGCCCTTGCGACCTCCGATTTGCCTCCGCCCTTCTGCGAGATGAGGAATGCCGTCAGAGCGCGGGCATCTTCGTCACTCATGGCGCGGTTAGGCTCTATCGTGCCCGGGCGCAGTGTCTGCGGATTTTTCATCCACTCGAAGATCCACGCTGCGGTGAGGCGCGAACCGACTTGCGTTAGTGTCGGGCCGATGTAACCTTTGTCCGTCTTGGTATCCACGATGTGGCAGCCCTGGCAGGCATATTTGCCATAGAAGAGCTGCCTGCCCAACTCAACTTGGCCTTGCGGGTAGCCGCTCAGCGGCATGGAATCGCGATCGATCGACGGGCTTTGGTACACGGTCATGATGTAGTCAGTGAGCTCGTTGACCTCGCCATCGCTGAGATTGAATTTTGGCATGCGGCGAATCAGCGACGGCCTCAGCGTGTTCGGGTTTTTCAGGAATTCCACCAGCCACTGGCGTTGCACAGAACTGCCTTCCCAAGTGAGGTCTGGGGCCATGTCGCCGCCGTGGCCATTGATGCGATGGCAACTAAAGCACGCCAGGTCGGTCATCAGCTTTCCAGCTCTGCCTGCGGGTTGGTAATCCGAGTCCGGCTTCGCCGCCACCGTCAGCGACGGAGGCAACGTGGCAGCTCGGTCGTTGAGCGCGAGCAGAGCGGTGGCGAGCGAATCAATCTGCGCTGGCGTGAACGTGTACTGCGGCATTTTCAAAGCTTGTCCAAACGCACGCGGCTGCTTGATCTTGGTCGCGATGTAATCGGGAAGCGTGTGCTGCATACCCGGCAGAAACACAAGTTGAGTGACCGGTTTGTTTCCGATGCGACTGAGTTCGGGCGCAAAGTTTTCGGGCTTCTTGATGCCTGCGATTTCATGACACGACGCACAGCCGTAGTCGGAAACCAGGCGCTTGCCATGGGCGATCTGCTCCGGAGTCGCAGCATCGAGACGGACATTGGCCAGCAGATCGGAATCAGTCTTGGCCAGCAGGAATCCGGAGAGTGTGGCGACCTGAGAATCGTTAAAGCGGTAGTGCGGCATCGCGGTTTCATCGTCGTAGTTGCGCGGATTCCGCAGCCATGCCTGCAACCACTCCGGTTTTACCTTGTTCCCGACGCGGGTTAATTCCGGACCAACGTCACCGCCCACCAGGTTGCCCGCGGCGTTTTGCACTGCGTGGCACGAGGCGCAGAAAGATTCTCCGTACAAGCTGGCGCCAGCCGCGGGGTCAGACGACGCCTTCGCCAAAAGCGTAGCCGTGTCTCCCTGCAGCGAAGTGCTGTTCGCAATAAGAAATGCGGACATGTCTCGCACATCGTCGTCGCTCAGCTTGAAATTCGGCATCGTGGCCGTGCCTGCGTAAGCTTGCGGATCTTTCAGCCAGGCATAGATCCACTCGCGCGTGGTCTTGTCGGCGATGTGGGAGAGAGAGGGCGGATCGTCGGTGGCCTTCATGGCGCTGCCGTCGGGCAGCCTTACGGTATGGCAATGCACGCACCCGTAGCGGGATAGAAGATGCCGGCCTTGATTCAGTTGGGGCGTGCCCGGCAGCGGCCCGCGATGGCATTCGCCGCATGACGACTCGATGTACTTCGCCGGAAGAATCGGCTGCTCCCACGCCAGCGTACTGCTGTGCGCTTCGGCTACGATTGTGGCTGGGCCCTGTCCCCGGTGGCAGATCGTGCATCCGAATTGGTCGAGCTTATGCGGAATTACGGGGTGCGGACGGAACGGCTGCGTGGGAACATCGTTTAGGCTGGCTTCCTTCAAACCCACATGGCAACTTGTGCAGCGGTCGACCACACCAAGTTCGGGCAGCCAGATCTGCTGAATTCCTCCGTCGAAGTGGCGTTGCAAGGTCACCGCATCGCTACGGTTGCGAATCATCTTCAGATAGCCATGTTGATAGTGCCGCCACTCGCTGAAGTGGTTTTTCGCGGGGGCGATCGCGAGCGATGCGAGAAACACAAGGCTGACGACGCCGAACGCGCGAACGCTGTCCCCGAACAACTTTCGCCACAGCGACTTGAGTATTTCTTTCATGAGCGCATTACGACCCTTGCCAGGGCCAGACCCAGGCCCACCCCGGCCCGCGGAAGAATGTGCCGATTGCGGTCAGCACCATCAGTTCGAATAAAAACCATGTCATAACCCAATAGGAAAGAGGCCTCCCGGCCAGATACCGGCGGAAGGCAGAAGACGATTGCGGCGAACTCTGCGCCGCCAGGAGCATCACTCCGGCCATGATTAATGTGGGGACGAGGGCCGCATACACCTTGAAAAACAGCAAGAACACGGACAGAGCGGCCGCGACTAAATAGAAGATTCGTAGCCGCCGCTGCCGGTCCTTCAGGAAGAGTCCGTCCGCTTCGATGTTGACCTTAAAATACGGAATTACGATCAGCGCCATCACCACCAAGCCGGGAACCAGCACGCCTGCGACAACTGGCGGAAAGTAGTGCAGCATCTCTTGCAGGCCGAGGAAGTACCAGGGAGCCTTTGCCGGATTGGGAGTGTGGGAAGGATCGGCCAGACCTTCGAGCGGTGCGTTGAACACGAGTGCGATCCATACCAGAGCAATCGCCAGCACTTGAATCGCCACGGCCGCGCGAAACAGGACCTCGGGGAAAGTCTGCGTCTGATCTTCAGTTTCAGCCTTCACTTGAGCTGACGTGCGGCGGGTGATGAAGACGATGCGGCGCGGCGACTTCTTCGCGTTGGAATCGACGCCCGCGGTGAAATCTTTGGAGTCGGCCATGATTATTTCGCCTCCTTCGCGATGGCGTCGCCGGTCGCCGCATTCGCGCGCACCGTTGACGGTTCACTGGCATGGGAGTAGAGGCCGCCGTCTTTGCGGATGCGCCAGAAATGGATAGCGACGAAGAACATCGCAGCCAGCGGCAGAATCATGCAGTGCAGGACGTAAAACCGCAGCAGAGCATTAGCGTTGACCGCGTTCCCACCAAGCATAAGGAAGCGAATTTTGTTGCCCATGAAGCGGGACAGCAGATGCAATGTTCGATCCCACGGTAATCGCCCAATAAGCCAATTGGTCCCACGGGAGCAGGTAACCGGTATAGCTGAGCAGGAGAGTAATGAGAAGGAGGACAACGCCAATCACCCAATTAAACTCACGCGGCGTGCGGTAAGCGCCACGATAAAAAACCTTGAACATATGAGCGAAGACCAGGAAAACCATGGCATGTGCCGACCAGCGATGGAGGTTGCGCAGAAACAATCCCGACGAGACCACGAACTGCAAGTCCTTCGTATCGGCGTAAGCCTGCGGCACGGAAGGGTGGTAATAGAACATCAGAGGAATTCCGGTCGCGACCAGGATAAAGAACGTCCCCAGCGTCAACGTGCCCAAATACCAAGTCACACTGAAGCTGAGCATGCGGGTGCGAACTTTGGTAGAAAATAAGTGCAGAAACACGTTTTGCTGGATGGCCAGGGCACGCTTCAGTGTGCTCGATCCCGTGCCGCTGCGGAAGATGGAACGCCACACGCGCGTCTCGCGTAAGTCGTCGAAATATTGGTCTACCGTTTTTGCCATCGCTGGTTCTCTCTAAGTCAGACCCTCACGAAGGAATCGCGCTGCAGCGGAGGAACGTCGGTGGAGCGGTCAACCAAAAGATCTCCGTCGTCGTTAAGCCAGATCCGCTTCCACGGCAACGGCCGGGGTGCCGGGCCTTCGATCTTTTCTCCATCTTGCTTGAACTTGCTGCCATGGCAGGGACAGGCAATGATGCCCAATTCCGGTTTCCATGCCGTGAGGCACCCCAGATGCGTGCATACCGCGCTGAGCGAGAAGTAGCCCTCCTGCGAGTGAATAATGTAGATGCCCGAGTTCACATCGAGCGTGACGGAATCGAGCGGATAGCGGTCGGGCTTGCCGGCATTGACTACAGGCGAGGGTTCGTACAGCACATTCGGCTCGAGAAACTGATATGCGAACGCAGCTGTGCCAGCAGCCGCTATACCGAGCGAGCCTAGGCCAAGTTTCGCAAAAAATTGCCGACGGCTGACCGTGTCTTCGGCATTTGCAGCTTTGGTTTCGTCCATCATGTGTGTCTCGCAAATTACTTCGACTGCACTCCCGCTCCAATCGCCGCTACTGAGATCAACCCGGTCGGTTCGGCGGGGATGAGGTTGTATGACTCCATAGTGATCGTGCCGACCGGACAGCGCATGGCGCAGAGCCCGCAGCGAATGCAGCGCGTTTCGTCTTTCAGCATGGCGGAGCCGGTAACCACTCCCAGTTCATCGGCCGCCACTTCGTCGAGTTCCACGCCAAAACATTCCTGGTTGTCACGGATGTGCTGCACCGTCTGGGGTTCGAACTCGATGCGATCGAGCGAAACCAGTTCCAGGCATTTCTCCGGGCAAACATCGACGCAACCACCGCACAGAATGCACATGGTGCCGTCTTCGGGCGTGCCCTCGAAAATCGTGTTGACCCAGCAGTGCAGACAGCGTTGCGCTTCGGCTATCGCTTCCGGGGCATCGTAGCCGACCTCCACTTCAGTCACGCCGGTGCGGCGCTCCAGAGGAAGCATGGGCACCGGCTGGCGGTTGATGTCTAGATAATCGAGCGGCATGCTATGCCGCTTCAGGATTTCGACCTCGATGATGGGTTCGGGATGTTTGTTCTTGCGGAGGTATTCGTCGATTCCGACCGAGGCGCGTTTGCCATCGCCTACGCTGTCGATAATCAGGCGCGGGCCGAAGACGCAATCGCCGCCGGCGAAAATTCCGGGAGCCGAAGTCATCAGCGTTTGCGGGTTGACGGCGATCAGGCCGCGTGGAGACAGCTCAACTTTGTCTTCCGGCGTGAGGAAGTCGAGGCGCGGGGCCTGGCCGATTGCCATAATGATCGTGTCGCACTCGATCTGGCTTTCGCTGCCTTCGAAGAACGCCGGGTTGAAACGTTTGTTCTGATCGAAGACCCATTTGGTTTTGAGCGTCTCCAGCGCAACCACCTTGCCGTCCTTGCCAATCATCCGCTTGGGGCCGAGACCGGGGTGCATGCGGATGCCTTCCTGTTCGGCTTCCTCAATTTCTTCGAGAGCGGCAGGCATTTGGTCGCGTGGCTCAAGACACACCAGGTTTACTTCCCGCGCGCCCATGCGCAAAGCGGAAAGAGAAATGTCGACCATCTCTTTGGTGGCGACTGCGGTCACGTTCTCCGCGGAAGGCTCGTTATCCTGCACTCCGCCCGAATGCTGACGCACTACTTCGCGCGCGGCCGAGCGGGCCACGTCCATGGCCACGTTGCCGCCACCAATCACGATCACTTTCTTGCCGATCGTAAATTTGTAGCCCAAGTTTACGTTGAGCAGGAAGTCGATGCCTTTGTGCACGCCATCGAGATCAACCCCGGGAATGCTGAGATCGCGGCTGCGGTGCGCGCCCACCGCGATAAGCACGGCGTCGAATCCCTGACGGCGGAGATCGGAAACCGTGAAGTCGCGGCCGGCCGCGTGATTCAGCTTGAGCGTAATATCGCCAGTTTCAAGAATCTCACGCACCTGCGCTTCCACTACGTCGCGCGGCAAGCGATATTCGGGGATTCCCAGGTACAGCATTCCGCCCGCCACCGGCGCTGCTTCGAAAATCGTGACGGCGTATCCCATCAGGGCGAGATCGTGCGCGGCCGAAAGTCCCACCGGGCCGCCGCCGACGACCGCCACTTTGAAAGGAAGCTTCTTCTGCCCTCGTCCTTCATTGACGTTGATGGGATGCTTTGACTCTGGCCCAAACTGCTCGGTAAGAAAACGCTTGAGAGCACGAATGGAAATGGGACGGTCGATCTCGCCGCGGCGGCAGGCGGTCTCACAAGGATGCGCGCACACCCGTCCGCAGATGCTGGCCAGCGGATTGGGGTCGCGCGCGATGCGATAGGCTTCTTCGAAGCGGCCCTCGGCAATCAGGCCGACATAGCGTCCGGCATTGGTGTGCGCCGGGCAGGCCATCATGCAGGGGAAGTTCGTGTTCAGCCAGTCCCCGTCGACCTTCTTGTTCTTATATCGTTTCAGCATGAAGGCACTTTGTAATCCTTGGGACGGCTGAACGTCAACCCGCTTCTTCTGGATTGCGACTGGTCGGTGAGAAGAGCGAGAAAATTGCGGGGAGCAAGCGTTCGATTGCACTCGCTCCCCTGCTGTCGCTTTCGTTACTCCTTACTTGCTCAGGGTGAAATCCGCTTTGCCCCCGCCGGCCACAGTCACCGGCTTGGACTGGTTCTTGGCGCCTTCGTGCCACGCCGTCACGGTGTAGCTGCCATCGGGAACATCTTTGATCTTGTAATTGCCACTGTCGTCGGTTTCGGCAAAATAGGGAGTTGGGCTGACGATGATATATCCCGCCATCTCCGGATGCACGTTGCAGAGCACCGGCACGACGCCTGGCTTATCGAAGGTAAAGGATCGCTTTTCACCCTTGGGCCACGTGCCGAGATTGTGTCCTGCTTTCTTGTCGCCGCCGATCGCAGTCCAGAAGACATTGTGTTGGACGGTGTCGCTATTCAGGAAGTCAACCGTTGTGCCCTGGAGCACGACCATAATGTGCGGCGCAAAGACCAGCCCTTTTTGATCCATCACCGGGTGATTCGTCGGAGCGGGAAATGTTTTGCCCGCAATGGCCTCTACATAAACCACAGACTTGCCCTTCATTCCAGTAACTTTGCCATCGATGTCGCCGGCCCACGAAGCCACGCCCAGCCCACCGATCAGCGCGACGACAGCGAATGTCTTCATTGCGAATTTGCTGTTCATTGTTCTCTTCTCCTTGAAATCGTTGCAAACAACGGCTCACTTGCTGCTAAGAAAAACCCGCTGCACTGAAAGCCAATTATCTCTTCTTAGAAAAAGATTCTGGCGTCCAGATAGAGCGTATTGTTGGCGCTCGCGTTGCGGCCGAAGCCGTCGTAGTTCGTCGCTGCACCATTGAAGCGCGTATAGCCGGTGTATTGCGCCGCGAGTTGCAGGTTCTGCCACGGCCAGTAAGAGACGTTCAAAATGTATCCCGCGCTTCTCGGGTCGCCATTGAAATTGCCGGTCACGGCAGTCCCCGACGGATAAAATGCGAGATCAGATGTCCCGGTTGTATTGAACCAGCCGAACGTGCCCGTGTACTTGTTGCCGATGTGATATTCGGCATTGGCCATGACCGTATTCAAACGGTGCGAACCTTGCGATACCAGCGGAGTCGAACTCCCTGGACCACCGCCCTGAAACAGCAGGCTCAGCAGATCATTGTTTTCCCGGATGTACGTAGCCCGGAATGAAAGCACGTCAGTTCTGACGATTGTGCGGTCGATTTGAGTGTCGATTGCCCAGTCCGTGTACGAATCCGTCGGAATGCTGGCCCCGGTGGGATCGGTGATTTCATTGGGGGTCGAACGCAGGTGCATACCATACGTTCCGATTTCATACTGCGTCTTTCCTGTTAACTCCTGCCACGCCAGGCGCCAGTACGGAGCGACGCCGCGGATATTGAAGCCCGCGCCCACGCCTGGGTTCGGCTGCGGTCCCCCCACGTGCTCAGAGCGATAGATGGCCGCGTCCAGATAGAGATGGTCGTTCCACATGCCAAACACGCCGAGTCCAGCTACGTCCTGGGCCAAACCGCCGTTGATGAAAGGACTGGCGTTGGGAGTAGGAGCGTTGTCGCTTGCGATCCACGGGTAGCCCCACGCTGGCGTGCTGTTCCAAAGATCCTCGACGGTGGGATTGTTATTGAGATCGATGCCGTAAACCAGTTCCTTGCCGCCCAGCTTCGTCTTGTTCGCGAAGCGGATATCCGTGTTGTCGCTGGTGAAGTGATCGTCCTGCGTGTCGTACGTCACCTGAAGAAAGCTTCCCACCTTGCTCGTCCATGCGCCCGAAAGGAACAGGGAGATATCTTGAGGGAACTCGAAGTTGCCGTTCTGGGTTTGCGGCTGCGCAGTCTTGAGCGAGGTAAACGAAGTCTCCAGCATGATGGACAGCGGCAGTGACGCGAGCAGATCGAGAGCGGCGCGCTTCTTGCCTCCATCGGCCTTTACGGTTTTGGTGTCGTCTCCTCGATCGACGTAGCCAGTCAGTTTGAATTTACGTCCGGCAGGGTTGAGTTCCGGAGGGGTGTAGTGGCAGCCACTGCACGCCAAGCCCGTCTGCCGCGCATAGCTTGGAACCGCCTGGACGCTGGGCGGATTCAGTGCGGAAAAAAACAGCAGAACCACGATAGGAACTGTCACGAGCAAAAAGACTGCTACTTTTTTTGTCTGGAATCTCATTCTCGTCTCCAGAAACAGCGCTGTTTGTTATCCGAGGATGGTGTAGTGTCCGGTCCATAGATAACATTTCGCAGTGACTGGGCACACTCTGTATGGTGATGTATGTCACAAAGCAATGGCCTTGCCGGTAGCTCCGATCCATGTTTGACCACTGACAGAGAGATCTCTTAGTGGGAGTTCTCATCTGATTGGGTCGATTCGATCATGACGAGATCAAGCCCGGCCCAACAAGCCCGACATGGAAGGGCTCACGCCGCCATCCATGACGTCCGAGTTGTTGAATGTGCAGGATAGCCGCCTGACAAGGCTGCGGTACGCCATCGCGGTTCATTACGCAGCTATTACGAGCAAATGAACGAATGGGTTTTTCGGACCGTGAATTATTCTCATAGGCGTCCGCATATCACCCGGCACGTTCAGGTGAGCAACGGCCAGCGGGTTGTCGTCGATGCTGATCAAACAACGTACGCAAGTCGGGATGCTGCGGCTGTTCAATATTGCACACTTTCACGAATTAAAGAGAGAGAGCCGTCTGATGCAGCATTCAGGCTCGGATATACGGACTGGATGGTGATAGCGATCGCTCTTCAAAAGAACCGCAACGTTGTTAAGCTCGAATCCCGGAAATAGAAATTAAAGAGGACCATCAATGACAATCGCTGAACTCGACCAGCCGCTGACAAGTGCCGCCCAAAGCACCATCATGAAGGCGCTGGTCTGACACGGTTCGCGCAAATGTGCCTGGAGGAACAAGCCACGGCCCGGTCGGCCCTGATGCAATTGGAGCGGTTGCGGGCGCCTTTTACGGAATCACGAAAGTCATTGAGGACGGATTGAATCAGGGTGACCACCATCACAGCTTCCTGTGACTTCGATCATCGCTTCCGAGGAGAATTGTGGGTATCAAAGAACATTGCGCAATTTTGCACGCCGATTAACCTGAGCCGTTTGACGCGAGGAACACGCACTTGTTCAAAGACATCGAGCACCTCATTCGTCTGGCAGCCGTCATCGCCATCGCGCTAGTAGCATTCATACTTTTGCGAGCCGCTGTCGTCCCTCATAGTTTCGGCCAGTATGGCCACTATCGAGGGGCAGCAATCGGTGAGATCGCGTCGCGGCCGATTGCGTTTGCGGGGCACGATACCTGCGAGGCCTGCCATACCGAGGTCGTAGATCAAAAAAAGCTTGGTAAGCATGTGGTAGTCGCGTGCGAGGCTTGCCACGGGGCTCTGGCCAAGCACGCCGACGATCCCGGTTCCGTGCAGCCTGCGAAGCTAGACACGGCCGTGGTGTGTGCTCGTTGTCACGAGGCTAACGCTGCCAAGCCGACGGGCTTTCCGCAGGTTGCCACGGCGGATCACTCCGGAGGGCTCGCCTGTGACACATGTCATCAACCGCACCGTCCGAAGATTGAGACAGTAAAGACTGAGGCAGCAGGGACTGAGACGGAGGGCAAAAAGTAATGGAAATCACCCGCCGTCGATTGCTCGTGCTTTTGCCCGCGGCCGCAGTGGCGTGGAAGTTCGTTCTCGCGGGAACTCCAGAGGCTTCGCCGAATTACAAGCTGACCGAACACTGGTGGGGCATGTTGATCGACATCCCGAAGTGCATCGGCTGTGGCAGTTGCGTGCGGGCCTGCGCGGAAGAAAACGATGTTCCGGAAGGCTATTTCCGTACCTGGATCGAGCGCTACCACGTGGCTGACTGGAAGATTGAACGGCCGGAAGTGGAATCGCCGAACGGCGGCAAACAAGGCTTCCCGCCCCATGCCGACGACGGCGGCAAGAACTTCTTCGTCCCCAAGCTCTGCAATCATTGTGCGGATTCGCCGTGCACGCAGGTGTGTCCGGTGGGCGCGACGTTTGTTACGCCGGATGGAGTTGTGCTGGTGGACAAGAACTACTGCCTGGGCTGCCGCTATTGCATCCAGGCGTGCCCCTACGGGTGCCGCTTCATTAATCCCAAGACGAACACGGCGGAGAAGTGCACGCTCTGTTATCACCGCATCACCAAGGGGCTGACGACCGCCTGCTGCGAGGTCTGTCCCACCGGCGCGCGACAGTTGGCCGACTTGAAGAATCCTCAGGATCCGATTCATGAGTTCTTGCGGACGCACACAGTTCAGGTTCTAAAGCCCCACATGGCGACCGGGGCAAAAGTTTTTTACAACGGTATGGATGGTTCGGTCCGATGAGTTTGGTTGAGTAAGTTCGGCCAGATAGGTTCAGTGCGATAAGCCCCGTGCGGTAAGGAGGATCGTGCAGATACCGGTGGAAGGCTTCATGTATCCGAACGAAGTGGAGCTCCAGTGGAGCATCCTGATCGTTCTTTATCCGTTCATTACGGGACTGGTGGCGGGCGCGTTTATTCTGGCGTCGCTCGAACGCGTGTTCCGGGTGGAGGCGGTGAAGCCGACGTACCGGCTGGCCCTGCTGACGGCGCTTGCTTTCTTGTTGGTGGCTCCGCTGCCGCTGCAATTGCACCTGGGACATCCCGAGCGCTCGCTGGAGATGTATCTGACGCCGCACCGCTCCTCCGCCATGGCGATGTTCGGGTTTGTCTATCTGTGGTACCTGATGGGCGTGCTGCTGCTGGAGATCTGGCTTGACTACCGGCACGAAATTGTTGTGCTGTCGCAGACCACGAGCGGTTGGAAGCGTCTGGTCTATCGGGTGCTGACTCTGGGCTCGAACAATATCAGTGAACGCTCGCTGCGCATCGATGAGAGGCTGGGATATTTCATCACGCTGATTGGCATTCCCTCGGCGTTTCTTCTGCACGGATACGTGGGCTTTATTTTTGGATCGGTAAAGGCGAATCCCTGGTGGTCGTCGCCGCTGATGCCGATCGTGTTTGTGTTCTCGGCCATGGTCTCGGGGATTGCCGCGGTGATGTTGCTTTACATGCTTACGACGCGGCTGCGCGGGCAGCGGATCGACATGCGCTGCCTCGATAAGATTGCGCAGTATCTGCTGTACGCGTTCATCATCGACTTCAGCCTGGAGATGCTGGACCTGCTGCAGCGAATCTATGAAGCCGACGAGTCGTTCCGCAGCCTGGATTTCATGGTGCACACGCGCTTGTGGATATCTCAGGTGATCGTTCAGATCCTGCTGGGTACAGTCACGCCAATCGCGCTGTTGGGCTTGATGCAGGCGGTCAAGCTAACGGACACGGTGCGAAAACGGATCTACGCTTTGGCGGGATGTTTGACCGTAATGGGCATTTTTGCCATGCGCTGGAACGTGGTAATCGGCGGCCAGCTTTTCTCCAAAAGTTTTCTCGGGTACACCACGTACAAGATGGCCTTCGCCACGCGGGAGGGACTGTTGACCGCGATCGCGCTCATGATTCTTCCTTTCGTCATTCTGTGGGTTTTGGTGAAACTCCTGCCCCCGTGGCCGGAGTCAGCCTCCTTGCCCAACTCCGTTGCCGCTCCGGCACACGGAACCAGCTAGGGCCCGCTTCATTTTTATTGAGGCAGATGCGGAGAAGCGAAATGGCACAAGCTTTCGACGGAATCGCATCGGTTGTGGAGCATCTCAGCGAAAGGGTGCGAGAGCTGGAACAGCGTGTTTCGTCATTGGAGGGCCAGCCGGCGAATGCGCCCGCTGCCCCTGCTGGAGCCGGAAGTGCGGCGCGATCCGAATCGTGGCCTCCACAGTCCGGGCAGGGCATCCCAGCACCGAGCTTGCCCTCTGGGGTACTGCCCGTGTTCGGCAAAGCGGTTCTCGGAATTGCGGGGGCATACCTGCTGCGCGCGGTCGCTGAGTCGGGAACCATCGCGCAGTTGCCAGTGCTGTTGGTCGCCCTCGTTTATGCAGGCATTGGCTGTTCTGGGCAGTCAGGACTCATGCCACCAATCCTTTTGCAAGCGTCACCTACGCTATCACGGCTGCGATGATCCTCTCGCCTCTGCTGTGGGAATCTACCGTGCGTTTTCAGTTGCTGTCGCCGGTTTTCGCCGCTGCGGTGCTGGTTATGTTCGTGGTGCTTGCCTTGGTACTATCATTGCGGCAAAACTTGCAGGCGATTCCATGGGTGGCGACTCTGGCGGCGGTTGGCACAGCTCTTGCGCTCATCATCGCGACACGCGAGCTTGTGCCGTTTACGGCTGGATTGTTGGCGGTGGCCCTGACTGCGGAGGTGGTTGTTTGCCTCGGACACCCACTCAGTGTGAGAGCGGTCCCCGCGATTGCGGCGGATTTGGCCGTGTGGTTGCTCATCTACGTGATGACTTCTCCCGATGGCGTTCCGTCGGAATACCGGCCTGTCGGTGCAGCCACGATCCTGGCGTTGTGCCTGGCGCTGCTTGCCATCTACGGCGGCAGCATTGGCCTGCGCAGCTTTGCGTTGCGCCACCAGGTAACGATCTTTGAAATCGTGCAGGAAGTTGTGGCGTTTGTGCTTGCGACGTTTGGGACGCTGCGCGCAAGTCCCGGCTCGACCGAGGCGCTCGGCGCATTCTTCTTGCTGGTTGCGGCGGTGTGCTACTGGGGGGCGCTGTCGCGGTTCGTGGGAGACGCAAACAATCGAAATCGGCAGGTGTGTGCGATCTACGCGGTCGCACTTCTGCTGGCAGGGAGCTTGCTCCTTTTTCCCGAAGGCTTCCAAGCGCCTTTTCTGTGCTTGGCTGCCGTGACGGCAGCTTTCTTGTATGCGCGTACAGGCAAACTCAGCCTCGGCGTGCACGTGTCCTTCTATCTGGCAGCGGCGGCGATCCTTTCCGGCCTGCTGAATCTTGCCGGGAGAGCTCTCGCTGGAACTGTGCCGTCCGCTCTGAACGTTGGCGCATGGGTGGTCGCGGTCTCGGCCCTTTTGTGCTACGTAATTGGATCGCGTGCTTCGACCGATCAATGGAAACAACGGTTGCTCTGGATCACCCCGTGCCTCGTCGGGACTGGCGTTGTAGCAGCGCTAGCAGTGATGATAAGTGTGAGGCTCGGCTCGGCGAGCGGGATGCTGAGCGCTTCGCGCCTCTCAGTTGTGCGGACCGTGGTGATTTGCTCGGTCGCTCTCATCCTTAGCTTCGGCGGCTCGCGTTTGAAGCGCGCGGAGTTATTGTGGGTTGCGTATGTAGTTATAGCATTTGGCACACTTAAGCTCCTGTTCGAGGATCTTCGTTTTGGCAATGCTGGGTCGCTGGTGGCGTCGCTTTTGTCCTACGGTCTGATCTTGATCTTAATCCCACGGATGACGCGATTTGGCCGCAAATGCTCCTGATCCCACCGCCCCTCAGAAGAGCCCCAGAACACGTTTTGCCTGTGCCGCCGAGTCGGTTTGTCGTGCCTGTCACAACGAGGCGTGAGCACAGTCACAGCCAGGGGACATAAGGCAGGATAGTCTTTCTTGCGCTTCCAGCAAAATAGTGGCGGCTGCCAGTCTTGCACAACCGGCACGAGAGGACTATGTGAATAATGACTCGGCAAGGGTCGCAACTTTGCGGCGAGGTTCGGCCATTTTTATTTTTCTCGCGCTCAGCGGATTGATTCCATGGCTGGCACGCTATGGCGTGATCTCGCAGTGGATCCTGTTGCTCCACATCATCGTCGGCCTTGCAGCCATCGTCCCGCTCACGGTGATTTTCATCAAGCACGGGGGCGCGGCCGATCGC
This sequence comes from uncultured Acidobacteriota bacterium, assembly GCA_963761915.1. Lineage (GTDB taxonomy): Bacteria > Acidobacteriota > Terriglobia > Terriglobales > Acidobacteriaceae > Sulfotelmatobacter. The sequence continues at coordinate 352,475 of CAVXIO010000011.1, forward strand.
GACAAGCCCACCCGCTGGTGGAGCGCCGGACTGTGGTCCGGAATAGGCTGGGCGGCGCTGGGACTCAGCGGCTTGTGGCTGGTGGGCAAGGGAATGTGGGGAATCTTCGTTCCCTATCGGATCCATTCCGTTCATCTGGTGGCCGGACTCGCATTCGGAGTCCTTGGTCTCTTTCACGTCGTCTATGGTGTTGCGCGAAGTAAATTTCCGCAAGGCCGCTATGCGCAATTGGCGCGGCCATTGGCGCTGTGCATCCTGATTTTTGCGGTCGGCGCAGCCTCGATCGGGATCACACGCAGGCAGGGAACTCTCGCCATCGCAAATTTTATTCCCTCCAATGCTCGCACGGATACCGGCCGGGTAATTCCCGCCAAGATGCTTGTCGGTTCCGAGTCCTGCGGCGCGTCCGGGTGTCACAGCGCAATCTATGAGCAGTGGGCCCCCAGCGCGCACCATTTTTCCGGAGCCGATCCGTTCTACACAGTCATCAAGGCCAACTACATTAAAGCGCAGGGTGTGGGCGCGGGTAAGTATTGCGCTGGCTGCCACGAGCCAGTCTCGCTAATGTCGGGGAAAACATCCCCGCGCAAGTCTCCCCGACTTCGCAGGCCGGCAGTTCCTGCGTTTTTTGCCATGCGCTGCGCCATCCCGACGTTAAAGGAAATGCAAACTACGTTGCCACGGCTCCGAATCCGTATTTGTTCGAATTCTCGCCCTCGCCCGCCCTGTGCAAGGTGTCGCAAGTGCTCATTCGGTTGCATCCCGAACAACACAAGCTGGATTACGACGCACGCCATTCCCAGCCCATTGAATTCTGCGGCACTTGTCACAAGCAGTATCTGGACAAACGGGTGAACGGCTGGGGATTCGTGCAACTGCAAAACCAGTATGACGATTTGAAGAATGGGCCCTGGTACACAGACGAGTCCAAGAGGGTGCGGTGTCAGAGCTGTCACATGCGCGAAGTGCCGGCAGAAGATCCGGCCCGCAATGCGCGGGGCATAATTCACGAGCATCGCATCCTCGCTTCCAATGCTTTCGTGCCTGAGATGTTGCACCTCCCTGGAGCCAGCGAGCAGATCGAACTTGTAAAGCAGTGGCTTACTGGCCGAGCCGTTATTCCGGAAATCGCCAAGGTCTGGCCGACGGGCCCGATCATTGAACTGGAGATGGCGCCGGAAAGTCCGCTGGCCGAGAATCAGATGGCCGATATCCAGGCCCTCGTCATCAACAGCAAAGTAGGCCATGCGTTTCCTACTGGCCCACTGGATGTGATTCAATCCTGGCTGGAATTCACGGCCACCGACACCAAAGGCCAGCCGGTGTTTTCCGCCGGGACGCTGGACGCCAATGGGCGGCTGCAAGGACAGACCGTGGAGTACCGATCATTCCTGCTCGACCGGCAGGCCCAGGTCCTCTACAACCACGCGCTATGGGACGCTGTCGGCGCGCGCAACAAGCGCGCAATCCTGCCCGGCGCCAGCGATTCGGCGGAGTTTCGTTTTCGCGTGCCGCGCGGTGTTGCCGGTCTGCTGCACTGCAAGCTACGGCTGCTCTATCGCAAGTTCAACCCGGATTCTCTGGCGGCCATCTTCCCCCACAGCACCCCGCCCCCTGTGCCGATTACAGAAATCTCCTCGTTCAGCATTGATCTGCCGGTGCAAGCTGCGAGGCGCACCGCTGTTCTCCGGCAGTCGCAACGCGATCTTTCTGCGCGCCGGCTTTCCACGAGCTCAGTGGCAGGAACCGCCAGGTGATTCGTCGGGAATTCTTGCGCTGGCTGGCAACCGCACCACTGGCAGGCGCCGCGGCCCGATTCGAGGCGCTGACGAGCTCGGCTCGCTCGCCAGCACCCGCGACTCCGGCTGGTATTTGCTTTCGAGACGTAACCGCGCAGTCGGGGTTGCACTTCGTCCACTCCAGCGGCCCGCGCAGCAGTCTGCTCCCCGAGGATATGGGGTCGGGCCTCGCATGGGGAGATTACGACAACGACGGATTCCCCGACCTCTACGTCGTTAATCAACCTTCAAGATTCGGTTCCGTGAAGAAAGACGGTCCTGGAAACCGCCTGTTTCATAACAACGGAGACGGCACCTTCACCAATGTCACTGAGCATGCAGGCCTCGAATTGCACCACTTCGGCATGGGCGCCTATTGGGGAGATTATGACAACGATGGGCTGCTCGACTTGTTCGTCACCGGCGTAAGCGGGTGCTACCTTTATCACAACGAAGGCAACGGCCGGTTCCGCGACGTTACCAGGCAAAGCGGCGTACACGATCCGCTGTGGAGCACCGGCGCGGTATGGCTTGATTTCGATAACGACGGCTGGCTGGATCTCTACGTGGTGCACTACGTGGATTATCCGGTGGACGCCTCCCGGGTGGTGCATTTTACAAAGGAGAGTCAGTACGGGGTCGTTATTCCGGCCGCGCTGAATCCCCGCTCGTTCCGCCCGCAACCCAACCGGCTGCTGCACAACAATCGTGACGGAACCTTTACCGACGTCACCCAGCGCGCTGGAGTTGCGGACCCGGAAGGCCGCAGCCTTACCGTTTGCGCCGCCGACTTCAATCTCGACGGTTGGCCCGAGCTCTACGTCGGCAACGACCTCAGCATGAACCGGTTCTTTCTGAATGAAAAGAACGGCCGCTTCGCCGATCGCAGCACGCAAACTCTTACGTCAGAGAACAAGGGGACCATGGGGCTGGCGGTCGGCGATTTTGACCGCGACGGAGCCCTCGACTTTTTCGCTGCCCATTGGCTTTCGATGGGGAATTCTCTCTATCAAAACCTGTTCTTGGAATCCCACCAGCTTGGTTTTGCCGACGCCGCCGAGTTCACCAACCTCGCCTACATTTCCCTGGCCATGGTCGGATGGGGCTGTACGTTCCTCGATTACGACAACGATGGCCTTTTGGACTTATTCGTGGTCAATGGGAACACGCTGGAGGACACACGGGACCATGAACTGCTGGTCCCGCAAAAGCCTTTTCTGTTTCACTTCGACGGCGCGCAGTATGAGAATGTTTTGGCTAGCGTCGCCCCCGACCTTGACCGGCCGCTGCACGCGCGCGGATTGGCCGCCGCCGATTTCGACAATGACGGTGACATCGACCTGGCAATTTCCTGCAATCGCGGTCCGCTGATTTTGCTCCGCGCCGATGGCGCCGAGAGACGCAATTGGATCAAGGTCAGTCTCCAGGGCAGGAAAAGTAATCGCCAGGGAATCGGGTCCCTGGTCCGCGTTTACTCCGGCGTGAACTCCTGGGTGCAAAGCGTAGGTAGCCAGGGATCGTACCTGTCGCAACACGCGACACCCCTTCATTTCGGCCTGGGTTCCGCTACATCGGTCGATCACATCGAGGTTGTTTGGCCGAGCGGCCGCCGCCAAACAGTTGACCACCCTGGCGTCCGCCAGCACCTGCATCTGAGGGAAGACTGAAAGACTGGCCAGCCAAGTGACGAAAAATCCGAGTCGCAAATGCAAGACCGGACGGGGGAGAGAATTGCCCCCCGGTTCGAGTGGATAACTCTTCACTGGGATAGTGCAGCACGGTTCCTAAGTTGGTATAAATCACCTATAACGCGAAAATGACCAGAACAACGGCGAGAACGCGGTGATGGGGTATGGCATGGAACCTGGAAAGGTCGCGGTGGACCGTTTGCAGAGCTGCCTCTGCCGAACTTAAGCCGTCCATCTAAACATTCCTTTTCGTGGTCTTTGCCTGCCGAGGGATGAGGTCCGCTGCGGAAATATCAAAGCCGTTGTGCTCCAGATCAAGAGGCTCGGGAATGAGGGTATTGCCTGATTTCTCTATCGAATCCAGCAATCTTGCAGCACACGAGCGCCCTTTCCAGTTTGCAGGAGGGCAATCTACGTACTGGCCGCCACACTGGAGACGCAGAATCTTTCCCGTGTGGCATTCCCAACAGGACTGCGGCTCCGAGGGTTGGAGCCGACAGTGGAGAGCAGGGTGCCCGGCGGTGAGCCGGGAGTACTTTCAAGGCCATCGACGAAAATAGGTTTTCTGACAGGCTCTTGCTAACGGCGAGCGGCAGCAACGGCCCCCATCGCGTTCACTTCCAAGGTCGGTGGTTTCCGGCTGGAGTGGGGTTTTGGCGTGACGGTAATCTGCACGTTATGGTCGAGTAAGAGCAGGAAGCCAACCAGTCGCTCGATGGAGAAATCAGTGAGACGGCCCCGCTTCAAGGCGGAAACTTTAGGCTGGTCCACACCTAGCACCTTCCCGGCTTGTACTTGTGTCAGTTTGCGGGCTTCGATGATGTCAACGATCCGGTGAGCCAAATCAGCCTTCGCACGTGCCTCTTGGGGATTAACAACACCCAGATCAGCGTAGATGTTTCCACTGCCTTCCACGTACCATGCTTCTTCATCGTGATTCCTCCTGTTTGGCGTAATTCATCCTGTCCGACCTAAGTTCTTCCCGCTCGCTTCTCCAGATCCACCACTTGCGCCAGGCGCCTTTCCACGAGTTCGACCTCATGCTTTGGCGTCGCGACACCCCGTTTGGACTTCTTCTGGAACACATGCAAAACGTACACGGCCTTAGGGAACCGCACTGTGTAAACGGCCCTGAAGGTATCGCCCCTGAAGTCGGAAACAATCTCCAGGACGCCCGGTGCAATACCTTTGAGTGGCTTCGCGTTCTCCGGCATCTTGCCCCTCTGGACGCGCTCCAACGCAAACCCAATCTCGTCCTTGACCTCTTCCGGCAGCTCGCGCAGCACCTTCAGCGAATCCCCTATGAAGCGAAGCGGCCTCATCGAAGTGGCTGACATTGTTCAACTCTAGAATATGCTGGTTTTAGCATATTGTCAAGGTCAACAACCGGGACGGCAGGGTATTCATGAACCAAAGGTCGGTGCTTCTCAGCATTTGTTGGATTCTCCTACCTACCCCGGAATGTTGGATGATTTTTGCCCAGCCTAGCCGTGTGTCAAGGCTGCCGAAGGCACCGCGCTAGCGGCTGCGGCCTTGACACACGGCTAGGCTGGGCTATGCTCCCATCATCCGGGGCAGGTACGGACTACATATCTATTCCCGAGGCCGGCCCTGGTTCCTGCCTTAGCCCGATTTCCCGCCGCGGTGAGATAGACGACTCGCATGTCTTCGTCGGCCCAAGGTGATCTCTGCTATCACCTGTTCCGTGACGAGGCAGTAGCCAACTTGCTTGCGAGCTGATGCTTCGCGTCGCTGATTTGGTCGAGCAGTTTGTCGAACGCCTCCGGCGTGAGTCTCTGGCCTGCGGCCAGAGGCCGGAGCACGTTTACCAGGAGCAAGCGGACCCCGAGAATCTCCGCCAGCGATGGATCGCTTACCGACCCTCCGCGCACCTCCCGGAGGATCACATCGCGTATCCATTCCCCGCGTGCGAATCCCTGCGACCTGGCAAACTCAGTGACGCTCCCCCACTCTTCTTTCGTTAGTTTGGTGGTCACCGGGAAGACGCGTTTCAGAATGGGATCGTTGTCAGAACTCGCCATTGGCTTGCCTTTCAAAATTGCCATGTTCCCTCGGATTTACTGAGTGCACCCAAGTGCACCCAAAAATTGCTATGTCTTTGAAGTTACGGCAAGTGCACCGTGGTGCACTTGCACGACCCTCTCAGGGGTGGAGTGTCAAATTCTTCCGGTGCGAAGCACCGTTCTTGGTCCGGCACGAAATAGAATGCTGGATCATGCCTTCAACACCTCCGCAGAAGCCGTGAACTCCACCCCAGCTAGAAGGTTCTTTGGTCACTGCTCCGTCGCACCATTTCCATGGCAAGCTCACGCAGGACCCCACGTAATCACGCGTGGAGTTAGGGTGCTCGCCGGCACGCTTTCGCAACGGATCGCACGAGGCGAAAGCATGGTACCAGCGCTGAAATATATAGCCGAAAGTCACCGTGATTCCGAGCAGCAATCACTGAAAAAGTTGGCGGTGATATTCGTCTCGCCTCTGTCCTAAGCCGCTGCATGTCGGTCCTCCAAGACCGAATCGATCAGAGAGCGTTTCGTGTGGCCCTTGTATACACAAAGCCTCAGCACACTTGCGCAGGATGCGGCGGTATTCGGAGTCTTATGTACCGCCTTTTCGAGAAGGCCATGCTCTGGGAACTAATTCCGTTAGAGCGCAACCCAATGGGGTTGGTCGAACTCAAAGGAGTCAGCAAGCGCTTGAGGCCTCCTCGCATTTTGACCGAGGCGGAGTTTGGGGCTCTGCTCGATCAACTGGACCATCCCTATCGCTGTATGGTTCTTTTGGCGGGGTGCACGGGCCTTCGTATCAGCGAGGTAATGGGCCTGCGCTGGAGTCTGATCGACTTCGAAAGCTTGGTAATGCAAGTCAGGGAAGGGTACGCTCGCAGCCAAGTCACGAAGTTGAAATCCGAGTGTTCCCAGGACGAGTTGCCATTGGATCCAGATGTCGCGACCATTGTGCTGGAGTGGAAGCTTCTCTGCCCAGAAACGCAAGGAGACTGGGTTTTTCCCAGCCCACGGACAAACAAACCATACGATTCTGGCTCACTGCGGAAGAAGGTGCTCCAGGCCGCGGCGTTAGGAGCCAAGATTCAGGGACGGATCGGCAGGCATACGTTTCGGCACAGCTATCGCGCTTGGCTCGACGAAACAGGTGCTCCCCTCGGCGTCCAGCAGAAACTGATGCGTCATGCCAACATTTCGACCACGATGAATGTGTATGGCGGAGCCTTCATGGAATCGAAGCGCAAAGCCAACACATCCGTCGTGCAGCGCGTGTTGGTTCAAGACCGCACCAAATAGCAAAAGGCCGTCACGTGGACGGCCTCTTTTCTGGCAAATCAAACTTACGGGACCATTTCAGACCACAATCGAAAGTGCAAATTCCTCGTAAGCTTATGATTGCGTTGGTTGCGGGGGGTGGATTTGAACCACCGACCTTTGGGTTATGAGCCCAACGAGCTACCAGACTGCTCCACCCCGCAGTTCGATCATAAACAATGGCCCGAACCCCGTCAAACCTGCCTCGCGGATTCGGCTTCCAAAACTCTGCCGCATCCCAGGGATGGCTAAGGGCATCGAACAAAGCGGCGTCCTCTGTGAATTCAAGTATCTGAAGCCATCGCTGCACCAAGGAGAACATCAATGAGCAGGAAAGATTCCACCGAAAAAGCATCCCTCGGCAGACGAGGAAACGTAAGCGCGCAGCCTCGTCTTCACCAGCATGCTGCTGAAATTCAAGCGTACGGTACGGTTTCGCATATGCTTCCACTCGATCTCGAAGAGCCGGTGCGTCTGGAAATGACCGAGCAACTCAACCTGTTGCTGGCCGATACCATGACCCTCCGCGATCTCTACAAGAAGTCACATTGGCAAGTAGCGGGCCCAACTTTCTATCAACTGCATCTCTTGTTCGACAAGCATTACGAAGAGCAATCAGAGATCGTAGACACCATCGCTGAACGAATCCAGCTTCTCGGCGGGATCTCAATTGCCATGGCTGCCGACGTCGCTGAGACCACTCGGATTGAACGTCCGCCGAGGGGCAGGGAAGAGGTTCCAGTCCAAATCTCCCGCCTGCTGGACGCCCACCAGATCATCATCGGGCATTGCCGTGAATTGGCCGACCGTTCCGACAAACTGGGCGATGCTGGCACCAACGATCTGGCCGTCAGCGACGTGCTGCGCGCCAATGAACTACAAGTGTGGTTCCTCAGCGAACACCTGGTGGACGTCCCGCTGGTTCACGCGGAACAGCCGCGACTGCGCGACGTCAGCTAAACTGGATCACCGTTAAGAATCGGGGCAGGCTCTGGCGACAGAGCCTGCCCGATCCATTGATCGGTTTCAGGATGCCTTGCTCACCGCCAAACTCGGTTCCGGTCTGTTCCGCAGACTCGGCGAGATGTCAGAGAAGCAAAGATGTCAGTTTAGGCAAGCCCGCGCCCGCAAATACCAATTAGTATTAAAGCTCAACGTTGAGAAAACGCCCGAGACCATGCAGTCTTCCATTCAGCAGATTCTCTCCAGCTACGACGACCGTGCCCCGCTCGCACAGGCCTCAACCATTCCTGCAGCGTGGTACGTCGATCCGCGTATCGCCGAGCTCGAGCGATTAAGTGTCTTTAGCAAGACCTGGCAACTCGTCGCGCGCAGCGATCAACTGCAAAAGCCAGGACAGTTCGTGGCTACAACTGTTGCCCGTGAGCCGGTCGTCGTGGTTCGCGGCAATGACGGTGTTCTGCGCGCCTTTTACAACGTCTGCCGTCATCATGCCGCTGCCGTCGTAACTCAACCCTGCGGCCAAGCCACTCTTTTGCACTGTCCCTATCACGGCTGGAATTACGGCCTCGATGGTTCACTCAAAGGCATGCCTGAGTTCGAAGGAGTCGAGAATTTCAATCGCGCGGAAAACGGCCTGGTCCCCATTCGAGTCGATACCTGGGAGTGCTTCGTCTTCGTCAATCTGGATAATCACACAGCTCCGCTCGCCGCATTCCTCGGCGGTCTGGTGATGCGCATTGCGCCTCTCGAAATCGGCAAACTCCACTACTTCGACCGCCGAACTTACAACATAAACTGCAATTGGAAAGTTTTCGTCGATAACTACCTCGATGGCGGCTACCACGTTCCTCATCTTCACAAAGGCCTGAATTCGGTGCTCGATTACAAGCAGTACACCATCGAGAACGAGGATCGCTATTGCCTGCAATCCAGCCCCATGGTTTCCTCCAACGAGGATGCCGCCACCGGCGCCGTGCGCAAAGGCGACCGAGCCTGGTATTTCTGGCAGCATCCCAACCTGATGATCAACTGCTACGCCGGATACATGGACACCAATCTGGTGATTCCCGTCGACGTTGACCATTGCACCGTGATTTTTGATTTCTACTTTGCTGACATTGGTGACGCAGCGCGCGAATACAACGAGCAGTCTGTGAACGTGGGCAATCGTGTGCAGGAAGAAGATCTCGGCATTTGCGAAGACGTGCAGCGCGGCCTGAAATCACGCGCCTATCGTGCCGGACGTCTTTCTGTGCGCCGCGAGGCCGGGGAACAATTATTCCATCGTCTGCTCGCTGCCGATCTTAAACGCGAAGTAGAGATGTGCGCGGCTGCCGATTAGCTGGCGGTAGAGAGACCGCTGTTCGATTCATCTGAGTGGAGCGTTAGGTTGTCGAGTGCCTCATTCAGCTCCGGAACGTTCGTGAATGTGGAATCACTCGTGCGAATCTTGCTCCCGCCGCATCGCGCGCAAATCAATTCCCAACTGCTCAGCTTTTTTATAAAGGTGGCTTCGTTCCAGCCCCAACGACTTCGCCGCCAGACTTACATTCGAGTGGCTGCGCTTCAACTCCGCCAGAATGACTTCACGCTCGAATCCGTCAACACGCTCGGCCAGAGAGCCCGAAGAAAACGTTAACGAAGACGCTAAACTTTTGCTCCCTTGGGGCAGAGCTGTGTCCACTGTTGCGAGATCCACTTGGCCGTTCGTCGCGAGCAGCATCAGCCGCTCCACCATGTTGCGGAGCTCCCGCACATTGCCCGGCCATTGGTGCGCTTGCAGCTCTTGCATCGCTTCGTTGGAAAACGGAATCGCCTTCCATCCATTCTGGGCGCTGACTTGTGCCGCAAAATGTGCGACCAGTGCCGGAATGTCTTCCCGCCGCTCGCGTAAGGGCGGCAGCACCAGCGGAAACACATAAATCCGGTGAAACAAATCCTGACGGAATTTGTCTTCTCGCACACGAGCTTCCAAATCGCGGTGCGTCGCTACGACGACGCGTACGTCTACGCTTACCGTCCTGTCGCCTCCGATTCGTTCGACCTCTCCTTCTTCCAGAACTCGAAGCAGTTTGGCCTGCATGGTTAGCGGCATGTCGCCAATCTCATCTAGAAAGATCGTGCCATGGTCGGCCTGCTCGAACTTTCCAATGTGCCTTCCCGCCGCGCCGGTGAACGATCCTTTCTCGTGCCCGAACAATTCTGACTCAATCAGCTCCGCCGGAACCGCTGCGCAATTTAGAGTCACGAACGCTCCCGCAGCACGCGCGCTGCGCTCATGAATCGTCCGCGCCACCAGCTCTTTTCCGGTACCGGTTTCTCCCAGAACGCAGACTCGAGTTTCACTCGCCGCCACGCGCTCTACCTGCGCCATCACGCGCTGCATCGCCGCACCTTGCCATACAATCTCATGCCTGCCCAGGCGCTGCCGCAGCTGTCGATTCTCGCTCTCCAGTCGCTGCAACTTCAGCGCATTCTCCACCGTCAGCAAAAGTTTTTCTGTCGAGATCGGTTTCTCCAGAAAATCCAGCGCGCCCAGCCGCGTAGCCCGCACGGCCATTTCAATTTCCGCCTGCCCCGACATCATCACGACCGGTGCCGTCACTCCCTGCGATTTCATTTCTTCCAGCAGTTCCAGTCCGCCCTTTCCCGGCATCACTACATCCGAAAGAATCAAGTCGAACTTTTGTGCCTTGGCCAGTTCCAGCGCCCTGGCCGCGTTGTCACACACCGTGGCCTCGTGCCCCGCCAGTCGAAACGCGCGAGCGAGCGACGCCAGCGTGCTCGCTTCATCATCCACAATCAGCAGATGTGCTTTCTTGGACAACCGACCTCCATGCCGAATAAATCCAGCCGTTGTTCTACGCCCCGCCCCTCGGCAACTCAATCACAAACGTCGCGCCTCGACCCGGCTCGCTCTGCACACTGATTCTTCCTCCGTGATCGCTGATCACCGACTGCACGATGGCCAGCCCCAGCCCGGTGCCGCCCTGTTTGTTCGTATAATAAGGAGTAAAGATCTGCTCACATTCCCCAGTCGTCAGCCCCGATCCTGTATCCGTTACTTCAATCAGCGCTCTGCTGCCATCACCTCGCGTGCGTAATGTCAACGTGCCGCCTCGCGGCATCGCGTCGATCGCATTTAGCACCAGATTTGAGATTGCCTTATGCAACAATTCCGCGTCTGCCGCCACCGACGGAAAATGTGGATCCAGTTGCAGCTCGCAATTGATCTTGGCACGCCCCGGGGCCTCTAATTGCGCCTGAAAAAGCTGCGCTACGCCGCGAATAACCTCGTTCACTTGCACCCGTTTTAACTGCGGCTGCGGCATCTTCGAAAATTCGCTGAACCTGCCAATGATTCCCTTCAGGTTCGAGATTTCCGCCAGCAGCGTCCTCGCACTCTCCCGGAAAACTTCCTCAAACTGTTCCGGATTCTGCTGCCGCGCGCGGACCAGATTTTCCACCGTAAGCTGCAGTGGAAACAGAGGATTCTTTAACTCGTGCGCCAGCCGCCGCGCCAGTTCTCGCCAGGCCGCCACCCGCTCCGCCTGAACCAGCCTTTCTTTTTGCCCAAGCAACTCCGTAGTCATGCGGTTGAACGAATCCGCCAGTTGCCCAAGTTCATCGGCGCCCAACACATCCACCCGCGCGTTCCAATTTCCCGCCGCTACCTCCTGCGCGGCATGTGCCAATTGCTCCACCGGACGCGTCACCCGTGCCGCTACCCAGGTGCTCAGCAGAAGGGCCAGCAGAATGCCTCCAACTCCCACAATGAACGCTGCTGACTGGATACGCCGCATCAACTCCACATACGTCCGCCGCGAGTTGCCAATCAGTAGAATCGCTAGCAACGGCCGATCCTTGCCGCTGCCCGCGCCCAGCAACGGGATCGCATGAAACACTTCGTCCTCGGCTTGATCTTCCGACCAGTGCACTACATCGACTCTCTCCTCTTTCGACTTGCGCACGGCATCGACTAGAGGCTCGAGTTTGTCCGCCGGCCGCCCCTCTCCCGCGGAAGTCCCCGCAGGATCCACCAGCAACTCCGTCGCGAAGCGAGTACCTCGATTCTGATACAGCAGAGCCCGCGTCCCAATCGGCATATCCAACTCGGAGAGAGAACTCTTATCCAGACGACGCCCGCCGATTACATAAATAGGATGCTCTCCGGCACGCGTGGCGCGCACTGCGAACAGCCCAAGCGCGATTCCATCCTGCAGTTCCTCCTGCTTTAGAAACGCTTCCTGCTCTGCCTCCGCCGGAAAGCTCGCTGCCTCGCCGTCCGCATATCCAAACTTGGCCGGCCATTGCGCTGAAGAAACTATGGTGCCATCGCTTTCAACAAATTCCAGAAAGTCGAGTTGACCACTCTCCGCCGTTGTTTTCGCTAACTCGAAATACGGTCCCGAATCCGCTGGTGTACGATTCAACGCCAGTGCCATGCGGTGCACAGCATCTGATGTCGAGATGGCCTCGACCCGCCGCTCTACAAGCTCACCTTGCCGGGCAAACTCGCGACGAAACTGCGTCACCAGCGCCGCCGTTCTTTCATCTTCACTGCGGTCGAAAGCTCGCCGCGTCACTTCCGACACCAGCCATGCCACCGCCGTCACCGACAAGAATACCGTCAGCGCGAACACTAACAGCAGTTTGCGGCGGAACATTATTGCTTCTGCCTTACGGCGAATATGTCATCCATTGCTGACGAAGGAATCCTTCGCATCATATCTCACGATCCAGTCGAACCGTCTGCAAGACCGCCGCTTACTATCTGGGCTCCTGGTTAGTCTGGTTGGCCATACTCATCCCGCGCAGCACATCGTTCGCGAAAAAGAATTTCCCATCCGCCGGCACCATCATGATCTGCAGTTTATCGGAGAGCCGCTCAGCGATTATCTTGTTAATCAGCAACGGATTTTGTTTCAAAACCGCCGCCTCACTCTGTAGCCGCTCGGCATCGGCCGCCGCCGTCACCCGGATTCGGTTCGCTTCCGCATCCGCTGGCAGCTTCCGCCGCTCTCCTTCGGCTTTCCCGTCAATCACCTTGGCTTGTGCGTCGCCTTCTGCGTTCTGAATGGTCGCTTCCTTGCGCGCCTGCGCCTCGAGCCGGCTCTGCTCAATCTGCTTCTGCTTCAGTGGAAGTGTGTATTGCATAGCGTCTGATTCGCTTTTTGCCCGCAGCACGCGCACTCGGGCCTCGCCTTCCGCCGCCTTTACCTGGCGCGCCTTCATGGCCTCAGCTTCCAGCTCGGCAATCCGCACTTCCTTACTCTTTAATTCCGTCTCCACGCTCATACGGTCGTTCTCCTGTTCTTTCAATAGCAGCGCCTGCAATCCGTCCGCATATTCCGGGGGAAGTTGAATGTCCCGCAGCATCACTTCTTTCACCTCGATCCCATCCGCCGCCAGCTTTTGCCTGATCATCTCCGCTGCTTTTTGCCGCACCTCCTCGCGCTTCGCCGAAAAAACATCGCGCACCGTGTAGTTCGGAACGATCTCGCGCCACACGCTCGCCACCGTGGGCGGTACGATTTCCTTCTCCACCGGACGCGGCAAGTTCCCCTGAATGTAATCCAGCTTCCGTGCATCCAGCCGGTACCTCACCGTAATCGCGAGGCCTAGCGTTAGCCCTTCTTTCGCCTGCACATTCAGCGGTTGTGCGTTCAAAGCTTGCGCCTTCGTGGAATCCATCCTCGTAGATGTCTTTCCGTCTTCCGACATGCCCGTCGTAAAGATCTGATCTCTCGTATCGAACAGAGCCACATCCTCGATTAGCGGTATCACTAAGTGCGCCCCGGGGTAAAGCGTCCCCGGCACCGTCCCGCTTATCTCGCTGACGCGCACGCCCGCCATTCCGCTCGGCACCACCACAATGCTGAAGGCCACGAGCATTGGTCCCCACGCCAGCATCACCAGCGCCAGCGACGTTCTCCATCGCAGCACCACGGGCGCAGCATCCACAGCCCCTCGAGCCATCGCAGCACGCCGCTGCAACACTTCGCGATACAGATCGTAGGCGAAAATGCCCACGCCCGCGATCATCATTCCCACGCCGCAGCTAATCAGCAAATACTTCAACGCCAGCATCGTCGTTCTCCTCTGTGCCTAACGCTTCTGTTCGGTGTCTGCGGATAGCGCCGGTTGAGCAAAAAACAACCGAATGATCTGCCCGAAAATCAGCTCCTCCGCCAGCAACGCCACCGCCAAAGAAAAAACCATACCCGCCACCACCGCCATAAATGTGATTGCCATCTGCATAACCGCTCCTCGCACGCAGCTTTAGAGTGGCAGGGCAAGTACCAAACCTCATACCTTTAACTAACAATGAGTTAGCGCTGAGTTTGCAGGAAGGAAAAGTGATCACATAGAACACTGTGTCCGCGGCGACACAGCCCGCAACGTCTTCGCCGAGGAGCTGCTTTTCAAGGCGCCCGGCCCCTGCCGTCTGGGGTTACGGCTCTGTGGGGGTTCTGTGGGTTGGAGCCGGGCGATCTTCAACTAGTAAGGACTAGTTCAATGTCGGCATTCTCCCATCAGCCTCTGTTCCATTTCCGTGACCGCCATCACGGTTCCCAGTGATTCCAGTCGCCCTTCGTTGAGTAGGTCTGGGGTCCCACTGTAGGTTTGCGACGAGGTTCGGTCCTGCTGAGAACTGAGCACTGAGAACTGATATCTGTGGGTCTCTGTCAAGAAAGGGTTTGGTCTAACTGAGAACTGAGAACTTGTTATGAGCCATTTGACTTCCCATTCTCCCCGCCGCTATCGTTGCCCCCATGAACGTCGTCAAAGCCACTCGTCAGTTCGAAGACTGGCTGGCCAAACGTACTCGCCTCAATCAGAAAGATCTCCGCCTAAAACACTCCCGCATGAAGGCGGAACTCTTTCCTTTCTTCCGCGCCACCTACTATCGGTTTGCGCAACGCTGGCCTGAAATCTGTCCCGACCTCGCCAAAGCTCCGCGCGTGCTTGCCATCGGTGATCTTCACGTCGAGAACTTCGGTACCTGGCGCGACATCGAAGGCCGCCTCATCTGGGGCGTCAACGATTTCGATGAAGCCTGGCCCATGGCCTACGCCATCGATTTAGTCCGCCTAGCCGTGAGCGCTCATCTGGCCGTCGAGGCCGGACGTCTCCCCATCAAACGCGAGGACATCTGCACCACCCTGCTCGAAGGCTACAGCGAATCGATGCGCGAAAAAGGTCTTCCGTTCGTGCTCGGTGAAAATCATCAATGGCTTCGCCGCATCGCCCTTGGCGAACTCCGCGACCCCGTACATTTCTGGGCGAAGATCGACGCACTCCCCACTCTCAAAGCCGAATGCCCGGTCAGCGCCATCGACGCCCTCCAGCACCTCATGCCCGCGCACGACATCCCAGTTCGTCTCGCCCACCGCGTCGCCGGACTCGGCAGCCTCGGCCACGCCCGTTACGTCGCCATCGCCGATTGGCACGGCGGACGCATCGCCCGCGAAGCCAAGGCTCTCGTCCCGTCCTCCTCAGCCTGGGCTCAGAAACTCAGTAGTCCCGCCGAAATCCTCTACCAGACCATCATCAATCGCGCCGTCCGCTGTCCTGATCATTTCGTTCAGTTGCGCGGACGCTGGATCGTCCGCCGCCTCGCTCCCGATTGCTCCCGCATCGAACTCGCCTCCTTGCGCGCCCCCGATATCGAACTCCGCCTGGTGTACGCCATGGGATGGGAAACCGCCAACATCCATCTCGGTACGCCCACCGCCCGCAAATCCATCCTCCGCCATCTCGATAAAGAGAAAGGCAAGTGGCTGCACCGCGCCGCCGAAGCCATGCTCGAAGCCGTCCGCGCAGACTGGAAGGTTTGGCAGAAGAAAGGCTACGCCTGATTTCCATCTGCACGGGAACGCGAAGCCCTGCCCTTACGCTCGGCGACAAAGCCCCGCGGAATCCCCGAGTCCTCGCCCGCTGAAGTGATCGCCTCTTCCTGCCGATAGAAAGACATAAACATGAGCGACCGCTTCATCGGCGTCACGCTGGCCCTTGCCTTGCTCGTCCTCGGCATCGCCGTCGTTGTGGTCCACAAGCTCATGGTCGAAATTTCTCGCCGCCAGAATGCCGAGCGCAACTTACGCCACTTGAATGACGTACTCGAACTCAAAGTTCTGCAACACTCTGCTTCTCTCGACAAATCAAACCAGGACCTGATCACCGAAAGTACCTGGCGCAAAGAAGTCGAAGGCGCGAAAAGCCGTTCCGACCAATTATTCCGCTCCATCGCCGAGAACAGCGCCGACCTCATCGCCGTCGTCGATCAGTCCGGTCACCGCATCTACAACAATCCCACCTACGAGCGCCTGCTCGGCTACACCTCCGAAGAGCTGAAGGAAACCGTTTCTTTCCAGCAGATTCATCCCGACGATCGCCCCATTGTCACCCGCGCCGCTCAAGTAGCCCTTGAGACTGGCGTCGGCCAGATCGTCGAATACCGCATGCAGCGCAAAGACGGCACCTATCTCAGCCTCGAATCTCACGGTAGCTTCATCCGCGACTCCGATGGCGAAATCGTGGCCTTCGTCATCTCCGCCCGCGATATCAGCGATCGCCGCATGGCCATGCAAACCGAAAAGCTCACTGCCATCGGTCAACTCGCAGCCGGCGTCGCCCACGAACTCAACACTCCCGCTCAATATATTTCCGACAACATGACCTTCCTGCGTGACACCTGGCCCCAGGTCGAGGCCGCCGTGTCCCTCTGCCTCACCCCGGCGCACGCCGCCGTCAGCTCTAGCTCCGCTCCCGAATCATCCCGTTCCGCCACTCCTCCTGCCGATTGGGATTGGCTTTGCCAGGAAGTGCCTAAGGCCATCGCCCAGTCTCTCGAAGGGATTCGCCGCATGAGCAAGATCCTCGGCGCCATGCGGCGCTTCTCTCATACGGGCGGTGGAGAACGCGAGCACATTGATCTCAACGAAGCCCTCGACGCAACTCTCACCGTCGCGCAGAACCAGATCAAATATCTCGCCGATGTTGAAACCCAATATCAGCCCGACATGCCCCGCGTCGAATGCTACTCCGACGAGATGAATCAGGTCTTTCTCAATTTGATCATCAATGCTTCCCACGCTATCCGTGACGCCTCCACTCAAAAAGCACGCGGGCGCGGCAAGCTCACCATTCGCACTCGGCAAATCGATCAGGACGTTCAAATCGAAATCGGAGACAATGGAACTGGCATTCCGCTTTCCGCACGCGCCAGGATCTTCGACCCCTTCTTCACCACAAAACAAGTGGGCGAGGGCACCGGCCAGGGACTTACCATCTGCCACGAGATCGTGGTGCAAAAACATCACGGAACCGTTTGGTTCGATACCGAAATAGATAAAGGCACAACATTTTTCGTCCGTATCCCGATTCAGTTCCAGCCTGATAAAGGAGACTCCAAGTGACTTCGGAGACCGCCGTCCCCTCCACCCTCAGCGAAAAACCTAAGATCCTTTTCGTTGACGATGACCCTCTTATACTTGATGGTTTCGCCCGTATTGTCTACCGCGAATTCAATGCCGCTGTGGCCGAAGGCCCAGAAGCAGGCTTGGAGAAGGTCAAGAACGACGGTCCCTACGCCGCCATAGTTTCCGACATGCGCATGCCCGTCATGGATGGCGCCGAGTTCCTGGCACAGGTGCGCACCCTGGCTCCCGACACTATCCGCGTCATGCTTACCGGATACACCGATATGGAAGCAGCTATGCGCGCCGTCAACGAGGGTACAATTTTCCGCTTCCTTAACAAGCCCGTCACCGCGAGCGATCTCACACTCACCCTTCGCGCCTGTGTCGCTCAATATGACCTTGGTCTTCAAGAGAAAGATCTGCTGGAGAACACTCTTGGTGGCGCAGTGCGCGTCCTGAGCGAGGTGCTAAACCTGGCCAATCCCGTCGCCTTCAACAAGGGAGCGCGCCTCTGCCAGTACGCGCGCCACATTACAAAGCATCTTTGTCTGCCCGATCCCTGGCAATATGAAATCGCCGCCATGCTTTCCGAACTCGGGTGCCTGACCCTCACTCCTGACCTGCTGGAAGCCATCCACGCCAGCGAAACCATAACTCCCGAAAATGAAAAGCGCTTCGCGCAGCATCCCAGGATCGCGCACGACCTCCTGGTTCAGATTCCCCGGCTCGAACTCGTCGCGGCCATGATCCTTCATCAAAACGACGCAACCAGTGATCCTTTGCGCTCCCTGACCCCAGCCTCCGAATCGATCAGTCGCGGCGCAAACATGCTCAAGGTTAGTCTGGCTTTCGACCGCCTGCTCAGCTCCGGATCGGCACCTCAAGACGCGCTCTCGGCTCTCCGCAAAAATCCCGCACAATATGATCCCAAAATGGTCGAGGCTCTCACCGATTTCAAAGCGAGCCAGGGGCCCACTGAACTGCGCACCATTGACGTCCACGATCTTCTCTCCGGCATGATCTTGAACGAAGACCTGCGTTCGACCACTGCAGTGCTGCTAGCCGCCAAGGGCAGCAAAATCTCTGCTACTTTGGTCAAAGCTATTCGCAACTTTGTCGAGAACGGCTCCGTCAAAGGCAAGGTAATGGTGACGGTAACGGTCGGAACCCCCGAAGCCGCGTCCGCCAGGGCCGCGGTGCAAGGCGCTTCCTGAAGCCGAGGAAGAGTATAACGCTGCTGAGTCGCTCTAATATTGCAGGCAGCGATTTGTTGCCAGCTTTCAGAACGTCTGGGGAGCTGGTTTTCCCGTGGCGCATTTTCCTATGACCTAAGTCCCTAGAGCCTTGATTTGATCGGTAATTTCCTGTCGCCGGTGCTGCCTCTGCTGAAACTCTGCCGCCTCAAGGTCCGATTTCGGCCCTCCCTCGTATTTCTCGTCTAGCTCTTTGATCAAACTGAGCTCCTTCAAAAGGCCCATCAGTTCGGATGACTTACTGCTCATTTCACTCCTCCTACCCTCTTCCCGGTCTAGCTTAGGATGCCGTTCGTCGACAGAAGGCATACTACGGGGAGAGCATCCTCCGGCCGTCGCCATTCACAGATTTCACGCTGCTCAAGCGAAATTGTAAGGCGAACAAATGGAGAATATGCTATCGTCCTCCTTCCGTGGCGCGCCGTCCCCATCACGAAAAAACAGACGCGCTGAGCGAGAAGGACCTTGCGGAACTTCGCCGCAACCTGGCACATTTGAGCCTGACGGCCGTTCGCGACTTCTACGAGCGAACTTACCGGGATTGCCGACTCATCTACAACCGCCTCCCTTCTCCACGACAAATGCAAACCCTCGTCCAGTTCTGGAAGCAGTTGTGGAAATGGCGCTAGTTCCCCTGCCGTAGTCACAGCCTGCCCCAGGGAAGCCGAGGGGTGCTAAAGTTTTCGACGTCGCATGTCCAACCCCATCCTCCTCTACGACGGCGTCTGCGGACTCTGCAACCGCTTCGTCCAACTCATCCTCCGCCGCGACCGCAATGACTTTTTCCGTTTCGCATCCCTGCAAAGCGCTCTCGCCGCGCGCATTCTCGCCCGCCACGGCGTCAGCCACAACAATCTCGATACGGTCTACGTCGTCCTTAACCATGAGCTACCGGACGAATCTCTACTGTCTCGATCCGACGGCGTCCTCTTCGTCATGAAGCAACTCGGAAGCTTTTGGCGCACAGCTGCGTTCCTCCTGCAGCGTGCGCCCAGGTTTCTTCGCAACGCGGGCTATAACGCCCTAGCGCGCCACCGCTACCGCATCTTCGGCCGCTCCGAAACCTGTACACTGCCACGTGATCAGGATCACAGCCGCTTCCTCGACCTCTAGTAGTAAAATGGCGCGGTACTGCCGTGTGCCGCCGAAGATCGCCCGGTTCGCATCACAGCATGTCGCAAAGCAGAATCGACCCGCGCCTATAGGCGCTGCAAGCCTTTGCCAACGACCAACGACTATCGACCAACGACTGACTGAGAGGCTCTCATCCATGTCTACGAAAGCATTAACCGATCTCCAGGCCAGCAGCATCGATTCCATCCTGCAAGAGCAGCGCAGCTTCGAGCCTCCCGCCGAATTTAGCCGCCACGCTCACATCAAGAGCCTCGCCGAATACCAGAAGCTCTATAAGGAATCGATCGACGATCCCGACAAATTCTGGAGCCGCATTGCCAACGAACTGCATTGGTTCAAGAAGTGGGACAAGGTGCTTGAGTGGAATTGCCCGTGGGCCAAGTGGTTCGTCGGCGGCCAGATCAATCTCTCCTATAACTGCCTCGACCGCCATGTCCAGACCGCCCGCAAAAACAAAGCTGCCATTATCTGGGAGAGCGAGCCCGGCGAGATTCGCACCCTCACCTACGCTGAACTCCATCGCGAAGTGCAGAAATTTTCGAATGTCCTCAAGTCGCTTGGAGTAAAGAAAGGCGACCGCATCGCCATCTACATGGGCATGACTCCCGAGCTTCCCATCGCCATGCTCGCCTGCGCCCGCATCGGCGCCCCTCATACTGTCATCTTCGGTGGATTCTCCTCGAACGCGCTCATCGACCGCATCCACGATTCGCAGGCCAGCGCCGTCATCACGCAGGATGGAAGTTACCGCCGCGGCGCTGAAGTCAAACTTTTTCCCGCCGTCGAAGAAGCGTTGAAGTCCTGCCCTAGCGTGAAGAACGTCGTCATCTACAAGCGCACCGGAACAAAGATCAACACACAATCCGGTCGCGATCACTGGTGGCACGAGTTGATGGCCACAGCTTCCGACGTGTGTCCCGCCGAGCCCCTCGACGCCGAGCATCCTCTTTATATCCTTTATACGTCCGGCACCACCGGCAAACCCAAAGGCGTAGTCCACACCACCGGCGGATATTCGGTCGGCACTTATCTGACAACGAAATGGATCTTCGACCTCAAAGAAGAAGACATCTACTGGTGCACCGCCGATATCGGATGGGTCACCGGACATAGCTACATTGTCTACGGCCCGCTGCAGAACGGCGCGACCAGTCTGATGTACGAAGGCGCTCCCAACCATCCCGAGCCCGACCGTTTCTGGTCCATCATCGAGCGCCACAAAGTGAACATCTTCTACACCGCGCCCACCGCCATCCGCACTTTCATCAAGTGGGGCAACGAGTGGCCGAAAAAACACAACATGAGCAGCCTCCGCCTCCTCGGCACCGTCGGCGAACCCATCAACCCCGAAGCCTGGATGTGGTACCGCGAAATCATAGGCAACAACCGCTGCCCCATCACTGATACCTGGTGGCAGACGGAGACGGGGCACATTATGATCGCGCCCATTCCCGGCGCCGTCGCGACCAAGCCGGGGTCGGCGACGCGGCCCTTTCCTGGAGTGGTCGCCGACATCGTAACCATGGATGGACAGCCCGTTCCCTTAGGCTCGGGCGGTTTTCTCGTGATCAAGCGGCCTTGGCCGGGGATGTTGCGTACGGTGTATGGCGATCCGGATCGCTATGTGAAGAATTATTGGTCGCAGATTCCGGGGATGTACTTTACCGGCGACGGGGCACGTAGAGATAAGGACGGGTATTTCTGGATCATGGGGCGTGTCGATGATGTGCTCAACGTGAGTGGACATCGGCTGAGCACCATGGAAGTCGAGTCGGCTCTGGTGGCGCACGAAGCCGTCGCTGAAGCTGCCGTCGTGGGGCGTCCCGACGAGCTCAAGGGGCAGGCGATTTCGGCATTCGTGACCCTTGAGCATGGACGCAAGCCTACCAACGAGTTGAAGGAGGAATTGCGCAAGTGGGTGGCGAAAGAAATTGGAGCGCTGGCCAAGCCCGATGACATTCGCTTTACCGATACCTTGCCGAAGACGCGCAGCGGCAAAATCATGCGCCGCCTGCTGCGCGAACTCGCCAGCAGTGGTGACGTGAAAGGCGACACTACCACGCTGGAAGATTTTGGCGTGATCGCCAGGTTGAAGGAGCAGGACGAAGTGTAGAGCAGTCTTGCGAAGTGGTCTGACCATTTCGCAGCATGCGGCGACATAGCGCACGAGTACATCGACTGAGGTAATGCACGTTTCCAGCCACTTTTGTGGCACTGTAGAGTGGTGGCGAAGCCCTATCAAGACGATTATGTTGACTACAACCGCGGACGCGAAGCTTACCTTCATTCTCCGCAGACGTATGTTCCCGTTCCGAGCGCGGATAAGCCGAGCTCGGGACGTCATTTGTTGAGCATTCGAGCAGAAGAACGTTTCGGAAGCCTGGTTGCAGCCGGCGGAACAATCTGGGCGACCTACGTTGCGACGGTGGATTACGCCGGCCTGTGGCGCATGCAAATTATGCCGCCAGGTCCGGTGGAGGTTTGCATACTTGGGATTCTCGCCTGGTTGCACGCGAAGTGGCGGCGCTCCGCGAAAGTGGATTGAAGACGTGCTGTGAGTTGTTGAGATTGTCAACTAACTCCGAACAAATCCCCCATTGCGAGCTGACTGCTTCACAGCTTCTTTAGTGGTGCCGTAGCGCCACCCGCCCCCGAATCTTGATGGGTGCAGTGAACGCGGCTGCTAGCTCGGTCTTCCACATTGAAAGTTGTGGGCAAGACTTTGCCCCTTCGAATCATTCTCCAGCAAACGGCAGCCAAGCCTTCCTAACTGAAATTCCAACTTCTCCAGCAACCCTCGCTGCTTTGGAAATCCGTTGATCGCATTATCGTTGTAGATTGGCAGGAAGACCCAAATGGATCTCAAATGTTTATTTGCAATTCTCGCAGCTTCGTGCTCTGCCCATGCCTGGTCGGCCTGAATTCCCCTCTGCGGCGATGGCGGTGGGTTTCCCACAATCTCCTCCAGTTGAAGATTGCTGGCGGGAAAGTCGAGATCCACACATTCGCCCACTGGCTCGTCAAGTCCTTCGACATAACGCACTTGTGCCGCTTGAAGACAAGTTGCTGCCAGGTCGATTCTCCGCCTCAGTAATTCTGGGTGCGCCCAGTCACCAGCGTAATACTCCCACTCCTTGTACTTCCCAAAAACTAGGTAGACCGCTTCGTCCTGATTTCGGACTCCTATTCTTCTAACAAGGTCGCGGGTTCCCTCCCGTTGATCATATTGAAGGGTTTGCTTACCTGCTTCAATCACAGTTGGTAGGATGAAAAGGCAAGAAAGTACAACGAATGCCAGGTTGGATAAACCCTTCGGAAAGAGATCCGCGATCACAGATAGGCCCGAGGCGTAGATCAGCAGAAGAATCGGAGCGGAAAACATTACCAACCTAATCGCGATTGGATACAACTGCAGCGCCGCTGCCAAAAGAACTAGACCCAACGGCCCGACGGCAACCAATGCGGTTAGACCACTCGATTTCCTTATCCCGTAGATGCCTACGACAAATAGGCCGCTTAGTAGTATTGCTCTGATGTGCACCACGTGCGGAGTTCCCAACAACATGATCAGCGAATTTAATAGCCTAGCGCGGAAATCAGGCGAACCTAGAGATATGAAGTTTGGGGACCAGAAGGCACGCATAAATGCGCTATGCATTGTTGGGCCGTAAGAAAACTGTAACAACAGACCGAACATCACCAGCCACACGGCCGCGGCGATGACGCAGTATCTGCGCCAAACACCCGACGATCGGAATCGGCGATCCAGGACTGCAGCAGCCACAATGCTCGCGAGGAGGAATATTACGGGCTGCGAGAAGAACATTGTTACTGCTCCGCCAGCAATCAACCTGGGCCAAGCTTGTTCCGTCGTGCTCTTCAGTGTGGTAACTGCCAGCCATACGATCAGGACTGTGAATAGAGCGTCCATTTCATATTGCTTGAGTTCCGCGGAGTAGTAGATGAGCGGCCTCGAAATTGCCATTAACGCGACCACCAGCAAGACAATGCGAGGTTCAAATATTCTCGAGAACAAGATCCAAGTCACGATCAAAAGGGCGCATCCTGCAAGCAGTGAGGGGAAACGCAGAACGAGTTCGGAGTAGCCAAAGACATTCACGAAGCTCTTAAGGACGAGCAAAAGTCCTAGCGGCATCGTTTGTTCATAGCTGAGAGGATGGGACAGCTCCAAGAAGGTTCGAAAGCGCAGGTTTAACGCGATCGCAACCTCGTCTCCCCAGAGGGAACGATTACCGAGATATTGCGCCACCCGCAATACAGCGCCAACGCCGATGATCAACGACGCTAATACTTTACCAGCTCGCAAATCGCTCACTAAGAGCCTCTCGTAGCGCCCGCACATTGGGATTATAGGGGAGTGGCCTCCGATAAGAGCGAAGGCGTACTCTTGAAAAAATACAAGGAAGGTGCCCTTTCGTAGCGATCCATGGAACACGCAGGTAGCAAGAGTGGTCCATCCCCACCTACATGAAAAAGAATTGTTTCATTTAATTCCGGTTGTAGTACGCTGTGCGGCGATGATTCGCACCGCGAACAGTTATTATCGGGTTTCTACTGCCGATCGGGCTCCGCTACGGATAGGACTGCTGCTGGATTCAAGCGAGGAAATTTCCGCGGTTTTTGCCAAGATTATCGAAGATATCAAGGGCAGCAATTTCGGCCGAATCGAATTGCTTGTGGTCAGAAAGACCGTTGCCGAAAAAGCGACGCCAAATGGACAATCAAGGTCGCGCGCTGTGAGGCTGGTGCGGCGTTTGTCCGATGCGAATTTGAGAAAGCATTTGCTCTACGACCTCTACCTTCGTCTGGACGCGCGCGTGAAGCCGGCAAACGATCCAGGGGCGACGGTAAATTGCAGGGAACTGCTTGCCGGATTCGACACTATCGAAGTCGAACCACTGGGGAAGAGGTTTGTTCATCGCTTCCCGGAGGATGCGCTGGAGAAGATTCGAGCGAAGGATCTGGATGTTCTTATCCGATTCGGCTTCAACATTCTTCGCGGCGATATCTTAAAGGCTGCGCGTTACGGAGTGTGGTCGTATCACCACGGAGACAATGAGTTCTATCGCGGTGGACCTGCCTATTTCTGGGAACTGCGGGAGCGAAATGAGCTCTCGGGAGTTATTCTGCAGGTTCTAACTGAAGAACTGGACGCGGGAGTAGTGCTGTGCAAGTCGCTGTTTGCGACCGAGCCTACGTTAAGCCTCTCGCGAAATCGATTCACACCGTATTGGGGCTCGGCGGATTTGATGATCCGCAAACTGAATGAGCTGCACCGGTTCGGATGGAACTATTTATTGGAACGCGTGGTTCCTCAGACTCCGTACCGAGGGAAAAGAAACATCTACAAGACTCCGACCAACGCCGACATGCTGCCCTGGCTGGGGCCGGTTTTGCTGAAGAAGGCGCTCTCCTATCCGTTTCGTCAGGCGACAGTGCAGCATTGGAGAATTGGCGTTCGGGTCACGGGCAAGGCGCTGCACAATCTTGACTCCCCTGCCGATCTCTCAGGCTTTCGCTGGATCGAGGCTCCCAAAGGTCATTTCTGGGCCGATCCGTTTCCTTTTGAACACGAAGGGAAGTGCTGGGTATTTTTCGAGGACTACAGATATACCGCCAAGCGGGCAGCCATTGCGTGTTCCGAAGTGTCACGGGAGGGGGAATTGGCGCCGCCACTGGTTTGCCTGGATCATCCCACACATCATTATTCCTATCCTCACATTTTCCGGGCGGGCTCCGAGATCTTTATGGTTCCCGAGTCGATGCTTTCGAACACCGTGGATCTTTTTCGATGTCAGAAATTCCCCGACGAGTGGGTGCTCGAGAAAACCCTGTTGGAGGGTAAGTTTGTCGACAGTACGATTTGGCAGCACGAGGGACTTTGGTGGCTGATGACCACGGCGGCCGAGCCCAGTTCGCGTGCAGGTTCTTTGTTGCTGTTCTATGCGACAGAGCTCACCGGAGACTGGCATTTTCATCCGTCGAATCCAATTTCCACCGACATCCGATGCAATCGCGGAGGAGGACGGGTCTTTCGAAATCACAACCGCATGGTTAGGCCGAGCCAGAGCTGCGCTCGCGGTTACGGCTGCAGCTTTGCCTTTAATGAGATAACGGACCTCTCGCGGCACTCCTATGGTGAACGCCCTCTCAACACAGTCACTCCGGAACATTGGAAAGGACTTTGCGGAGTTCACACTTACAACTGGGCAGGAGACGTTGAATTCATCGACGGAAGCTCGGTTGTGCCGCTGAAGAGCGTGCAGGCTTCGAATGAATAGCCCACTCTGATCGCGAGTTATTTAGCGGCCCCGCTTGTGCCTGGCTCTTTCTTCCTCGAATGCCGCATCCCTCTTCAAGTGCTCGGGAAAAGTTTTTTCATATTTCGCCAGGCTGGGGCAGATGAAATGGTGGGTGCGGGTGAAGCCGAACGACCGCATTTCGTTCATGGCTTCTTCGGCGGTCCAGCCCTCTTCGGCCATGCGGTAGGCGGCCACCATCATGCCAGTGCGGTCGTCGCCCAGGCGGCAATGGACGAAGATTTTCTTTCCTTTATTGTCGTGGACGACCTTGAGAAATTTGGCGAACACTTCATCCTTCGGCCAGGGACAGTGCCAGGGAATCGCGACATATTGCATGCCGAGATTCTTGACATCTCTCTCTTCTGATTGATCGTTGGCGTGAGTATCGACGATTACATTCATGCCCAGTTTCTTCAGCGCTTTGATACCTTCGCCGTTGAGCAGTCCTCCGCGATAAAGGAAAGGTGTAACTTCGCCGAAGTTCGGCACACCTTTTTCGTTTAACCTGCGGCCAATGGAGCGAACCGCCGGGGGTTGCGTTTGCTCTTTGGTCTGGGGAGCGGTCGCGTCTACCGGTGCGGTGGCGGCGAACAGCAAAGTGATGGAAAGAATCCAGTTGGTGCGGAACAAAGAGGTCATTAAGGGTCCATTCATCAGGAGATTAGATCATCTAAGATTGTGGCGGGCGTAATCGGAATCGAAAACATTAGGGCAAAGGCGGCAGGCAAAATGAGAGTGGCCATCGTATCTGATATTCACGGCAACCGGCGCGCCTTGCAAGCCGTTCTCGCCGACTTGCGGCAGGTTGCGCCTGACCTTGTTCTCCAGGGCGGTGACTTGGCGGCCGGAGGAGCTTATCCGGCGGAGATCATCGATCAGGTGCGCTCGCTGGGGTGGCCAGGAGTGCGCGGGAATGTAGATGAGATGCTGTGGGCGCCGGAACGTTTGTCTGAATTCGCGGCGGCGAATGCGAAATTCACGGCGGTTCTGGCGATGGTGGAGCAGACGATTGCGCCTACGCTGGCTAGCATTGGTGAAGAACGGCTGCGATGGCTGGAAAAACTTCCTCATCTTTACACCCAGGACGGCTTGAGTCTGGTACATGCCAGCCCTAACGATTGCTGGCGGGCGCCGCTCGCGAGCGCGAGCGACGACGAGTTGATCAATACGTATGCTTCATTGCGGTCTCGAGTGGTGGTTTACGGGCACATCCATTGTTCTTACATTCGCCGGCTTGATGGTATGACGGTGGCGAACTCAGGCAGCGTCAGTCAATCAGATGACGGAGACCGGCGCGCTTCATACCTGGTGGTTGAATGGGAAAACGTGACCTTTCGGCGGGTTGAGTACGACGTGGAGAGTGAAGCAAGAGATCTTTTGAATTCGGGCCTGCCACACGCCGCGTGGGGCGCGCGCATTCTGCTGACGGGACGATATTGTCCGCCGGACTAAGTTCTGGCGGACTTTCGCCAATACAACTCGTGCTAAATTTGCGTTGGGTGCAGAGATGCCAGGTGAGACTGTTCCTGATGAGCTAGGAACGTACTTCGTCTTGCCGGCCCTACTGCGCTGACGGCCATCAGAAGATCCTCGCACTATCGGTACGCTGGCGCACGTCCATCCACGTTCGTTATCGAACATTCAAATGACATGCGAAGCCTCTATAGTTACCACATACGGGCGCGACAGCCGATCTAGAGTGGCAAATTGGGGCGTGCGAAATAATGGCCGAGAAGGAGACTCGCTGTCCTTATTGTGTTGTCGATGAGGAATTCCATCCCATGAGCGTTTTGACCAATGGGCGGTTGATCTGCTCGAACTGCGGACATATTGTGTTTCCCGATGACCGGGCTTTCCGCTGTCCTTGTCAGAAATGCGTGAAGATTAATTTGTCTCCCAGGTTTCGACGAGCCAGGCGACAGCCACTACGTTGAGCAGTGACCTGCGGGAGCAAATTAGTCTGCAGCTTTGGTATCTCTGATGGCAAACGGATATGTCTTGGCGAGGAAAGCCATCCGCCCGCGTATTTCTTCCTGATCCTCTTTAATGACCGCTTGCGAAAGTGAAATTAAGTCCTGGGCCTTCCGCTGGTCATTCTCGACCGCTATTTGCGCGCAAAGCTGGCGGACAAGATCGCAGTTACATGAGTGGGCGCTACTCGATCTTACGCTTCTTTCAAAATTTCAACACTCAGCAACTTGATGCTTCCAGATTGAAACTCAAGCGCAAGCCTTCAGCGCGTTGAGTAAATGATCGCCGAGCAGATCAGATTTGGAAACCACGTCACGGATGCCGACGGCGCGGGCCTCGCGCACAAGTTGCTCGGTGCTGTGCATGGTAAACATAACCATGGCGGGGGCTGGAGCGAGAGCCCCGATCTGGCGCGCGGCCTCGAGGCCATTCATCACCGGCATCTGCAAGTCGATGAGAACGATATCGGGATGCAATTCTTCCACTTTCGCAATCGCTACCTGGCCGTTCTCCGCCTCGCCGCACACATTCCACTCTGAATGTTGCTCAAGCCAGGAGCGCACGAAGCGGCGAACCAGATGGTTGTCGTCGACAATCAGGACGCTATGAGACAAGGGGCCCGCTTTCCCTTGGAAGCTGCTGGCCGCATCGTGTATGTGACGGACGGCGACTAGGAAGGAACATCTAGCGTATCTATAGGGAAAAGCCAAAGCAATACAGTGGACACTGTACGCTAGCGTACAGTCACACCACTCTTATCGAACAAACGAGGAAGTGACGTGCCCGACTGACGCCCTTACTTAAATTCTCTCCTAGAGATCGCGAGGGCCGCTGTCTAGGGCGGTTCCAGCGGGCTCTTCGTTCAATAAGGCGTGCAGATCGAGGCGGCGCGTATACATTTCCAATTGGCCGT
The DNA here is from genome assembly GCA_963761915.1 of uncultured Acidobacteriota bacterium. Classification (GTDB taxonomy): domain Bacteria; phylum Acidobacteriota; class Terriglobia; order Terriglobales; family Acidobacteriaceae; genus Sulfotelmatobacter. The sequence continues at coordinate 381,264 of CAVXIO010000011.1, forward strand.
CGGGTGCACGCGGCCATTTCTCTTTGGGCTTATCGCAATAAAGTTCAACTCCGTTTTCATCGGGATCATTCAGGTAAATCGACTCGCTTACGCCATGATCGGCTGCGCCCTGCAGTGAAATGCCCGCGTCCAGTACCCGGCGCAACGCAGTGGCCAGCGCGGCGCGCGTGGGATAAACAATCGCGGTGTGATACAGACCAGTTGTTCCCGGCGGCGGAGGCGCACCTCCGAGACTCTCCCACGTGTTCAACGCGATGTGATGATGATAACCGCCCGCCGATAGAAACACCGCACCTTCACCATATCGCTGCATGATCTGCAGCCCGAGCACGCCCGCGTAGAACTTGAGCGCCCGCGGCAGGTCAGCAACTTTCAGATGAACGTGCCCGATACGGACGTCAGGGTCAACAATGTAAGGCGCGGCCACAATCGCATTCTTGATGGCTGGAGGCATAGGTCAGGCCCTCGGACGTGATGCATTATAGCGGGCTATGAGACTCCTACCGGCATTGTCCGGGCAACCGCAGGCCTGCATTGCCAACCCCTGCGTTTTCTCCGCTGGCGATTTCGATCCCGCTGGTCCAAATCCGAATGGTCTGGGGAATTCGAATAACACCCTGTTCGGCATAGAGGGAACGGTAAGAGCCCCGCAGCAGAGAAAGCGCAAGACTTTGCACGCACGGAGAACCAATTCCGCTTAACGCTATTGTTTCTAGCACAACGATGTGGGGCTGTGCGTGCGGGTGGATTCGCCGCATGCTTCAGTCCGCCGCGGGGTGGTTCTCTCTGCCGATCGTCCCCGCTCCTACGAGCAGCTCGAAAAGGAGATTCCCCCGGATGAAACCTCTCTTGAACTTGTTAGCTCTTCTTGCGCTGGCCACGATACCAGCGTTTGGAAATTCCATACCTCCTCCTCCCATTTTGTCTATTGCGTTGCCCAGCTTAGCGTGCGATATGGGCGCCTCTAATTTTGGATGTGATAGTGGGAGCTCTCAAACAGGAATTACGAACAACTTCGTCCTGGTTCTTCTCGGCGGATTCAACTTCCTGCATGGCAACGTAACCGGTGACACGTTTACGGGTTCCACCACGACTGGCGGAACTTTTGCCGGCACATTCTCGGCCTATGAGTTTGTTGTTGGCTCTGATCGTGGCGTATACGAATACGCAGTTTCGGGAACCTTCTCGATCCTCTGGAATGGCGTTGGTAGCACAGCGAACACTGCACAGATCAACATACCAGTTACGGACGTCACGTTCATCGGCCGAGTAGGTGTGACGCCTGAACCAGCGACCCTCGCGATGATGGGGACTGGCCTATGCGGAATCGCCTGCGTCCTGCGGCGGAGACTGAAACGAGTTGATAGGAATAACTGGTAGGCCCGATGCAAGAAGAGAAGAGACGTGCATGCGTCATGCGCAGCTCCTCAGTTGCCGGTTAAGGAGTTTCGACGGTAGCCGAAACTCCCCGAACGTCAGGCCGAGTGCCGCTCTTTGAATTCCTCAATCTTCACCTTTGCCTTCTCTTTCGTGTCGTCCACCGACTGACTGATCTTTCCCCGCGTCTCGGCGGCCTTCTCCGAAGCGGCTTCCTTATGCGATTCATGGATCTGCTTCGCCGCGTCTTTCGCGTCGCCCCAGGTTTCTTTCGCCGCGCCTTTGGCTTGGTTGACCACCCCTTTGTTGGCTAGCTTTTCGTTGCCAACACTTTCTCCGACGCTCTGCTCCACTTTGCCCACTGCCCGATCGATCTTGCCCTTCATCTGATCCCTATTCATAAGTTCCTCCTCTTTGATTTTTATTTGTGTGATTGCGATGTTTTCTGAATGCGGTTAAGGCCGTCCACTCCCTGAATCCAAAGCGTGTGCCTCAAGGAATCGTCATCCCTGCAAGTGTGGCAGAACTATCCCGTCCAAACTGTCCCTTTTTAGCCACTCAATGAAATTCAATGACAATGACAATAATGACGGCCCTCAGCGCTCCCCGACCTACGCTGCCCCGCTGATGGACCAATGATCCCCAGTCCGCACCTCCTCCTCCATCTCTTCTCGCACACCTCGGCGACCGGCATATAATCGCTGCCGCAGCACCTTCGCCATGAGGTTCTGATGCTCTCATCAACAAATTTCTGGATGTGTCTTGCCGGCCTTATTTATCTAGTCGCCGGAGTTCTTATACTTCGAAAAGAAATCAGCGCGGCCCGCGGCTGGGACAAGCTCATCGCTTTGGGCTCTGTCTTCATCGCCGTTCCCCTCGCCACGTTCGCGCCCGAGCATTTCCACGGCCCCGAGTTCATTCAGAAGATGGTCCCATCCTGGATGCCCGGCCCGCACCAGTATTGGCCCTATTTTATTGGATGCGCGCTGCTCGCAGCCGCGACCAGTCTCACCCTGAGGAAGTTCGTACGCTTGTCGTCCACTCTGCTCGGATTGATGTTCTTTCTATTCGTCTGCATGCTTTACATCCCGAACGCGCTAGCGCACGCCAAAGACCGATTCGCCTGGACCTACGCGCTAAGAGATCTCTCGTTCGCCGCAGGCGCATGGGCTCTCGCCGGATTGCATAGCCGCGCCTCCTCGCCGCAACTATCGCAATGGATGATTTTATTCAGCCGCATCGTCCTCGCCGTTGCCGCGCTCTTTTATGGCGTCGAACATTTCCTTCATCCAGAGTTTGCCCCCGGCGTTCCCTTGGAACTGATGACGCCGTCCTGGGTTCCATTCCCCACCGTATGGGCATACCTCGCCGGAGCCATCCTGCTGGCCGCCGGCATCGGCCTGGCCCTGAACAAAAAATCGCGCCTAGCCGCAGCTTCGATTGGCGCACTAATGACCGCCCTCACTCTATTTCTATATCTGCTCATTTTGATCCGCGCCCACGGCGGATCGGAGATTAACGAAGCGATCAATTACGTCGCCGACACATTGCTCTACGCCGGAGCAGCCCTCGCCCTGGCCTCGGCACTTCCGGCAACATTGTCAGGTCGTTAGTTCGGCTTGCGCTAAAATGATTCCAGTGAGGCTCTCATGTCACAAATGACGCCCGAAGTTTCCCGCCTGCTGGAAAAAGCGCTCTCGCTTTCGATTGAGGAACAGGAAGCATTGGCCGATTCTCTGATTTCTAACCTCGGCGTCAAGGTCGACGAAGGCGTACAAGCTGCCTGGGAAACTGCGATCGGCAAGCGCATCGCGGACCTCGATTCCGGCAAAGCCAGGACCACATCATGGTCCGAAGTCCGCCGGCGTAATCTTTCGAAGCTGCCCCATGCGCAGTGATGCTGTGGATCTGCACGACGAGGCCGCCGCGGAATAAGATGCCGCCTTCGATTGGTACCTTCAACGCAGCCCCGATGCCGCGGTCAAGTTCGATGCTGAGGTGAACCGCGCGCTCACCCAGATCATCCAGGCTCCGCACGAGCGTCCGCAGCGCCGCCGTTGACTTTGACGTTGTCTTTGACCTTGCCCGTGTGGGTCGGACACTCCTGTCCGACGCCGTTGACCTTGATTTGATTTTGACCTTGACCGGGAAGGGCACGACTTCAAGAGCCTGCCCTGAGCGAAGTCGAAGGGTGCCGCAAACGCACCATCAAATCGAACTCGGCTCCAGCCGCCCTTGCCGTCGAACTCGACCGCGATAAAAGGGGAGTCCCACATTTTGTCCCCACACTCTTGTCCCTTTCACCCGGATTCTTTCAATGTAATTTCCGCGGAAACAAAAGAGACCGGCCAACATTCAACAGGCCCCGGGCGACCGAGTGCCTTGTGAGCTCGCAGGGTGAGTGCGGGCGCTTAACCGGTCTCCCCTTGGTTTCTAAAGTAGATACAAACTTTCCGCCCCAACGACCTAAGTTTACCAACAGCGGTTTTTGGCCAGCTCTTATTTGGTACTCCACGGGAAACCCATAGATCACAGCGAATCGCTTCACGCCGACGCCTGGTATGTTGATGGCATAATGACGCGCTTGGCAAAAATCGTTGACAAAAATACGCGTCGTCCATTGCCTGCCCTTCTTCACGAAGGCGCGATTGACTAACTGGAAGTTCTTACGGAAGCTAGGCGTGGTGTCAAACCCCATCGTACTGAAATTCACCAGATATTCCAGATTTAGAGCTTGACTGTGATAATGCTCTGCCTCCAGCGCTTCATCTTCGAGTTCGGCTTCCAACTCTGCCAGAAGCCCGAATTCCGTGGTAGCCAAGGCGCACCTCCAACATAAACATAAGAGTGGACCGGAAACACATTACTTGATTTCGCCGAAACGGCGCCAGTCACCTTTTATGGCGAGCATGGCCTGGGTCGCCTAAATAGGTCTGTTACCCCGGTTCGCACCCGGACCTACCGGGCTCACGGATGAACATAGCGAGCGACCTCAGCGCCACCCGCCCGCCGAAAAACCCCGGCGGACGGAGCGGCCCCAAGTTAAGATACTGTCGGCAGTTGACTCGGTAGATGTGGGTGCCAGTTACAAGCCAGCAGTCACCGGCCTCGAAATGTATCTCCCGACTAAAGCGCAGCTCGAAACGGCGGGCGCTGTGATAGGAATCGCCGGTCCGTCCCTCACTGCTCTTAAGACCTCGATTGGATATGTCCGCGACCATTCCCTGGAGCGTCGTCGCGTGAAGACCCTCGAAGCAGTGGACCTGTGCCTGAAGCGACTGTCTGGGGCTCGGGAAGAGAGGGCCGCCTTCCCCTCACTGCAACTGTGCGACGAGTATGAGAAGGAAGTTAGGGAGGAACTGGAATCGCTTAGCCAGACGCTCGTTCAGATTCGAGCAGGCAAGGCCCGACTGGAACGGAGGAAGTTTGAAGATCCAGAAGGAGCGCGAAAGTGGCTGCTCCTGTACAAGCCCGAGGGCGTGGACGGCTGGATAAGTCAAACTTTCTTTTATGGTATCGCTTTTCCTGTGTTTGTAGCTCTGGCAGCTGGAACATATATGTTAGTGGCTAGACATGATCGAGACTCGCCTCTCGTTCTCGGCGCCGCGTTGGTTTACTCAGCTCTTGCCTACTACTTCTGGTCGCTCTCGCTTCGCCTGAAGCGTGCGGGCAACGCACAGCGCCGAGGCGAGCTGGAAAACCTGAATAGCGACCTCGGGTGGTTAGGCAAGCTGCTTCTGATCTTTCGGGTCGGCTCCTGGGGACAAAACATCGCTCGCTTCTTTTACTACGTGTTCCTCTTCGACGGAATGTTCGGATGGTTCATGTTCCGCGATGATCCAGATTTAAAAGGATGGTGGAACCGGCTTGGATTCTCGTGTGTTTGTTTCGTGGTGGCGGAGGTTCTGAGGGCCGACCTTCTTCTACGCCGCGGACTGAGAGTCGCAAGCCGCCTTACTCCTGTTCCTCCTGCGAAGATTGGCAACTAGAGCGCACCCGTCTCTGCGGGTGAACCCTACTGACGGAGCCCCGGTCCACGCGCCCGCCGAAAACTGCCACGGACGGAGCAGCCTCAAGCCAAGATAGCGCCGACACATCGCCACGCTAAAAAAAGGGTTGTCATTCCGAACGGGGCCGAAGGCCCGGTGAGGAACCTGCTGTTCCCGACGGACGAACCTCGATGATCGCCCTCAACGCCACCCGGTCGAGTCTGGAAGCCCTAATTTTTGTCGGATCTGGCCTCACCTTTTGCTCTGCGAACTTCCGCAAGGAACGGCTGAGCGGCGGCTGGAACTGGCACTTGGCCTGACAACAAAGCCCGAGTCGTGACGTCGTCTCCATAGATCGCACGTCGTGAATCATTGTCCTGACGGAGCGACGCGCCTGTCAGCGTGAGCCCAGCGAACGCACCCTTGGCACGGGAGTAGGTCAGGATCTCTACATCCATCTTCCAATCCGTCCCGGCCGTGGCGTGCCGTCCCACTGGACCCGCTGCCGCGGAAGCGTCTCCTCCAACCTGGAAATTACTCTCGAGCAGCCTTTGCATCGCTTTGTCATTCTGAAAGATCATTACCACGTCCACTGCCTCTGCGCCGATCTGCAACCCCCAGCTTCCACCCGAGATCGTGATGAACGCCGGCGCGCTCCAGCCATCCCTCGTGCGGCAGGTGGCTACGCCTTTGCCTCCTTCAGCCCCGAAGACAAAGCCACCTTTAACCATGTGCGGTATGACGGCCACGCACTTTGCGTGCTCCAGCACTTCTTCCGGGATTCCCTTGTCCGGCGTCCCCATAATTTCGTGTAGCACCGTGGTGGCATTGTCCAGGCGGTCGGTGGCATCCTGCCGCGCCGATCCTGCCCAGCACAACGTGCCAAGACTCAACATAGCAAGTACGAACATTACTTTTTTCATGGAATAACCTCATTTCTGTTATCTCTGCGCCGCCTCTCCCGCTTCGTGCTGTGCGTTGCGCACAAATCCGGGTAGAGATTCGGGCACACCATCGCATCGACCCTACCAAATCAGAATTAAAGCGGTCTGAGCAATAATGCTCACCGGATGAACCCTAATGACCGTGGCCCAGCGCCGCCGGCCCGCCGAAAACCGCGACGGACCGGGCCGTCCTCAAGTTAAGCTAGTTCCGCCGATATTTGGGCTGACAAAGCTATGCCACCCCTGCCCAGGAAAGCAAGCCGCCATGTTCCCAAAAATCTTGTCAAGACCCTAAACCTCACATTTTTCTCCTAACCCCTTGCGTTCACTCGACAAATAAATCCAAAATCATGTCCCATTTACCCCTTTGAACGTGATATAATGATCTTATAGAGTTAAAGATAAGCGCAGGCCCTCCGGCTTGCGCTTTTTGTTTTCCAGGACCATCTTCAAAACCGAAACTAACCACCTAGCTCATGCGCAGACGCAAGGGCCCGTCCCTCGGACGCAACCAGCGTCCAGCCCAAGCCCTGCCCACTCGCTCGGCCCGTAAGAAAACTCCCCGCCTGCAAACCCCCCAGCCTCAAACCCCGTATGAGCGCGAACTTACCACCAAACGCCGCGGAGAAATCTCCGAACTCGCCTTCGCTCTAGCCGCCGCCCGCCACGGCTTCGGCATCTCCCGCCCCTACGGTGACAGCGAACGCTACGACATCATCCTCGACCCCTCCCACCTCGACCCCCAAAATCCGCAAACCCGCCCGCGCCTGGTCCGCGTCCAAGTCAAGTCGTCCACCCAACTCCAGTGCGGCCTCTACCGCGTCAACGCCCACCGCCGCATCAACGGACGAGCCGTCCCCTATACCCTATCCGAAATCGACTTCTTCGCCGCCTACGTCATCCCCGAAGATTCCTGGTTCATCTTCCCCCTAGCCCACATCCTCGGAGCCACCGCCGTAACCCTAAGCCCCAAACGCCGCCGCAAGCCCCACATCAACGACCCCTACCGCGAAGCCTGGCACTACCTCTACCAACCCGACGGCCTGGAATTCGCCTGACAATATTCATCGTGTCAAGAATGAGGACGTTAAGACGTTAATAAGGACATTATTGGAAAGGGATGTCATTCCGAACGGGGCCGAAGGCCCGGTGAGGAACCTGCTTTCCCCGACACCCTCATCACCGCCGCCTCGCGCCACGCCGCAGCCAGATCCTCCCAAGTCGGATTCTCCGCGCGGATCAAAGCGACTTTCTTCTCCCGCCGCCACTTCTTGATCTCAGTCTCACGCGCAATAGCCGCGCCGACATTCAGAAAGCTGTGGTAATAAACCAGCCGATGCACACGATACTTCCGCGTAAACGCTCCACCCTCCCCAGCCCGGTGCCGCAAGACCCGCGCCATGAGAAACCCAGTCACGCCGACATAGAGCACCCGGCTCTTGCTCGCCATAATGTAGACGTAGTAGCACCGCTCGCGGGACATTCACAAGATATTCAATGATTGGCGGAAACGCCCGCAAGCCCGGATGTCACAATCACTCTGTGCAAAAGCCCAATATGGCACGCAGCGGAAATGCTGCAAAGGACAGCAGGTTCCTCGCGGCTGACGCCGTTCGGAATGACAAAGTTTTGGAGTTGAAGGCAAAGAGGGAGAGTCTCTAGCGAGGCCAACAAAGCGAGGGGCAATAAAGAGGACAATTAAAAAGGGCAATAAAAGAGGAAAATAAAAAAGGGCAATAAGAAAAGGGATGTCATTTCCGAACGGGGCCGAAGGCCCGGTGAGGAACCTGCTGTTAGCGTACAGCGCCACGAGCCTGTGCAACCGCGGATGAATTAGTAATCAAGCCCGCCCGCCAAAGACCGCGCCAGACGGAGCAGCCCCAAATTAAGCCAGCGCCGACACATCACCACGCAAAACTCGCCAACCCGACCTATATAAGAAAGGGATGTCATTCCGAACGGGGCCGAAGGCCCGGTGAGGAACCTGCTGTCTGCGTGCAGCGCCACGAGTCTGTGCAACCGCGGATGAATTAGTAATCAAGCCAGCCCGCCAAAAACCGCGCCGGACGGAGCAGCCTCAGCCTAAGCCAGCGCCGACACATCGCCACGCAAAAACTCGCCCAACCCGACCTACTAAAAAAGGGATGTCATTCCGAACGGGGCCGAAGGCCCGGTGAGGAACCTGCTGTTTGCGTGCAGCGCCACGAGTCTGTGTAACCGCGGATGAATTAGTAGTCAAGCCGCCCGCCGAAAACCGCGCCAGAGGAGCAGCCTCAGCCCAAGCCAGCGCCGACACATCGCCACGCAAAAACTCGCCCAACCCGACATGCCAAAAAAAAGCGATGTCATTCCGAACGGGGCCGAGGGCCCGGTGAGAGCCTGCCCTGAGCTTGCCGAAGGGAACCTCCTGTTGGATTTGCGTTGTCATCCTGAGGAAACGGAGTCGCGCGCGAAGCGGGCGACTCCCGACGAAGGACCTATGGAACTCCACCGCAGCGCGCCGACCGGCGCAATTCGCCTCTGCGGATGTAACCCCAGTGCGCGAACTCAGCACCACCCGCCCGCCGAAAACCGCGCCAGAGGAGCAGCCCCAAATTAAGCCAGCGCCGACACATCGCCACGCAAACCTCGCCCAACCCGACCTACCTAAAAAAGCGATGTCATTCCGAACGGGGCCGTAGGCCCGGTGAGGAACCTGCTGTCGCGTGCGGCGTCCACGAGCCTGTCCAACCGCGGATGAACTTAATGCCCGAGCCCGCCCGCCGAAAACCGCGCCGGCCGAAGCAGCCTCTAGTCAAGCCAGCGCCGACACATCACCACGCAAAACTCGCCAACCCGACCTATATAAGAAAGGGATGTCATTCCGAACGGGGCCGAAGGCCCGGTGAGGAACCTGCTGTCTGCGTGCAGCGCCACGAGTCTGTGCAACCGCGGATGAATTAGTAATCAAGCCAGCCCGCCAAAAACCGCGCCGCACGGAGCAGCCTCAAGTTAAGCCAGCGCCGACACATCGCCACGCAAAACTCGCCCAACCCGGCCTACCTAAAAAAGGGATGTCATTCCGAACGGGGCCGAAGGCCCGGTGAGGAACCTGCTGTTTGCGTGCGGCGCCTCGAGCCATCCAACTCTGCTGGACGAACCTTAATGACCGCGCTGAGCGCCACCCGCCCGTCGAGCACGCTTGCAGCGGTGAATGTCGGTGCTTAAAAAGTGATGTCATTCCGAATCGGGCCGAAGGCCCGGTGAGGAACCTGCTTTTCGCTGCGGATGAACCTAATGCCCGAGCCCAGCGCCACCCGTCCGCCGAAAGCCGCGACGGACGGGGCAGCCTCAAGTTAAGAGAGCGCCGATAACCGGTTGAGATATAGTTATCCGAGAAGTCAAGGGCATTGCGCTAGCCCGCACGGAGGCCACCAGTGTCGATACTCGATTTCCTGAAGCCCAGGACGGAAGAGATCCGTCACCAGATCCGAGGAATCCTGGACAGCTATAGCCACGAGTGGGACCTGCTTTCCGAACTCACCCAGAATGCTGTCGATGCGATTAGGGATGGCAAGCCAGAGAAGGGTCGCATAGAATTGCACATCGACGCTGCGGGCAAGCGCATCAGCATCTCGGATAACGGAATCGGAGTGAATCCGGCCGACATTGAGAGACTGCTCCGACCCTTCGGCACCGACAAGGCCGGCAAGCCAAATCAGGTCGGGGAAAAGGGTGTCGGGCTTAAATTCGTTATCTTCTCGAGCTCCAGTTTTCGCCTGAAGACCGCCGGAGCTAGAGGAGCGTGCACTGCGAAGATTGAGCAAGCATCGGCGTGGGTTCAATCTTCCAGCGAAACGTCCCTCACCCTTGACCTGACAGAGGAGAAACCAAGCGACCCGAGCGGCACGCTTGTGGAGATAGACGTTGCAGACAGGAACCATCGCATCTTCGAATACTCCTTTGACGAAATTATTTTCCTACTCCGTACAAAGACCGCACTGGGCGACACAGGTTACATATGGGACACGCCCCTTAACGCCGACGTCAAGTTCCGCCACACAGACAAAGGCGGCAAGGAGCTTTCCAAGACGTTTGACTGCGAATACCTACTGCCTACCGAGCCCATTAAGAAGTCGGACACTGAGGACCTCGACGCCTTTCAGGAATGGGTACGCGAGCAAGACCGATCCGACCAAGACAAGCGCAAGAAGCTCCTTAATAAGATCGTTTTGACGAAAGGCAAGAAACAGAAAGGCGGGAGAGAGATCCGCTACTGGTCCTGTTTTGTTCCGAGAAGAGAGTACTGGCGGAAGCTCTCGCAGGGCGTCGGAATCGTGTTTCCGACCGACAACGGTAACGCCTCGGTAGACGACGCCCCAGGCGTCGGATTTTCAGGGGGTTTCGAGACCTCGACCAAAGGAATGCCCACGGGAATTTCAATCGAGCTCAAGCCGCTGGGCTCCGCCGGCTACGTGCCGAACTTCTTCATCATCATAGACGACCCATCTCTGAACTTCGACATAGGGCGGAAGTCAGTTCACGGTCGCCAGCAGGGAACGCTCAGGGAAATCGCCTACGAAGCGTTCAGAGAGTTCATCAACACGACAAGAAAGTACATGGGCGGAGACATTGATCCAGAGACCGGGCAGTGGGACAGGGACGAGGTATTCACCGAGGTGGAAGGCCTGCCCGATCTTGCGAGCAAAGTATCAAGATTTGGCAAGCGACCTAACAGCCAAGAGGCTACCGTCGCCGCAATGTTTTTCGAAATGATTGGGCGAGGCGAATTCAAGGAAGTCACTCCGCTCATCTCCGGCTACAGAGATCGATACGACCTTTACGCCAAGTGGAAAACACGAAGGGTTGTCCTGGAATTCAAGTACGATCTCTCAGGCCTGTTCGCGGATTTTACCGAAGAGCGAAAGATGTTTAACGAGATCAACGTTGTCGTCATCTGGGAAGTGACAGAAGCCGACCTCATCCAGGCCAAGCGCCGCGGCATCGGCGTGGAGCCAATCCATGAATCGGACCTGGTTGAATACAAGGGGTTCCCTATGGCGTCGCGACGCCTTACCCTTGGCGATGTCAGCTCAATCTATGTTGTTGAGCTCAAGGGCCTCATCGACGGGAACAACGGTAAGTAGCACGGGCGTAAACGCCTCCTCCGCCTTTACCCCCCGCCCCCCGCATGGTATCCTCACTACTGTCACCAAGATAAATCGAAACCAGAACAGGAGTGCACCAGGTTAGTGTTAGCCAGAGAGCAAAAGAAATCTGTCATTGACCAGTATCAGACGCACGCGACTGACACGGGGAGTCCCGAGGTTCAGATCGCCATCATCAGTGAACGCATTGGCCAACTGACAGACCACTTCAAGACGCACCAGAAGGACCACGGCTCGCGCCGCGGCCTGCTCATGCTGGTCAGCAAGCGGCGTCGCTTGCTCGACTACCTCAAGAGATACGATTCCGAGCGCTATAAGACAGTCATTGGGAAGCTCGGCATCCGCAAGTAATCCGGGCGGAAGGAAACCTGGGTGCCCCATTTCTGCCTCTTTTGCGAGAAGTGGGATACGATGAAGCATCCACCCTCGTGATCTTCTTTAGAACGATCTCCGAAGAAGATTTCCCTGCAACGTATCTGAGAGAAGCCGCCTTCCTCGGGAAGCCGGTACAGCATTGAAGGATCTTCTGCAACGTGCATCTTTTGAGCGCATCCCACCTCACCAATCTCGATTGGCGAGTACCGACGCGCCTCTCTCTCAATCTGCCTGGAGCCGAATGCTTCTAGCTGGAAGCTAGGAGCTGGCAGCTGTTCTATAAGGATGAAAAATGAAACCAGAAGTTAGCAGCGTAACCGTAGACCTCGCCGGCGGGAAACAACTCTCATTTGAAACTGGAAAACTGGCCAAGCAGGCCCACGGCGCAGCCGTTGTAAGAATGGGCGATAACGTCGTCCTCGCCACCGCCACCGCCAACCCCGACCCGCGCGAAGGCATCGATTTCTTTCCCCTCACCGTCGACTACCGCGAATACACCTACGCCGGAGGACGTTTTCCCGGCGGCTTCATCAAGCGCGAAGGCCGCATGAGCGAGCGCGAAGTGCTCACCAGCCGCCAGATCGATCGTCCGGTGCGGCCGATGTTTGCCGAAGGCTTTAAGTGCGAGACGCAGGTCATTGCCTTCGTGCTCTCCGCCGATACTAATAATGATCCCGATGTGCTCGGCATCAACGGCGCGTCCGCCGCGCTTACTTTGTCTGACATTCCGTTCCTTGGACCGATCGGCGCGGTGCGCGTGGGGCAGATTGGCGGACAGTTCATTATTAATCCAACGTACGACGAGATGCGCGAGAGCACGCTGAACATCATGGTCGTCGGAACTTCCGACTTCATCGTGATGATCGAGTCGGGCGCGAAAGAAGTCAGCGAAGAAGTGGTCGTCGATGCGATTGAATTCGGACACACCGAGGTCAAGAAGATTTGCGCCGCGATCAAAGATCTGCAATCGAAGGCCGGCAAGAAGAAGAGAGAAGTGACGCCGCCGGAATTCGACCAGAAGTATTACGACGCACTGAAGAAAAAGGTCGGCGCAGATTTATCGGACGCGCTTGACACCAAGAAGCATCCGAAAGCCGAAAGCTACACGCTGGTCAAAGAACTGAAGAACAAGCTTAAAGCAGAAATCCCCGAGGATGATGAAGAAGCGCAGGCAAAGTTCAAGCAATACTTTGAAACTCTGCGGGAGCGCATCTTCCGCGAGGAAGTGCTGGAGAAGAAGCGCCGTCCCGATGCCCGCGCCTTCGACGAAGTCCGCGACATCTGGATCGAAGCGGGAATCTTACCGCGAACTCACGGCAGCGCCATCTTCACCCGCGGCGAAACTCAAGCATTAGTTACCACAACGCTGGGCACCAGCGATGACATGCAGCGCCTGGAAGGCTTCGAAGGCGAAGCCAAGAAAAGATTCATGCTCCACTATAACTTTCCGCCGTTCTCGGTTGGTGAGGTTGCGTTCTTGCGGGGGGCGGGACGGAGAGAGATTGGGCACGGGGCGCTGGCGGAGCGCGCGATTTCGGGCGTGCTGCCAACGGAAGAGTCGTGGCCTTACGCGATGCGCGTGGTCTCAGACATTCTGGAATCGAACGGATCGTCGTCGATGGCGACGGTTTGCGGGGCTTCGCTCTCGTTGATGGATGCGGGCGTTCCGCTGAAGGCTCCGGTGGCGGGAGTTGCGATGGGGCTGGTGAAAGAGGGCGAGCAGTATGCCATCCTCACCGACATTGCGGGGGCGGAAGATCATTACGGCGACATGGATTTCAAAGTTGCGGGAACGCGCGATGGCATCACGGCGCTGCAGATGGATATTAAAGTTGCCGGCATCACGTCGCAGATTATGCGGGAAGCGCTGGCGCAGGCCAAGCGCGGTCGGTTGCACATTCTAGGCAAGATGGAGGAAGTGATATCGAGCGGACGCGAGAAGATTTCCGACTTCGCTCCGCGCTTCTACACCGTGCAGATCCCGGTCGACAAGATTCGCGACCTGATTGGGCCGGGCGGAAAGATGATTCGCTCGATCGTGGAGCAGACCGGAGTGAAGATCGACGTGGAAGATTCCGGGCTGGTGAAGGTTGCGTCGAGCGATCAGGCGTCGGCGGCGAAGGCGCTGCAGATCATTGGCGATCTGACGGCGACGGCGGAGGTAGGGAAAACATATTTAGGAAAGGTGACGCGGCTGGCCGATTTCGGCGCGTTCGTCGAAATCATTCCCGGGACCGATGGATTGCTGCACATCAGCGAAGTGGCGGAGCATCGCATTGGCGACATCCGCGACGAGTTGAAAGAAGGCGATCAGGTGCTGGTGAAGGTGCTGGCGGTGGAAGGCAACCGCATCCGGCTGTCGCGCAAAGCGATTCTGAAAGAGCAGCGCGCAAAGATGAGTGGAGGCGGAGGGCCGGAAGGCGCGCCAGTAGCGGCTGCGGAGGGCGAGTATGCTCCTGTGGCAGCGGCAACGGGCACGGTGGTGATTGAAGGCGGCGGCGATTTTCCGGATGAAGCGGAGAACGAGCCGAATTTCAATCGCGATGGGGCGCCGCAGCATGTTGGTGGCAGCGACCGGCCGCACGGCGATCGTCCGCATGGCGGAGATCGTGGTGGGCGCGGCGGACGGCCTGGCGGCGGCGGGCGTGATCGCGGACGCGGCGGGCGCGGCGGACGGCCCGGTGGTGGCGGGAGGGATCGCGGACGCGGCGGGCCTGGCGGGGGAAGGCACTAGAAAGTTTTGCAGGGATTTACGCGGATTTAACAAAGGCTACGGCGCGAGTCGTGGCCTTCTTAGTTTGTAGTCCAGGATAGCCCGCCCAACGAAAATCGGGGGGAACGTCCCCGTCTGTCTACCAACCAATTCTGGTTTCGGGGGTACTCAATGTAGACATCTATCCCAAAGGATATTCATATCCCAGTAGTTCCCACAGCTATTGAACATCTGATGATGACTGCATCCGTCCTGAAACTGGCGAAACATCGGAACCCAACATCCGCTCGGGGGGCCCCACCACCAATTGAACGGGCCGGGGTGGGGATTCACGCACCGCCCTCCCTGCACCCTTAGTAATTTAGGCGGCGTGGCGGACGTGTACAACAATTTAGACTCAATCGGAACCGACTCGAATCTGGGGTGCGACGTGGCTGCGGGCCCGCTCGGGGCGTGAATACCGCGAATCGGGTCAGGGACCCATTGATCAAATTCGCGAGACCCGTTGTGCCGGTGGACAAAAATGCAGCCGTCGGACGTGTAGTACTGAAGAATGGGTAGGTCCTTATTGGATCCCAGAGAAAGCGTTGCTAGCGAGACCAGAAAGTCCCAGGTGGTGTGAAGCGGCCTACCATCGTTTAGCAAGAGGTGGTGTTGTAAGTGGTCCGCCTGCACAGTCTGCGCTGCGGCGAGCGACGCCCCGGCCGGGGCGTCCCGCGAAGCGTCGTGTGTGGCGTCGGCGGTCCTGTACTCATCGGCGTCGTGCTGTTTCGAGACATGCCTCTGCCACATGTCGATTACTTGCGAAACAAAGACCAAAGCAGCTACCGACACGAGGAGTGTGCCTGAGATAATCCGAGCGATCTGAGGGCCGGAGAGCAGCGTTTCTACATTGGCCAGCACTCTCTCCTTCAGCGCGCTCTGATCTGAGGTCGTGGGCGACGTAGCTTGGTGGTCGGGCAGAGTTGCAGGGACTTGGGCGGGATGCAGCGGGTCGCTTGGGCTAGACATGGGGCCTCCGCGCGAGAATTCCGAAGCTCAGCCCCCTCCAAGCTCAGAGCCGCGGTCGAAGTACGGGCGGATTATATCTTTCGCAGGACCGATTATCAAGAAGCTGCAGCGAGTGCCTGTCAGTCCCTAGGTTTCCACGCGCTCACGGCCAGACCTTGTTGCAGTAATCGCAAGCGGCGTTGACCACCGAATCGGGGAGTCGGATGGGCACACAGCCTGCTACGCGGTCCGGATCTTGAGCACGCGATTGAGCGCGAGCGGTTAGGTCTTTCTTTAGATCATCGCCCCAGATGAAGAACGCCTTGGCATGCCTTGCCACCGCGGGCCACAGTGTGCGATGCAGTTTGTCGTTAGAGGCAAACACGTGGCACCAAGGCGCATAGAAAAGGTACTGCATGTCGGCCACGTCGTGCTCACCGGCTCTGAGCAATTCTTTGGTGATGCCGCAGATGTACGCCAGCGACAATCGCGTGATGAATGCTGCATACGGCGCATAGTCCTGCACACGCGCAATCAGGCCAACATTAAATAGTCGGAAGGCAAAACGTGCAATATGATCAGGGGTTTTGAGCATGCCAAGCGTAACGCGAAGGAGCACGCGCTGTGTCGGTTCATTGAACGTCGCCATCAATTCATCAACAGCCGGTATCAATTCAGCAAAGGTTCCGCAAGCGGCGAAATGCTTGTCGGTATATGGCCCCCAGCCTTTGCGAATGACACCGGGATCATAGCCGTCCAAAGCCAAACGAATTAGACGCGCCGTGTTTTTATCTAGCGGACTAAAGTCGCCTACAGCCCACCGCGCCCACACATGCTGCAAAGGCGCGAGGTTAATGTTCACGCCAAGCCCAGTGGCAACGTTGGGCGCGTCAAGGTCTAACAATGTTGCTCCGGTCATGCCGATGTTCACGTTTGTCAGATTGGTATGAGCCGCCTTACGAAAGTGCATAGGTTCAATGGGCGACGACCATCGCTTGGCTGCCAGCGCCTTCACCACATCATGCGGCAAGCGGTTCTTCCCGGGTGGCTTTTCCAGATCGCCAAGAATTTCGTTGGTAAGAACTGAAGTGCCAACCATTTCAAAGAACACACCGAGCTCAAACAGCTCTAGGGGGTTGAGCATTTGAAGGACTGACTCATCCAGTATCAGGTGCGGCCGTATCATCGCCATAAGCATGATAGCTGGTGCACTCCCACTGAAATTGGGAATTCAGCGGAGACACTTGGGGACCTATCGCTAGGTTCCCAGGCGGCTTCCCTCAGCGGCTGAAGCCGGTTCCTTCTCAATGGTGGCTTTCGGCACGGCTGAAGCCGTGCCCTTCCCGGTCAAAGTCAAAATCAAAGTCAAAAGCAGCGGGCGAGGCGCCCGCTCCACATGCGCAAAATCAAATGTGCGTCTTGGCTTCAGGCATAATGGCTCTGCATGAAATCGTCAGGCGATCGACTGTTACGGCTGATTGCGGTATTCAAGTTTTTTAAGGCCGCGTTGCTCATCGCGTTGGGGATCGGACTGTTCAAAGTTCTTCACAAAGATTTGGGAGACGTGCTTGAGCACTGGTGCGAGGCGTTGCGGCTTGATCCGGGAAGCCACTTTGTCAATCTGGCTCTGGAGAAGGCGATGAATGCGAGCCCGCAACAGATCAAGAAACTTGGGTTAGGGAGCTTTCTTTATGCCGGGTTGTTTCTGGCGGAGGGGACCGGCCTGTGGTTGCGAAAACGCTGGGGGGAATGGCTGACGGTAATTATTACGAGTTCTCTGGTGCCAGTTGAGATTTACGAGATCTACCGACATTTCAGTTATGCCAAGGTTGGGGTGCTCGTGCTCAACGTCGCAATCGTCATTTATCTGATCTGGCACATGCGGAGCCGGCAATCGAGTTAGAGGCCCGGACATCGGAGAGAAAAACCCACTTCTCGCAAAAGAAGCGAGAAGTGGGGCACGCAGTTTACCGATTTTGTCCGGACGTAAGGCAAAATCTGCTCACCTGCCGTGCAGGAAGGTGCGAGTGAAGGTGAGCTGGTGGTACAGAGTCCGCTGTATTGGGCGCTCCGGAGGGTCCCGTAGATTGCGCGAGGCTGAGAGTTTCAAGTGGCGGCTAAGACGTGCAGATAGAACAGGAGATGGAAGGTCCAGGAAAATGAACCCTCTAGAGGGAAATTTGGCACGCCGTGTGCTTCCAGGGGAACGACGAGGCACTGCGTCATAAAATCTCTCGGAGGATTTTTCATGAAGAAACAAGTTTGGTTCTTGAGCGCTCTGGCAATGTTTTTGAGCGCGGGCATTTCGCTGAACGCGCAGCAAACCGCGACGCCAACGCAACCCGCGGATGCACAATCGCAACCCGCGCCGACGCCGGACGCGCAAGCTACGCAGACACCTGATGCGCAGTCCACGCAGTCGCCGCAAGCGCAGCCGGCGCAGACGCCGGAGCAGAACGCGCCGACCACTCCTGATGCTCAGGCGCAGACCACGCAGACGGCCGGCACTCAGAGCTTTACGGGCACGATCGTTAAATCGGGCGACAAGTACGTTTTCCAGGATGCCGATACCGGCAATACCTACGACATTGATCATCAGGAGGAAGTGCAGAAGTTTGAAGGTAAGAAAGTTAAAGTGCATGGGACATTGGACGCTAATGCAAAGATGATCCATGTGCAATAGCTGAGCTTCTAGAGTTTAGGAATTGAGGCCGCGAGAGATCGCGGCCTTTTTCTTTGCGTCAGGCGAAGTGGCGGGGGTGCGGAGGCTATGCAATACTGACAACGATATTGAGAGCCGGGATGGCGAAATTGGCAGACGCAGCGGACTTAAAATCCGCAGGTCCGAAAGGACTGTGGGGGTTCGATTCCCCCTCCCGGCACCAGGGAGTGACCCGAGATCCCTCGCAAAGAACGCTCGGGATTTCGCCTGCGGGCTCCCGTCCGCAAAATGCGCGGACTCACGCCCGCAAAGCGGCTCAACTTAAAATCCGCAGGTCCGAAAGGACTGTGGGGGTTCGATTCCCCCTCCCGGCACCAGGGAGTGACCCGAGATCCCTCGCAAAGAACGCTCGGGATTTCGCCTGCGGGCTCCCGTCCGCAAAATGCGCGGACTCACGCCCGCAAAGCGGCTCAACTTAAAATTCGCAGGTCCGAAAGGACTGTGGGGGTTCGATTCCCCCTCCCGGCACCAGAAAAGAGGGATGATTCAGGCCGAGCCGGGGCGAGTGAGAATTAGTCTCCCCGGCGACGGATCAGTTTTTGCGGTTCTGCTGGTCAGAGACCCCGGCCCAGCATGTAGTTGTTTGCGCGCATGAACCAGCCGGCCTCGGCGTTATAGAAGGGCCAGGGGAAGGCGGAATTCACATATTTGCTTTGAATGCTGCTGATGTAGGTGGCGAGGCGAGTTTTGTCTCCCATGGCGGCGGCGGCTTCGCCTACCAGGCACCAGGGGAATGAGTCCTGGCCATTAAACGAGAGAGTCGTCCAGCCCGGCCAGGCGGCGTTGAATGATGCATAAGCTTGTTGAGCGCGGGAGTCGGAGGAAGTGACTACGCCCATCAGCACGGGGAAGACCTGGGCAGTGGCGTCGGCGTACCAGGTGCTCATGTTAGGCGCGGCGAGGCCGCCGATGTCATTCTTGTAGACTGCCCACTTGCCGTTCATCCACATTCCCAGAATGCCGTTTAGCATGGAATCCGCGGCGGCGTTGTAGTAGGCGGCCTTAGTGGTGTCGCCGAAGGCTTTGTCGTAGATGGACGCGAGGTCACGCAGGCCGCGGTAAGCTTCGCAATTGTCCATGAGGTACTTGATTTGATAATCGGGCTTGGCCCAGGTGAGGCCATCGCTCTGCTGGGTCTGGATGAGAACGCCGCCGATGACATCGAGCTGGTAGGAAAGTCCGGCGATGTAGGAACGCGCGCTTGAATCGTCGCTCTTCCAAGCATTCCATACCAGGGAGAGGAAAGTGGCGGCGTAGGAGTCGGTGGAGTCGGCGTCATCGGTGGAGGTTTCGACGCCGTTGCTGACGGTGTAATTGTAGGTTGTGCCGTAGAGACCCCATTTGTCGGGCCAGTTGAGGTGGTTGATGTACCAGTTCATCCAGGCAACAACCTCAGGCATGCGATTGGAGTCCTTGGTCATGCCGATTGCGGCAATGTTGGCGAAATAGGGGTCGATCTGTTGCGGGGTGTAGAGAAGCGCGCCATCGGCTTGAGAGAACTGCGAAACCCACTTTGACGTGGCGGTGAAGTTGTTCTGGTAGGAACTGGTGCCGGAGCCAACGGTGAGGCTCATGGTTTTGACATAGACAGCGCCGGTATTATCCCACGCCTGGATGCTGATGTTGTGGACTCCAGCCGCCATTTTTAGCGAGGTGTTGAGACTGGAGGCCGAGACCGTGTATGCATTATTGCTATCCACATAGATGCGCATGGAGTCGATGGTGCGGCCACTGGGTGCGGTCGCCGAGCCTACAAACTTTACCGGCGACGTAGCGGTGCCGCCGGTGGATGGGGAGCTGATGGTGACGCCGACGGTGGCGGCCGCGGCGGTTGCCAAAATCGTGACTGCGGCGGCACAACGAAACAGCTTCTTGAAACCCGGATAGGATTTCGAGGATACAGCGGCAGAACTGGTAAGAAGCAGACCGTTTTGCAAAACGAACCTCCAATGCGTATCGCAGGAATTGCCCAAAGAGAAAAAGCTGGTGGTAAAGGCACTCAGGACTTCTGTTTGGGATGGTGCGGTGAAAATACAAGGATTCCTGTAGAGACGCAAAATAGTAAGTTCATGGGAGGGTTACGAAGGTATTGGATACAAAGGGCTTAATACCCTGAACAAGGTTTCACGGGGGCGGCTGGATTTTGTGCTTTTCTGCTGGCGTATACAGGGATTCCTGTAGGACCGCAGATGGAGAGTTCACGGGTTAAGTCGAGAAGGCTATGAAGCGAGGGGAAAGGGGGCGCCCCCCAAGCGCAACGTTGCGCCTAAGGACTTGGCGATCTGCGGAGCGAATGCGCGCCTTCAATAAAGTGTCAGTCAAGTGGATTGTTGGAAGCCGTGCGAATTATTATCAAAAGCTCATTGCTCTGGAGATGGGCTTCTGGACGTCAGTGATTCGGATGACTCTGAGGTCCGTATCTAGTGTAGACGGAGGGTTTCATCGACATCCGACCACGCTGGCCGGCTCCATCCATCGTTGAACATCTACGCCCACAACGAGGAGCCACAAGCAAAGCGCCAGCTCTGCGAGGAAACCGAAGACCAGATTGTAGGGAGACAGATGGCTAGCGAGCGGAGGTGACAGGAAGGTCAGCCAACCCAAACCGGCGAGGGCCATCAGCACACCGAGAATTCGAGGCAGGAAGGCAGATCTGAAAATGAGGTAACCGATCAAGATGCAATAGACTCCGAAAAATACCACGCAGATGTTGTTGGCTTGAGTATTCAGTTCGAGGAACATCAGCGCCAGCGCCCGCAACTGTTCCACTTTAAATACGCCCAAGTACTCGCTGCCTCCCAAGAGGACCAAGGGGGCGAGTTGAAACAGACTGGCGAAAGCCAGAATGGCGCAACCCACAAGGCTGAAGAAAGCCGCGAGCAACGAGAGGCGACTGCTCACCGGCTTAAACAAGTCATAGAAGAGAGCCGTCACCGCGATATAAAACGCGATCGCGATCAAGCTACTTGCCAAGCCCCAACGGAATAAAGTCTGGTGTGCCAGGATGTTGTTTGCGGTAGCCGCGGCGTTGCCCTCGATCACGAGCCCTCTGAGGAAGAACTCACCGAGTACTGCCATCAGAAAGTAAAGGAAGTAGACGACACCCGTGATTCTGGCGCTCGGGCGCGGCGAAGCTCCTGCAACGAGATCCGTCATCGCAAGCGTGCTCATAGTCGTTTCTCCGATAATCTTCCTCAACAACGCACGGCAGCAGAAAACAGTGTCACTTGATGCCGCTGCAGGTCGGTGTGCGCGTACACCGGCTTGACCCCTGGCTCCAGATTAGATCCAGTCCTCAGGGTGGTGATGGTTCGCGTCGATCACGGGAAAGACTACAGGGTCCATGTGTTCGTACTCCGCGCTACCGGCAAACATCGTGAAAATCGAAATCTACCGTCTTTCCGTCCGGCGACATTTTGCCCGTCATGCGAGGCCGACGCACGCAAGTATTAGCGCATTGCCGGTCAGGCGCCGTCCGGTCAATAGGGCTCACTTTCGGAAAATCAATTCAGAATAAGTTAGCGCTTCTGAAGGCCGAGCCCCGGGGACGTCGAGCGGGCGACAGTTAATGCACCAGGACAAGCGAATCAGGATTGACTGCCCAGAGGGATTTACAGGTCTAAAGGTTCCCGCGCCTTCCAACTCATTCCCCACGAGTAAAAGCCGATGAAGGCGAGAATGTCGAGGAATGGGCCGAAGACGAAATAAAGGAGGGGCATGAACAGGACAGAACCGTGCAGCAAGTAAACGTGCAACATGTATTGCTGGGGAACGAAGAGCACGAGATGGACTGCGGTCGCGAGGGTCAGGAATATCTTCTGAGCCAGGCTGAAGTTCAGTAAATAGTAAGTGAAGGCATAGAGCACTGGGACGAGCCCAATGAGAATGCAACTGAATACCAGCATGCTGACGGTATAACCGGGCAAATCATGAGGAAAGCGGGCCGAAGCCATGGCGAAATATCCGAGAGCTGTCGCCTGGAGAAGACAGAAACTGCGCAGCAGGTAAGCCCAGGGTAAAGCTTCTTCCGTCATCATGAAGCTGCCGATGAAGACGAGAGCGGTGATCACAGCAGTTATCCAAAATGTAGTACCGGTGACCGGACCGGCAGCCAGGCCGAAGCAGGGGAGAGCAAAATGAATATGGCTGCCCCATCCCTGCGGGACGAGAATGACATCGCTCTTGAACCCCAGATATTTTCCCCAGAATGCCAAGATGCGACCCCAGAAGCGGCCCACTGCAGGCAGAGCGGCAATCCAACAGCCCGTACCTATGAGGGCGAGGGCTGCGCTCTCGGCGATGCGACGCGGGCCGAGGTGCAGGCGGACGAAGGCGCGGTGCGGAGTGATCACGCCTCCGCGCCAGCCGCGGTGACGGAACGTCTCGAGCGCCGGAGACAGGCGCTTATCCTCTCCTCGCAACTTAGAAGTCGAGGAAAACACCGACGGTGCCTCCTATGCGGTGGTACGCGGGTTCCTGATGTTGTTCGACGTTGAAGTTCAGCCCCCAGTTCGGGCCAATCCACTGCCGCCAAGTACCGGTGATGTTATGTTCGGGGAAATCTTCGGCCACATTAAACGCCGGGGTCAGATCGGTGGGTGGGCCAATGACCTCGTAGCCTTCGCGGCCCCACTCGTAGCGGATGGAAACGAAGTGTTCTTTGTCATGACCCTGGCTGGCGGCTATGTACTGCGTGCGAGCGAGAATGTTTCCGGGAGTGGCATGAGTCCACATGAAGCCGCCTTGGAGCACGAGCGGATATTTGTCGAAGTAGTAGGCGGCCCCTGCCTGCGCGCGCCAGTCATGATCGACGGTCTTACTCTGATCAAAACCCACACCAGCGGTAGCCACCAGTTGCCGACGGTGAAGCAGTTTGCGGTTGATGAGGGCGTCGGTGCGGAACCTGGGAAGAAAGAAGCCACCGACGCTGGCGCCTGCCGAGAATTGTGCGTACCAGTTTTCTGACAAGGTGCGGGTAAGGCCCAGCCCAGCAAACCAGCCGCTATCCCCGAAGCGGGCTTCGCGCGTGAGTTCACCGGTTACGACGTTGTGGCCGCCGGATACCATGCCTCGCATATAGAAGTCGGTCCACGAATCGTAGCCGTCAGTGAGCTCACTGTGGCTTCCGCCCACTTCGACGTATCCGGGACCATCCATGCCTAGAGAAATGCCGCCCAATCCCGGAAGGCTTGATCCAGGCGCGACCGTGGGAGTGCTTTGCGCGCTGGCCAGCGCGCACGGGAGCAAACATAGGAGGAAGAGGATCAGAAGCTTCCTCATCGCTTGGCCTCAGCGGTTTCGGTGTTCGATGCCGGGGGATCGCGGCGCGGGCTAAGTTCGACGGTGAGCTGAGGAGTATCGCCCGCGGCGATGAAAATCATTCCGTCCTCAACTCGCACCATTGCCTGGCCTTCCACTACGCGGGCGTCGCCATAGTCCTGCTGAGGAAAGACCCAGGTCTGGTGGGCCAGAGTCTTGGGATGGGAAGCGTGCATGGTGGCCTTTCCAGTTGAGGAGCGGAGCAAACTCCAGCGGACACGGTCGCGTTGATTAAGAAATCCCGCGAGCTCGGTCATGGTGTACCAGCGAAAACGGCCGTCCGCCTGGCGGGCGCTGGCATCGTCGAGCCAAGTGCGCAACGTAGGAAAGAACCGTTCCGCACCGTAGGGATGCGCGTACACCAAGCGGGCCGTGTGCTGCCGGGTTGCAAAGTCTGTCACCGCAAGCAGCCATTCGCGCACGGCGCCGATGGGTACATCGTCGAAGCCCATTTCTTCCAGGCTGGCTTCTTTGCCCATGTGAAGAACGGGAAAAGCCCAAATGTCGGGGCCGTCACGCTCCGTGCCGCGATAGACCCGCGTCGGGCCGAGACCAGCGTCGCCAGTGAAGTAATAGGCGACAATGCCGTTACGCTCCAGCCAGCGTGTGACCCAGGCAGGATGGTTGCCGACCGGCGCGGAGTACTCGGTAATGCGGGTGCCGGAAACTCGCTCCAGAGCATCCTTGTTCATGGCAAGGTATTTCTCGAAGCTGTTTTCGTTGGAATCGCTGAGATTATTGCCAAAGTAGTTATGGATCCAGCCGCCGTGGCTGCCGATCTCCTGTCCGCGTGCGAGCAGGTAATGGATCCACTTCTGGACTTCGGCATCGTGGAGAACATCGAGCCCCTTATGGTCGCCGAAGGCATCGACGTCGGGTCCGGCCGTGAAGTGAACGGAGAACCGGCCGCGGTCGAAAACGCCCGCATCGGCCAGCGTCTTGAGTGGCTTCAACGACGAGCGCGCGTCAATGTGCCAATTGAACACCAGACCGCCAACGCCGTCGGGAACCGAGGCCAGATAAGGCAGGCCCAGCATGTGGACGCCGAAGAAATTGAGGAACGAGTGCAGCAGAAGGCCGTCAGTACGCGAGGCCAAATACCCCAGAGGCAAATTCACGAACAGCACCTGGCCCAACTCTTCCTTTCGATAACCAGCAGCCAACCCACGCTTGGATTTCAATAGCACGGTGCCGTCGAAATTTCCCTCCGTGCGGAAGACGGGGTAATCGACATCGCCGTACTGGTAAGCAGCGAAAGCGAAGCTACTGTTTGCCTCATCGCGCTCGGCGACGGGACGCCAGCGTGTCAACTTTCCTTTGCCATCAACCGGCACGACACTGCCGGGGGGGATGCCGAGCTCGCGCATGGTGGCGGAGGTGCCGGTAACCTGCGCGGGCTCCATGGTCGCGGTCTGAAAAAGATCGTACAGAGCGTAACGCACGCCTACCAAAGCGGAGAGGCGAGCATCGCCTGGCGGAAAGCGGCCGTTCAGATCAAAGGTGCAAGCGTCATAGACAACCATGAGATTTCCGCCGCTGCGCGCGTAACGATAGAGTTCGCCGATCAGCACGTCGTTCGCGCTGCGATGGAGTTGGTCGGGCAAGATGACTCCGGCGGCGTGGGTGGGGGAGAGTGGGTCGAGGAAATCGGAGTCGTGAATCGGCTGCAGGTGCAGGCCCTCTTCGCTGGCGGCGTCGAGCCATTCCCGCACCGCCGGCGTGCTGTACTCGACCGAGTCAGGCAGCAGCAGAAGTAACGTGTCCGCCCCCGTCACAGGCATTGTCCCCTCATGGCGGTGAACGTAAGCTGCGGTTCCAAAGAACAGCAACGGAGCGAGGACGGCGATGTAAACGTATTTGGCTTTCGTCTTCATCGTTCCGCCACAATAGCCGCACAGGCATGAGGGTCCAACAACTGCGGCTGCGCGAAACGCGCCCGCAGAGACTGCCATACGGCTTCTTCCAATACATTCCAAGAGCTGCCGCCGCGCAGAGAATCGGATTGCGAGGTCCAGCAAGCGGCCGATGCCGAGTCGCCTAGTTTCTCGGCGGCCAGCGCAACCAGGCCCCACGGATGAGTGTCGTAGCGACGCTCGATCCAGCCGGCACCAAACACGTGTTTCCACTGGTCCCAGGCCAGCCGCGGGTCTTGCCCAGGGCCGCTTACATCTGCCAGCCAGGGATAAACCTGCGCCACGACGTCGGGATAAAAGGCAGGACGAGTTTTTTGCATGGAAGGACGAAAGCGTTGAGCGCGGCCATCCCAGAAGATGCGCTGGATGGCGGTTGCGAGATGATCGGAACGGGCGTCAGTGCCGGCGGCGCTGGGGTCGCGAAAACGTGCCTGCGCTTGGGCTACATCTTTCAGCGCGGCGTACACCTCAATATTGTCCATGAACAGCGCTACGTGATTGCTGCGCGAGATGTGATAGATACCCAGCCTGCGGTTGTGCAATTTCTCTAATTGATCGCCTGCCAGCGCGATGCTGTGCTGCCATTCCGCAGGCATGCCAGTAGCCGGCGACATCCGATAGAGGAGTTGCATCCAGAGTGCCAGCATGGAATCATCGGCGTCGGCGGGAGCGCAATCGCGCCAATCATCGGTGGCATTCGCAGTATTGCCGCGGCAGAAGCGGCGGAACAGGCCGTCCGGCCGCTGCCGGGGCAAGGCCCACCCGATCCAGGCCAATGCGGCGTCGTGTACATCCAGCCCTCCATCCTGTGCCACGATGAGCGCCTTAGTGGCGAAGTAGGGCTCTACATAGTTGCCGCCGGGGTTCAGCGCTACTGCGCCGTCGGGCGCCTGAAAGGTTGCGGGAGAAAAGGGAGCGGCGCACGCCGTCCGCAGCCCGCCGCACAACAGCGAGACGAAGGTTATCGCGAGGATCCCCAGCCTTATCATTCGGATGTACATTACCCTTTGACGTTTCCTTGTCCGCGTGCCCAAACCGTGCCGTGCAATTGGCATCCGGGTGCGATCTGGGCGCCACAGGATGAAATGGTAGTAAGCGCATCGGGTTCGCCGACGCGGCTGCCTCGATCCATTACTATGTCGCCTTCTGCCATAACCGGACCCGCCGCGAAGCAGCGCGGGCCGAGGCGAACGGTTTCCCCGCTGACGATGCTGCCGTGCACGCAGGCGTCCTCTTCCAGAATTGTGTCCTTGTAACTCTTGGCGCTTCCGAAAAGGCGCGCGCCCACGCCGAGATGGAGTTCACCGGTAGCGATAATATTTGCGTTCAATGTCTCGCCAGCGGGAAGATCGAAATTGCCGCGAACACGAATTCGTTGACGGGATGACGCGAAGGCGTCGCCGACATCGGCGGGCAACACAGTATCCTCAAGAGTCTTGCAGATATGCGCAGAGGAGTGAGGCTCACATTCTCTGAGTAGATGAGACCTATGATCTGGCTGGTCGGCATCGACGGTGAAGATCTGTGGAGCGTGCATGTGCTGGAAGCCGCATCCCGGCTCCAGCCGGATGGATCGGCCTGCCGAAAGCCGGCCGTACGCGGTGCTTCCTTGTTGCAGATGAACGTTGCCGTCCGCGTGAAGCCACCGGAGAAAGGCGCTATTCTTTTGCAGAAAAATGTCACTTCTGCCAAACGCTGCACGAACCATGGCGCCTTCCGCCAAATCCAAAGTGCCATCGGCATACACATCCGCTTCGACGACGCTCGAGGCGGGAACCACTGCGGCCTGGCTGAACATCATCGCTGCGACTCCCTGCATAACACGCGGATCGAAATTAAAACTGTCGCAACCCACGAGCAATACTTCTGTCCCGCCAATACTGGTTCGGGAGAGTTCGCGCAGGGCGCGGCATTGTTCCAACTGTGGGTGAAGGGGCTCCAGGCGGGAACGAAACACGTCGGCAAAGTTGGCGATTTTTCCGTCGTGACGGGAAGTAGGAAGCGGGGCGGCATCGCCACGCTTCCATAACTCGTATAACGCGGGCGTGACCGGCACAGCCAAAAGGGCCGCCGTCACAGCACTCAACGCAAGCGGGGCCCAGAGCGGCATTAGAGGGAATCCTGCAGCACAGGGACGGTGGAGAGAGTCTCCTCGAGCACAGGCGCGGTGCGGGAGCGCTCGGTCTTGTGCCACACCAATTCGGCACTTCCGAAGATGCTTTCGTGCGCTTGCTGCCACGCTGCCTGAGAAACGCTGACCAGACTCACCGTGAATCCGAAAAGGGTCAAGGGTAGAAGACGAATGCGTTGCCGCGAGCCGTCCAGTCGGGCAGCAGCGGCAATCTCGTAGAAGGCGGCAAAGTTTCCCAGCGTGGTGAAAGCGCCGAGCCCGAGCACGGTTAAGCCGCCTCCAATTTGCGCGCCGGTGTAGAAAAGCACAACCGCCAGAACCCATCCCAACAACAACACTGGGCCCATGAGATACACACCCAATAGCAGCACGCCATCAACGCGCTCCAGCCAGCTAAGCCCTGAGCACTTTGCGGTGCGGAGCAGGTAGCTGGTCATCGCCTGATTGTGTCCTTTTGCCCAGCGCGTGATCTGGCGCACACGAACCGGCCAGCGCTCCGGCACTTCTTCGTAGCACTCGGCGCGGTTTTCGTAAACCGTCTTCCAGCCCGCCAACAGGAGCCGGTAGGTAAGGTCGGTATCCTCGGCGAGTGCGTTCTCATTCCATCCGCCGATTTCCTCGAGCGCGCTCTTACGGATTCCAGCAACCGTTCCGCCATACTGCGGCACCATTTTCAGATTCATGCGCGCTTGCTGATCGACCTGGTAACCGCCGGAACGCTCCAGATCCAGCAGACGCGTCAACCACTTCTTGCCCACGTTCAACGGCACTACGCGTCCCATGACGGCGCCGACCTCGGGATCGAAGAACGGCGATACCAGCTGTCGGATGAGAGCCTTGCCGGGGACGTAATCCGCGTCGAAGATGAGCACGATCTCGGTACTGACCCGCGCCATTGCATCTTTCAGTGCGGCCGCTTTGCCCGGCTTTCCGCCGCTGCGATGGAAGGGCTCGATGAAGGGATGCTGCTCGACGAATGCGTCGATGATTTCCCGCGTTCGGTCGGTCGAGCGATCGTTGACCGGAATGATGGTCATGCGTTCTCGCGGGTAATCCGCCTCCAGCAGGGCTTTCAAGATATCGGCGACCACAGCTTCTTCATTGTGAGCGGCGATCAGAACAGTAATCGCCGGCCAGGTGGCACTCTCTACGTCGACGTAGGGATGACGCTGCCGGCCGAATAGACGGTTCAACGTAAAAAAGTAATGGCGAAAGGTATAAATACAAATGAGCAACACGGTAATGCGAAATAGGACCAGCAACATACGCCATTTACCCCAATTCTCTGTACTCAGTCCCACCCAATGTTTTGGTCATACTTCAACCGGTGTTTTGCTGGCCGCGCCTTGGAATTGTTCTGATTCGTCCAGCACGGGTTGTTCACCATCCAGCCAACGCGATAGCGCGGTGGCAATTCTGGCGGAGGCATGTCCGTCTCCATACGGGCAGTCCCCTGCCGCCATAGTCTGGTAGGCAAATTCGCTACTCAGAAGCCGAGATGCTTCGCGGACAATGGCTTCGCGCGAGGTTCCGACAATCCTGGCCATGCCCATCAGCGAAGCTTCGGGTCGTTCCGTCACTTTTCGCAACACCAACACTGGTTTATGGAAAATTGGCGCCTCTTCCTGCACGCCGCCGGAATCGGTCAGAACCAAATAGCAACGGCGTAGCAGGGAAAGGAACTGGAAATAATCGACGGGCGCAATCAGGTGCACGCGGTCGCGATTGCCCAGCCGTGCCTGCACCGTGTTTGAAACGTTTGGGTTCAAGTGCACTGGATAAACCACTCGAATATGGGGAAATCCTTCGACGAGGTCGATAATGGCATCGCAAATATTCTCGAGCTCGGCGCCCCATGACTCTCGGCGGTGAGAAGTCATGAGCACCAGCGGAGAGCCATCGTCGGGAACGCCCTCGGGTAGCGGATGCTCGATGGTTTGCATTTGCAGAAGCTTTTCCACGGAATCTACGATGGTGTTGCCCGTCACGATCACTTCGTTGGCTGGGATAGCTTCGGCGAGAAGGTTGTCGCGAGATAGAGGAGTGGGCGCGAAGTGCAAGCGGGTGACTACAGCGGCCAGTCGACGGTTCGCTTCTTCCGGCCAGGGCTGGAAAATGTCGCCAGTCCGGAGTCCGGCTTCGATGTGCGCGACTGGAACCCTCTTATAGAACGCGGCAAGAGCAGCCGCAAAAGCCGTCGTAGTGTCGCCTTGTACGAGAAGGCAATCCAGGGGATTTTCCTCCAGCAAGGTATCCATGGATTGGAGGATTCGCCGCGTCAGCGCGTTTAGCGTCTGGTTGTGACGCATGAGATCGAGTTCGAAATCCACGCCCACGTCGAACACCTGCAGCACCTGGTCGAGCATTTGCCGGTGTTGGCCGGTGGAGATCACGACGGGATCAAATTCGCCGGAATGTTTACGAAGCTCCAACACCACGGGAGCCATCTTGATCGCATCAGGGCGAGTCCCGAAGACGACTCCAATCCGTTTTTTCATAAGCGGCGCTCCAACGACGCAAGTTAGAGTCGCGCTCGCCCGTAACGGGTTGGCGAATAGGTAATTTGCAGTAGAACCACCTGCGTTCTTCTACAGTGAAACTAGCAGCAACCCGCTCCCCGATTCCCTCAACCAATAGCGCGTCTTAAGTGCTGTTTCCGAAACTCGGGCCGACCGCGCCGCTTAGTTAGGAGTTGGTAATCGAGGAAACGGAGGGGTAAGCACGTGACGGTTGTCAGAAATATTGCGCCGCTGCTCGACGAAGGCAACAGGATCGGGGCGTTCGACTTGTTGCACAACATTACCCACCGGCATTTTTGGAGCTTTTGATTCGGAGGTTTGAAATGCGCAGATATTGCGTGCAAGGGATCACACTGGCACTTCTTCTTGTGTCCGCCGCGGGGCTGCGGGCTTCGGATGGTTCGCAACCGGACTCCAAAGTTGTAGAGGAACGACAGGCATCGGGGAAGGCCAAAGAAATCGCCGACCGCATCTTCTATCGCGAAGCCAAATTCATTCAGGACTTGAAATCTTTCAGTCCGATGGTCGAGACCTATATCCAGAACTTCAAGGGGGATGAGGAACTCGGGCAAGTGCCCAGCAGCGACAAGTATTTCATCGGACGCATGCTAATGAAGAATGGTATCGAGAACCTGTCATTCGAGAAAAACGCGAAGTCCCCCGGTTTCATCCTGGAAAAATTAAACAGCTTTTACAAGATGAATTACGTCGCGTCGGGTTTCATGCAGATGGTATACATTTCCGGCTTCGATCAGCAAAACTATGATCTCAAGTTTCTGCACCAGGAATTCCTCGGTGAGATCCGCACTCTGGTCTTTGATGTTTCGCCGAAACCCAAGGTAAAAGGTCCTCATTTCGTAGGCCGCATCTGGGTAGAGGATCAGGATTACACCATCGTCCGCTTCAACGGGACTTACCTGCCGCAGCGGCGTTTAAACTTCTACTTCCATTTCGACGCCTGGCGCACCAATATGCGGCCGGGAATCTGGCTGCCGGCATTTATTTATACCGAGGAATCGGATGCCAAGTACGCGCTGTTTCGCAAGCTCGCCATGCGCAGCCAGACTCGCCTCTGGGGATACAACCTGAAGTTGCCGAAGGACACGGATGAGTTCACCTCTGTACAGGTAGACGCAGCCTCCGGTGTCTCCGATCAAACGGAAGCAGCCAACGAGATCGTTCCAGTTGAGAGCGAACACACATGGGAGCGTGAGGCGGAAGACGATGTGCTGGACCGCCTGCAGCGCTCTGGCGTACTGGCGCCGGATGGTGATGTCTCGAAGGTCTTGCAGACGGTGATGAATAATCTCGAGATCACCAACAAGCTCGACATTCAGCCGGAAGTGCGGGCTCGCGTGCTGCTGACTACGCCACTGGAATCGTTCACGGTTGGACATACGGTGGTGATCAGCCGCGGCCTGCTAGACGTCTTGCCAGATGAGGCCTCACTGGCCATGGTGTTAGCCCATGAACTCGGACACATTGCTCTAGGTCATCGTCTGGATACCAAGTACGCGTTCGGCGATCGCATGGTCTTCCCCGACGAAGATACGTTCACTCGCATTCAGCTGGCGCGCGATCCGCATGAGGAAGAGGCAGCTGACAAGAAGGCGCTGGAATTCCTGCAGAACTCGCCATACAAAGACAAGCTCGCCAACGCGGGCCTGTTCCTCCGCGCCCTGGAAGTGCGTTCGAAGCAGTTGCCGGCGTTAATTACGCCCGAGTTCGGCAGCCGCATGGCGAAGGGCGACAGCGTGCTGCGCATGAGCGCGCTGCTGCAGTCTGCGCCCGCGCTGCAGATCAGCGACGTGAACCAGATCGCGGCCCTGCCGCTGGGAAGCCGCATCAAGCTCGACCCCTGGGACGACCATGTCGAGTTGAACAAGAGTAAGCCCGTGCCTTTGGTCTCAGCCCGGGACAAGATGGCATTCGAAGTAACCCCCATGATCCCGCATTTGGCTCGCTATCGCGGCGCGCAGGTTGCGAGCGCGGCCAGTGACGGGAGATGAGCATGCCCGGCTTTCGGATGCGGGCATATGAAATGTGTTTGGAAAGAAAGGCCTAGTTTTTCGGAGGTTCCAAAATGAAGCCACGCGCCCCGTTTCGCTGCTTGCTGTCTTTTCTCGTGCTAACACTGTTCGCCGCCCTCACCGGGTGCGGCGGGAAGGCAAGCGATCCCCCCATCTTCAGGCGTCGGCGGCTCCACGGCGGGTATCAACGCGGTTCAACACATCATCTTCTTGTCGGAAGAAAACCGCAGCTTCGATCATTATTTCGGCAAGATGAACGACTACCGCAGCGCTCCACCGTTTAATTTGTCGCGCGAGGTAAATGGTTTGCCCGACGATTGCAGCCCCACCACCGCGGGGACTTACGCCTTGGACGGTCGCATGCAGCGCTATGAACTTGTCGCCCAATTCGCTGGGCGTGCCAACAACTCCTATCTATGCCTTTCATCTGAAGACCGCTTGTATTGATGGCCTCAGCCCTGACTGGATTGCGGCGCATTGGGATTTCAATGAAGAGAACCCAAGTTCCAACTCGCCTGGGATTATGGGCATGCCTACGCCCGGACCGGATGGATTTGTCATCAGCGCTGCCAGTGCCGCAATTGCCAATGGCGAACCGGACAAAGCAGGCATTCGCGCCATGGGTTACTACACCGGCGATGATCTGCCTTACCACTATTGGCTGGCGACGCAGTTCGCCATGTCTGATACTGGTTCCATCCCGCACCTACCAGAACCCAGCCCAATCGCTATTACATGATGGGCGCGACTTCGGGCGGGTACGCGTATCCGTACGTAGGCAGTCCCGAGCCGCTTATTCAGTCGAAAACGATTTTTGATTCTCTGCAGGCTGCAGGCGTCTCCTGGAAGATCTACACTCAACTCCAAGGTGGTTACACGTACGCTTCCGTTTTTTCCGGTTTCATGACCCGATACGGCAGCACGGGGAACATCGTCATTGATCCCACGTTTTCTACGTTTATCGCTGACGCCCAAAGCGGCAATCTGCCTTCCGTCGTTTTCCTTGAGAAACCCGACGCGGATGAGAAACCCGAGGGCACTTCTAACAACATCCAGGACGGAGTGACCAGAACGCGTCAATTGATCGACGCCGTCATGAACGGGCCTGAGTGGAAGAGTTCGGTGCTTATCTTTACCTTCGACGAAGATGGGGGTTTGTACGACCATGTGGTGCCTCCTACCAACGTCCCCAGCCCGGATGGCATTCAGCCGCTCGACATCTGCACGAGCGCCAGCGATTCCCGTTGCGCATTCGCCGCACTCACTCACAGCACGCCGCCTTTCGACGCTCCTGGCGACTTCACTCGTTACGGCTTCCGGGTTCCGGTGGTAGTGATTTCGCCGTTCGCCAAGTCCGGTTACGTTTCGCACGTGACGACGGATTACACAGCATGGCTCAAGTTCGTTGAGACGCGCTTTAATCTGGCCCCGTTGACTGCCCGCGACGGGTGGAGCGGCACCAGTGATATGAGCGACTTTTTTGATTTCCAGAACCCACCGTGGATGACGCCGCCGTCAAACCCGCCGTCCGACGGCCCGAGCGCTTGCTACGACAGTTTGCCGTAATTCGTTCTTCAGACGGGCCGCTGCTGCGGCCCGTCAGTCTGTAGAAATAAATGCTTTCCGGCTAGCCGATTGCCTTCGGGTGTCGACTCTTCTCGCGATCGTTCTTTTCGCGATCCAGCACCATCTGATCGAAGGCGCGCAGCAGCGACTCGCAGCGGGAGTATGGGCCGGGTCTATAGGCGCGAGACTTGATTCCGGCCTGCGATAGCTCTGAGATAGCCCAGTCTTCACGGTTCGTGATATCCCAGAATTCAACGGCATCCGCGGCTTCGAAATTAGACTTAGCGATTTCGTCCGGATGGAAATGC
This sequence comes from uncultured Acidobacteriota bacterium, assembly GCA_963761915.1. Classification (GTDB taxonomy): domain Bacteria; phylum Acidobacteriota; class Terriglobia; order Terriglobales; family Acidobacteriaceae; genus Sulfotelmatobacter. The sequence continues at coordinate 415,307 of CAVXIO010000011.1, forward strand.
CATTCGCAGATAACCTCCGTACGATCCACAGCGCGCGGCCAGAGAGTGTGCGTCATTACATAATCCGGATGGAGGCTTAGCAGCAGATTGGGAAAAATCGCGTAGTAATAAACCTTGTTGCGTTCGTTTGGGGTGAGCCCGGGAAGATAATCGCGGCGCCGCTTCGCCATCGAGGCTCATGGTTTGGGCGCCTCCCCGAAAGTCCATTGAGCCGCCGATATATCCGGAATGAGGCGGATCGTTCTCGCCGGAGAGGTAATCGGTAACGGCATTGAGCGTCGGATGAAGAATGGGACAGTGCTGGCACTCGCTGTAGTTCAGCACGATCAACTTCCAATTGGCCTTCACCTCGTATTTGATTCGTCGATGGGTGCGTAGCTCCGCCGTATTCCAAGGCAGGGTCTTGCGCGGCAGATCGTCTAATTGGCTGGCAAGCGGGACCGGCTCGGAGCTGAGATTGATGAAGATGTGTCCGTCCCAGACGTCAGCGTGAACGCGATTAAGCGGATAATCTTCACGACAGAAGCCATCGTGCACGAAAGGAGCGCCAATCAGGCTTCCGTCGAGCGCATAGGTCCAGCCGTGGTAGCCGCATTGGATGCGCCCGGGAAAGTTTCCTTCCGCAGTCGCGCAGATGCGAGTGCCGCGATGTCGGCACACGTTGAAAAACGCGCGCAAGCTTCTATTCTGGTCGCGCGTAATGATCACGCTCTCATCCGCGATCTCGCGCAGAAAATAGTCGGCCGGCTCTGGCACCTGGTCGGCGCGTCCGGCACAGATCCACGTTTGGCAGTAGAAACGTTCCAGCTCGTCGCGAAAGAGATCGGGGTTAGTGTAGTAATGGGCCGGTAGTGTGTTAATGACGGATTGGCTGTCGGAGGTCGGCATTTGAGGCCCTGAGTGCTTAGTGAGAGAATTTTATAGCAGGAGCAAGTTTGGTGCTTGTAGACTGTACATCCCGCTATGAACCTGGCTTCGGCTGCGATTTCGGTCCACGGTCTCAAGAAGTCCTACGGCGAGGTTCATGCCGTCAAAGGAATCGACTTCGAGATTCAGCCCGGAGAAGTGTTTGGCTTGCTGGGGCCGAATGGCGCGGGCAAGACCACGACGGTTGAGATTCTCGAAGGTTTGCGCCCGCGCAGCAGCGGGGAAGTTACGGTTCTCGGGTTTGACCCCGACAAACAGCGACAGCAACTCAAGGATCGCATCGGCGTTTGCCTGCAGGCGACGAACCTGCCGGAGAAGATTCGCGTGCGCGAAGCGATGCAGGTATTCGCGTCGTTCTACACCCGCAACGTCGACCTGAATAAATTGCTGGAGCGTTTGCAGCTTCAGGAAAAGCGGGATGCGTTTTACGGCACGCTTTCCGGAGGTCAGAAACAGCGGCTGGCTCTGGCCCTGGCCTTGATTAACGATCCGCAACTGATCTTTCTGGATGAGCCTACCACTGGTCTTGATCCGCAGGTGCGAGTAGAGATCCACAAGTTGCTTGAGGAACTTAAGCGAGAGCACCGCACGATCCTGATGACCACCCATTACATTGAGGAAGCGGAGCGGCTGTGCGACCGGGTTGCCATTGTCGATGAAGGCCGCATCATCGCGCTGGATACGCCCGCGCGCCTGCAACAGCAGAGCCGCAACGCCTCGAGCATTGTGGTGACGTGCGCGACGGCTTTCCCCGAGAGCCGTCCAGCCTGGGCTGAGTCCACGCAAAGCGCTCTGGATTCGAACGGCCGAACCTTGACCGTGAATTCGCGGCGACCCGCAGCAACGCTGGTGGATCTGGTGAAGTGGATCGATCAGCAAGGGCTGGAGTTGACCGATGTCAGTCTCAAGCAACCCAGCCTCGAAGACGTGTTTATCGAGCTGACGGGGAAGAGCCTGCGCGAATGAAGAGCTACAAGGCACTCATCGCGCTCGACCTGAAACTGGCTCTGCGGCAGAAGTCCGTCATCTTCTTCAACTATCTGTTCCCGTTAATTTTCTTTTTCATCTTCGGCCAGGCGATGCACGCCGAGCGCGGCGCTGCCATGACGATTGTGATCGCCATGGTGCTCATCATCGGGATCCTCGGCAACGGCTTGTTCGGCGCCGGTATACGGGCCGTCCAAGAGCGGGAAGCGAACATTCTGCGGCGTTACAAGGTTACGCCGATCACGCCGGCGCCCCTGTTAATTGCGTCGGTTGTGACGGGCTGGATTTTGTACATGCCCAATGTGATTCTCATTCTCAGCCTGGCACACTTTTTATATGGAATGCCCTGGCCGCAGTCGATGGGATCCATCCTGATCTTCATTACCGTGGCCATTGTTGGATTTCGCGCGATCGGCTTGATTCTGGCCTCGATTGTGAACTCGATGCAGGAGAGCCAGCTCCTGGTTCAACTGATTTATCTCCCGATGCTTTTCTTGAGCGGCGCAACTTTTCCGCTGGCCATGTTTCCGCCTTGGCTGCTGGTGATTACGCAGTTTGTGCCCGCTACTTATATGGTGACGGGTATCCAAGGCATGCTGCTGCGGAATGAAGGTATAGGCGCGAATATTCAGCCCGCGCTGGCGCTCGCCGTGACTGGGTTCGTGGGCCTCTTTATCTCTTACAAGTTGTTTCGTTGGGAAAAGGAAGAGAAGATTCGCGGCTCGGCGAAGTTATGGCTGGCGGCTGTGCTTACCCCATTTCTGCTGCTGGGCGCGTGGCAGATGCACTCCAAGACAGGCATCGTGAAGACGAAAGTTCTAAACCGGCAGCTCGCCCGCAGCGACACGTTCCTGATTCGCGGAGCACGGATTTTTGTCGGCGATGGCAAGGTGATTGAGAACGGATCGGTGTTAGTGCGAGGCGGCAAGATTGCGGTGATTTACGACGGTTCGAGTCCTGACCCAAAGACACTGAAAGCGGAAACCGTGGAAGCGGCGGGGAAGACGATTCTTCCCGGCTTGATCGACGTACATGTCCATCTCGGCGGACCAGGCGGGATATACCCAGCGGAGAGCAAGAACGATCCCGAGAAGAGCATGCAGCGGGCGCTGGCCGCTTACCTTTACAGCGGAGTAACCACAGTGCGAAGCGTTGGCGATGTTCTGGACGGCATTCTTAAGCTTCGAACCAAGGTCAGAAGCGGGGAAGTTCTTGGATCAGACTTGTTGACGTGCGGTCCGCTGTTCACCGCTCCCGGCGGGCATGGAACGGAATATTTCAAACATCTTCCGCCTGCCATTCGAGAGAATCTTGATAAACAGTTCGAGCGTATTCCTGCGTCTGCCGACGAAGCCGGGCAGCAGGTCGATGAATTGAAAAAGCAAGGCGTGGACTGTATCAAGGCGATCCTTGACGCAGGCGCTGGAGGACGCGTCTTTAACCGTCTCGATACCGCATTGTTTTACGCGGTCGCGCAGGAAGCTCATACGGATTCCTTGCCGCTCGCGGTTCATACCGGGGACGCGCGCGATGTGGCGGACGCGGTGCAAGCGCGAGCCGACTCGATTGAGCACGGTTCTTTCCGGGAGCGCATTCCAGACGCCCTGTTCGAGCAGATGGCGAGGCAGGGAACGTTTTACGATCCAACATTAAGTGTCGGAGAGGCTTTGAAAGACTTCGCGGCAGGGAAGACTGATCTGCTGAAGCGATCGCTGGTGCAGCAAGTGGGACCTGCGGAACTCTTGAGTGGCACTGAAGAGGCGATGCAGTCCGCGGACACCGAAGAGATGCGCAAAGGACTGGCGCAATATCCGATCGACATGGCTATTGCCACCGATAACTTGAAGCGAGCGTATGCCCACAGAGTGTCTCTGGTTACGGGCAGCGACGCAGGAAACCTTCTTGTCATTCACGGACCGACCGTCCAACATGAACTAGAGCTTTGGGTAAAGGCTGGCTTGCCGGCGACCGTCGCGTTGCAGGCCGCAACTGCTAATGCTGCACGCTTGCTTGGGGCCAACACAAGAATTGGTTCGATTCATCCCGGTAACGACGCCGATCTGCTCGTCGTCGATGGAAATCCTCTTGAGGATATAACGGCTACGGAACGAATTTCACTGGTTGTGTTCAAAGGTGAAAGGATCGACCGGACAGAACTTTTCAATCAGCATTGAGCGGGCAGAGTAGGGAGCTAACTGAGAGGTTTCGACATCCAGTGACAAATGCATGCGAAAGAAGAATGGCGTTCCGGTCGATTACCGGAACGCCGGATGACTGTTCGTACTGCCGGGTTTAGTCGAGTCAGGCGTTCGCCTGTGCGCGACGAATTTGTGTTACGTGCTTGCGCTGGCCGATTTCGCCAACGGTGCGGTGTGCAGAGATTCCGTCGCCCTGCTAAAGTACAACCGGTACGAGCGATGGATTCCATACATAACGGGAAATACCACCAGGGCTGCCTGCCAGCCAAAGTGATGGCTGACCAGGTTCACCATGGAAGTCATTCCGGCGCTGAGTACGAAGTAGGGGAACGAAAGTTGTGCAATAGCGAGCCAGATGCGGCGCATGGCCGCGCCCTCGGCAAGCTTGATGATGCCTGCCACGGGAGCCGTCTGCCCCAGGAAGAATGCAGCGGTTGCGGAAGCCAGCATCAGCGGTTCCGATGCCCAAGCGCCCTTCCCCAACCAACCTGCGTTCCAGATGAAGTTCGCTACGCTGGTGGCGAATGCCATCATGCTCACATTGAAGAGCATCTGTTCCGGTTTCAACTTGGCTTCTGGTTTCGGCCAGCACTGCACCACCGTTGAGATGCTCGCGATTACCACAGCTTCCAGCGCGCTCAAATTCACGACTGCCATCAGGAGGAACGGCAGGTTGACTGACATGTTGCCGTTGATCCCGGGCAGCTTGACTTTCATGCGCGACGTTGCCGCCGCCAGGGCCAGTATGGCCAAGGCGTAGGACGTATGCAGAGTGTGGCTGGCGAGGCTGGCGTATGCCGTGCTTGCAACTGCTGCCAGAGCCATCACTGCGATGAACGTTTGCGTTAGCCGTGTGCGATTCATAATCTTCTCCTCTCTTTGGTTTACTTACCCCACGGCTTACTGTTCATCGTCTCCAGCATCGGAGAGCGCGCTGCTGTTAAGAAGCGTTGAAGCACCCCAGACCACGCTTGTGGCTGAAGTACTGGTGCCAGTGCTCGCGCCCCAAACCACACTAAAGGCGCTCAGCAGGTTGCTGTTCCAGGGTAATGCCGCGCCCCAGACCACCGAACTTCCGCTTACGGTTGTGCCCCAAACGACCGAGGTGCCCCAAACGACCGAGGTGCCCCAAACCACGGAGCCGGCTGCGACGCTGCCGTTTCCGTAAACCAGCGTAACGGTGCCAGAGCCTCCGGAAGGTCCACCAGGTCCACCAGGCCCGGGGGGCGCTGGGTTATAGACCGCCGTCGGAGACAGCGCTGCTCCCAGCGTGGGCGGAGCGAGGTCGGTGTTGGAGATCGCGTTCTGCAGGTTAACCAGGCCTGAACCCACGGAAAACAGATCGTAGGTCGAGGTGAAGTTCAACGCGAGGTGAGGGACCCATGCCACGGTGGAAGTAGGGAATACTTTATAAGCGGTCTTCATCAATCGCGCCTTCACCTGGTCCGGCGTAAGTGAACTGTTCTGCTGCAGAAGCAATGCCACGGCTCCGCTGACGGTCGGAGTTGCCATGCTAGTGCCGCTGAGCTTGAAATAATCGTTGTTTCCGTCGCTGCCAGTTACGAATTCAGCAGGATAGGTGGTTTCCAACGTCGCGCCCGGGGCGGCCAACGAAACGATGGCGTTGCCAGGAGCCGTAATGTCGGGCTTTACCACGTGATCGTAAGTGGTGGGACCCTTTGAGCTGTAACTGGCCAGTGTCTCGGCCGCCGGCGAAGAAGATCCGTTACTCTTCATTGCCCCCACAGTGAGCACATAGGGATCGTTGCCCGGAGCCGTGATGGTTCCAAACCCATTGCTGCCGTTGACATTCAATCGGCCATAGTTGCCCGCCGCTACCACCACCACAATCCCAGCTTTCCAGGCGGATTCAACTGCCTGGCAGAGTGGGTCTTGCGTGTAGCTCACCGGAACGCCGCGTCCCAGAGACAGGTTGATCACGCGGATGTTGTATGTGCTTTGCAGCGCGATTGCCTGCTCGATGGCTGCAATCACGTTGCTGTCGCTGCCCGATCCATTGAGATCGAGCACGCGAAGGTCGATGAGGTTTACGGCTGGCGCGACGCCGGCATAATTTCCGCCCGACAGGTAACCGTTGCCGCCGACGATTCCGGCGACGTGGGTACCGTGACCGTACAGGTCATACATTGCGCCACTCGAATTCGAGTTCGGCGTGCCGGTGAAATCCTGGCGATAAACCACTCGTGAAGTAGTTTCAGTCGAATCCAAAAGATCGGGATGGCTGTCGTTGATGCCGCTGTCGATCACGGCAACGCCGATTCCGGCTCCATTGTACCCGGCATTCCATGCGGCAACAGCGCCGATGGCGGCATCGGTGATGTCATCCAGACCCTTCATGGGATGGTCGACACTTACTGAAAGGACATCGGGATCCGCTTCCAGGGCAGGCAACGCATTGACCGGAATGGTCAGAGCGATGCCTTTGACCACGTGCAGCCTATGGTTCAGGTGTGCACCAAGAAGTTGCGCTCGCCGTTCGTGCTCGGCCTTAGGAACCTGCTTGTACTGCACGATGACCTTCACGGTCTCGCTAGCGGACGCGCCGTGATGGGCTCGCGCAGCTGTCGGCGCAAGATCCGGGGCGAACTTGCCAACCCAGTTTTGCGCGAAAGCCGCTTCCGCAACCAGGATTAACACCAGCATGCTCAAGCGCTTTCCCCAAGCTGCGCTATGGCGTTGGCCGCGATGCCGGCTCTTTGGTTTCAATGTCTGCGACATGAGTTTCACCTTTCTAATCGCCAGAACGAAAAACGAGTTTCAGCAAAACGATGCTTAGACCCACTGACAGCTGTGCACGAGCAAGGCCAATTGCTTCCTCGTAAGTTCTTGTGAACATGGGGGATTACATCTGCTGTGGAATGGGCGATGGGCCAGTCTGTCCTTCCATGCGGGGCGAGGGACAGTTTGTCCCGCAATCGGCGCCATGGTTAGTGCAGTTTCCCGAGACTGGTTACTTCGACGAATGGAATCGAAAATTGCGGAATTTCAGACCGAGCGAGTCGATCTTCAAGACTGGACTTCAGAACTTGACTTGGCGCCTCTCGATTCAGCGCGCCGCTGCGGCTTCAGTCTTGATCTGGATCTGCGGGTTCGCGGGCTGTATTCGCGGCAGAGCCGCCATTAGCCTTTGCGTGTATGCGTGTCGCGGGCTTGCGAAGATTCGTTCGGTGGTTTCACACTCAACAATCTGGCCTTCATGAAGAATAGCGATGCGGTCGCAAATTCCCGCCACCGACGCCAGATCATGCGAGATGTAGAGAATCGCCATTCCAATGGAGCGGTTTAGTTCGCGAAACAAGGCAAGTATTTCAGATTGTGTAATTACATCGAGCGCGCTAGTCGCTTCATCGGCGATGAGGAGCGCTGGACGATGCATCACTCGCCATCGCAATCAGCACGCGTTGCGCTTGCCCCACACTCATCTGCGAAGGGTACTTGCGCAGAAACTCCTCTTCGGCTGGGAGGGAAACGCTTTGTAGAGAGGCTCGAATCGCAGTTGTGCAGTCTGTCGTGGCCCCGGATGCGTGCGCCCGCCATGCTTCCTTAAGTTGGGTGCGAATCTTGAGAGCAGGATTTAGAGAAGCTAGCGGACTCTGCAAGACGAGTGCAACAGCGCGTCCTCGCAGCGTTCGCAGTTCACGTTCCGACTGCTTCAGCAGATCCTGGTCCTGAAACCTGATTTCCCCTTCGCAGTGAACTCGCTTCTTATCCAAAAGGCCGAGGATCGCCAGAGCCAGGGTGCTCTTGCCGGATCCGCTTTGTCCTACCAACCCAAGCACCTCGCCGCGCTGAATTTCCAGGTGCACGCCGCGCAGGACCGGTTTGCCCGCATAGCTCACGGAGAGATTCGCCGACAGCAGAATCGGATTGTGAGAGGCCGCGGACGCCATGCTTCATTTCCTATGGTTTCGTTTTCAAATCCCGTGAAGCTGTACGAATCCGCGACAAAGACGTTTGACTACTTTGCTGACACCGTGAGCCGCTCCGCATTCCAGAAGGTTTGCGGCGACAGAATCACTGGAGCAGCGCCTTGCACGGACGTCGAAACCGCCGACAGTGCGTTCTTGTTGATCAGAAAAATGAACGGCTCCTGATCGACGACAATCTCCTGCACCCGGTCGAACGCTTCTTTCCGCTTTTTCATGTCGCTGGAAGATGCTTGCGCCCGCATCAGGCGGTCAATCTCCGCTTCCCACGACGTTTCTGGAGTTTTCTGCGACGGGTTCCACTGATGATTTTCCGAAGAACTCAGCCACACGTTCATCTCGCCGTTTGGATCCAGATCTACATTGGTCAGGCCGAGTAGAATGGCCTCATAGTCGAAACTCTGCGTCATGCGCTCGATCAGGGAAGGGAAGTCGAGCGTGACCACGTTCACGTGGATGCCAATCTTTTGCAGATCATCCTGAATTAGCACCGCCATGCGTTCGCGCATTTTGTTGCCGGCATTCGTGATGATGGAAAACACAACCTCGTTGCCGTCTTTGTCTTTCAGCGCTCCGTTTTCCATGCGGAAGCCGTCACCCTGTAAGGACTTCAAAGCCGCGTCAGGACTGTAGGTTTGAGGCTTGAGCTTGGCGTTGAACCAGAACTTGTTTGCCGGCGAGAATGGACCTACTGCGGGTTGGGCGTGCCCGTGGAAAACCACGCGGCTCAAGTCCTCGCGATTGATCGCTTCCGAAATTGCGCGCCGGAAGTTGGCCGACTGGAACCAGGCTCTCTTATAAGCTGGAATGGGCGACTTCGCCACCTCGTTGAACCAGAACTGTTCGCTATCGAGCGACGCCCCCGCATCGTGCACCAGTTGCGGCGAAGTCGAGGCGAGCTTGTCGAAATACTCACTGTCGAGCGAGTTGATCAGGTCCAGCTCGCCGCGCTTGAAGCGAAGCATCTCCACGTCGCGGTTGGGTTGGATATCCAGCCGAATCGAATCCAGATAAGGTAGTTTGCGGCCTTGTTCGTCCGACTTCCAGTAATTGGGATTGCGCTTCAGAAGAAGCGTGGAGCCTGGCTTGTAATCAGCCACCATAAACGGTCCCAGCACAGCCATTTCTTTTCTTGAGGAATGCTCGGAAAGAATCGCAACTTGATCGAAGAGGCGATCCAGTCCAGCCACCTGCGCGGGAAACTTGATTGAAATCTGGGTCGGAGAAATCACTTTGGTTTCCACATTCCCTGTGCCGGAGCGGAAGGCGTCGCCGGTGGGCGAATGCAACGCCGGGTCCATCAACTGCTGAATCGTGTAAGCCACGTCTTCCGCGGTAAAGGGCGTGCCGTCGGAAAATAAGATGCCGCTGCGCAAGCGGAACGAGATTTGCCGTCCATCTTTAGAGACCTTCCACGATTGCGCCAGCTCCGGCTGCAAGTCCTGCGTCTGGCGATTCACCCGCACCAGAACGCCTCCCGTTAGATAGCGGACGGCGCCGGACGCTTCGTCCTGCACTTTGAGTGGATCAAAGGTCTTCGGCTCCGTGCGCAGGCAAAACCTCAGTTCCCCGCCTTGAGCCAAAGCGTGCCCAAGCAGGGTGCCTAGAAGCATCAGCGCCACAGCGATTGTCTTCCTGTATGATCTCTTCATCTTTTCCAACCTTCTTTCGCGATGCCTTATGCTGCGACCTCATCCTGCCCGGAAAGCAAAAGCTGAAACGATGTAACCACCACCACCAGTAGGATCAGCGACACAAACTTCCAGGGTTCTTCGCCGACAGAAACCAGACCTTCCAGCTCTTTCAATAAACTTCCCCAAGAGGGCATAGGCTCGGCTACGCCCAGTCCGAGAATCCCGAGGTTAGCTTCACTCAAAATGAAGACCGGAATCGAAATCCAAAACTGCGCATAGAGCACGGGCTTCAAATTCGGCACCACATGCATCCAAAACAATCTTTGCGCGGGGATTCCCGCTGCCCTCGCCTGCCGGACAAAGTCCGATTTGCGCAGCGATCCCGCCGTCGTACAAAGCACCCGCGCCGCCGTGGTCCAGCCCAGAAGCCCCAGCAAAAGAAATGTCACCAGCACAGAAACTAATGGCGATACATTCAACGGCATCAATGCTCGCGCCGTGATCAGCAAAAACAACCAGGGCAGCGACAGGAATAAGTCGGTCACGGCCATCGCGATACGCGCCCAGGACCCGCCCAGATATCCCGCGAGGCCGCCAATGAAAGCCGCCATCATCGTCGAGAGCAGAGCCGCCGCTGGAGCCAACAAGAGCGAAATCCGGGTTCCGTAAAGCACGCGCGCGAAGCGGTCGCGCCCAATTTCATCGGTTCCGAGCCAATGCGTGTGCGATGGCGCTGCATTCGTCGCTTCGCGGTATTGCCGGGCATATCCGGCCGGAGCCAGCCAGTTCGCAGCCGCCGATGCGCTCAGCACCAGCGCCAAAACAACATAGGCCAGTTTTCGCGAGAGGCTCATGCTTTCCTGCCTCCGGACCACATGAGCGATTACATCTGCCCCGGAGTTGGCCAGCAAGGTTACCAGCGTCACCAGAACCGTGATGTTCACCAGCAGTGGAAGATCGCGGGCCAGCGCCGCTTGCCACGCCAGTTGCCCGACGCCTGGCAATCCGCACAGAGCTTCGACCGGAATGGCCGCTCCCACCGCTACGCTTACTGAAACCCCGGCCAGGGCCAGCAACTGCGGCATCACCACCGGCACCACATGCCAGAAAAGAATGCGCCCCTCGCCCAATCCTTTTGCGCGTGCGGTAATAATGTGGGGAAGGGAATACGCCTTCACCAGCAAGTTGCTGGAATAACGAAATGAGCGTGGGAATACGATCAGGGCAATGGCCAATGCGCCGGGCAAATTCCACAGCACCGAAAGCAAAGCCAGCACCGCGGCGGGAATGCAAAGAAAAGTTCCGCTGACGATGGTAGTGAGCGCATCGTAAATCGAGAGCCGCAGCCATGCGGCGCTTAGAGCTAGAGTCAGCGATAGCGTCCAGGCCAAACCAAGTCCGATACTCAGCAAGCGCAGCGTAAGTGGCGCGCGATCACGCAGCAGCGTGCGCACGGGTTGTCCCAGAGACAGTGACGTGCCGAGGTCACCATCCAATGCTCGATTCATATAGGAGAAGTAAAACCGCAAGATGTTATGGTCGCGGCGCTTTGCCTCGCGTAATGCCTGCACACTCTGCGTATTCAGATGCGGATCCAGTTCTTGCTCATCCGCTTCGAAACCTGGCGCGAGCCGCACCAAAGTGGCGGAAAGCAATCCTCCGAGAAGGACGGTCGCCACCAGAGCCAGTCCATGTCCGGCAAGTTTCTGCGTGAGTTTGCGCATTTATTGTCCTGAAGCGCCCTGCGCCAGAATCTCCGGGCCGGCAACTTGCGCGTGATGGGCCTGTTTCACGGTGTACATGCGCCGGTCGGCTTCCGCCAGCAAGGCCTCGACGTCATACCCGTCTTCCGGACAGAACGCAGTTCCCACGCTTAACGAAATGACTTCGCGCCCACAGGTGTGCCGTCCCGCCTCAATTGCCGCCTGATTCAAGCGGCCAGTCTTTTCCTCTGCTCCCTCGAGAGAAAGTCCGGGGGCAGTGATCACAAATTCGTCGCCGCCCATACGCGCAACGTAGTCATAGCCGCGGCAGGCGTCTTTCAAGCGCGCGCTGAACTCGCGCAGCAGTTTGTCTCCTTCCAGATGACCAAAGGAGTCATTAATCTTCTTAAGGCCGTCAATGTCGCAGACCATAACTGCGAGCGAAGTCTTCATGCGGCGGCAACGCGCCACTTCCTGCGCCAAATGCACAAACAGGGAACGCGCATTCGGCAAGCCGGTGAGGAAGTCCGTGGTCGCCGAACTTTCCGCCTGTTGATACTTCAGGGCATTCTCTACCGATAGCGCCACTTTAGAAGCGACGGCCAGCAGAATTCGCAAGTGGTCAGGCGTAAAAGCGTCCAGGCTCGAGTGGTACATGGCCAACACGCCCACGACACCATTCAATCCTTCCAAGGGAACTACCAGCGCCGAAGTCAGGCTCGCGATTTTCGGATCAGCGACGAATCCCGCTTCTACTTGCGGATTGCCATTAATGATGGGCTTACAGTTCTCCGCGACCCACCCGCATAAGCCTTCGCCTACGCGGATTTTCAGCGAAGACAATGACCGAAAATTCTCGCCACTCACCAATTCCGGCAGCAGCCATCCATTGCGGTTGACGAATACTGCAATGGAGTCGTAGGGAATCAGTCTGCGCAGCCGCATCGACAGCACCGAAAGAGTTTCGCTAAGGCTCAGCGAGTTGCCCAGATCCTGGCTTAACTCGAACATGGCCTGCGCTTCTTGCCGCGCTGAAGCGATCGAGGACAGGAAGTCGGTTTCGTTCTGCAATTGGGGGCCCATTTCTCGAAACCGGTTGCCGGAGCGAGACCTCGTTCCACGTGCAAGTCCTGGGCGAACCCAGCGGGAACGAAGCCGTCCTCATGGGTCTGCGCGATGCGCTCCAGGTCCACATAACGGCGCTCAAGAATCTCCACGATCTTCGGATCAAACCACTTTCCTGATCTTTCCTTTCACCGTGTCCATGGCGCGATCGAGCGGTATGGCGGGGCGATACTGGCGATCGGAGGCCAGAGCATCCAAACAATCCACCACTGCCAGAATGCGCGCGCCGATCGGGATTTCTTCGCCCGCAAGACCTGCAGGATAACCAGACCCATCCCATCGTTCGTGATGCGCGCGCACGATGGGCGCACACAGGATAAGGGAACGCGACTCGATCCAGAATCTCCGCACCCACGATCGGGTGCACTTTCATCTTCTCGAATTCTTCCGGAGTCAACTTGCCCGGTTTGTTGATGATGTGCTCCGGTACGGCGAGTTTGCCGATGTCATGCAGCAGCGCCGCTGCGCGCAGTGCTTCAATCTCGTCGCGCTGACAGTCCGATCTCTTTGGCGATTTCGACTGCGTAAGTCCGCACGCGTTGCAAGTGGGTATGCGTGGTGTGGTCTTTGGCTTCAATCGCTAACGCGAGAGCCTCGATGGTTCGCATGTTCAGCGATGCGATTTGTTCTACATGACGTTTCTCAACTTCTACTCGCTCTTTCTCGGCCTCCAATCGTCCAAGGTAGAGGCGATAGGAGCGATACACCCAATAAATCACCGGCAAGCACCAGCAGCGATGTCTGCCAGCCGGCGCGGCGGTTGACGACTCCTACCAGTCCCACCGCGGCGGCTCCGACGAGGTAATAAGGGAATGACCAGAAGTAACAATTCGACCAAACCTTGCGGCTGGATTTATTTTCCGTGAGAGCAATGACGACGGAAATTGGCAGCGTGTTCGCCAGGAAGAAAACCAGTGCCGCCGCCATCAGCAGGAAAGGCTTATTGCTGCCGACTTTAGCGTCGCAAGCCAAGTGATAGGTTGACGTAACACAGCGCGCTGGCATTCGCCATCATTCCGAACACATTGAACAGAACCTTTACTGGATCCAGGCCGATTTCGCGCCTGCCAGATGCTTTGCACCAGCGTGGCCGATGCAGCCGATGACCAGCGTTTCCGGCAGACTTAGTTCCATTACGCCGAGAAGGATGAAAAGGAAATTCACCGACATCGTGCCGTCGATGCCCGGCAGTTGAACTTTCAGGCCGGAGGCGAGGATGGCGACGCAGGACATAGCAGGCAAATCGCGCCAGGTCAGCGGATTGCCAGTGCCAGAGGGCAGAGCACAGCACCACCATCCCGAGCGAGACCGTGATCCCGACAAATAGTTTCGTCCGAGTCGACATTTGTCGTTCATTTGTCTTCTGTCGCAGGGGAATACGGCAGAAGGCCCTGTGGCGTGAAGAATTCCCGTTCACACACCTCCGGGCGAGACCTGTTCAGGTGAAATCCTATTGTTGTTACGGAGTTTTAAGTAGCTTACCGAGGTAACACCGGAAGGTGCTTTTCGTGGTTAGCGGTTCATGTTATTGAATAGTCCGAGGAGCTGTGATCTTTAGGATATCACATTACTTTCGTTATCATCCCGGGCAGCATACTTCCTGCAAGATCTGTTCTCGTGTGTCAAGATCAACTCCAAACGTGCGGGATGCCACCAGAAAATATCAATTCGCAGCCACAAGCGAGTCATCGACCATGCGCTATGGAGGCAGGTCACTCCGCGCCGGAAGAGCTGCGCACTTCCGCGGTCATGCGCACGCCGGTCAGATGGAAAGATGGCATGCTGTCGCCGATCTTAAAGGCATAATTACTGGTTGCAACGAAGCTGCGCTGCGATATCTTTGGCGGACATCCGCGGAGCTTCTGGGCTGGCCGCTGGCGCTCTCCTCGCCTGCGGAAAAATCGCCGTTGAGCAGAAGCGACTGCAGCAGAACATAATGGCTGCAGTGTTGAAGGAAAGTCAGCACAGGGGTTCAGTGCCATCTCAGACCAAGTCCGGGAAAGTATTCGCCGCAGAGTCGTCAGTTACTCTGCTTCGCAACGGCAATGCTGCGCTGCAGGAATGGTTGCGCTGTTTTCCGCTGCCGAAGAGGAGCCGATCAAAGCGCCGGTCGGTCAAGCAGGTGCAAGGCTGAAGGAGACGAGTGCCGCATACCGTCTCGCGCGAGATTGACGGCACGAATCTCATTCTTGCCAGCCCGCTGATGCACCGGTTCATGCGCATGGTGGATCGCGTTGCCGGCCACACCGAGAGTGTGTTGATCACGGGTGAAACCGGAACTGGCAAGGAACTGATTGCCCACGCGATTCACCAATCATCGCACCGGCGCAGTCGTCCCTGGGTCGATATTAATTGCGCGGCCCTTCCCGAAAATCTCGTCGAGAGCGAGTTATTTGGTTATGAAAAGGGAGCATTTACCGGTGCGGACTCCTCCAGAGCCGGGACTGTTTCGAACTTGGCGGACAAGGGCACGCTCTTCCTCGATGAAATCGGCGAACTGCAGCTCCAGACGCAAGTGAAGCTGCTCCGCGTTCTCGATGGATATCCTTTCTATCGCTTGGGCGGCCATCGCAGAATCAAAGTGGACGTGCGCATCGTTGCCGCCACCAATCAGGATCTCGACGCCGCGGTTAAGGCAGGCCGTTTTCGCGAGGATCTCTTCCATCGTCTCGGCCAGTTTCAACTTCGCGTGCCGCCATTGCGGGAACGTCCCGAAGACATCGTTGCCTTGGCCGAGCATTTTCTCAGCTTGAAAACCCCGGAAGTTCCTTCGCGCCGGATGCCGTCTCTGCTTTGCTATCGCACTGCGTGGCCGGGCAACGTTCGCGAGCTGCGCAATCTTATCGCAAGAGTGGCCGTGGAATCACGACAGCCCGAGATTCGCAAATCGCAAATCGACAGATGCGATGTCGGGCAATCCGATTGCTCAACGGCAGTCTGCTTCCATGCCGGTGGGCAATCTCGACAGCATGGAAGAGCAGATGATCATCAGGGCTCTGGAGCGCAGTGGCGGCCATCGCAGCCAAGCCGCGGAACAGCTGGGCATCTCGCGCCGTACTCTCAGCCGCAAGCTCAAGGAATACAACATCAACGTAAACTCCGCAGACGCCGCAAACTCGCTAGGCTTCATCAGCCTTGAGCAGCAAAAGTTTTTCCGCGCTCGCGTTCAGCTGGCGGTGGTGCTGAAAAATCAGCAGGGGGAAGAAGTGCCGTCGAGGGAGTGAATCTCAGCACCGGTGGCATGGGAGTGCACGGTCTCAAAGAGCCGATGCGGTTTACCGGCCTTCTCGACGTAAGTTTTCCCCTCCCTGAAAGCGAAACTACTTTTCAGGCCAAGGCCCGCATCGTCTGGTTTGGAGGCGAGGGCCGCGTCGGGCTGCGCTTCGCGGTGATCGATCCGGCGCTGTTCGAGCAGCTTCAGCACTGGACCAACAAGAAAATGAAGGACGAAGGCTGGGAATTGCCCGCTCAGTCGTAGAGCGATGCCTTGCGCGTGCCTTTATGCGTTCAAGGAATCACGAGACAGTTAACGTCAGGCGCGTTACCCCCGTGCCAGACACAATCGAGCCATTGTTTCGACTCGCCCGTTGCCGGAAACTAGGAAAGCTATGGAAACCAAGTCAGCTATGTGGAAGGGCGTGAACAAGCGCGAGAAGTTGTCGCTCATCGTCCTTGGTCTCTGCATGGCGGTCTTGGTGACGATCATCCTTCTGCGAATTTTCTAGGCAGACCCCGATTCGACCTTTCCCCACACAAGCGCAAAAGCTGAGCCCTCACGCCGGACCCTAGTGCACGGGAGCCGGCTGAGGACTGGCTTGCGGAGTCTCTGTTCCTGGACTCGAGAAGTTCACCTTCGGAACCTCGCGCGATCCCGGTGATGCTTCGAAGTACGCTTCGTTCGGCTTGAATCCCGCGATCCCGGCAAAAAAGCTATTAGGGAACTGCTGCACATAGGTGTTGTAATCCCGCAAAGTGTCGTTGTAACGTTTGCGCTCGACCGCGATACGATTCTCCGTCCCTGCGAGTTCATCCTGCAGGCGAAGAAAATTTTCGTTGGACTTCAACTGAGGATAGTTCTCGACAATCAGCAGCAGCCGCCCGAGTGCTCCATCAAGCTGGCCATTTGCGGCGATCTTCTCCTGCGGCGTACCCGCGGAAAGCAGTGCTGACCGTGCTTTCGCGATATCGCCGAAGACGGTTTGCTCCTGCTTCGCATATCCTTTCACCGTCTCCACCAAATTGGGGATCAGGTCGGCGCGGCGTTGCAGTACGATATCGACCTGCGACCATGCCGCCTTCACCGACTCGTTCTTGCTGACCAGCGTATTCTTTACGCTCACGTACTGTCCGAAAGCAAACAGCACAATGAGCAGAACAATAGCGACGACAACCAAGACCGTGATCAAAGCCTTATTCATGAGATTCTCCTGAAAGCCGCACACAAACTTTACGCAGGACTGGCAGTATCTGAATCCAGCATCTTATCAACTGTCACGTTAACCTGCTCCAGCGCTGCCAGGTATCGCGAGAAAACATCTGCCACGTTGAGCTTCTTGCGGTCTGCTTTCCGCTCCCGCACGTCCAGCACTTGCAGGAAGGCCGAAGCATCGAAGCCAATTTGCTTTGACAATGCCTGTACCGCCTCGCGCTTCCCAACCGGGGCGTCGCGACCTAGCACCATCAATGCGTGTCGGAAAAGTGTTGCGAAGGATGAGACCGATCGCGTCAGCAGCTCCCACATGCGCGCGTCGTTTCCCGAAGCCAGCAACAGATGCTGGCGCAGCAGCGCAAGTTTCTCGCCCAGTTCGTATTCCACCTGAATGCGATGGAATTTGGTCGGAATCGAAAGATTCTGGAAAACATCTTCGCCGAAGAGAACGCGATGATGCTGTTTTATGTCCAATAGCTCGATCGTGAACACATCGTTCGAGCGCGCTATCTCATCGCGGGTCATAAATAAGGGCGCGGGCTGCTTCTGCGCGTCCCACCATTTCACTGCCGGAGATAGGGCTTGCAGAGCGGCAAATGAGCTGTCGCGGAGCACACAAAACAGATTCACGTTCGAGAACTCCGGATGAAAATCTCCCACCACCGCTGATCCGAACAGGATTACGCTCTCCAGGTTCGCTCCCGCGGCTGTTCGCAACCGGCCGATAAAGTCATCAATCTTTTTCTCTGGAACCATTAGTGTCCTCGCCGTTACCAACTGCTGCTAGCGCCACCGCCTCCTGAACTACCGCCGCCAAATCCGCCAAAACCTCCACCGCCGCCAAATCCGCCGCCACCCCACCCTCCGCCGCCCCGATAGCCTCCACCTCCGCCAAACATTCCAGAAAGAAGCATGCCGAAAAGTAGACCTCGCAATGGAGTAAACAGAACGACAAGTACGATGATAATCAGCAGGATAATTCCGCCGCCTGATATTCCTCCGCTCGGCTGCTCGACCCGTTCCTGAGGCGCCGCCACTTGCGGGGTGGTGATCTGAACTCCAGCATCTTGTGCAATAACGTTGGCAACACGCACGGTCACTAGCAGTAGAGCCTCACTATATTTTCCAGCGCGCACGAGCGGTATAGCTTCTCGCTGAAATCCGCCGACTTTTCCATCCGGCAGAATCGGTTCTAAGCCGTAGCCGACCTCAATGCGGGCGCGATGATCGTCAATCGCATACAGGATCAACACTCCTCGGTTGGTTGACTTACTTCCAACTCCCCATTTTTGGAAGAGATCAACCGCATAACTTTCAATGTCCGAGCCATCCAGCGAATGGATGGTCACCACCGCAATCTGGGCATGTGCTTTCTGGTCGATCTGGCGGCAGATATCATCCATCTGCGCGATCGTGTTGGGATCCAGAACGCGGGCAAAGTCGTTGACGTAGTCGGTGGGCTTGAGTTGCGCGACCGGTTCGGCCCGCCCGGAGAGAGCCAGGAGCAGC
The DNA here is from genome assembly GCA_963761915.1 of uncultured Acidobacteriota bacterium. Classification (GTDB taxonomy): domain Bacteria; phylum Acidobacteriota; class Terriglobia; order Terriglobales; family Acidobacteriaceae; genus Sulfotelmatobacter. Next base: position 433,766 of record CAVXIO010000011.1, read on the forward strand.
ACAACGACGGGACCGAGCCACCATTTTGCGTACAAACTCATCGGGAAACAGAATTGTACAGGACCAACTGAACTACCTTTTTCTCATCACTTCTGGAACGTCGCGCGCTCCGTGCAGAACGGCGACGATCTGAAGAGCTTCTGGAAGATTACGATAGACAATCAGGTAGGAACCGACCGGCCAGAATCGTACGGGCCGCTCGGTGAGATCAGATCGCGTATGTCCCATGCGAGGACGCTGGGCCAACTGCTCGAATGCCTCGAAGAACTAATCCTCCAACTGGTTGGCGGCGGACACATTGTCGGATGCAATAAAGTCCCAAATGTCTTGTAGGTCTCGCAAGGCCTCCGGAGAAAGCACGTACCCGATCGTCGTCACTACTTTACTCTTCTTGCCCGCCTCAGCCGCGCCCGCGCCTCAGGTCCGGGAATGCCCTCGCCTCTGTCTAGTTGTTCGATTCCCCGGTCAATCTTCGCCCTAACTTGCGCAAGCCGTTGCTGTTTCAGCGCCTCCCGCTCTTCCAACAGCCGCAGGCCTTCGCGGATCACCTCCGAAGCGGACCCGTACCGTCCGCTCTTCACTTTGTCGTCGACCATCTGTTCCAATTCCGGCGTTAGAGAAATGTTCATTCACGCAAATAACGAAGAATGTCAAGAAATAGCATATATTGTTAGGGCCATCCAATCTAGGATGATCAAACCGTTCTTCCCTCGTTCTAACCGAAAACCGTTCATTCGAGCTTTGAGTCCAGCACAATAGCAAAATCTCAACAACCGCAAATGATCCCATCCGCATCAGAACTTCATGGCCCTACCACATCTAAACCGCTTGCCGATCATCACCTTCGCGATTCTCCTTGCCGGTATCACTGCCTGCAATACTCAGGAGAATCCTGACGAAATCCGCCGCCGAACCGCCGAGGCCACCGAAACCGCCAGGCGCGACGCCAAGGCGATGGCGGAAGGCGTGAAGGAGGGCATGGCGCGGGAGAAGACCGTCAACATCAATAAAGCCTCGCGCGAAGATCTGCTGAACTTACCGGGCATCACCCAGCATGAGGCCGACCGCATTATTGCTCAACGCCCCTACGATAATGCCGACGATCTTGTGACCAGACGCGTTATCCCCGGAGCTGAATACGATAAAATCCGCGACCGAATCGTCGCCGGCCACTGATCGTTGGACAGTGATCGCCCGCCAATGATTACGCATCGTTTCTGTGACTTCCAAGCTGCTCCTGCGATATCATCAGGGAGATGTCTCTCACGCACCGGCACCATTCATTGCAGACCCATCCGTTTCAAACCGACGACGCGCGCCTGCTCACGATTCACGCCAAAGTTCTAGCCGGTGAACGGCTCGATGCCGACGATGCGCTCGCCCTGTACCGAACCCGCGACATTCTCGCCGTAGGCTGGATGGCGAATCATGTGCGCGAACGCATGCATGGCGATAAGACGTACTTCAACGTGAATCGCCACATCAATCCCACCAACGTCTGCGTGGCGGCCTGCCGCCTTTGCGCTTTCGGCCGAAAGAAAGACGCACCCGGCGCTTACACCATGGCGCTCGACGAAGCTTTCGAAACAGCCGCTTCCGGATACTCTGAAGCCGTCACCGAATTCCACATCGTAGGCGGATTGCATCCCGATCTGCCGTTTCAATATTTTCTCGATCTCTGCTCCGGCCTGAAACAGCGCTTTCCGCAGGTGCATCTCAAGGCCTTTACGATGGTCGAGGTCGCATATCTTTCCAAGCGCGCCAAGCTCTCGATTCGCGAGACCCTGGAACAACTCAAAGCCTCGGGAGTGGATTCTCTACCCGGCGGCGGCGCTGAAATATTTGCCGACCGGGTTCGCCACATCATCTGCGATCACAAGATTGATGGCGGTCAGTGGCTCGATACCGCCAGACTCGCGCATCAGATTGGATTGAAATCCAACGCGACCATGCTCTATGGCCACGTTGAAAACGACGAAGATCGCGTCGACCACTTGCTCAAGTTGCGTGCTCTGCAAGACGAAACCGGCGGCTTCCAGACATTTATTCCGCTAGCCTTCCATCCCGATAACACCCCGCTGCAGCACCTTCCGAAGACTACAGGCATGCTCGACATCAAGCAGATCGCGGTCAGCCGCCTCGTGCTCGACAACTTCCCGCACATAAAGTCTTACTGGCAGATGATGACGGCCAAGATTGCGCAGATCTCCCTGCGCTTTGGCGCCGACGATATGGATGGGACGGTGATCGAGGAGAAGATCTATCACGACGCCGGAGCGACTACACCGCAAGGCATGCGCCGCGAAGAACTCGAGCGCCTGATTCGCGCCGCCGGCCGCGAGCCTGTGGAGCGAGATACGCTTTACCGGCCCGTGACGCGGACCGAGACATCGGTCACGGTCGCGGTTTGAGCCCTCCGCCCACCGTGCGAGCCGTAGCCACGTCCCAAGTCTTACTTGAAAAACTCGCCCATATCCGGCGCGCTCGCCGCAGCGCCCGGCACATCCGTTACGCCTAAAGCCTCCATCATCGTTCTCAGAGTGCTCTCGTGCTGGTAGAACGTGGTCGACTGGTAGCCGGATTTTGCCGAAGGGCTAACTATCACCGTCGCCACTTGCCCTCCGCCGTGTGCCGTATCCGTATCATCACCTTCGTCGAAAGTAATGATCAGCAGCGAGTTCTGAAAAGCCGAGCTTGCCAGCAAAGGCTGGATATTGGCGCTCAGCCACTGGTCTGCGTTCGAGAGTTTCTGCTGATCCGTGCACGTGCTCATTCCCGGAGGACAATCGTGCGCGTCGTCGTTGACGTCCGGAACGATAAACGCGTAGTCGGGCAGCGTGTTGTTGGCTATATCGGTGGCGAGCTGCGAAAAGGGAACAATATTGGCCGCTTGGCTCGAACTATTTTGAACATCCGAGAAATACGGAAAGGGATCGTGATGTTGAATGTAGGCGCCGCTATCAGCTCCCAAATAGCTGGGCGACGGCAATGCTTCCGCATAACACTTCCAGGTCTTTCCTGCCGCCGTCAGCACTCGAACGACGTTATTTCCCGTCACCACTCCGCTGTAAGAATCGCCCGCGCTTCCAGTGATCGAAGTTCCTTCGCCTGTGGTCAGTACCAAGTAATTCGGCAGAGAAGGATGTGCGTCGGCGTAATACTGGGTGGCCAGGCCGTTTGCCGAGGCAAGGCCGTTCAGATACGGCATATTGCCGTTTCCAATCACGTCATTGAAGCTGTGATTTTCCTCCACCACAACGAACGCGTGAGCGAGGTGCGGGACGTTGTCCGTCCCTTGGATGGTGCTGCTACTAGAGTGGCCACCTCCGCACCCGCATTGCAAAATGACGGCAGCGACCACACAAAAAACCGCACGGTACAGCTTCATGAATAGCGCGACCTTTCCCGAACTTGATGCTGAAAGAGGTTACGTGATTCTCGACCATTTTCAGGTCAAAGTTGGATGGCGGGTCCCAGCGCAGAGTTGCCGTAATATCGCATCCCCCGGCCATCAGCGCGGCGCGAAGGCGCGTGTTTTGACGTATCTAGAGGCTCTTCGGAAAGTGGTGGTAAAGGAATTCTCAGGACTGTATTGGCTACACACAGCGAAAGCCGAAGCAGGGCAACTGCCCTGTCCCCGGCCTCAAGAAACAACCCTCTTCTTCTGTGCCTAAAGCTTCTCGAAGAAGTCGCACACCGAGCACGAAATATAAATCCCGCCGGGCACGCCACGCTCGCGGTCTTTCATGCGCTTGACGATGCGCGTCGACTTGCCGCATTTGGGGCAATCCGTGCTCTTGCTTGTGTCCATGACCTTCTTCCGGTCCGCCGTTTTTGCGATCTTCGCGCCTACCGCCATGGTTCGTTTCTCCTGATCTCTTCAATATGTGCGCAGCGATCCGCCCGGTTTCCCGCGGATGTCTGTGGATGGAATGTTTCGGAAATCTAACCCCGAACGCTTGACTCTAAAACGTCTGCATGAAATCCGGGCAATCCACTCTGGAAGACTCTGTAGCTGCGTCCTATTTCTCTTCCGTCGTATTCGATTTTACAGTAAGGTTGTGCCGGCTGTCTTGGCCGCGCAATCTGGGCGAAGATCCGATGCCGCGAGCTCTAGCACCAATCCTGAAAACGCTTTTGTTCACGATTCTCGTCCCGGGAGTAGTCGCGGTGTACGTTCCCTACATCCTGCTCGGTCGAACATACGCGCCTGTCCGCGGGCCGTCGGCGGGGCTGGGCCTCTTGTGCATCATTATTAGAGCTGCCATCTACTTTCTCTGTGCGTGGGAGTTTGCGGTGCGCGGCCTCGGCACGCCCGCACCAATCGCGCCCACGAAATTCCTCGTCGTCACCGGCCTGCACCGCTACGTGCGCAATCCCATGTACATCGGCGTGTCGCTGGTAATCCTTGGGCAGGCTGCGCTCTTTCATGCTCCTCACCTCGCAGAGTACGCAGCCCTGATGCTTTTGATCGCCCACACCTTTGTCGTTTTCTACGAAGAGCCAACGCTGCAAAAACAATTCGGGGAATCCTACGAGGAGTACCGCCGCTCCGTACCGCGCTGGATTCCAAGATTCGGACGGTGAACTGAATCCAATGCTCTCCCGTTGACCCCGCTCCCTTACCCCTGCTACCGTCAAATGTTTGCCTTCCGTCTGCGCCCCATCCTGCGGGCGGCAAACCTCTTGCTTCATCGTTCGTCGGATTGCTTCTAAGTCCGAAGCCCAGTTTCATCGCCACGGAGATCCATCATGCCGGCCATTAAATTTCGCGGTGTCGACTTCATCCAATACGATTCGCTGCTCACCGAAGAAGAACGCCTGGTCCGCGACACCACGCGCCAGTTCATCGAGGACAACCTCATCCCCATCATCGAAGAGTGTAACCGCGCCGG
>CAVXIO010000012.1:0-14442 GCA_963761915.1 uncultured Acidobacteriota bacterium
GATGGTTGCGTGCCTGGCACAATTTAAAGGTGCGATGCCCGAGGCGTTGATGCCGTGGGGACCGGGCAACACCGTGGAACTCTACCGCCGCTTTCTTTCTTACGTGGTTTACCGGTTGCAGCGCAGCCGGGAAGGCTCGAAGGCTCAGGATTCCTATGATGATGCGGAGGAGTTTGAATCGCGATCTGGTGATGCTGCGATCGAGCCTGGTGGCGAATCGCGGGCAGCGGCTGGCGGAGGCTGTATCGTCGATCCACTGCTGCGGCAACTCCGAACTTTCGGCTTTCATCTTCAGGTTCTCGACATCCGCCAGCATGCCCGCGTGCACGCTGAGGTTCTGCAGGAGATCGGCGCAAAAAAGATCGACGTAAACAAAATCGCAGCCAGCAAACAGCGAATCTCAGAAAACGCAAAGTCACGAAAGAACGAACTAAGAAACACCGGTCCGGCCCTTGCTGCAGCGGGCTGCTGTGCGATCCGACAGCAGCCAGGGTGCTTCTCCCCAGAAACGCATGAGCTAATTGAAACCTTTCGCACCATCGCCGAACTGAAGCGGACCTGTCCAGCGCAATCGATCCAGCAGTACGTCATCAGCGGCGCGGAATCCGAGGACGATGTGCTGAATGTGGTCCGCCTGGCAAAAATTTGCGGAGTGAGTCTCGTCGGTTCCTGACGGCAGGCCTGACTCAAAACCGCGCAATCCGGGCTTGATGCCGGTGCCGCTTTTTGAGTCAATCGATTCTTTGCGCGCGGCGGGCAGCGCGATGCGGCGGCTGTGGCGGAATCCAGAGTATGAGCCGCTCCTCGATTCATGGGGACGATGGCAGGAAGTAATGCTGGGTTATTCCGACTCCAATAAAGATGGAGGAATGCTGACCAACACGTGGGAACTTTATAAAACTCACCGCGACCTGCACCTTGCGGCGGAGGAATGCGGAGTGAAGCTGCGTCTCTTTCATGGCCGCGGCGGCACAGTTGGGCGCGGTGGCGGCCCAACCCATGCCGCGATCCTGGCCCAGCCTGCCGGTTGCTTTTCTGGACGCATCCGCATCACCGAGCAAGGGGAGGTTCTCAACTGGAAGTATGCCGATGCAGTACTGGCGGAGTGGAATCTCGAGTTGATGATCGCCGCCAGCCTGGAAGCGCTGACCCGATCGGATGAGCAAGCGAAGGAACAAACGGATTGGGAAGAAGCGATGGAGGAAATGTCGCAGGAAGCTTATCGCGTGTATCGCCGCGATATCGCGGAGAATGCCGACATCCTGGAATATTTCGAACAAGCCACGCCAGTACATGAACTGGATTCGGCGCGCATCGGCTCACGGCCGTCGCGCCGAACCAAGGGACGCCGTCTGGAAGACTTGCGCGCCATTCCATGGGTGTTTGGTTGGATGCAAAGCCGCCACGCGGTGCCGGCGTGGTACGGAGTGGGCAAGGGACTGCAGAGTTTCGCCAGGAAAGGAGCGGGACATGACCGGCTGTTGCGGGAGATGTTCCAGCGCTTCGCTTTATTTTCGGATTTGGTGCGCAACGTAGAGTTGGGCATCGCCAAGGCCGACCTCCCGATCGCGCGAGTCTATTCCGGCCTGGTGAAAAATGCGGCGTTGCGGACGCGCGTATTTGGGATGCTGGAGGAAGAGTTTCTACGGTCGCGGCGCATGATTCTGCACGTTAGCGGTCAACGCGAATTGCTGGCTCGCAATCGGGTGCTAGCGCGGTCCATCGATTTGCGCAATCCGTACGTGGACCCGATGAGCCTGATCCAGGTGGAGCTTTTGCGGCGCAAGCAACAAGGTGCGAAGTTGGCGAAAATTGAGTATCCTCTCAGCGCCACGATCAATGGAATTGCCGCGGGGCTGCACAATACAGGGTAAATGAGATGGGCCAGCCTTTTTGCGGTTAACCCATCTTATTTCTCAACATCTCCCGGTCATGCCTCTGCCTAGCGGTTAATGTCGTCCTTAGACTGCAAACGCTTCACGTAGTTCTCCAGGTTGGACTTGTTGGACTCGGGCGCCGACGTAAGCGCGGTCCGCATCTCCTTGACCGCATTGTCGAAGTCGCCCTGGCCGCTGTAAACCCTGGCCATGCCGACGTGCGACGTCCACTCGGCCGGAAACTTCTTCGCGTTTGAGCGATACAGCGCGAAGGCTTCGTCCTGCTTCTTTTCTCCCTGAAGCTGCCGCCCGTAGAAGTAAAGTTGCTGGGCAGACGCCTTATCCAACGCTTTGTTGCGAAAACTCGTGGCGTCGTCCTTACGGCCCATAGCCGCGAGAATCAGCGATTTGCTCATCAGATTGTCGAAGCGCTCTTCGGTCTGGATGGACCGGTCTTCATCCTTCAGCGCCTCGTCAAGATTTGTTTTACTAGTGAGGAAGTAGTTGGCGGCATCGTCCCAGCCTTCCCAGTAATATTGATTGAGCCCGCGCATCTGCTGGTGAATGCTGGCTTCGACGATGTCGTTCACTTTGACCGCAACCTTGAAAGGCACGGCGACTTTGTCCCAGCGCAGAGTAATCACGGTGGAATCGGGTTTGACGTCGTCAAAGTCATAGGTCAACGCATCGTGGAATTCGGCGGTCTGCGGCTTCACGGTGACTCGCAGCGCGTCCTCATCCAGTTTGTAAGTAAAGCTTCCCCATGCCGTAGAGGCTTTTGAGAAGATCACTGTGTACTGGTTTTCGCCGGGAATCATGTGCAGGCCGTAGGTTCCCTTATCGAGGGGCTGGCCTTCAATCGAGACCGGATCGGTAAAGGTGACCGTAGTGTTCTCGTTGGCTCCAGCGCGCCATACCTCTCCGTAAGGCACCAGCTTGCCCCAAACTTGCCGGCCATTGGTGAGCGGCCGGTGATAGTTGATGGTGATGTCGGTGATGCCAATGCGCTGTGTGATCACGGCATGCTGGCTCTGCCGGGGCAGATCGAGCATTACGCTTTGGGCGTGGCAGAAACTGGCTACTGACAGGAAGCTGGATAACAAAACAAGCAGTCGGGTTCTGTGCATGGAGGACTCCTCTTCTCTGGTGGGAATCGAACAGCAAATGCAGTCGCAATCCTGGGATAACCACTTGGATAGAACGTCCGCGCCTGATCGCTGTGCTGTTGGGCTTAGACGGGTGGGGGATGCCAAGGTAAGCAAAGGCGATTGGCGCCTGGGAGTGGAGATTTTTTCCTGGGGTGGGTCAGTTCAACCGGAGGCAACATGTACAACCAGAGGCTTGTCGAAGAGAGCCATCTCCTCGGGGGTTGGCGCCTGAAATATCTCGAACCATCGGGACAGCACATCGCGGTCTATGGGGGGATGCTCGATGCCTCGGCGTTGAATCCTGTCGAAAAGGACATCCGCAGGTGCAGAGAGATAGTGCAGCTCAACAGCAGCGCCGAGGGCCCGGGCTCCAAGCCGCAAGCTATCCCGCTCTGATCTTCCCCAAGTGCCCCATTCAATGATTATAGTAAGACCGAGTGCGAGGAGTTCTTGACCGAACTTCCATTGCAACGCCTCGATCTTTCCGCGCTTTTCTTCATCCCAGACGTTTAGTGAAAGAGCATCCATCCAGTCATCCGGAGAAAAACGAACCGCGCGGAGCCTGCTTTCAAGCATCTTGGCGAGTGTAGTCTTGCCCGAACCCGGTAACCCGCACACAATGATCAATCTCGGTCGATTATCGGATCTTTCCATAAAAGGAGATTATCCCCGATGGTGGTTTCCTTGTGTCGGAAGTTTACATACTGGAAGGGGCGACTTGACAAATTTCCGCCGCCGGGCGCACAATCTTAAAAGGCGAATAAAAAGCGAATACACCTCCGGGGCTTCCGCCCCGGCGCTCCCTGAAATTTCCCGAGGAATTTATGTCTTCCGCAGTGGTTTCCACTTCGGCGGCTCAGGGCCGCCCTTTTGTATTTGATGTCGAAAGGGTTGCCCAGGTGTGCCCGCAACCTTCCGGGGCGGAGCTTTTCGGCGAAGGGCGCCCGCCGCAACGAATCTCCGCAACTTTTCCTGAAGCTTTCAAAGACGCCAGACTCGCCGGGGTTACGCCAGCTTCTCGGTTGGCGGTGCGGCCCGCGCCAGAAATGGCCTCCAGCGGCATTGCCGCAATGGATGCATTTACCGGAGGCCTGCCGCGCGGTTGCCTGACTGAAATTTGTGGGCCGGCCTCTTCCGGCCGCACCACCTTGCTGCTCTCCGCGCTGGCCGCGGCTACCCGGCGAGGGGAATGTTGCGCGCTGGTGGATGCGAGCGACGCTTTAGATCCGCAATCTGCCACTGCCGCGGAAATAGATTTGGACCGCCTGCTATGGGTGCGCTGCGGAGAAAATTCACCGCAGAAATGCCTGGAGCAACTTCTGCGCGCGGCGGACCTGCTGCTCGAAAGCGGAGGCTTCGGACTGATCGCCCTCGATCTCGGCGATTTGCCGCCGCAAACCGCGCGCCGCATCCCGCTGACCACCTGGTTCCGCTTCCGCCGCGCCGTGGAGCATACGCCCACCGTGCTGCTGGCGATTGAGCGGCAATCCATCGCCGGAAGCTGCTCTTCGTTATTGATTAAGTTGGGCTCGCAAGAATATCGGACGAAACAGCCCGCGGATTCTCAATTCCCGGCGCCTACCCATGCTCAATTGCTTACCGAAGTGGAAATCACGGCAGAGATGGTGCGTTCGCGAATGGATCGCAAGCCAGTTCGTTCCGCAGAAATCACATTTGCCAGCAAGACCGCATGGGCAGGATGAAAAAATAGTAGCCAGTACCCAGTACCTAAAAAAAGTAACTGGCCACTTGAGTACTACAACTGGGTACTGGGTACTAGGTACAGTTTTATGTTTGCCTGCATCTTCGTGCCGAATTTTCCTGTAGCGGCAGTGTTTCGCGCCGAGCCGGAGTTGCGCGCGCAGGCGGTGGCTATTTTCGAAGGCAAGCCGCCGCTGGAAAAAGTTTTTGCCGTGAATGAGAGAGCAAGCCGTGTGGGCATCACGCCCGGCATGACGAAAGCCCAGGCGGAACTCTGTTCGGAGCTGACGCTGCGTCCGCGTTCTTCGTTACAGGAATCGGCGGCGCATGCGGCCTTGCTGGATTGCGCACAATCCTTCTCGCCGTGCGTGGAAGTTGCCGCAGCTGACACTGCGATTCTTGACCTGGCTGGGATGGAGTCGCTTTTCGGCGCGCTGCCAGAAATCGCTCAGAATCTCTTCTGCTGTGCCGCAGACCTCGGACTCGACGCGAACGTTGCCTTGGCTTCGAATCCCGATGCCACCGTGCTCGCCGCCCGCGGCCTTTCCGGTGTGACCGTGATTCCATCCGGGAGAGAGGCGGAATCTTTAGGGCCTCTGCCAGTCGAAGTGTTATTTGCCGATCGGTCAAGTGATAGAGAGAAACAACAGAAAAAAGAAGCTGGCGCATTTCTCGAAACGCTGGATCGCTGGGGCGTGCGCGATTTGCGCGCATTAGCAGCGCTGCCGAAAGTTGACTTGAGCGAACGTTTAGGACAAGAAGGCCTGCGCTTGCAGCAACTGGCGCGGGGCGCCGCTTCGCGCACGCTGGTTCCCGTGGAAGTGCCGGCAGTGTTTGAAGAAGCCATCGAGCTGGAATTTCCCATCGTGCTGTTGGAGCCGCTGGCCTTCCTGCTGAATCGTCTGCTCGAACAGATTTGTGCGCGGTTGGCCGCGCGCGCTCTGGCCACGCAGGAACTAAGGCTCACGATGGAACTGCAAAATCTCACGGGAATCGATCCTGATTCCGATACTTTCGGAATTCCCAGCGAGAGTGACGCATCGCCTCCCGCCCAATCTCAATCCTCGCCTCAGCATTTTGTTTCTGGCCGGCAAAGCAAATTCTGCCGCACTCTTCGTCTGCCTCTGCCCATGATCGATTCCGAACTTTTTCTCAAGCTGTTGCAACTGGATTTGAATGCGCATCCGCCGGGCGCGCCCATCGTGAAGATTCATCTTGCTGCGGAACCGGCGCGGTCGCGCTCTGCCCAGGGCGGCCTGTTTCTGCCTCCATCGCCGGAGCCGGAAAAACTGGAACTCACGCTGGCGCGCATTGCCGCACTGGTAGGCGAAACCCGCGTGGGATCGCTCGAGTTGCTGGATACATACCGCGCCGAAGGTTTTCGCATGCTTCGTTTCGTGCCCGGAGCAGCTTCAGAAACGAACCATCAAAAAGTTTTTGCAGAAGAAAAATCCGCCGTCGCTGCGCTGCGCATGTTTCGTCCGCCGCTGCGTGCCACGGTGACTTTAGAAAACGGAGGACCGGCGCATGTGGCCAGTTTGAAGAAGAAAGAGATGCAGGGCAATGTGCTCTGGAAAGCCGGTCCATGGCGCAGTTCCGGCGATTGGTGGGAACGCGATGCTTGGGCGCGCGATGAATGGGATATCGCTCTGCAAACTGTGGATGGCATCGTTCTCTACCGACTGGTGCACGATCTGCTCGGCGGCGGCTGGTTCGTGGAAGGCACGTATGACTGAAAAACAGTTCCCAGTTCTCAGTTCTCAGTGAAAACCTTCACAACCGCAAAGTTCGAAGGTTTTAACTGAAAACTGAGAACCGAGAACTGAGAACTATGTACGTCGAGTTTCACGCCCGTTCTGCTTTCAGCTTCCTCGAAGGTTCTTCACTGCCTGAGGCTCTGGTGGAAATCTGCGCCCGGCTCAGCATGCCTGCCATGGCTTTGCTCGACGTCGATGGCGTTTATGGCGCGCCGCGCTTCCATCTTGCTGCAAAAAAGATTGAGATCAAGGCGCACATTGGAGCGGAAGTCACTTGCCAGTCCTTCGATCCTGTCATCCTGAGCGAAGCACGCTCCGCTCGGAATGACAAATCAACTCGGAATAACAAACCTTCTTCGGAGAATAATCCATTCCGTCTTCCTCTCCTCGTTTCCTCCCGCGCCGGCTATCAAAATCTCTGCCGCTTAATTACCAGGATGAAGTTGCGTGCCAAAAAAGGGGAAGGTGCGGTGCGCGCAGAAGAACTGGAAGAACACGCCGAAGGCCTCATCTGCCTGACCGGCGGAGCAGACGGGCCGCTGGCCGCCGCTTTGCAGCAAGGCGGCATCAAAACCGCGCGCAAGCAAATCGAGCAACTGATTGGATTGTTCGGCCGCGGCAATGTCTATCTGGAGTTACAGCGCCACTTTCATCGCGATGAAGAAGTTCGCAACCGCGCCGCCAGCGCCCTCGCTAACTCGCTCAATCTTCCACTGCTCGCCACGAATGGCGTCTGCTACGCTACCGCGAAAGATCGCGAACTCTGCGACGCATTCACCGCCATTCGCCATCACCGCACACTCTCCACCGCGGGCCGGCTGCTGGCGCGCAACGCCGAGCGCCATTTGAAATCGCCGCAAGAGATGCAGCAATTGTTCGCCGATTTGCCCGAAGCTCTCGCCAATACGTTAGAACTTTCCGCACGACTCGAATTCACCTTGAACGACCTCGGCTACCAGTTCCCCCGTTATCCCGTTCCTGAAGGCGAGACCATGGATTCGTTTCTGCGGGAGCGTGCCTGGGAGGGCTTTCGGCAGCGTTATGGTCGCGCAGCAAGCGACCTGCAAACCCGCGCCCGCCGCCAGATTGAACGCGAATTAGCCTTGATCGAAAAACTGAAGCTCGCCGGATATTTTCTCATCGTGTGGGATCTGGTCCGCTTCTGCCGCGAACAAAACATTCTAGTACAGGGACGAGGCTCGGCTGCCAACAGCGCTGTTTGCTATTCGCTGGGCATCACCGCCGTCGATCCCGTCAGCATGGAGCTTCTCTTCGAGCGCTTTCTATCGGAGGAGCGCGGCGAGTGGCCCGACATCGATCTCGACCTGCCCAGCGGCGACGAGCGCGAAAAAGTTATTCAGTATGTCTATCGCCGCTACGGCGAACGCGGTGCGGCCATGACCGCCAACGTCATTACTTACCGCAATAAAATGGCGGCACGCGAGATGGGCAAGGCGCTGGGCTTCGATCCGGAAACGCTCGCCAAAATTTCCGCCGCCGTCGCCACCTGGGAATTCCGCGACGAAAACGACGCCCTCGACCGCCGCTTCCGCGATGCCGGGCTCGATCTCAAACATCCGCGCCTGCGCAAATATTACGAGCTCTGCCTCGCCGTACAGGACATGCCGCGCCATCTCGGCCAGCACTCCGGCGGCATGGTCATCTGCCAGGGGCAACTCGATTCCGTCGTTCCGCTCGAACCCGCTTCCATGCCCGGCCGCGTCGTGGTCCAGTGGGATAAAGAAGATTGCGCCGACATGGGCATCATCAAAGTCGACCTGCTCGGCCTCGGAATGATGGCCGTGCTCAAAGATTCACTCGAATTGGTTCGCAAGCACTATCCCGAAGAAGTCGATCTGGCGCATCTTCCGCAGGATGATCCCGCGGTTTATTCCGCGCTGCAGCAGGCGGACACGATAGGCCTGTTTCAAGTGGAAAGCCGGGCGCAAATGGCCTGCCTGCCGCGTCTGCAGCCAAAACGTTTCTATGACATTGTGGTGCAGGTCGCAATCATTCGGCCGGGACCAATCGTAGGTCAGATGGTGAATCCTTTTCTGTTGCGCCGCCAGGGACGCGAAGAAGTTAAGTATCCGCATCCTTCGCTCGAACCAGTGCTGGCGCGCACGCTCGGCGTACCGCTCTTTCAGGAACAACTGCTGCGCATCGCTATGATCGCAGCCAACTTCACCGGCGGCGAAGCCGAAGACTTGCGCCGCGCCATGGGCTTCAAGCGATCTCAGGCGCGCATGAAGGAGATCGAAGCCAAACTGCGCGCCGGCATGACGCACAACGGAATTTCGCCGCAGGCTCAGGAAGAAATTATTCTTTCCATCACATCCTTCGCGCTCTACGGATTTCCTGAATCGCACGCCGCTAGCTTCGCCTTAATCGCTTATGCCAGCGCTTTTTTGAAGTGCCACTATCTCGCTGCATTCACCGCCGCTCTGCTCAATAACCAGCCCATGGGTTTTTACTCTCCCGCCACGATCACCAAAGACGCGCAACGCCACGGATTGAAAATGCTGCCGGTGGATGTGACGTGTTCGGAGTGGCTGTGCAGTTTAGAGGCAGTGGTCAGTGGTCGGTGGCCAGTGGCCAGTGAAACTACTACCGGCGAGACGCCGGCGCTACGCTTGGGCCTGCGCTACGTTCGCGGCCTGCGCGAAGAAGCGGCTCAGGCGCTGGTGCGCGAGCGCATGCGCGCTCCATTCACTTCTATTCACGATCTCACCCGCCGTGTTCCAGAACTGCGCAAGGACGAACTCACCACGCTGGCTGAAATCGGCGCACTGAATGAAATAAATTCACCACAGAGGCACCCTTCGACTTCGCTCAGGGCAGGCTCCGACACAGAGAAAATCAAAAGGAAAATCTTACAATCACCAAATCTCAAGGATTCAATCAACAATCAAGAGTCAAAAAAGAATTCCTCTGTGTCTCTGTGCCTCTGTGGTGAAAAAGTACTCCACCGCCGCGACGCGCTCTGGCAGGTAGAACGCGCGGTACGCAGCTCGGGACCGCTGCTGGAAAATCTGCCCGAACCCGATTCGCCTTCTCCGCTGCGTCCTATGAATCACGAAGAGCGTCTGGTCGCCGATTTTCACGGGACCGGCCTCACCGTTGGACCGCATCCCATGGCTTACCGCCGCGACTGGCTGAAGGCCATGGGCATTCGCCGCGCCATCGAACTGCGCGACCTTCCCAGCGGCAAACGTCTTCGCATTGGAGGATGCGTAATCGTGCGTCAGCGTCCGGGAACAGCGAAAGGTTTTGTGTTTTTAAGTTTGGAAGATGAAACCGGAGTGGCCAATGCAATCATCACGCCTGATCTTTTTCATCAGAACCGCCTGCTGCTGGCCTCAGTAAGGTTTCTAGCCATCGAAGGCATCCTGCAGAATCAGGACAATGTAATTTCAGTAAAAGCCGAACGCGTGCTGCCGTTATTTGTCACCAAAGCGGAAACCGTCTCGCACGATTTCCACTGAGAACTGAGAACCGAGAACTCCCCCTCACTCCGGCGGACGATTCTCCGGAGGCGCCAGCGGCAACCTCGAAGCTCCGCGCATGATGTCGCGCTCCTGGGGCGAGAACATAGTGCGGAATCGATAGGAATCGATAATCTGCTCGCGCTGCTGCGGAGGCAGCGCCCGAAGGCCGTGCACCGCGCTCATTACCATGCCCCGCCGCTCGCGGAGGAAGTTGCTGCAAAGCTCCCGTGAACTTGGCGTGCCTGCTGTTTCTGTTCCGGCGTCAAATGCTCCCAGGTTTCCATCCGGTTCAGCATGCGCTGCTGTTCCTGCGGTGGAAGCCCGGAAAAATGTTGCAGCCGCTGCCGCAATAATTGCTGCTGCTCCGGAGGCAAATGACGAAACGCCGGATCGCTCCGCAGTGCCCGTTCCTGCTCTCCCGGAGGCACATTCTTATACCGCCGTAGCCAATCGCCCGCATGTCCCTGGTTCGGATGAGGCGGCTGACGAGATTCATTCTGCTGCTGCGGATGATACTGATTCGGCTGCGGATGATACTGACCCTGCGCAGCAGGCGGACGAAAATTATTGTGCTGCGCCACGCATGGCAATGCGACTGCGGCGGCCACGCTCAACACGGCCGCCGCCATCCATCCCGTCATGAAATTTGTCCGCCGCATTCTCGCCCCTGAACTTTAGCCACTCGCTGCCGGTAACGATCTTCCGCTTCGCCTTACGGATTTGCCGTCACGTCGTGCTGCACTTCCAGGTCATCCAGCAAATCGAAATCGGAATACAAGTCGTGATTCTTCTCGAGAGCTTGCAGATCGCCCACCGCCGTGCCCGGCTCAACCGTTTGGCCGGCCGCGTCGTTGACCGCGATTTCGTTATTCCCCTGGCGGATTCCATCGCCCTTGCTGAAAAACAGTCCCACCCCAATTGCCATCAGCAGCGTCAGCGCCGCGGCTAGCACCGGACGCCGGAACCACGCCAGCCATCCCGCTTGCGGCTTGGCCATCTCTTCCCGCAGACGCGCCTGCAGCCGTACATCAAAATACGGTGACGGCTCCGGAGCGTGCCACTCATCCAGCAAAGCCATCGTCTGCCGGAACTCTTCCAGCTTCCCGGCGCAGCTTCGCATCCCGCCACATGCCCCTTGATCTCCGGCCGTCGTTTCCATCAAGCCCGACGCCAGGTCCGGATTATTTCACGAATTTCCTCGCACTTCATAACCATGTTCCCCTTAATTTCTGGTCGCCTCTGTCGCTTCGTCCCTAAGTTTCCTAGATAAATTCTTTTAACTGTTCCCGCAAAGTCTCATAAGCCCGGTACAGCAACGACTTCGTCGCCGATTCACTCAGCTTCAGCACATCGGCAATTTGTTTGTAATCCATCTGCTGATACTTGTGCATGATCACCGCCAGCCTCTGCCTCTCCGGCAGCGCTTCAACTTTGCTGCGGATCGCCGCCAATCGCTCACGCCGCACTAAAGCCTGTTCGCCGTCACCGAGGGTCGGCCACATCCATTGTCGTGCCAGTTTCCTCGTCCGGTCGTCCAGGCTGACGGTCACTTCCGGCCGCTCCTTGCGGTATCGCGCGCATGATTGACCGCCAGGTTAGTCGGGGTGCGATACAGCCAAGTCGTAAGTTTCGGCTGGCTTGTAAGTTTGGCGCGGGCGGTACACCCGCGAAAAAGGTCCTGCGCCAAATTTCCGCCGCCGCCGCGTCGCGGGCCATCCGGCACGGAAACTCACCAGTGGCCTCCTATATTCCTGTACCAGGTAATTGAAAGCGGCTTCGTCCCCCGCCTTCACCCGGACATGATTTCTGCGTCTCTGTAGCTTTCGCGCGCCATCCACCGCTGGGACATGACCGGCTGCCAGGCCCCAGCGCAGCCATTAAAGCGCTGGGATCCACGGCCCAACGCTCATATTCTCTCGACCTTATTCCGAGCGAAAGCTGTCCCCTTTTCGTTCCGCCAAGCTCCAACTTCCCGCAGATGTGCGGGATACGGTGGGTTGGAGTGGCCTGGTTTCGTCCGGCATTAAAGGTTACTTTGGGCATAGAAGCCTGGCGACTTCTAACCCCTCCGCCCTGCCGCCGATAGGCTACCACGCTTGTACCCGCGTCCAACCTCCGGCGCTCGAAACGCACTGCAACCCGACGGCAGTTCTTTCGCAGAATCGAATCGAGCAATCCGACCTCGGGGCTTTTCGGTAAAGCAAGACGCTTTTTCCGCTTCCTTAAGCAATGTCTTTCGATGACAAGTTTACTTGACATTTCCCATTCTCGCCCGTACACTTACATGGAAAGTTAACTTTACATGCCGCCTGAAGTCGCAAACCGAGTAAAGGAACTCCGCACCCAGCGCGGGTGGACACAGGAACAGCTGGCCGATGCCGTCGGCGTATCGCGGCAGAGCATTAACTCGATTGAGCGTGAGCGCTATGTGCCCAGCTTGCCTTTCTGGCCCTCACCTTCGCTCGAAGGTATCGGCTCTCCCACCGACGAAATTTTCACTCTGAATGGCCAGATAAAGCCTGGCGAAATAAAGCCTGGCCAAACCATAACTACGAAGGACGAGAAATGGTGATTCCTATTCTTGTGTTGATCGGCAAACAACTGAGGAAGATTCCAATCCTCGGCAAGCTGGTCGACGAACGCTTCCTCAGCCATCGCCAGCGCGCCCAGAGAGCTGCTGGGTTAACTGGTTTCATCCTTGCCGACGTTCTTTACGCCTACCGTTATTTCGTCGACCACGTCCAGAGCTGGGATCTGTTAGCGGTCGTCCTGTCGGTAACGGCAGTCTACTTCGTTCTGATGGTGTGGTACGTGGTAACCGAGTGAGGAGAAGAACCGAATCGCGATCACAAATATGGCGCTCACTAAGAGGAAGAATTTATGGCATCCGCAAATCCGTTAAGAGCTGACGCTTCTCTGATTGTCGACTGAACTTTCTCACAAACCTCTGGATCCCGCATCCGGTTGGAAAACAATCTTTGTCGGACCCAACGGTCCGCGGGCCGGCTGGCGCTTGCTCCTCTTCGTCGTGCTCGTTGTCTTTCTCATTGGCTGCTTCCAGCTCATCCGCAGCGGCGGTGTCCAGGGTTTTCGGGACGTCAGAAGCATGCTGGAGAAATTACGGTCACCCCGCTCTTGATGTTCAGAATTGAAGGAATAGTTTTTCTGTTGCTGTGCGCAGCTACCTGGATCATGGGAAGAATCGAGCATC
The DNA here is from genome assembly GCA_963761915.1 of uncultured Acidobacteriota bacterium. Lineage (GTDB taxonomy): Bacteria > Acidobacteriota > Terriglobia > Terriglobales > Acidobacteriaceae > Sulfotelmatobacter. The sequence continues at coordinate 13,183 of CAVXIO010000012.1, forward strand.
GCAAATTCAGCGACTACGGTTTGCCCCTGCGTAAGGCCCTGAGTAAGGATCTGTCGTTCGGACTCTTGTCGGGCTTTCTGGCGATCAGCGGCACGCTGCTTGCCATGTTCATGCTGGGCGGATTCCACGTTACCGGCCTGGCTCTCCACGGCATCGCGATTCCCTCCGCGATGGCGGCGTGGGGCATAGCCTTCCTCATGACCGGATTGTTTGAAGAGTTCCTGTGCCGCGGATACCTGCAATACACGCTCGCTTCCGGAATCGGCTTCTGGCCGGCGGCGTTCGTGATGTCTTTCCTGTTCGGTTTCGGTCACTACTTCAATACCAACGAGACCACCATGGGCGCCGTCGCCGCGGGGTTGCACGGGCTTCTCTTTTGCTTCTTCTTGCGCCGGACCGGCAGCCTCTGGGCTTCCATCGGCTTTCACCTCGCCTGGAACTGGGGTCAAACTTTCTACGGAGTTCCCGACAGCGGTATCGTGCCCTACCACAACGTGCTGAGTTCTGCGTTTAGTGGCCCGCGCTGGCTCACAGGAGGGATAGTCGGTCCCGAAGCGAGCATCTTGTGCCCCATCGCGTTGCTGGTTGTAGCTCTGATTTTCAGCCGCTTCTATCGCGAGAATCGGTTCCAGATGCCATCGGCAAAAACCATGTAGCGACAGCCGCCTCGTCTGTCCCGCGAGCAAAGCGCGCAGCCAAGCGCCGTTCGTTGCCTGTGACGGTCGTGATTCGTAGCCGCGTGCCAGTTTCCCGCCAGCTCTTTTGCCGGGGAACTGGCCGAAGTTTTCCACAACGCGCCAGTTCATCCGTCACATCTTTTCCGCAAGTGGCAGGCTAGACTCCTGCAAGACATTTCCCGCTAAGGCGAGAAGATCTGCTCTCTAACAGCCGAAAGTTCTAAGCATCGAAGCGTGTCAATCCCGCAAATTCTTACAGCTCAAGATTTTAAGGATGAACGCGCGCAATTTAGAGGCTTTGGGCAATGAATCCAGAAGCTAACTCCTGTGGGCTCAAGATTTTACCTATAAGTACTTTAGAAACAATATTTTAGCGAGAATTACGCGGATCGGCGGTCGCTAAACCTCCCGCTTTCAATAATTTAGCGAGATCGATCCCTGATTTTTTTGATCTGGAATCTGACCCTGCCGAGCACCCTCACTGCCTTGCATTCTCCGCCCGCAAATGTTTGAATGAACCAACTCTTCGTGGGCGCTTAACTCAGCGGTAGAGTGCCATCCTCACACGGTGGAAGTCATAGGT
>CAVXIO010000013.1:0-75168 GCA_963761915.1 uncultured Acidobacteriota bacterium
CCGCTTCCCCCGCGAACTGGTCAAGCCCATGGCCGACCTCGGCTTCTTCGGCGCGTCGCTCACAGGCTACGGCTGCGCCGGCATGGGCAACGTCGAGTACGGACTCATGACTCAAGAACTCGAACGCGGCGATTCCGGCGTGCGTAGCTTCGTCAGCGTCCAGTCGGCGCTGGTCATGTATCCGATTTACACCTTCGGCAGCGAGGAACAGAAGCAGACCTGGCTGCCCGCCATGCAGAAAGGCGAGAAGCTCGGCTGCTTCGGACTCACCGAACCTGGCTTCGGCTCGAATCCCGGCGGCATGCTCACGCGCGCTCGCAAAGTCGGCAAAGAGTACGTTTTGAACGGCGAAAAGATGTGGATCACCTCCGGAACAATCGCCGACGTCGCCGTCATCTGGGCAAAGGCAGAAAACGAAGACGGCAAGATTCGCGGCTTTCTCGTCGAAAAAGATCGGGCCGGCTTTACCTCCGATGATGTTCACGGCAAATGGTCGCTGCGCGCCTCGGTGACTTCGGGACTATCCCTGCAGGACGTTCATATCCCCGAGGCGAACTTGCTGCCGAAGTCTGACGGGCTAAAGTCCCCCTTGATGTGCCTGAACCAGGCCCGCTACGGCATTGCCTGGGGAGCGATTGGCGCGGCCATGTCCTGCTACGACTGCGCTCTGCAATACGCCATCCTGCGCAAACAGTGGCGCGACCAGCCCATCGCCTCTCACCAACTCGTGCAGGATAAGCTCACCTGGATGATCAGCGAGATCACCAAAGCGCAACTGCTAGCGCTGCAGGTCGGCCGCCTGAAAGATGCGGGCAAGGTCGAGCACCAGCACATCTCCATGGCCAAGCGCAACAACGTCTGGATGGCGCTGGAGTGTGCCCGCCTCTCGCGCGACATCCTCGGCGCCAACGGCGTCGCCGACGACTATCCCATCATGCGCCACATGATGAACCTGGAGTCGGTGAAGACCTACGAAGGCACCCACGACGTGCACTCGCTGATCATCGGCCAGAGCGTGACTGGGATCGACGCGTTTTAAGCCGCCAATTCTTCCGTAAGTCTGTTCTGTTTTCGTAACTGTCAGAAGCCTCTAACGACGGGCGTTCCCAGCGACTCACACCTCTGCATGCCCAGGACGTCGGCGGGGTCGCAAAAGCCGAAGCTCCCAGAATACCCACAAACCAGAGCCTTTGTTCCGAATGTGTAACAAGATTCACTTTGATCTAAGCATTCACTGTCCTTGGATTAGTGTTGCTGCCCATTGAGGGCGAAGCCTCTCCCCCAGAGGCGGCACTATCGCTCGCAGACCTCGGGCGTAGTCATCACCATAGGGAAAGGCAACAGGCAAGCGCGACGCTGCGGCGCGTGTGGGCAAGAGCAAGTCGAGCCACACATCCGCCAATGCGTGAATAACTCCCACAACGCGAGAGGTACGACACGTGTCTTCCACATTGCTAGAACTCGCTATTAGCATGATCTTCTTGTACTTGATGTTGAGTGCCGCCTCATCGGCGATTCAGGAGATCATCGCCAACTTCTTCCGCTGGCGCGCAAAAACTCTCGAGCAAGGTATCGCTGGTTTGTTTGGCAGCTCCCAATTCAAGGACGAGTTTTATAAACTGCCATTTATTGAGAGTTTGTGCAGTCCAAACGCGCGCGGCAACCTTACCCATAGACCTTCTTATATCGCTCCAGCTACTTTTGCTCTCGCGGTGTTGGATTTAGCCGCCAAGAAAGCGATAGCCCTGCCGGGTGGGGCTGCTCCTGCCGCGTCGGCGGATCCCGCGTTCGCCAAGCCGACAGCTCTTCTAAGCTCGTTGCTGCTTGGAGCCACGAATGTGGAGGATCAAAGAAAGCGCCTTGAGGGCTGGTTTAACGACTCAGTGGACCGCGTCTCCGGCTGGTATAAGCGCACTTCAACGCCTGGCTGTGGATCATCGGAGGTGTTCTGTGCGTCCTGGTGAATGCGGATTCCATCACCCTCGCCAAAGTATTTTGGAATGACCCAACCCTGCGTGCCGCAACGGTCGCCGCGGCAACCGAGCATGTGAAAAATGCTCCGAAACCCGGCCAGTCTTCAAATTCCGACGAAGATGCTTTCAAACGCCTTGACAAAGTCCGCACGGAACTGGCCAAAGTCAATATTCCGCTGGGCTGGTGTTGGAAGTCAGGTGGTGGGCAGAAAAAATGTTTTCGGATCTCGGATCGCCCGCCGCCACCGCGGATGCTGCCGCCACCGAGGATGCTGACGCGCAGACCCTCGGATGATCATGCTTCTGTTGGTCCGGTCCTGTTCTTTGGTGGTTTCTGAAGCTTGTGGGGAGCACCCTGACCGCTCTCGCCATATCTCAAGGCGCACCGTTCTGGTTCGATTTGCTACAGAAGGCAGTCAATCTGAGGTTGTCAGGCGATGCCCCAGACGAGAAGCAGCAAAAGAATTAGAGAATGATCCAGGGGAATGCAAACACGGCAATCCTGGCGGGCCTCGGCCTCCGCCAGGGAGAGTATTTGGCGAAGAAGGCGGGCTGAGATCCAGGGAAGACGCAAGGCGAAAGGCAAACACCCTAGCAACGACGAGAGAACCCAATATTTATAAATGGAGAAAAAAATGACCTCGGGACAATGTGGCACGGCAAAAGGGATTCGGGTGGGAACTCTTACGGCTTGCATGTTGGCGGTCGCGATTTTAGTTCTGGCACCCCTCTGCCTGTTCGGACAATCGGGAGGGTGTACGGCCGGCGTACCCGTGCAGAACTTTTACATCGATCAAAATGGAAACGTGACAAGCACCGGCCGCAGCGGAGAGGGGCCCGCGTGTGTTCAGGTACATTACAACGCCTTTCGGTTCGATGTGTCTATCACTTTCACCACGAGCATCACCGCAGGACCAAACCTTCAGTCTGTCACGGGCAGTGGGCCGACGGCGCAGACAGGCGCCGACACAACCAGAGGCCCTTTCCGGGGATGAGCTGGAGCTGCAAAAGATAGGGGCCGAGCTCACCCGCCTCGATAACGCCGCATCGGACGAAGCAAACGGGATCAAGGAACTCTCGTCAAAGCTCGCCTTCGTCGACCTCAATGCCGGCCCTGGGAAGGCCTTCCCAGAGGCTGGGATTAAGACGATGTACGTGGGGCCCAAAGTGCAGCCTCCGGGAAGCGCGGGTTTACGAAAAGCGCTCCTTAGAGTCCGAGACCCTGCAATTCAACTTTCTTCCAACTGACTTGTCTTACGGTGTATGCCCATCGACCGCTGCCGCAAATCCGGCAACAGGTAGCATTCTTGCAAAACTGCAGGGATATCAGGCGAACGGGACTTTCTATACCGCCCACAAGGACGCGGTTGACGGGGCTCTCAATTTGGCTAACCTCTACAGATGTGGCCCGAATGTAACGACAGTTGAGAACAATATTGCCATCCTCAAATGGTGGGATGTGCGCCTTCAGGGGTTTGGGCTACGGTCTGACTCGAAGGACGATCCCCCCCAAGTAAACCTTGAGCCGTTTTTCGTCGTCTCGAACCAGCTGAGCTGCGGCAACATATTCAACCAGTCCAGCTCGACAACAGCCTCGGTTACGCTTTACGACTGGTCGCAAACGCTGTCTGGAAACTTTGCTAAACCATCTGCTCACCAAGACCAGAACTTCTTCACAATCACGTGTGCGAGCCCCTTCACCATTTAAGCTGGCATTGAATTCAGCACCATACCCTCTCGCGAATTCGGGATTATCAAGAGTGCTGGTGGTCCCAACAATACGTCAATCAATACCTTCGGGCTGACGTCTGACTCCGCGTTTTACCCCTTGCCCATCGCGCTTGCTCATGCGCGCCTTTGGGAATCATCAAACCATAAGCTCGCGGCGCACGCCACAGCCGGAGCCTCCGGAAATATACAAGGTCAGAACTCGGGCGGGGGCCCTCCGCTGAGTTCTTGATCGGAGGAAGTCTGTCATTCTTTCGCACCATGTTCATCTCAGTCGGGCTCCACGTAGGAACCGAGTCGACCTTGGCTGGCGGCTTCAAGGTTGGGCAGGTGGTCCCGTCAGATATAAGCAGCGTTCAAGTTTCTAAGTCGTATACGAAGGGTGTCGGTATTGCGATTACATTCACAAAGCCGTAGGTGGGCTATTCCATGCCACAGAATCCGTTGCCGTTCACAATACAGACGCAACAATGCTCAAATGGTGCTGGGATGCTGTGGTATCTTCATCGCCACTTTCGCGAACTCACCCCAACAGCCGCAGCAGTGCGCAGTCGTCGATCAAGAGGCTTTCTCGCCCCACGATCCTAGTCCAGGGTGCTGTGATCCGGGCAACGCGTGCGTGCCAAAAGGCTCGACCTGCGCGTGTAACCGGACCTGCTCTGTAGCGTCCGCTCTCCAGGACTACGGATTGCTCACTGGAAGCAACGACGGACCAACCACAGGCGATTTTGCTGCAATCACGCAGCAGATCGACGAGTCCTCCGTTGTGGATCTGCAGGTGGTCGATCGCTCGAACTCAGATTTTGTTCACGTGAAGGTCGCGTACGGCTACTCAGGTTCCGACAACCTCCAAATCGCTGATCCAGCAACCGGAGCGTGCAAGGGCTATTCGTATCAGCAACTGGTCAGTCCCTCTGGCGATGCGAACCTCTCCAGATGGCAGCTTCAGAAATTCTTCACCACCTCTCCGGCGCAATCCTGAGGTTTCAAATGAAATCGAGCGAGAGCACAGCCCTAAGTCCCTTCGTATCGCGCTTGTCAGAAATGGTGGCACTACATCTCCGAGCAGTGCATTTACCTCACGTCCGCCGGTATCATGCGCGTGCAAAGTCGGGCTCGCATCGAGGCAAGAATCCGCCGAAAATAGGAAAGCCGCGTAAGCGTTGGACCCTTCCGCTCCACCTGCTTGATCTATCGCGGCTTGACTCGCTGGCTGATGCGACCAAGCATTCTGGCTGGCTCCATTTTCTTGACTGGGGAAACGGACTCCATAGGAATCGCGGAGATTCAGAAAGGCAACCGACGGCCGGTCCTGGATAGTCTCTCCTTGGGCCCGCCTTCCGACACAGAACATTCGATCGTAGAACAATTTCTCAAATCTGGAGTCCGGTACGAGGAACTTGCCTGCCTAGCGATTCCGGCGTTGCATTTCCGCGCACTTACCTACGTCAACAAAGACACAAATAGGCACATGGTTGTGCCACTGTCCTCTCCTACTTGGCCACTTCAGAGGGGGAGACGGTATTCCTCTGAGACAGTTCAAGCAAGATTGAAAGCTGCTGTGGATTTCGTCCTGAGGTCCGAAAGGGAATACAGGGAGAGGCAGATTAAGCAATCACGGTAGTTCCAACGAGCATCGACTTAATCGGAAAAAGCGGCTCGTACTGACTACGCCGAGGGTTTCTCCCTCGGCGGTTCCACGGCCGTAAACTCCTCTGCGAACCTGCGAGCATAGTTTTCCAGCAGCGCCGGAATACGCTGCGGCTGCGCCGACCGCAGAATCAACCCCGCATGATGATGCTTCTTGATTCGCAGAAACACCTCCGGATCGTTGTATCCCGAAGTGTCGGGATTCTCCTGTCGCGCCAGCGAAAGAATTACTCCCGCATACTCCTCGCGCACCGGGGGAAGCGTGTAACTTCCATCCCCGCCGGCGACCTCGATGCGCGCCCACTCCCGCCACAGATTAATCCCCGTAGCGGCCTCGACCATCTCGTTGATATAAGCTCCGCCCACGCGCGCTGCGCACTCTAGAAAATAGAAGTGTCCGTCGGCATTCGCCCGAATGAATTCCGCATGCGCCACACCGCGCACCAATCCAAGCGCCGCAATCAGGTCGCGATTGATCTGCCGCAATCCTGAATCTTCTTCGCCGCCGCGAGGAACTGTGAACGTGGTGAAGACTCCGCCGCCCTGCGCAACATTCATAGGCGGCTTTCCGTACTTGCTGACATTAGCGAAGACTACTTCGTTCTCTGAGACCACCGAATCGACGTGGTAGACTTCGCCCGAAAGAAATCTTTCCAGCAGAAACGACGATTGCTTGTCTCCGAGTTGCTCCAGGACAGGCCACAACTCGGCAGCAGCATGAATCTTCTTGATCCCAATCGCCGATGCCTCCTGCCTCGGCTTCAGCACCCAGGGCCCCGGCACATGCTCCAGGTAGTAACGAATGTCGTCGTGATTGAAAACAGGAACAAAGTCCGGCACGCGGATGTCGCGATCGAGCGCTTTCATGCGCATGGCCAGTTTGTCGCGGAAATAGCGCATCGTCGTCAACCCTATGCCCGGCACGCGCAGATGTTCGCGAAGAGTTGCGGCCGTTTCCATGTCGTATTCGTCGAGCGCCACAATGCGATCTATCTTCTGGTTTCGGGCAAGGTGCGTCACTGCCGATACGATGTCGGCGAGGGCAATCTCTGCGGGAAGGTAGAACGTATCATCCAGGCTTTCGCGCGGCCAGTCGGCGTCGCGCAGCTTCTCCGCCGTAAGCAGCAGCACGCGGCAGCCCTGACGCTTGCACTGGCGCATGAATTCCTGCCCCTTCTCGTAGGTCGTGATGCACAGGAGAGTCAACGGGCGTGATTCTGGCACAGGGCTTCCTTTCAAAACAGGGTGCAGAGGATATCACGACCGCGACCAGCCTGCGTATCGGTTATTTCTATGGAGCCCTACGTTTCTTTCAATCTGCGTCCGATTTGGGTTATATTCTCAAGCCGGTCTCGAAAAACCGGCATCATAAGCTTGTTCGGAGGCTCTTATGGCTACGCAAACTCGTCCAGAAGGCAAGGCCCGCAGCTTCGGGGAAAATATTGAAAGTGATCTGGCCTCACGATTTCTACGTGTGGTCGAGGTAGCGGCAATCGCTTCGGCGCGCACCATGGGCCAGGGCGAGCGCAAGCTGTCCGACCAGGTGGCCACCGAGGCCATGCGCCACACTATGGAATGCATCCCCATGCGTGGGACGATCGTTATCGGCGAGGGCGAGCGTGACGAAGCTCCCATGCTTTACATCGGCGAGAAAGTCGGCGCCGAATTTCCCGATGGACGCGAGGTGCCCGAGGTTGATATTGCCGTCGATCCTCTGGAGGGCACCAACCTCTGTGCCACCGGCGCACCCGGATCGATCACCGTGCTTGCGGCGTCTGAGCGTGGAGGCCTGCTCAACGCTCCCGACTGCTATATGGAAAAGATTGTGGTTGGACCGTCCTGCAAGAACGCCGTCGAACTCGATGCCCCCGTGGCCGACAATTTAAAGAACATCGCCAAGAGAATGGATCGCGATGTGGAAGACCTCGTCGTGATCGTGCTCGATCGCCCGCGCCATGAGAAGCTGATTGCGGATATTCGCGCCGCCGGCGCGCGCATCCGGCTCATCGGAGACGGAGACCTGTCGGCCGGTATCGCTGCCGCTGTCATCGGCACCGGCGTGCACGCCGTCATGGGTTCAGGCGGAGCACCGGAAGGCGTGATTACCGCCGCCGCTATCCGGTGCCTCAATGGGTACATGCTGGGCCGCTTGGTGGTGAGGCCTGAGCATGAAGAACGTCTTGCCCGCATGGGCATCAAGGACAAGAACCGCATCTACGAAGCCGAAGACCTTGCGCCCGGCAGGCAACTCATCTTCGCCGCGACGGGAGTGACCGACGGATCGCTGATGAAAGGCGTCCGATTCTTCGGCGAAGGCACGCGCACCTCGTCGGTGATTCTAACGCTTCAGACTGGCAAAGTGCGATTCATCGAAAGCATTCACCTGGAGAAAGGGCCGGATATTAAAGTCAGGTTCGCATAGGCTCCGGCTATTTCATATACTCCGAACTGTTTTTCAAATCCTCGGGGATATTGGGGAATGGCGGGAACTCTTGCGAGTATCCTTTGAGCAGGCTGACAGCTACTTCCGCGCGGCGGTTGCCGTCGTGAATCGCGATCTTGTGCGGATGGCCTTTCGAATAACCTTCCCACAGTGAAACGCCGGCGTAGGCGCCATCTTTGCGCAGGATGTAGTAGGTCATGTCGACGAAACGGATCTTATTCATGTCGTTGTTGTAGTTGCGCACGATGCGCTTCAGCGCGTCGATACCTGCTTCCTGCGGGGACATGCCGTGACGCATGTTCTCGACGATTGTGTGCGCGCCCGCGACCTTGATGTTTTCCTCGCCGCTGCCGGTCGCGCCCGCCGAACCCACGTCCTGATCGGTGTAGCAGCCCGCGCCGATGATGGGCGAATCGCCGCAGCGTCCGGGGAGCTTGAAAGCTAATCCGCTGGTTGTGGTGCAGCCGGAAATCTCTCCCTTCTCGTTGAGCGCGGAACAGTGAATCGTGCCGGTCGGTAGAAACAGAACCTTGCGCACGGCTGCGAGTTGATGTTCGGGCTCAATGCCGAGTTCGGCGGCGCGCGCCTGAAGGTTCTGAATGCGCTCCTGCCACAACTCCGACTGCGGCTTGTCACTGCTTGCGGGAGGCTGCCAGTGCGGGTCGGCGAGGCCCGGTCCCCACCAGTCATCATTTGAGTTGAACTCCTTCCACAGCAGCCAGATCTTGCGGGAGTGTTCGGTGAGGAGGTTCTCGCGCGGGAATCCCATGGCGACGGCAAAGCGCTCGGCGCCTTCGCCCACCAGCATGACGTGTCCGGTGTGCTGCATCACAGCCTTTGAGACTAGCGACACGTTCTTGATGTTGCGCACGCCGCCAACCGATCCGGCGCGGCGCGTGGGTCCGTGCATGCAGCAGGCGTCGAGTTCGACCACGCCTTCTTCGTTGGGAATTCCACCGAGGCCGACCGAATCGTCGTTGGGATCATCTTCCGGACCTTTGACCACGCGGAGCGCGGCGTCGAGCGTGTCTCCGCCACTCTTCAGGAAGGCGAAGGCGTCGTCGAGATAGTTGAAACCATTGTTGGCGCAGACGATGATGGGGCGCTTGTGCGGCCCGGATTGCGAATCGTGTTGCGCGGGAGCTTGGGTTGCGTCTTGGCCTTGAGCTCGCGATCCAACTCCGGCAGCGACCGCTCCGAGGACTGAAGTCTTGACGAAATCGCGGCGCGTGAATGGCATCGGCTTCCTCCTGCTTGCGGGAAAGCGGGAAGCATATCACGCCGGTGCGCATTCCGCAGGGGTTCGTCGCTGATCAGATCGTGCGTCAAGAAAATGCGGATCGAATCAGCTTAATTATCTGGAATCAATGACTTACGTGGAGTCGATCCGAGTCGAATCCGGCTAAAATATTGATTCTAGAGAATTTGTCCGCAAAATATTGCGGACGAGGGAGTTAGGTGCGTCGGCCTGCCGCAAGTTCTTTAGAATCAGTGAAGCTATTTCTGTCGGGACTGAAAACAGCCGGACTGCGCCGCAAATTATTGTGGGGGAATGACTTAGTGAGGCGATATTCAGTTTTCAATGAGCTGGTTTCTTACTGCCTTTGCTGGGGAAATCTTGAACGAGTTTGGGATGAGGCGCAAGGTCAGATGTCACATGCGAGCTGTGGAAAAGTAGAGGGTAAGAGACCCTCGTTGACATTGGTTTCCCATGCACGTAGAATTGTGCTGCACGCATTAATGTGCTCCATATGAAGACCAATGTCACACTCAAGTTGGACGCCGATTTGTTACGCGAGGTTCGAGTATTAGCGGCCGAAGAGGACACGTCGATCAGCGCGATGCTTGCGGCACGTCTGGAACAGATCGTACGCGAGCGCAAAGCCTACCATCGTGCACGTAAGCGCGCACTGGCGCGGCTGCGAGAAGGAATGGACCTTCGGTGGACGCCTGCTCGCTCGCGCGACGAACTTCATGAACGGTGATTCGATCTGCAGTGTGTATCGTCCCCTTCGACTTCGCTCAGGGCAGGCTCTAACGGGACTCTGTTCTGACTGTTTTGCCTCCCCAGCACTCACGTGCTGGGCTAATGAATGCCGTCGCTTCGCGACTCTGAAGGCGCTGAATGGCCGACAAATACTTCGTTGACACCAACATTCTGATCTACGCCCACGACCGTTCTACGGGCATCAGGCATGAGCGGGCTCGCCAGCTTGTCGAGCGCCTGTGGACGAGCGGGCAGGGCGTTTTGAGCACGCAGGTTTTGCAAGAGCTTTGCGTTAACCTGCGACGCAAGGTTGCTCGTCCGCTGGCCATGGACGAAATCCGCCGGCTTATCTACGACTACATGACTTGGGAAACCGTGATCAACACTCCCGAAGCCGCGATCCAGGCGCTGGAGATTGAAGCGCGATATAAGACTTCGTTTTGGGATGCCCTCATTCTGCAAGCGGCGGAACAATCGGGCGCCGCGATTCTCTACTCGGAGGACCTGGCGGCGAAGCAGAGTTACGGGACGGTTCGGGTGGTTAACCCGCTGGCTGAGTAGGTTCGAGGCGTGCCAGTTTGCGTCGATTCTGCAAGGATCAAAATAACAAGGGGTTTAGAGTAGTGGAATCGCACCTTTCGCAAAGTGCAGGAAAGATGGGCACGCTTTATAAAAGGGCGCCCCTTTCGAGTAGGCTGCGGTTGGTGTGAGAAGCAACAACCAAAGCACAACGAAAGGAACACCCGGCACTTGGCTCGGATTCATTTTGAGGTTGGCCCTAGGCTCGATGCAATCCCTTTCTGACGAGTATGAGAATCCACGACACTAGACTCGGAACAGAACCATAATCAAGAAGTGAAGGTAGCCACCAAAGGTGTCGCAAGGCCGGGTTCGGTGCCAGAAAGAAACCGGCACCTCCCAAAATACCTCCAACAAGCGGAACCACCGAGAAGTTGGTTCCTTTTACGAGAAAACGAACGAGGCAGCAAGCATGGCCAACAGCGATTAGCCCAAACATCGCAATTAGCACAGTCGAAATAGCCCAAGTGACGTTCATGGAAGCGAGATACTCTGGCCAAAAAGCCCTTTAATAAATTCCCACCCTATACTCCTTGAACCAAGGTGCCGGATTGCGGCTTGAGGAACCAAATACTGGGCCCCTGAGGAAAATGGGGCGTACCGATTGGAAGTCGTCGCCTCGGCGGCTTTGCGGGACGGCCTGCTTGGCGGCTGAAGCCGAGCTTAATTGGGGAGGTTTCACGGCGCGGCTGGAAGCCGCGCCCTTTCAAAGCTTCGCCGCATAATCGAAAATCAACCGCTGGCTAGTCCGCGGTAACGGCCCACCAAGCCTTCGCGGCGGCTGACTTTGGGGTTGGGCGGGGCTTGGGTGATGGGGCGGAGGTTGTTGGTGCTGTTGCTGTTTTGTTCGGAGCGGAAGCGCAGCAGGGCGGCGATGTTTCCGACTTTGTCGAATTCGGGATCGGCGTCGACGTAAAACAGTTCGATGTTGCGGCGGATTACCTGAGGCAGGATGGCTTCGCCTACGTCCACGACCTCGCGGGTCTCGCGGCCACACACGGGACAGAAGCTGACCAGATGAGCGTCGAGGTGGCCGCAGCCGGCGCACTCGACGGCCTGAGAGTGATAGTTTTGCCCGACGAGCAGAGTCTGCACTTCGCCGGACTCGAGCGAGCGCAGCACGCGGCGTAAACCGGTGACGCCGCGAGCACCGCTGCGAGCCTGGCTGAGGGTTTCACGAACCGCATCGCCACAGCGCCGCTTCTGGGAGTCGGCGAACACTCGTTCGGCCTGGGAACGGATTTCGTCGAGGCTGATGCGGGCGACTTCGGCGGTAAAACGGCCCAGCAACTTCTGCGAAACATAGGCGTGCAATTGCGCTGAGAACTGAGGCCAGTGAGTATCCTGGCAGCCCAGTATCCAGTGTTCAAACATGCCTTTGTCCAGCGCGTCTTTGAGAAAGTCGGCGACGAATTTGAAATGCTGGCGGGCCTCATCGGCCACGCGGCGCTCGGCGTGGCCTCCGTCATATCCAGCAAAGCCGTCGCTGCGGCCGCGGCGAGAGAGCGGATGAAAGAATCCTTCGCGTTCGGTCAACTCACCCAGACGCAGATCAAAAAGGCGAGCGCGATGACGATCGACCAGCACGATGCCGAGGCTGGGAAACGCTCCCAGAAGCTGGGCCAGAGGTTTGAGATGGAAATGGCGGTCGACGATAAGTTGCGTGCCGCTCAGATGTGCGGGCATATCGTATTCGCGCCAGAAGCCTTGCGCTGAGCAGGCAAATACCGCCTTGGCGCGGGCGGCGTTGCCACGCAACTGATGCGAAAGGTGCACGATGCGGTCAAGATCGGCACGGGCCGACTCGTGTTTGTTCCTATGATTTTGGCCTGACGCAGTGTTGCTTTCCAACTGGTGCAAGGCTTCACGGGCTAAATCTTTGGTGAGGATCGCTTCTTCTTTGTGAGCTTTATTGCGCGGCGCCGTGGGCTGAAAGTAGAAACTAAGAGCGCAGGCTGCCTGATCTTCGAATTGGGCTAGTTCCTGGATTTGTTCCCGAGTGATCATTCGCGGTCCTACTCCTTCTTCTTGGAATTGGATCTACGCGGTGCCTGTATTCGCGAATCGTCCCTTGAATTGGCGGGCGAAACTGGGCGATTTGCGCAGGTGATCGCGCGCGGCAGAAATGGAGATCAAAACACGGTCCGGCGGAACGCCAGTGATGGCCGAGATTTCGTCGACGCCGAAACCTTCGATGGCGTGCAGGATGAAGGCCTCGCGATGAGCGGCACTCACATCGCGCAGAGCGGAAGCGATGAGGTGCATCATTTCGTCGGAGCCGACGATCTGTTCGGGCGTGGCCACGCGGTCGTCGGCGATGATGGTTTCTTCGGTGATGGATTCGTCGGGCTGATGGAATTGCAGTTCGGGCTCGTCGCTGGCGCGGACATTCGGCTTGCGGGCTGATTCCTCCAGACGGATGGCGCCGCCGTCGCTCTCTTCCGGACGAGAGAGTTCATCGAGCGCTTTCATGGCCAAGCGGTAGAGCCAGGGCTCGAGGGCTAAGCGCTCCGGCTTCTCCTGGCCATCGCCGAGAGCGGCGGCGATGGTCTCGTCAATCACTTCCTCCTTACTGATGGACTCCGGCAAAACCAGATCGGAGGCTTCGCGAAAGTAGATTTCGCGTTCCACAAAGCGCTCGAGACGAGAGAGATTCACGTTGACGTAAGAGCGGACGTCATCGGACGAAACGGTTGCCGGAAAAACCACAGCCAGGGTTTGCTCGAAGGGCACGGAGACATTGCGGCGCGCCGAAGCATCCTTCTGGCGGCGCGCCCACTTGTGCGTGGAGCGCAGCAATTCTTTGTGTTTGTTGACCTGCTGGAGCAAGTCTTCGAATGCGCTCTTCACCGCGGCGGCAGCGGTTGGGGCTTTGGTTTGTGCCGCCATTTGACCTGAGGGCAGGCGCAGATTCAGCGAGACGCTGGTGCCTTCGCGGGCGGAGACTTCCTCGACCATACCTTTTAGGTGTACGAGTTCGGGACGGAAGACTTGCAGGCGTTTTTGCAGTTTTTCGATTTGATGTTGGATATCTTTTTCAGCGGCGGGAGTTTTATGAAGACGGTAACTGATGTGAACGTTCATGAGCACCTCGAGCTTGCAAACGAAGAGCGCAAACCAGTGCTTTCTAATTGGATTCTACACCCGGAGGTGATGTGGAAAAGATGGAATTACATCGGAGATTTTGGTGCGAGCTATTTTGGGAACAGATCGAGCCTTGGATATTCGGGCGAAGGTATTGGGGCGTAGTTAATTTGCAGGTAATTGCCGGGAGAGATATGATCCGTGACTATGAAATCCATGGGAATATTGCCTGCTTTTTTGTTTCTGATGGCTTCGGCCGGCGCTCCGAGCGCGCAGTCCCAAGCTGCCACATCGAAGGAAGTGGACGTTGTCTATGCTGACGCGCATGCGCTCTATCTGGATATACATCAGAATCCGGAACTCTCTTCGCATGAAACGCAAACTGCAACCAAGCTGGCTGGCAGATTACGAGCGCTGGGCTACGAGGTGACCGAGCACGTTGGGGGCACAGGCGTGGTTGCCATCATGAAAAACGGCGCGGGGCCGACTGTGATGTTGCGCACCGAACTCGATGCGTTGCCGGTGGAGGAGAAAACCGGGCTTGCCTACGCGAGCAAGGTGCGCACGAAAGATGACGCCGGGCACGATGTTCCAGTGATGCACGCCTGCGGGCACGATCTGCACATGGCGGCAATTGTGGGCACGGCCGCGATCATGGCGCACAGCAAGGAGAGTTGGCACGGGACTCTGATGCTGATCGGGCAGCCGGCCGAGGAAACCATTAGCGGAGCCAAGGGGATGATTGACGATGGCTTCTTGCGGCGTTTTCCTAAGCCCGATGTGGCGGTTGCGATGCATGTGGGCAATCTGCTTCCGGCGGGACAGGTTGGAGTGGTGGCGGGCGTCTACAACACGAATGCGGATTCGTTGCGGATCACGATTTATGGCAAGGGCGGGCACGGGTCGGCGCCGCATACCGCGATCGATCCGATTGTAATTGCTGCCCGAACCATCTTAGCGTTGCAGACGATTACATCGCGCGAAGTGAAGCCGGGGGAGATGGCTGTGGTCACGGTGGGCTACATTCAGGCTGGCACAAAGAACAAC
Organism: uncultured Acidobacteriota bacterium; assembly: GCA_963761915.1. Lineage (GTDB taxonomy): Bacteria > Acidobacteriota > Terriglobia > Terriglobales > Acidobacteriaceae > Sulfotelmatobacter. Next base: position 14,492 of record CAVXIO010000013.1, read on the forward strand.
ATTATCCCGGATCAGGCTGAGTTGGGGCTGACGGTGCGCACTAGAAATGCTGAGGTGCGCAAACAAATACTGGCGGCCATTGCGCGGATCACAAAGGCAGAGGCCGAAGCGGCGGGTGCGCCGCGTCCGCCGGCGATCGATCAGTATGAAGGCACGGATTTGGTCTATAACGATCCCGCGTTGGCCCAGCGACTCAAGGGAAGTCTGGAGTCTGCTCTGGGCAAAGAGAATGTGGTGATGGAAGAGCCGATCACGGGGTCGGAGGATTTTTCGTACTTCGTCGAGCAGGGAATTCCGGGATTCTACTTCAGCCTTGGCGGAGCCGACCCGGAGAAGTTCAGGGAGGCCAAAGCTGCCGGGACGATGCTGCCGTCGAATCACTCTCCGCTGTTCGCGCCGGATGTGGATCCGGCGCTGCATACTGGAATCGCGGCGGAGGTGGCGGTGCTGCGGAATTTGTTGAGTGGGTCGGCGGCGGATCTGCGGAAGACCGTTGCTGCAGGAACGACGCCCTGATGAGGGCCAGAATCGGCCACTCAATCGCGTCGATTTTGGAGGCGCTAGCTGATCTGTCCCAGGATCGCCTTGGCTTCCGCCGCCGGGTCCGCGGCTTCGGTGATGGGACGGCCGACCACGATGTGGGTGGCTCCGGCGGCGATTGCTTCGGCGGGGGTGACTACTCGGACCTGGTCTCCGTGGCCGGCGCCGGCGGGGCGGACGCCGGGGGTTACAATCGACGAAATCGTCGCCGAACTCAGCCCGCAGCCTCGAGGCCTCGCGCGCGGAGGCGACGATGCCCTGACATCCGTTATCCAGAGCGAGCGTCGAGAGTCGCAACACTTCATCCAAAAGCGTTCCGCCAATCCCGATTTTCTCCAGATCGCTTTCGTCCAGGCTTGTGAGCATCGTGACGCCGAGCACAATCAATGCCGGGTTGACTACGTGCGCTGCATCCACCGCAGCCCGCAGCATCTTGCTGCTGCCTGCGGCATGCACGGTCAACATGCTCACGCCCAGTTGGGCTGCTTCGTGCACCGCGGCGGCTACGGTGTTGGGTATGTCGTGATATTTCAGGTCGAGGAAGACGCGCCGGCCGGAGGCGACCAGATCCCGCACCAGTTGTGGGCCTTCGGCGGTATAGAGCTGCATGCCGACTTTATAGGTCAGGGCTGAGTCGCCTACGGCGGCTACGATCTTTTGGGCAGCCGCTGCGGTTGAGACATCGAGGGCAACGATGAGCTTTTCTCGGGGGTCGCGAGGTTGCTTCTTACGGTCGGCAGGGATGCCGTGAGGAATCGTGGCCTGCATCCCTGCCAGTGTAGAGGTTTTAACGAAGTTCCGCTACCGGGTCGATTCGCGGCGATGGTTTGGTATACCGGCCGATGGTTCCGGCTGCCGGGCTTTACGATGTCCAGGCGAACCTTCTGCAGTCCGCGCTCCTGGAATTCGAGAGCCCGGGCTGCGCCATAGGAGAGATCGATAATACGGCCCTGTACGATCGGACCGCGGTCGTTTACTTTGACCACGACCGCACGTCCATTGCGCAGGTTTGTGACCCGCACATAGCTGCCCAGTGGGAGGGTTGGATGGGCAGCAGTCATGTCGTACATGTCATAGTCTTCGCCGCTGGCCGTCGGCTTGCCGTGAAAAAACTCCCCGTACCAGGAAGCGGTGCCAACCTCGTAAGGTTTGGTTTTGACCTGTTTGTGGATTTCGGATTTTGGGATTTGGCTAGTTTGAGCGGAACTGGCCTCCGAGTTGTTTGGTCCCTGAGCCGCTCCCAAGCCGACGATCATAAGGCCGATCATCAGTCCATGAGCTATACGTCGTCGCATTCAGTTCTCCTCGCATCTCAAAGTCGTCCTAGCTAGTACATTTCCGTTAACGGTCTCTAAATCGTAGGGGGCCGAGGAGGACTTGTCAACCCGAAAGTTCAACGCCTATGGTGACCTGGTAGTAATGGATATCTCACGTAACTTGTTGTTTATCATGAGTAATACGCAATATGTCGCTCATAACAATCATCTTAAATGTTTATCAAATCGTAAATACTCAACTCCCTGTAAGCGAAGAAGGATTTACATCTTCAATAGATTCAATTACTTACACATGAATCCTTTCTAAGTTGTTTATTGCGAGCATTTTAGGTACAAGGTTGCATAGGGACGAAAAAATATTCTTTTCGTTTTCCAGCACTGGAGTCCAGTAAGCGGTCGGACGGAGGTCCAATGAGCATTGTGGTGAAAGGACTATGGCTGACCAACCACCAGTAGTCCTGACCATCGCAGGCTTCGATCCTTCCTCGGGAGCGGGCGTCACGGCGGATATAAAGACGATCGCTGCCCACGGCTGCTACGGAGTGGCCTGCATCACGGCAATGACCGTGCAATCGACGGCTGGCGTGAGCCGAATCGATCCTGTCGATCCGGCCCTGATCACCGATACTCTGGAGGAGCTTGCCTCCGATATCCCAATCGCCGCCGTCCACATCGGGATGCTGGGCACAGCAAAGGTTGTCAGGTCGGTCGCGGAGTTCCTTGGCCGCCGGACGGGCAAGGCCAGACTGCCTAATATCGTTCTCGACCCAATCCTCAAGTCGTCCTCTGGGACAGACCTGCTGGATGCCGCTGGAACCAAGGCGCTCATCGAGAAACTCATCCCTATCGCCGACGTGATCACGCCGAATGTGGATGAAGCGGCAGTCCTCACCGGCCTTAAGGTCACCGATCTCGACCAAATGCGAGCGGCAGTCGCGAAACTTCACCAAATGGGTTCTGCCGCCGTGGTCATAACGGGCGGCCATCTGGAGAAGGCAATTGACTTGTTGAGTTTCACCACGAAGAACGGACTGGAACAGGAAGTCTTCAAAGCCGAGCGCCAGCGTTCCAATTCCACTCATGGCACCGGCTGCGCGTTCGCCACAGCCATCGCTTGCCATCTCGCCCTCGATCGCGGAATAGCAGAGGCTGCCTTGCTGGCCAAAACCTACGTGACCGCTGCCATAGCCGCCGGTCACCCTTTGGGTCGTGGCACCGGGCCCGTGCATCATCTTTACCGAATGAACGAGCAGAGGCGCGGGGCCGGCTCTGGAGGAGAGTCGTAGCGACCTGGCAGTTTCCGCTAAAAGGGGGACGGGCGGGAGGTTCAGTCTCTGTCTTTGATCTTTAAATCAATCTTTGTCTGAAGGCTTCTTCAGCAGAATCCCAGCCACAAAGGCTGCGGTGCCAGCCAACAGCCATTCGATCCTCCACAACTGGATCGCCTGAAACTCTGCCAGATTCGAGGCTCTGTAAAACAAGCCGACGCCCATGGCTCCAGCCATGCAGCCCAAGCCCGCGATAAAGGCAATCAACGCCGCAGTCGGCAGACCCACCAGGCGTTGGATCTCGTGGAAATGCAAGTAATGTAGCCAGTGAGGGAACGAAATCTGGCGCCAGGCAGCGGCAACCGAAGCGGCCCGCGTCCGTGTCCACGCAACGTTGCGGGCCCACAAGCCGGACAGCACTGCGGCATCGGTCGTCTCCAGCAACGCAGGGCGCCGTAAGCCGCAGATATGACAAAACCTTGCGCCGATCATGAACTCACTGCCGCATTCGGCACAAGCTTGGGTCATGGCTTGGGGTTGGGCCTGAGCAGGGAGCGCTTCTACCAAGGGTCCGAGAACGGTCGGAGACCGCCAAAACTCGTGCTGGGTGTCGTGAACTACTTCAGCCATAGACTTCAAGCCACTAGAACCATATATAGATAGGAACGTTTGTCTTTGGTGACGCAAGTCGACAGCCAAATCCTGTGGAGCTTTAGAGCTTTTCAATTCAAATACTTGGCATGTTCTGCGCTCCCGGCGGTCGACTGTGCCGCGCAATTCTTACCCGCAAGCTCCGTAAAGATGCTCCGGTTACGGTGGTGTTCGGCCCGCGATCTTAGTAGTCTATAGATTGAACCCCTTTATCTTCGCCGCGTTCTTGTGAATTTCCCGTGACGCATTTGGTTCGTCCCGTGCTCCAGGAAACTCAGTTACACTTAAAATCAGGCCTTAGGGCGGAATGCAGGCGAGTCTGTTACTGGCGAGATGGTTGGTTCGTAGCGGCGGAATGTTGTGCGTGGCCATCTTCTGCCTGCTAGCGCTTCGCGCCGTGGCTCAGACCCACCCTCCAGCTGGAAACACTTCCGCCTCGGCCACAGCGTCCTCGGATCACGATCCGCTGGTAGATGCTGCCTTCGAACACTTCTACAACATGGACTATGACCGCTCGGTCCAGGAGTTCGAAAAGGTGCTGGATCGCCACCCCAACGACCCATCCGCCGTGAATCACTTGCTGACTGCAATCCAGTTGCGTGAACTCTACCGTATGGGCGCAATGAATAGCGGGGAGTATGCCAATGACAGCTTTATCGGCCAAGCCCACCGGCCCGCCGATCCGAAGGTTAAGGAGCGGATCAAGCAGTTAGTGGACCGCGCCGAGGTTCTCGAAGAACTGCAACTCAAGGCAACTCCCAACAATGTGGATGCGCTCTACGCCCGTGGCGTAACCCGGGCGCAGTTCTCTCTCTATACGGCGCTCGTGGAGCGGGCCTGGTTTTCCGCTCTGCGCAACGCGGTCGGCGCACGCCGCGACCACGAACGGGTGCTGGAACTCAACCCCAACTACGTGGACGCCAAGCTGGTTGTCGGCGCGCATAACTACGTCATGGGCAGCCTGCCGTGGAGCGTGAAGGTCGCAGTTTCCATGGTGGGATTGAGCGGAACCAAAGAAAAAGGCTTCGAGTATCTGCGCGAGGTAGCCGATAGCAACGGAGAAAACGCGGTCGACGCCAAAATCGTAATGAGCTTGTTCCTGCGCCGCGAGCACCGCTTTGACGAAGCCCGCACCAACATGCACGAACTGGCGGCGCGATATCCCAGGAATTATCTATTTCCGCTGGAGGAAGCGAATCTGCTGCGCGCTGCCGGTCACGCGCAGGAGGCCGCGGCAGCCTATCGCAAAGTGTGGCAGAACGGCCGGGAAGGGAAGTACGGCAACCTCCACTACGAAATAGCTGCGTGGGGCCTGGGCGAACTACTGCGCAGCCAGAAAGATTGCGCCAACGCCGCCTCCGCGTATGAACTGGTGAGTGAAGCTCCCGACGCAGATCCCGAGATCTTGCAGAAGGCCAACCTCGCTGCCGGCGAAATGTACGACCTGCTACAGAAGCGCGACCTGGCCATGAAGAAATATCAGATCGTCTTAGCCGAAAATGGCAGCACGCCTCCGGCGGAAAAGGCTCGGGCTCACATCCGGGAGGCGTATCGGGAGTAGGCGATGGCGAGTGATTAATCCCGGCCTGGACGGAGCTTTCGTCTACAATTGCAATTGTCTAGTAGAACGTTGTGAAGAGGCGAAACTATGTATTGCAACTACTGCGGCAAAGTAATCCAGGACGACGCTGCGGTTTGTGCCTACTGCGGCACTCGCGTGGGTGCATCGGTGGCGCGCAAGCGGCTGGTGCGGCCTCGCCAGGGACGCAAAATTGCCGGCGTCTGCCTCGGCTTCGCCGAATACTTTGACATTGACGTGACTGTCGTCCGTTTGGTCTGGTTGATCGTATCTTTCATGACGGGCATCGGCCTGCTGTCCTATCCCATCGCGTGGATAGTGATTCCGGAAGAGCCTCTGCTGCTGGCAGCGCCCGCAGGCGCGCCGCACGCCACCACACAGTAGCTGGGATAATCGGCAGGCATGGCTCTACAGCAAATCAAAAGTGGCGACGCCGAGATTGTCTACCGCGTGCTCGGCGCAGGGCCCTCTGTAGTTCTGCTGCATCCTTTTCCCGCGAACCATGAATTTTGGCTGCCTGTTGCTGAGACTCTTTCGACACGCTATCGCGTCGTGCTTCCCGATCTGCGCGGCCACGGAGATTCCGGCGTGGGCGAAGGTCCAGTCACCATGGAGAAGCTCGCCGCCGATATTTCTCGCGTAATGGACGATGCGGAGATCGGCCGCGCTCCGCTGGTTGGAGTTTCGATTGGCGGATATGCGCTGTTCGAATTCTGGCGCAGACATCGCGGACGCGTCGCCGCGCTTGGCCTCTGCAACACGAAAGCGCCTGCCGATTCCGCCGAAACCCGCGCTGGACGACTGCAGGCTGCAAACGATGTTCTTGAGCGCGGCACCGAGCCGTTCTTCGAAAGCATGATTCCGCGCGTGTTTTCGAAGAGCACGCGAGAGATGCGTCCCGACCTGGTCGAAGGTGCGCTGCGCATGATGCGGAAGATGTCTCGGGAAGATGTGGCGCAAGTGCAGCGCGGCATGGCCGCACGTCCAGACTCGGTGGATACATTGAAAACCATCAATGTACCAACGCTTATTATCACGGGCGACGATGACATCTTCACCGGCTTGAACGAAGCTGAGCTGATGAGACAGCACATTCCCAACAGCCAGTTACGCGCCATTCCGAAAGCCGGCCACTACGCCCCATGGGAGCAGTCAGAAGACGCCGGCAAGCTGCTGCGCCAGTTTCTGGACGGAGTTTCGTGAAGGAACGAACTGTTCCAGAGCGCGTGCTACAATTTTCCCGCAAATCTTTCCCGGATATGCCCGAATATGATTGATACGTTCCTGGTTCCAGAGAAGACAGTGGTGAGCGTTAAGGGAGACGGTTCCAGTGTCGACGTGAGCGGCGCCGCCAATCGCGTGTTCTTGATGACACTCGACATTACGCAGATTATCGAGCAGGAGTCGCTCGAGGTCAGCATCTACGGGTCGGCCGACGGCGCGGCTTGGAGTGCGAAGCCGATTGTCACGTTTCCACAGAAGTTTTATCGTGGCGAGTCTGTTCTGTTACTCGACCTGATCGCGCATGCGGATGTTAAGTTCGTGCGCGCGCACTGGGAAGTGGCGCGCTGGGGACGCGGCACCGAAACGCCCATGTTCGAGTTTAGCGTGCGAGTGAAAGAGGTTCCGCCTGAAGTCCTGCGCGAAGCCACCGCTGAGGCCAAGTCGCTAGCCTAACGAACTGCCCTGCCCTTTCTCCTTCCGCTATATTGATCTTGGAATGAAGAGCTCGTCACAGGTGATTGTGCGTCCCGGGCGCGATGTGCGCGGCAGCGTAAGTCTCCCGGGAGACAAATCGATCTCGCATCGATACGCCATGTTGGCGGCGATTGCCGATGGACCGTCGCGCCTCGAAAACTATTCGACCGGCGCGGATTGCGCCAGCACGCTGGGCTGCCTGCGTTCGCTCGGAGTGCAGTGGGAGCGAAAAGATCCCGGTAATGTTATCGAGGTGCAGGGAACTGGGCAGTTGTTGACTGCCCCGAACGAGCCGCTGGATTGCGGGAATTCAGGGTCGACGATCCGCATGCTCAGCGGCATTCTGGCGGCGCAGAAGTTTGCCAGCGAGATGGCGGGCGACGAATCGCTCTCGCGCCGTCCCATGAAGCGCGTGATCACGCCGCTCACAGCGATGGGCGCGCAAATCACATCACACAATGGAAATCCGCCTCTGCGCATCACCGGCGCGAATCTCAAAGGCATTCGCTATGAAATGCCGGTTGCGAGCGCGCAGGTGAAGACTTGCCTGCTGTTCGCGGGACTGCTCGCGGATGGAGAAACTCGCATCGAGGAGCCATTGCGGACACGCGATCACGGGGAAGTGGCGCTTCGAGCCTTTGGCGCTCATCTCGAGCGCAAGGGGAACGAAGTGCGGATTCGCGGTGGCCAGCGGTTGCGTGGCATTGAAGCTCGAATTCCAGGGGATCTTTCCAGTGCTGCGTTCTTTCTTTGTGCGGCAGCATTGTTTCCAGGTTCGCAGGTGACCATCACAAGTTTGCTGATGAATCCAACTCGCGCGCGGCTGCTCGACATTCTCATCCAAATGGGATTGAGAATTTCCGTGACTCAACTGGAAGAGGTTCATGGCGAACTGGTGGGCACGCTGCAAGTCGAAGGAGGAAGACTCAAAGGAGCGATTATCGCCGGAAGCGATACGGCTGCTCTGATCGACGAAATTCCCGTGCTGGCTGCGATTGCCGCATACACCGAGCAGGGAATCGAGGTCCGCGACGCGAAAGAATTGCGGGTGAAGGAATCGGATCGAATCGCTGCCCTCGCCACCAACCTTCGGGCCATGGGCGCTCAAGTGGACGAACGCGAAGACGGGCTGAAGATTCCTGGCGGGCAATCGCTTCGCGGCGCCGAGCTCGAATCTTTTGGCGATCACCGTATTGCCATGGCCTTCAGCATCGCGGCTTTGCGGGCGCAAGGTGAAACTCTGATTCGTGGAAGTGAGTGTGCCGCAATTTCCTACCCTGCGTTCTTTTCCACGTTGGAAGAATTGGTCGAGCGGTGATGAAGATCATCTCCCGCCTGCACACGAGTTGTCTGCTGCGGTGTACTCATGCCATCGGTTACTTCCGTTCGATGACCGAAGTGATCTAACCAGCCCCGGCTAAATTAGAAACAATTCATGTTGCGACAGTGTTTTCGCTGGCCTAACTTGCTCCAGCGGAACGCTTCATTTACTTCCATATCACTGGGGGATTTCCATGCGTTACAAATCGTTCGTGCTGGCCTCGATTTTGTTGGCCACGACTGCTTATGCCAAAGAACCCAAAGCCTATCAGAGCGGCAAATTGCTGCAGATGGATTCGGTGCAATGCGGGGTCGATGAGAAGGATGCGAAGAGTTTCACCGGGGAAATGATTGGAACCGACTCGGGTCACAAGAAAACACAGGAACTGCTCTGCCAAGAATACCTGCTGCAGACCGAGCGCATGATATATCGCATCCGGCCCAGGGACGCGAAGCATCCGGTGCTCTTGCCAGTGGGCGAGAGAGCGCAATTTCGCATGGAGAAAGACAAAATGATATTGCGTGTGGAAGATCTTGACAGCAAAGAGCGCGAGTACATCGTAGTGTCGATGACGCCGCGTAGCGACAGCACCGCCGATGCCGCGCCGGCTCGGGTAAACCATCTGCAGTAAAAACCGATTAATTCTACAATCGATCTGGGAGTGGCGCAGTTCGGGCAGCCACTCCAGATCCCTTGTCTGGCAACCCTTCTGAGACGTCTCGTCATCTGATTTCCAAAGTTCCGCACCGCGACCTCCGCCCGCGTCTTCTCTGCTGACCATTCAGGCGGGGAAGTGTGTGCGTGGACGCAAACCGTTTGCTAGGAGCTCACCAATGAAGCGTTGTTTTGGATTCGGAATTATTCTCTTGCTGTTTGCTGCACCGGCACTGATTGCGCAAGACTACGACCATGCTGAAGTGGGCGTGTTCGCCGATTACTTCCGGCTAGCCGACCAGTCGCCCTTCCAAAATTTCCTGGGAGTGGGCGGACGGGCTGCGTTTAACCTTCACCCCAGCATCCAATTGGAAGCGGAAATGGCTTACGACTTCAAGCGCAGCTACACCCAGACGTTCAGCGATGGAGTCTCCACTGAGGTTGTGAACACACACTTCCGCACGTTGCATGGATTCTTTGGCCCGAAATTCCAGACTGGATCGGGCCCGTTCCGCTTCTTCGTAACCGGGAAAGTCGGTTTCGAGAATTTCAGTGTCACCAATGACAACGCAACCTCGGGATTCGTCAACACCGTTGGTCTCACGAATGGCACTACGCGCTTTGCCGTCTATCCGGGCGGAGGCATCGAGGCCTTTGCCGGCCCGATCGGCGTTCGTGCGGAAATTGGCGACGATATTTATTTCCTGAACGGCGCCCACAACAACATGAGGGTAAGCCTGGGTCCGCAGTTCCGCTTCTAGACGTTTTTTATTGGATTTGCCTACTGGCGGCCTTTCCGAGGCCGCCATTTTTATTTATCCCAACCGCCCAGGTCGAATGAATCGCTGATGGATGGATCTGCCGCGTTCCAGTTTGCCGATACAAGGCCGCCACTCTGTGATAAAGTGGTGCCGCCCACGAATCTGGCGAGGCTCCCCGGAGCCGACTTCTTCGCCGTGTTTTTCAAGGAGTTTCCCATGTCCACCCTCCGCGAGCTTGTGAAAGACCGCAAAGTTTACTCGATCGATGCCGCACGCACCGTGCTGGAAGCGGCGCGCTTCATGATGGAACACAATATCGGCGCGTTGCCGGTGCTGCGCAACGGAGAGGTAGCCGGCATTTTTTCCGAGCGCGACATTATGAACCGCGTGGTGGCGGTGGGCCGCACGCCGGCATATACAGCCGTGTCCGAGGTGATGACCGCCAATCCGCGCTCCGTGAATTTGGACGAAACCATTGAAGAATGCCTGTTCATCATGGAGGAATTCGGCTTCCGCCATCTGCCCATCATGGAGGGCAAGGAGTTGAAAGGACTGGTTTCGTTGCGTGACGTAGTCATGCGACAGGCTGCCGAACTTGAGCGCCAAGCCCGGCGCTCCGCCTCGTAGAACGGTCTTCCGCCTTCCGCTGGCGCACACTGGTTCACTGTCGTTTCTGCAAGAGGAGTTCTCCTGGTTCGGGCGGTAGTTTGAAAGGAAATTCGTAGACGATCCCTTTTAGCGGGAACCGGAGGACGAATTCCTCCTGGGTTTTCCACTTTCCCAGCCACTTCGATTTCGGTGTCGAAGAAGACCCAGCCCGCAACTTCTCGATTTGCAGGATCAAGATGTGCCTCACGAAGACTGTTGCGGCCGAGAAATTCAATCAGTTCGTTGATCGATTTCTGATAATCCTGCAGCCGCGCATCGAGACGTGGTTTTTGTTCGGGATGTTTCGCGACTTCTCGTCTGGTTTCATCATCGAGGGCATCCGCGTCCGCCTGAGCCTTCTGCGCGTACTCGTCGGGGTCGAGCGCGGTCTGGACGACTTTGAAGTGCTTCATGAATTGCAGAGTGATTCCCTCCGGGCTCGCGTCCAGGCTGTCGGCTCCGCGGTAGTGAATGGTCAACAGGACGCCGAAGATGGTGGGTTCGATGCGATGGCGGATGATCTGCACCTCGCGCGCGTCCACCGCCAGCACGACGCCTACATCTCCCGACCACAGCCCGTAACGATACTTTCCGTCGTCGCCGCGCGAGAAAGTGCATCCGGGCTGCGCTTCGCTCCAGCGCAGGATAATCGGCTGGGCGCTTTTTTTATCTTTATCGGTCTTGTCGTCGGCGCTCGCTGTCTGTGCCAGCGAGAAAATAACGACTGCCAGGAGAAAAGTCGCCGAGAGAAAGGCAAGCGAACGCCGCAATATGCCGTAAGAGAACGACTGCCACTTGAGACGACATCGAGCAACATTCTGCCGCTGCCGCATGAGTCTAGGTAGGCTTGGTCACGGTAAGCGTTACGGTGGTGGTGCTCGTGTTGCTCGGAGGAGCGCCGGATTCATCCGCGCCGGTTATGGTGAAGGTGTAGGTACCGGCGGGAGTATCGCCATTGGTGCCGAGAGTGGTGGTCGAGCCACACGCGGGTAAGACGACGATGCTTGCCGCAAGAATCGTGAGCAAGAAAGCCCCCAAGAAGCTTTTGCGGCGGGTGCCGGTTGTGGTGAGTCCCACGAGGCCGAGCGCAGGAATCGCCAGCCAAAAGGCGAAGAAGATGCGATGGTTCCACAGCCTGGTGGTGGGCGTTGGTCCAGTGGTGGTGATGGTCAGGGTGGAACTGAGCGAGGTGGTCGGGCTCACCGTAACGGCGGCAGGACTGAAGGAGCACACCGGCGCCAGCGTAACCGGCGGCGCGATCGAGAGGCAGGAGAATGTGATTACGTGCGGGGGATTGTTGTTGGCGTAGGTTCCGATGGGCGAGACCGTGATGGTGGTGGTAGCCACGGCTCCCGCCTGAATGGAGCCGGGTGTCGCTGTGGTTGGCGCCACCGATAAGGTGTAATCCTCCGATAGAGGCTGCACCGTGAGGCTCACCGAAGCGGTTTGCGTGATGCCGCCGCCGGTGCCGGTGATGAGGAAGCTATAGAGTCCCGACGCGGTCTGGTTGGTGGTGTTGATCGTAAGAGCAGCGACACCGGGTGGAACGACGGGCGCGATGTTGGTAAGACACTGAGGCGGGCTGGGATCCGTGGCGGGGCCTGAGGTTATCTGGCAGCTCAACGAGACGGGGCTGTTAAACCCGCCAACGGGCGTCAGCGTGATGCTGCCAGTCGCAGATTCGGTGGGATCGATGGATGGGTGATTCAACCCTGGTATGGTCATGGTAAAGGTGGCTTGGCCGTAGGCGGAAGACGCGGACGCTAGCGAGAACAGCGACAGCAACAAAGCCAAAAGGGCTGCGGGGACGATTCGCAGGAGATGGAACGTTCTGGGACTCAGCATCCCTCGATTGAAGATCCTGCGATCAGACATCCTTAAATTGAACATCCTGCGATTGAACATGAAGAGATGAGAACTCACTACCTTCGATTCCTCCAACGGCGCAAAAGCTGCCCGAAGAACGCGGCCAGCTAATCTATTGCAAAATAATACGATAGAACTCGGGCAGAGTGGGGCCAGCAAGAATCTTAGACTAGAGTTGTCGATCGTGCCAGTCGCGGCGGGTAGTGGAAAAGATCAGGCCGCCTCGTGGAGGCGGCCTGATTGTTCGTATGCGGAGTTTAGTTGACGGTTAGAGTGAATTGTGCGTGTTGCGTAAGTCCGGTTGCGTCGGTGCCAGCTCCAGTGATGGTAACGGTGTAGGCTCCGGCGGGAGTGCAACCGGTGCAGCCGCCTCCGCCTCCGCCGTGGCTGCCGCCGCCTCCGCAAGCGGGCAGCAGGAACAGAGCGGCCATGACCATGGCGACCATCAGGAAGCCTAATACTTTCTTGCGCCGTGAAGGGGCGGAGCTGAAGCTCATCCCAACCAGCGACATGCCAATGATCGGCAACCACGTCGCGTAGAGGAATTTCGACGGACGGAAAAGTGAAGCTGTGGCCCCCGTGGTGTTGATCGTCAGGCTTGCCGTCGAGCCAGGAGTGCCAGCAGGTGTTTGAGGATTGGGAGTGAAGGTGCCGCACGTGGGAGCCGGTGATCCGGAACCGCTCACGCTGCAAGTGAGATTAACCGGCGAGCCGTAGCTGTTATAGGAAGTTAGAGTAATCGTAGAGGTGGCGGTACCACCGGGCGAAACGGCTGCCGGAGTTGAAGCTACCATTGCGAAGGCTGGCCCTTGGGCGTACTTCACTACGAAGGCGTCGCCGCCGCTACTACCGGTGCCGCTGCTGCCATTAGTCGACTGAATAGCAGTCTGCAGCGGGAAATTTGTGGAGGCAGTATTTCCGGTCACGTAGATAAATGTGCCGGTGCTGTCTACGGCGATGCCTCCAGCGGCGTTGGCGTCCTCGACCCCCGAGCCGCCCAGGTAGGTCGAAAAGACCAGCGCAGAACCCGCCGCGTCGACCTCGGTTGCGAACGCATCGCTGGGTCCGTCAAGAGTTGCTTGCTTGGGGTTCGCCAGAGGAAACGTAGGCGCAGGCGAACTGGTTTGGCCTGTCACATAGGCATTGCCAGCTTTATCAATCGCGATGCCCGCTCCGGCATCGAAGCCCGAACCGCCAAGGTAGCTCGAATATAGTAGAGCGCTTCCCGCCGCGTTGAATTTTGTGACAAACGCGTCCGTGCTTCCCCCATAGGTGGACTGAAAAGCTGACAACGTCGGAAAGTTCGCCGACGTGGTCGATCCGGTTACGTAAGCATCGCCGGACGAATCCACTGCGATGCCTGTACCCACATCAGTACCAGTGCCGCCCAGGAAAGTGGAATACATCTTGCTGCTTCCGGCCGCATTAATTACGGTTACAAAGGCGTTGGAGGTGCTGCGGTGATGCATGACTTGCAGGTTGGCTGATAGGAGCCCGAAGTTGTCGGAAAATTTGCGCTGGTAGCGCTGCCGGTTACGTAAGCATTATCTGAGGAATCCAACGCAACCGACTGGGCGGCGTCCTCAACACTCCCTCCGAGGTAAGTCGAATAGACCAGTGCAGTGCCCGAAGGATTCAACTTTGTGACGAAAGCGTTGCTGGTTCCGGCGAGATGGGTTTGAATCGGATTCAGAGTAGGGAAGTTCGAGGAGAATGTCTCTCCTACGGCATAAGCGTTTCCCGAACTGTCTACGGCGACGCCGTGGGCAACGTCAGAAGTGGTGCCGCCCAAGCAGGTGCTGTAGGTAAGTGCGTTGCCGGCTGGGTTTCAGCTCGAGTACAAAGGCGTTGTCAGTAGCTCCCGATCCGATCTTGGTTTGGAAGGCTCCGCTGGTGGTGGGAAAGTCGCTGGACGCCGTGCTGCCGGCGACAAACGCATCGCCGGAAGAGTCGACGGCGACGGCGTTCGCGCTGTCATCGAGGCTACCGCCAATGTAGGTTGAATAGATGAGGCTCGATCCATCCGATGCGATCTTGCTGACGAAGGCGTCAAGGCCGCCTTTATTGTTGGAATCTACGCCTCCGACAATTGGAAAGTTCGTGGATGCGGTTTCGCCCACGACATAAGCGCTACCGTCAGCATCGAAAGTGATGCCGAAGCCTTCATCGTCGAGCAAGCCACCCAGGTACGTGGAATAGGCGAAACTGACAGCGACCGTGGGGTCGATTACCAATTCGCGGCTGCGGTCGTAGTTGCCTAACTCAAAAGCGATCTGATTGTTGGCTTTCAGGGAAAAGCGGGCATCCACAGGCTGGCGCGTGCCATTTTGCTCCTGGTAGGCCACCGGCTTATGCAATAAAACATCTCCCGCGGCGGAAGAGATGATCAAGTTCCCGGAATCGTCCGTCTTGAGGCTCTGGTTGCCGGTGAACTGGAAAGCGATGGGCGCGGGATTTGCGCCCGGCGCCACTACGAAGTCGAATTCGAGTTGGCGCTGCGCGCCGTAGAAAGCCAGGTTCACGCCGGGATAAACGTCCTGGTAGGAGACGCGAGCGTAACGCGCGATACCGCTCTGCCATTTGCTGCGGTCATTGCCGACGAAGTAGTTGGTGGTTCCAGGCAGTTGATTGCTGGCCGAGACTTTCGCCAGCGAATTGTTTCCCACCAGATGCATGCGGACTACGGCGGTGGAATCTTTAGCGGTGCGGGATCTAGGGGCGCTGCCAACTTTGGATTCGCCGGCAGCGGAGTGGGAGCGCAGCGAAAAGACGGTGTCGTTCGCAGTGAGGAACAGAGTGTATCCGCTACCCCGCGCAAAATATTGCACTTGGGAATCAGTTTGTCCCTGGTTTGGCTCAAAGGCGAGGGGAAGAGCGGAGAAGCTGGCCTGGATTCGGCCACGGTCCGCGTGCGCGGGGGCCGATTGTGACGAAGCTGCGCTGGCGGCGCTTCCGTGACGGACGGGGGAAACAATAAGCAATGCGGTAGCGACGATGGCTAACATGGTGACGGCACAGAACCCGCAGACCCAGCCTTTTGAGGTGGATAGATTAGACAAGGTGACCCTCCTGTGGATGACTCGATGAAACCCCGATCGCAGAGAAAAGACTCGGCACAATTTATCGTGAGATGATTGCGCCCCCGAGCGGCTTGCTATTTTTCAACTTGCTGCTGCTTAAGCGCGAGTATGGTCTGCGACTCCGGAGTTGTCAACGCAAGGAGAGTAGCAATTTTGATACCACCCAAGGCAAGTTACTAAAGTTCGGCCGAGGGTTAAACACGAACATTTTGCGGCATTGTTCGCGATGCAAACACAGATGTATGTCGGCATTCGCCGAACGATTTATAACGCTCAGTTCGGTTTCTTCTTGAACATTCCAGAGACGCCGCCGAGCGGATTTTTTTGTCCATTCTTGCCGCCGAGGGCGTTCTGCATGAGGCCGCTTGCCATTCCTTTTACGTCAGGAACGAATTTGGGATCGGAAGTTGTTCCTTGAATCAAGAAAGGAATGTTGTCCGCTTTCATTTTGAAATCGAGCGCGTTGCTCGGACTGACGGTGCCGGCTCCAGTGGCTGTTCCCAATGATGGGGCGACCAGATTGATATTATCGGCGCGCGTGCCTTCGGGAGCGACGCGAACGTTGGCGCTGAAAGTCTGAATCGTCGTGTCTTTTTGCTGTCCGCCTCCCTTGCCTGAAAGAGCGGAGATCGACGATAGTTTCGAGCCCAGATTAAAACCTGCTAAAGCCGAGTTCTCCAGATGAACGGTGCCAACTGTGACCAGTTTGTCCACCGGACCAGTAGTTGTGAAATTCGCGGCGAGTGTGCCGCCCTTGAGCTGCGAACCGGAGGGCAGGATTACACCCACGGCGGGCAGCACCGCTTCTAAATCGTCCACAGGCAAACTTTGCCCCTCCAACTTCAGATTCACGGTGGTAGTGTTTCCGTGCGCGTCGTAAGTGCCGGTGAGATGCGCCACGGCCTTGCCGATGGTGATGTCCCCGGTCAAGTTTCCGGTTTGCTTCGCGAGGTCGTGGGTCACTGAATATTGCAACTGCACCGTCTTTCCCGCCGGCGCTCCCTTCTGCACCACCTGCAGCTTATCGGCTTTGAGTGTGCCGTTGGTCTTGGCCTGGTGACCGTCGGAGGCGACCGTACCGTCGAAATCCGCGATGCCAGAGATTCCGGCTGCGGGGTCAATGAAGCCCGACGAGGCCAGATTCATCTTCGTGATCGTAACCTTGGCCTGCAGCGGAGTATGCGCGGCATTGCTGGCGTCGATGGGCCCGGCAGTGCCATCAAGTTTCAAACTGCCTCCCGCCGGCAGGCTGACCGTCATCTTGAATGGGAAGGAATTGGCGAAGGAAAAATGGGTTACCTCGATATTCACGCTGTCATAAGCCCGCGGCTGTTGCGAAGAGCCGGCGCGGCTGACGGTGAGGCGTCCGTTACTTACCTTCAGCTTGCCTACCGACAAACTTGGAGCAGTGCTCGCTGAACCAGCGGGCACAGGCGTGTTCGTGGAGGTTGTGCCCGGAGTCGCCGTCGCACCGCCACCCGAACTGGTGTTGCCGATGCTGGAGAAGTTCCACTTCTCTCCATCTTGCGAGCGCACCAGGCTGATCTCCGGCTGATTGAGCGTGAGCTCGGTCACGTTGAGCGATTTGGAGAAAATGAGCGGGAGGAGCTCGACGCCGACTTTTAACGACTTAGCTTGCACGAAGGCGGTCTTGCTGAACGTGGGATCGTCGGCGATCGAGATGTTGTCCGCGGTCACACTGCCTGAGAGCACCGAGAGGGAAAGATTGCCCACTTTGACCTGGCGTCCCAGCGTATCGGTCAACTCCGTCTCGATCTTCGGCCGGAAAGAATTCGCGTCAATGAAGAACGGAATGATGATCACGATTACTATCAAGGTCCCAGCGACGATGGCTGCGATTTTCAGAGGGCGGCTCATAGATTGTTCCTCCTGACTGCATTGCGAACTTGCGCCGCGTATCGTAGGCGTCCGCGGCGTGAGGGGATCGGGTTCACTGATTTTCCTGCAGGAGCTCGGGTGAGGGCAGAGTGCCGTTTTCCACCTGCTTCTCGCGTTCGTCTGCGGCGTTCGTTGTCGATGCGCACGGCAGTTTCCAGTTCCTTTTTGCCTTCTTCTTTGCGGCCCACATGAATCAGCAGTTGTCCACGCACGTAATGAATGTCGGTGCGGTGAGGGTCGAGTTTGTCCGCGGAGTCAATCGCGTTTAATCCCTGCTGATACTTTCCTTCGCGCTGGCAAGCCTTGGCCAGGCCAATGTAGGAATTTATCAGGCGGGGATCACGGAGCAAGGCTTCGCGGTAACTCTTTTCCGCGTCACCGTCTTTTTGCATGAGCGAATAGACCTCGCCGAGTTCGTCGTAATTGAAAGCCAGATCGGGCTCCACAGCGGCGTCTTTCAGAAACTCGTCGCGCGCATGCTCGTAGTCCTGCTTTTTCAAATACGCCAGCCCCATGTTGAAGTGAACGAAAGTGAGTTTCGGATTCGCCTCCGCTGCGGCCTGGAAATCAGCCAGGGCCATGTCGTATTGTTCGAGATTGAGATGCGCTTTGCCCATGAAAAGATGGTATTCAGGTGAACCTTCGCCGGCTTTTACGAGTTGCGCGGTGGCTTTCTCATCCAGGTCTTTCAGGCCGGCGCGGTGAGCGGCAATGGAAAGCACGTAAAGGTAACTCAATTGCCCGGATTCCTGCGCCCAGAGAGGTTCCAGGGTGCGGGCTGCATCGCTCCAGCGCTGGGCAAAGAAGTAGCAAAGGCCAAGAAGATGACGGGGCTGCAAAGCCTCCGGTTGATCGTGGACGACGGACTCAAAAGGTGGAATAGCTTTTAGAAACTCATTCTGGCGGTAGTAGGCGAGACCGATGTTCAGACGGATTCCCGGAACCTGCGGCATCAAATGCTCCGCCCGGCGCAGCGTCTCGAGGGCTTTTGTCCACTGCTTGCGCCGCATGTAGACTACGCCCAGATTCGCGTAAGCTGGGCCTGCCTGCGGATCTGCTGCCAACACCTGCCGAAAGTCGCGCTCGGCTTCGTCCAGCCGCCCGGCGTTCAGCGCGTCCTGGCCAGCCTGAAAAACTTCTGCCGGGTCTGCCGAGGCCCCGGATTGGGCGACTGGACCTCCATTTCGCAGCTTGGTCGCGTTCGCCGGCGAGGAACTTTGCCCGGACATTGTTAGCGCCATGCCAGCCAGCAGCAACCAGCCAGTAAGTAGGGACGGAACACTCGGGCTTGACACTGGTCTCAACTCTCTGCTGTAGTGTCCGCCAACCTCCGCATGGAATTCAAGCGTGAGGATACGCCAATCAGGATTTTCGTCGTGCGGCACTCCAGGGACAAGGCTGCGATGGTCACGATTCGCGATGTGGCGAAGGCGAGCGGGTTCTCGTCCACGACGGTCTCGATTGTGCTCAACAACGCTCCGCTGGCGCGCTATATCCCGCCGGTCACAAAGAAACGCATTGAGCGCGCGGCAGAAAAGCTGGGATACCGGCCCAATCAGTTTGCGCGGTCGCTGCGCAGCAAGCGCAGCCACACCGTCGGCGTGATGGTCTTCGACATGACCGATCCCTACTGCACGCTGGTGTTGCGCGGCATTGAAAATACGCTCTATCAGGCTTCTTATCTTCCTATCCTCACGGATGTGCATAACGAGCGCAGCCGCTTCGAGCGCTATCTCGAGATGCTGCTGGACCGCCGCATCGAAGCCCTGGTCGTGCTGGCCAACTGGCTATTTCTCGATATCAACCTGCTCGCCGATCTGGAAAAGAGCAGCATACCGACCGCGCTTATTGGCTGCGAACTCAAAGGCGACTCGATGAGTTCGGTGATCGTCGACAACGAAGTGGGGGGCTACGCTGCGCTGGAACATCTGCACTCGCTGGGCCATCGCAGGATCGCATTTATCCGAGGCCCCAAGACCTTGGCTGACAGTGCTCCTCGATGGCGGGGCATTCGCGACTGCGCCAAGACGCACGGCCTCGAACTCGATTCCAGTCTGATTGTCGACCTGCCCGAGTCGCGCGATCCGCTCTCCAGTTTCGAAGCCGGTCAAAAGCTTACCGAGAACCTGGTCAAGCAGAAGCGCCCGTTCACGGCCCTGCTGGCTTTCGATGATATGACGGCCTTCGGAGCCATCCGCGCCCTAAACAAGGCTGGACAGCGCGTGCCCGAGCATTGTTCCGTGATCGGGTTCGATGACGTCGCGGCCTCGGCTCTCTGCACCCCGTCGCTTACCACGGTGCGCCAGCCCATGGAAGCAATGGGGGCAGACGCGGTGGGCATTGTTCTGGAAGGAATCAAGTCGGTACTGGAGAAACGTGAGGTCATCGCTCATCATCGCAAAGTGGCGCCGGAGTTGGTGGTGCGGGAATCAACACGAGGTCTGGTATGAAGTTGATCCGGCATGCACCGTGACGGAGTTTTTTCTTGACATAAGATGCTCAATAAAAGCACTATTCATACGTTTTAATAAGCCAGTTCTTCGAACAGGACTGTTGCTCTCTGGGGCTCGAACAATTTACTGACCGCTGTGGCCCGCAATGCGGCAGGCGGCGCTGAGAATCCGTAAGCGAGTTGCGCATCAGGAGAAGAATTGACCATGAGATCTCATCGGATGCTTTTGACAATCGCGCTGCTATTCCTGGCTTTCTGCGCGACGGCCTGGGCTCAAGACACCGGAGCGATTACCGGTACGATCCGTGACAGCAGCGGGGCGGTGGTTGCGGGAGCAACGGTCAAGATCGCCAGTTCAGCCGGAGGCAATGACCGGACCTTGAAGACGAATTCCGATGGTGATTACCTGGCCGCGGGTCTTCCCGGCGACACCTATGACATAACCGTCTCCGCCCGAGGTTTTGAGACCTTCAAAGCCAAAGGCGTTGTTCTTCGGGTTGCGCAGAAGGCGCGGGTGGACGCGACCTTAACGGTCGGCCAGATTGCCACTGAAGTTGTGGTGCAGGGTGCGCAATTGAATCAGGTCGAGACTCAAACGTCGGAGCTCGCCGGGACGGTCACCGGCAAGCAAATGACGCAGCTTGAATTGAATGGACGTAACTTTACTCAACTCGTGTCGCTTACTCCCGGAGCTACAAACCAATCTGGCACCGATGAGCCTGGCACTGGCGCTGCAACGGTTGCCTACAGTGTGAACGGCGGCCGCACCGAGTACAACAACTGGGAGGTCGACGGAGCCAACAATCTGGACGACGGCAGCAATACCACGATGATCACTTACCCGAGTCTGGATGCAATCGCCGAGTTCCGCGTCCTCACCTCGAACTACGGCGCACAGTACGGGAAGGATGGTTCCGGCACAGTAGAAGTCGAAACCAAAGCTGGCACAAACCAGTTCCATGGCGATGTTTACGAGTTCAACCGTAACGACGCATATAACGCCAAAGGGGAGTTCCAGAACAGCGTTCCGGAATACAAAAAGAACGACTACGGCTTCACGGTAGGCGGCCCCGTCTTCATTCCAGGCCTTTACAACCAAAATAAGACGAAGAGCTTTTTCTTCTGGTCAGAAGAATGGCGGAAAGACATCGTTCCGGGGACACAGTTCAACACGGTGGTACCCTCGCTTGCCGAACGGGGCTGTCCGGGGGCGACCGGCAATTGCACCCCTGGCGCTTTTGGAGACTTCAGCGAGCTTTGCCCTCCGATCACGCCCCCCATTGCTCCCGCCACTTCTTCTCCCGACTGTCCGATCAATCCAGCTACGGGTACGCCATATCCGGGCAATCTTGTGCCTATCGATCCCCTTGCGGTGCCTCTCTTGGCTATGATTTCCATGCCCAACGAGATCGATGCACCTAGCGCGCTTGATGGTGCGGGCCTTAGCCGCTTCGTATCTTCCCCTGCTCAGGCTACGAACTGGCACGAGGATCTCGTGCGCGCAGATCAGAATTTCGGTTCCAAACTGCACTTGGCTCTGCGCTACATACACGACTCCTGGAACCAAGTTACGGCCACCCCCACGTGGACGAACGGCGCGAGCTTCCCAACCATTCAGAACAATTTCAATCAGCCCTCGACCAGCATGGTTGCCCGACTCACGGCCACGGCGTCTCCCACGCTTTTGAACGAGTTTGTTTTTGCCTTTTCCCTGAACCACCTCATATTCAAGAACCTCGGTGCCTGGCAGCGTCCCGCAGGTTATGACATCGGACTCTTTCAAAACGGTTTTGGCGGCGGCAAGTTACCCGGAATACAACTCAATGGTGGGGTGCTGGGCGGGATCGCTCAGGACGCAGGATGGGTTCCCAACGGTCCAGTGAACTCCAACCCGATTTACACCTATCGAGACAACGTCTCGAAATTAATCGGAACACATAATCTACAGTTCGGAGCCTACTTCCTAGCCTCGGAAAAAAACGAATTGCCGCAGGCCGAGCCTTCCGTCGGTGGTTTTCTTATTTTTGACACCGCTTCCGCGGTTACAACTGGCAATAGCTTTGCCGACCTTCTTACCGGCCGAATCGCAAGTTTCTCGCAAGCCAGCGGACAACCAAAGTATTACCTGCGGCACAAAATCTTCGAGCCTTATTTCCAGGACGACTGGCGTGCAACGCCCAGGCTGACACTTAACCTAGGCCTTCGGATCAGCATGTTCGGTACCTCGCGCGACGCCAAACTACAGGCGGATAACTTCGATCCTACGAAATACGTTTTTGGAGCGAGTTCTATCCTGTCAGACCCGGGCCAGCCGGACAATGGCAGCGTTGTCGGAACCCCCTTCAACGGTTTGGTGACATGCGGGAAAAACGGAGTACCCATCGGATGTTATACGGGACACCTATTCAATCCCGCTCCACGCCTGGGTTTTGCCTGGGATCCTATGGGCAATGGCAAGACCGCTGTGCGCGGGGGCTACGGTATCTTTTTCGAATACACGAACGGGAACGAAGCAACCGCAACCCAATTGGAAGGGGCCGCTCCGCTGGTCCAAACTCCGAGTCAACCCAATATTGTCGGCTACGCCGGCATAGGCGTTCCGGGTGCGAGTTTCCCGCTTTCAGTTACCTCCTTGCCACAAAAGGCAGTTTGGCCTTATGTGCAGCAATGGCACGTGGACGTTCAACATGAGTTCCCAAAGAACACCGTCGCTGTGCTCTCCTATGTCGGCAGTAAAGGCACTCACTTAGGACGCAGGTGGGACATGAACCAGATACATTCTATTCCGGCGACCCAAAATCCTTATGTTGCTGCCGGCCAGCCGATCACCGGTGTCATCACGGATAGTAGCGGAAACGTGACATATCCCGGCGATTGCGCGTCTGGCACAGTTGGACCGGGAGGCCCGGCTATTCCCGGCTACAATCCCGACGGAATTCCTACAGACCAAACCCCCGGCACTGCTGGCGTGAACATGTATGTTGCGTGCGGCAACGACCCCGATTTCTTCCGTCCGTTCCCAGGTTTTTCGGACATAAGGCGACTGGATAACGGCGCTTCTTCCATTTATCACGCACTGCAGGCTTCGCTGCGCAAGACCGTAGGTGCGCTGCAATTCAGCGTGGCATACACTTACAGTCATTCCATCGATGACTCTTCGTCAGGCGGCGATACGGGATTTGTCGATTCCTACGACTTTGCCAGAAACCGCGCCAGTTCAAACTTCGATCAGCGCCATGTGGTGGCGATCAGCTACATCTACGACCTTCCGTTCTTCAGAGGGGCGGGCTTGAGCCACTCGCTTCTGGGCGGCTGGCAGGTTTCGGGCATCACGTCCATACAGACAGGAGCACCATTTACGGTGACCAATGCAGGCACTTCAGCAATTCCATCCGATAACGCCGGAGTCGCGAACAACGTTGGTTTGGGCGGAACTGGTAATGGTTCCTACCCTGATCTGGTTGGCAATCCGAATTCGCCTAAGCCGGCGGTACCTCCAGGCTCGAGCTTCGGACCTGCGTACGGAAATCCGGCAGCCTTCGTGGCGCCAGTCGGGCTAACATTTGGGGATTCACCCAGGAACATTTTGCGCAATCCCCTCACCACAAACTTCGACATGGCGTTGTTTAAGCACTTTGCGATCAAAGAGGGTATGTCCATCGAATTTCGAGCAGAGGCTTTTAACGTATTCAACCACGTAGAATGGGGTTACATCGGAGGCGCTGGGGGTTCTGCCGCCAACAACAGTTCGATCACGAGCGGAGCGGATTCCATCAGCTGTTATGGTGGGACCAACAATTCCGCGGGAGATGCGAGCTGTCAGGGAAGCGGCCTTTTCAGCCCATTGGCCGCCCACAACCCGCGCATTTTGCAGCTTGGATTTAAGTTCATCTTCTGAAGTTCTTGGGATAGAGCTTCAGATGTTATAACTGGCCTCCCGACAAGCCGGAGTTCTGCGCCTCAGGGCTGTGAGATCACCCGACTTGCACGCGGTCCGGTGCCGCCACTGCCGCCAGTCCCCGCTCCAGATCCGCAATCAGATCATCCGCATTCTCAATTCCTACTGACAGGCGGATCATTTGTTCGGTTACGCCCATCTTGGCGCGGTCTGCGGCTGGAATCATGGCGTGCGACGTGAGCACCGGAATCGACACGAGGGACTCTACACTGCCAAGGCTGGGAGCGAGCGTGAACAGGCGCATGGATTCGCTTACGCGCCGTGCGTCTTCGCCGGTGCCTTCGACCTCGAAGCTGACCATGCCTCCGCCACCGCTCATCTGCTCATGCGCCACGGCGTATTGAGGATGGCTCTTTAGAAACGGATAATGCACCCGCTGCACGTTCGGCTGTTGCGACAAGAACTCAGCTACGCGCTAGCGCATTTTCATTCTGCCGGGCCACGCGAACCGCCAGCGTCTTCAGGCCGCGCACCAGCATCCACGAGGCATGAGGGTCCATGCAATTGCCCAGCGTGGTGCGAGTCTCCCACATTCTGTCGATCAGTTCGCGCCGTCCCGCGACCGCGCCGCAGATCAGATCGGAATGACCGGCCAAGTATTTCGTGCCGGAATGCATGACCAGATCGATGCCGAATTGCGCCGGATGCTGGTTGATGGGCGTGCCGAAGGTTGCGTCAATCATGCTGAGCAGGTTGTGTTGCTTGGCCAGCGCAGCTATTTTCTTGAAATCGACTATGCGCAAAGTGGGATTGGTGGGCGACTCAAGATAAAGCAGTTTCGTGTTCGGACGAATCGCCCGCGCGTGCTGCTCGTAGTCGGTTGTATCGACGAAGGTCGTCTCGATGCCCATCTTGGGCAGCCACTGCGACAAGAATTTGTTCACGCCGCCATAAATATCGCGCTGTGCCACGATGTGGTCGCCGCTCTTGAGTAGCGCCATGAGCGTCGTCGTGATCGCGCCCATGCCTGAGGCAAAGGTCAACGCCGCATCCACGCCTTCCAACTCGGCAATGGTTTGCTCAGCAACTGTATTCGTGGGATTGCCGTAGCGCGTGTAGTAGTGGTCGCTGCCCGTGGCACGAATTTGCTCGTCGTTGTCGGTGACTTCGAACGTGGAAGTCTGATAGATGGGCATGGCTAGCGGGCCGTTCTTCTTGTCCAGATCCGCAGCGCCGTGCACAGCTTTGGTTTCGGAATGATGGGTGTGACGGTTCATGGATACCTCGGGATCGATTGCACCTACTCCATCAGGTTAATCGCGCGAAGGAGCTCCGGCAAGCGCAGTAATCAGTAACGCACCGTTTATAATTCCCCTTCATGAATCTTGGCCTGAAAGATCGTGTCGCTCTCGTAGCCGCTTCCAGTCAAGGGATCGGCCGCGCTACTACGGAGGCATTCGCCGCCGAAGGGTGCCGCATCGCGATGTGCGCGCGCAACCAGCAGACCTTGCAGGCCGCGGCGGAGAAGATCAGAAAGCAGTACAACGTTGAGGTTCTGTCTGAAGCATTTGACGTGACTAATGCCGCTGCCGTAAGCCGCTTTGTGACTGCTGTGGCCGCCAAATTCGGCGCCGTTGACATTTGCGTGACCAACGCTGGTGGGCCGCCGGCCAAGGGATTTCTCGCGGCCACGCTGGAAGAATGGCAGCGCGCTCTTGAAACGAACTTCCTGAGCACGGTGTATTTTGCGCGTGAGGTTATTCCGCACATGCAACGGAAGCGCTGGGGCAGGATTATCACGATCACATCGATCACGACTAAGCAGCCGGTCGCGGATCTCGTGCTGTCGAACGCGGTGCGGGCGGCCGTAGTTGGCCTCGTCAAGAGTCTGGCGAATGAGTTTGGCAAAGATGGAATTCTGGTGAACAACGTCGCTCCCGGCTTCACGGCAACCGACCGGCTTAAGGAGCTGGCTGCGGCGCGCGCTTCCTCCCTGGGAAAAAGCGAGCGTGAGATTTTCGACGGCTGGGCTGCAGACGCGCCTGTGAAGCGCCTGGGAGAGCCGCGCGAAGTGGCCGAAACCATTGTTTGGCTTGCCTCTGAGCGCGCTTCTTACATCACGGGTCAGACGGTGCTCATCGACGGCGGCATGTATAAAGGGCTGTAGACTTCCGAAGGGTGTGTGCAGAACTTTTCCCGATAAGATCACCTTCGGCACTGATGGTTTCCCGTACAATCAGGTTCTGGGCGCGGAAGAGAGCTATTGGCTGGGAGCGGAATCATCGCGTACGGCGCTGGCTGCGGCGTTTGCCGAGATGGTTTCCGAGAATGAAATCACTGAAGCCCGGGCGCTGGAACTCGCCCACGCTATCAGCATGACAATGCCGTGAAGCTGCACGGCGGCAAAGTTCACTGAGCTGGCAATGTTAAGGAGCAATTGCAATGGCAAGAAAGCCGAAGCGTAAGACCTCCGCGTCCATGAAAACAAAGGGCGCGAAATCCCACTCTCGGGCGCGACGGGCCGTAACTAAACACGCCGCTCCCAAGCCGCAGCACCAATATGTTGCCTGGCACACAATACCGCTCGAAGAACTGAACCCGCTGCTGCAACGGCAGTTCGTAGTGGGTCAGGAAATTATGATGGCGCGCGTGCTGCTGAAGAAAGGCTGCATCGTGCCTGAGCACAGTCACTACAACGAACAGCTCACTTACATCCTCGATGGGGCACTGAAGTTTTGGATCAATGGTCAGGAGGTCGTCGTCCATTCCGGTGAAGTGCTTTGCATTCCCGCGCACATGCCGCACAAAGCGGAGGCCCTCGAAGATACCGTTGACCTGGATGTTTTCAATCCTCCGCGCGCCGATTGGATCAACAAGACTGATCAGTATCTGCGAGGCGAGAAATAATTTCCGACTCCATGCCGTCTGCGGCCGTTTCTAAGAAAGATTCAGGAGCCACCCTGCGGGAAGCCACGTTTTGTTTCCGATGCATTGGCTGCGGTTCTGTTACGAGCTCGGCGGCTCAGGATTTTCGTTGCGCGGAGTGCGGCAGCTTACTGGAGATTACCGATCCCGGATGGAAGTCGGATTCCCTGGATGCCTCGGCACTGAAGACCACGTGGCGTGACCGCCGTTGTTCGAATGCAATTATCGATCGCAGCGGTGTGTGGCGATTCCGCGAGTTGCTTCCCGCGCCGGCGTCGGAGGGCCAGATCGTTACGCTGCGCGAAGGCAACACTCCTCTCTACCAGCTTCCTCAGGCGTCTCGCAGCACGGGCATACCTCGCCTCTATGCCAAGCATCAAGGCCTGAACCCCACCGGATCATTCAAAGACACCGGAATGACCGTTGCCGCCAGCTTTGCGAAGCAAGCTGGATATCGTTGGGTGGCCTGTGCTTCGACCGGCAACACTTCGGCCTCGATGGCCGCGTATGCCGCCCGGGGTGGGATGCGCAGTCTGGTGCTTGTGCCCGAGGGAAAGATCTCCTGGAGCAAACTCTCGCAGGCGCTCGATTACGGCGCACTGACCTGCCAGCTGCGCACTGATTTCGACGGTTGTTTGCGCCTGTTACAGGAAGTTGTGCGGCACGCTCCGGTTTATCAGTTGAACTCCATCAATCCATTTCGCCTGGAGGGGCAGAAAACTCTTGCGCTCGAACTGCTGGAGCAGTTCGACTGGCAGCCGCCCGACCACATCATCGTGCCCGGCGGCAACCTGGGAAACAGTTCCTCGATCGGCAAGGCTTCGCTGGAGATGCTGGAAATTGGCTTGATCTCGCGTCTGCCGAAGTTGTCTGTGATTCAGGCGGAGGGCGCTAATGCGCTGGTTCGGACTTTACGCGAGGCTGAGGGCAAGCGGCTGGTTAGTGTGCAGGCTGAAACGCGGGCGACGGCGATCCGCATTGGCAATCCGGCTTCGTGGCAGAAAGCGGTAAGAGTTCTTCAAGCTACCGGCGGCACTTGTGAACAGGTAAGCGAAGTTGAGATGGCGCAGGCTAAAGCGGAAATCGGGGCTGAAGGCATTGGGTGCGAGCCCGCCTCTGCCGTGACCTTAGCCGGCTTGAAAAAACTGCTGGGGCGAGGCTTCGTGAAGCCGGAAGAGACTGTCGTGTTAATCCTGACGGGAAACCTGCTCAAAGACCCAGACTTCACTATGGATTTTCATCGCGGCGATATGTTCAAGGACTCGACGCACCAAGCCGAAAGCGCCAAGCTGAAGCTGTTGCAACATCCGCCTGTAATTCTCGAGGCGACGCTGAACGCCGTGATCCAGGCCTTGGAGCAGGCAGAGAAATCCGACCCGACGCACTCGAATGCCTAAGAACAGGAAGAATAGTAGCCCAGCCCCGTTGCACCTGGCCCTCCCAGCTACCTCGGCGAATTTGGGCCCCGCCTTCGATGCCGCCGCGCTGGCGATAGATCTTTACATGACGGTCGACGCCCGTCCGGCGGCTGAATTCTCTATAGCTGCGAGCGGACGCGACAAACAAATATGCGAGTCGATCGACTACGAGAGCCATCTCATATTCATCACATATCGCGAGGTACTACAATCTCAGGCCGCCGAGATCATTCCGCTGGCTCTTCGCATTAAGAATGACATTCCAATCGGCAAAGGTTGCGGGTCCTCGGCGGCGGCGCGGTTGGCGGGTATCGCGCTGGCTAACCACTTCGGCCGCCTGCGCTGGAGTGATGCGCAGATCATCGGCGAGGCCTCCCGTCGTGAGCACCATCCCGATAATGCCTCTGCGTGCTGGATGGGCGGTCTCACTGTCGCACGCATGACGCTGGATTCGGAGGTTCAGGTAGCGTGCCTTCGTCCGGAGGGAAAGTGGCCCTTACTGCTGGCCATTCCAGATCAAGCATTGTCCACCGAAAAGGCTCGCAGTGTGCTGCCAACACAGTACTCTCGGGCCGATGCTGTGGCGAACATTCAGAATTCCATGCTGCTCCTTGCTGCCTTTACACAAGGGCGTCACGATTTGCTTCCTGCTGCGCTAGAAGACCGTATCCATCAGCCTTATCGTGCGTCGCTCTGCCCGCTGTTGCCGTCCCTGCAGGAATTGGGCGGTAAGTCGGGCGTACTCGGGGTTGCGCTCAGCGGCGCTGGTCCATCGGTGATCGTTTTTCTGGACCCCGCCGTTGCCGCGCAGAAGGTGCGGAGATACGTGGGGGCACAGCTTGATCAGAGCGGACTCAGCGCGGAATTGCTTCTTACTTCTATCACCCTACGCGGCGCCCGCTGTTGATCGCAGGAAATAGACAGAAACTTACTAGTTTGTTTCGTGTTTATTCAACGATAGGACTGGCCGCGGTTCCCCTGAAGGGCCAGCTGGGTCTTAGGGATGAGGATGAAGTTTAAGGCAACGCAACCACGGGAGATCGTCGCGCCTCCCAAAGAACAGGTCCGGCAGGAGATCCAGAATTTTCTGTTAGCGGTGGATTCTTATCCAAATCGCGTCGCTAAAGAACCCGGCGTCACTTTCCAGCAACATCTCTGCAGTTTCTTTACGTCTGCTTCGCGTGATTGTGAGTACATCCGCTCGCGTCGGCAATAGTCTGCGAATTAGCGACTGGCTGGCGGAACGATGCCGTTCATGCGCAGGTACTCCACCATCTGGCCATAGTGATCGAAACCATGCCACGCCACAGTAGTGGCCAGGCCTAGGCGCGATACTTTTCCTTCTCCGAAGGGACTCTTCACAGTTTCCACCAGATTCTTCTCATTGATCGTCTGAATTGCTTTGTGAACATATGTAAAGGAATCATTCAGATACTTTAGAATGTCAGCTTTTGTCGTGACCGAGGCTGGCCCTGATTCGTCGCCGATGTCGGCAGGAGGTTTTTCTTCCAGAATCGCGGCTCCGATTTCATAGTTCACGGCAGCCACATGTTTTACCTGTTGGGCGAACGTGCGAACACCTTTGAATTCGCCGTTCGTCGGCGCGAATCCGAATTTCTCTTCGGGCATGGCTTCCGCGGCAGGAACAAAGTCGTGTTCCAAATTCGAAACGGTATGGTCCAGCACCAGGGTGACGCTTCGGTGCTCATCCTTGGATTTATTGCTTTGGGCTGCGCTGGGAATAATTAGCGCCAGCAAGCAGAATAAGCCGCAAAGAACGTTCTTCCTCATGATGATTCCCCCTAAATGAAAACTTTCAGGCTGATTCTCGCATCAGATTGCTAGCCCGAAGAGTTCGCCACGCCAAACGGCCACTCCCGGCCTCTCCACGCTCGGACCATAAAGATAATCAGGCCTGCCAACAATATCAGAACCGCGTATCGCATCTCTTTCTGCCACTGCTCGCGATTAAACAGAATAAAGAGAAATCCGGCAATCGCCAGCAGCGCCGGCAGCGGATACAGCCACATGCGAAATGGGCGTGGGAATTCTGGCTGGCGCAGCCGGAAGACGATCAACCCAATCGCCTGCACCAGAAACTGAAGAATCAGGCGAATCACCACCAGAGCCGCGATCGCGTCCCTCAGCCGCAAAAAGCAAAATGCCGCGGCTACTGCTCCCAGCGCCAGCAACGAAACATAAGGGAACCGGTGAACGGGGTGGACTTTGGCAAATGCCCGGAAATAATTCCCATCTAAGGCTGCCGCATACGGCACGCGCGAATACCCCAGGGTTAGCGAAAACACCGACGCAAACGCGGTCACGATTACAAGGCCCGTGACCAGCCACGCCGCCCACGGCCCATAAATTCTCTGCATAAATAACGAGACAACGTACAACCCGGTGTTGTTATGCCCCGCCCGGAGCATCTCGCGCCAGGGAATCACGGCCAGAATGCACACGTTCATCAATAGATATAGACCAGCCACCAGCAGAATAGAAAGCAGCAAAGCCCGCGGAATGTTCCGCGTGGGATCCTTTATTTCATCCCCCAGGTAGCAAACATTGTAGTAGCCCCAGTAGTCGTAGGTGGCCACCAGAAGTGCTCCGCCTAGTCCGGTGAAGAACCCGTGTGAGAGGGTGAACGCGCCCGGAGGAAAATCAAACGCGCGCGAAGCGTTAAAGTGCGTAAGCCCGGCGACGATGACCCATCCGATTGTACCCATCACCGCAAGCCACAACAGGTTCGAAAGGCGGCCGATCACCGTGATGCGGCGGTAGAGCAGCAGGACCGTAAATGCGCAGACCAGTACTGCGAGCGCGGTTCCGGGCGTGACGATCCAGCTCACCTGAAGCGGCCCCGCCCCTGGAATGTACAAAGCCGCGGTGTGGGCGGCGTAGACCGTCTCCAGGCTCGGCCAGTAGTAGGCGGCGTAGCCTGCCAGCCCAATGCATCCGCTGGCAATCGAAAGCGGAGCGCTGAAGGAAAGTTGCCAGATAAACAG
Organism: uncultured Acidobacteriota bacterium; assembly: GCA_963761915.1. Taxonomy (GTDB): domain Bacteria; phylum Acidobacteriota; class Terriglobia; order Terriglobales; family Acidobacteriaceae; genus Sulfotelmatobacter. The sequence continues at coordinate 45,432 of CAVXIO010000013.1, forward strand.
AAACGAAATCAGCCGCCCCCATTTTCGCGGTCCATAAACCTCGCTCAGGTAGCGATACGATCCACCCGATCCGGGGAAAGCTGAGCCGAGCTCTGCAGATACCAGGCCGTCACACACGGCCAACAGCGCTCCCACCACCCATCCCAGCATGGCCTGCGGGCCGCCCATTGCGCTCAACACCAGCGGCATGGTGATGAACGGCCCCACGCCGATCATGTCGATCATGTTGAGCGCGGTCGCGCTTCCGAGGCCCATTCCGCGGATCAGGCCGGGCGAATCCGGATTATTCTGAGAAGCAGTCGACATTTCGTGGAAGGACTAATCGCAACGATACGACCGACGACTAATGCATGCCCTCATGCCCCGCACTCAACAGATTCACGTACAACCGCACCGCTCCCGGCACGCCAGCGGGCAACTGTCGGAAGAATGCGTACCCGGTGTAGATGTAAGTTCCCTTGCCATATTGCGCGCGCAACAGTCCGCCCTTCTGTGGGTCCTCGCCGGGATCGTGACAAGCCAACAGCGGCTTGAAGTGCTCGTCCCACTTGTCCATGAAGTAGAGGCCGCGCTCCTGCACCCAACCGTCAAAATCACGAGAGGTGATCTGGTTCGGATAATGAAATATGCTGTCTTCCGGCGCGAGAACGTCTACCGGCGCTTCTTCCACCGAAACTCGCGCCCGGCTGAGTTCCGCGGGATATGGCGTAAAGTGTCCGTTATTAAAGTCACCCACGCCGGTGTTGTATTGCACGATCAGAGTTCCACCGGCTGCAACAAAATCGAGCAGCTTCTTATTATTTGCGGCGACTTCTTTCTGGGTATCGTACGCTCGAATTCCCAGCACGATTGTCCCGTACTTGCTCAAGTCTTCGCTGGCAAGTTTCTCGGGAGGAATCAAGGTCAGGTTCATTCCAACCTGGTTCAGCACTGTGGGAATGTCATCACCCGCGCCCATGATGTAGCCGATTTTCAAATCGTGCGGCGCCTGCACATCAACAATGCTCACTCGCTGCACGGCGGGCTGATAGTAATAGAAACTGCCTAGATCTTCGCGCGTCACCAGCGTGTAGCCTTCGGTGAACTTCCCGCTGCCGGTTTCGAGAATGGCGCGCACTTTAGCACGGCCTTCCTGCAGGCCGGCAGGGAAGACCTTAAACTGGAAATCCTGTTTTTTTCCGCGGTGTGTGAAATCCACAGCAAACTCGGCGGGCTGAGCTCGCCAACCCGAGGGTAGTTCCAACCGCAGCACGCCTCGCGTTTCGCGATTCAGATTGCTGGTCACGCCGACCGCTACGGTCGTACTTGAACCGTTATGTGTGGAAATCACTTGCGTTGCCGGCTCGAGCGCTACCGAAAATGCCGGAACCACGGCCAGCGGACGAGCTCGCTCCGTGCCGGCGTCGTCCATGAAAGGCGTGACGACGGTCGCTCCGCTCTTGATCTCCGTCGCCGCAGATCCTACTCCGCCGGCAACCGAATAGGTCACACGCGCTCGCAACACCGGCGGTGGGAATGGAAGCGTCGCATATTGTTCGTCATCGATATGATTCAGGCTCTCGGTCTCCGGATCATCACGATGCCAGTAAGGCCGTGTGTAGTGTGCATTCTTTGGCACAGTCAGACGAAAGAGCACTTGAACATTCTCGTCGCGTTTAACGGCGACCCGTTTCGTTTTGTCGGAAATCGTGCTCCAGCCCTCGGGTACTTCCAGCTTCAAACCGTCAATGAATAGCTGGTCTTTCGATCCATTGTGAAAGTCGACGGCGACCATGAATTCCTGCCCGGGAGAAACGGTGGTCAACGCTTCCAGCTCTTGTGGAAGCTTACTGTTCGTCTCGGCTCGGGAAACCACAGTGGCGGAGAGGTCGACGTTCAAGGCATCGCAGAGCGCTGTGTCCGCCTGCGAGCGCTTTTCCTCAAGGAGCGCCAGCAGATCAGACTTCGCAACTGTGCTAAGAGTACTCTTGCTAACCTCTGCATGAACCCGATCGAGGTCCGCAAGAGCGCGGATTAGTGGCTCTGTTGCAGCGGACGCCTCGTTGCCCTTCGCCTTCCCACTCGCATCGTCTAGGTTCTTCGAAATCTCGGCTAGCTCGTTGCGCAACCGCGGAAGCTTCGCTTCCTCCGTGCCCAATCGCGCGGCCAATCCCGGTAAAGTCGTATCAATCCCATCGAAGAAGTCTTTTTCGTGTCCATCTTTGTCCAGCTTTGCCGGGACAATGGAATCTACCAGCTTGTAGAACGTGAAGCGGTCGCCCGGGTCGACGTTCCAATTCGCCGCACCCTGCGAGAGCTGATGCCGCAATCCCTTCATCGCGAACTGCACATACGATCCGCCAAGATCCGCGCTCGGTTCCCCCGTATTTAATTTCACCGTCCAGTTCGCATCTGGACAAGTCATCGCTCCAAAACCGCACACGTTGCCAATGTAGAGCTTCTTCGCCTGCCACGGCAGAAGGCCCTCGGCGATTTGTTCAGGAAATCGTTTCGGATCGGCAGCCGCACGGAAGGCTTCTTTCGTCAGGATGCTCGAGGCCTGGTGATGCCCATGCCCATCGCGATCGGTCCCGGAAAAGCGCGCCACCAGCACATCCGGACGAAAGGTTCGGATCACCCGCACCATGTCCGACAACGCCGGATCATGTCCGCCCCACTTCGCAAAGGTCTCATCCGCACTCTTGGAGAATCCGAAATCGGCTACCCGCGAAAAGCGTTCCTGAACTCCGTAATACTCATCCGCTGCCAGCAGTTCGAGCGTTCGCAGCACGCCTAACACATCTGACAGGTTGCTCCCGACCTTGTTCTGCCCGCCCTCGCCACGATTCAGGGTCATCAATAGGACGTTCGCTCCGCGTCCACGCGATTCAAGAGTCAGCATACCCCCGTCTTCATCGTCGGGATGCGCCACCGTTTGCATCAGGTGCGCCGTTGTGCCCAACCGGCGCAGCATCATACGCAAGCCGAGAATTCCCTGATCTTGCCGAAGCTCCGGCGGAGATCCCTGATAAGGAAGTTGCGGAAAAGTCGTTACGAGCGATGGTCGATTCTCAGCAGCCGCTCCCACTGCAACCGGCTGGACCGAGGTTTCACCAGCACGCGGAGCTGAGGCAGCGAGCAGAATAGGAAATACAACAAGAGTTAATAAGAGGGTGCGGAATGACGAAGCTCCTACAGAATGCAAGGGCAGCCGTTTCAAGCGGCTTATGAGATTGGCAGATTCCGAATATTTCACCCTACAAGGATGGGGCCTAACCCCGCTCGGACGCAAATTCTTTCCTCATATCGCATCTGTTAATCGGCCGGCCTCACATGCACTCGCAGGGTTGGCGGGATAAAGAAATACGTCAGGAGTGCCCCAAGCGTCAAAGTCCCAGCAATTATGTATAAGGCCGCGGATGGATCCGAAGAAAAGTGTTTCGCCCAGATCGGAATGTTTGGCCCAACATAACCGCCCAGATTACCCACCGAGTTCACAATGCCAATGCCCGCCGCAGCGGCGGTTCCGGCCAGGAACGCCGAGGGCAACGGCCAGAACAATGGCATCGACCCAATCACTCCAAGCGTGCCGACAGATAAGAAAATGATCGCCAGCGCTGGATTAGAGGCAAAGACTCCGCTCAGGACTAAACCTGCGGCTCCAGCCAGAACGTTCGCCACATAATGCAGCCGCCGCTCTCCGCTTTTGTCGGAATGATTGCTCAGGAAAATCATTCCGACCACAGCCACTCCGTACGGGATTGCAGTAATCAGGCCCACTTGAAGATAACCTTTCAAGCCGAACGCCTTCACAATTGTTGGCAGCCAGAACGCAATGCCGTACAAGCCGATCATCAACGTAAAATAGATCGCACACAACACCCAGACTTTTCCGCTGATAAAGGCGTCTTTCAATTTATGCTCGGTTTTATGCTTGTCTTCCGCTTCGAGATTCTGGGCAAGCAAGTTTTTCTCTTCCCGCGTGAGCCACTTTGCTTCCTCAATTCCACTATCCAGATAGAAGATCACCAAGAAACCAACCAGAATTGAAGGGATGCCTTCCGATAGAAAAAGCCACTGCCATCCCGCCAATTTCATTGCGCCGGATAGCGTGTCCATAATCCAGCCGGATATCGGATTGCCGACCACGCCCGATACGGCGATGGCCGCCACAAACCAAGCGGTTCGTGTCGACCGTAATCGGGATGGGTACCACAAAGTGAGATAAAAAATTACACCCGGAAAGAAACCGGCTTCGGCCAGGCCCAGCAAAAAGCGCATGGCACAAAAGGACCACTGGCCTTTTACGAAAATCATGCACGCAGATATGACGCCCCAAGAGATCATGATCCTGGCAATCCACATGCGCGCGCCAAGTTGTTTCAGCAGAACATTGCTGGGAACTTCGAAAAAGAAATAACCGATAAAGAAAATGCCGGCGCCCGTAGCAAATGCCGCATCGCTAAGAGACAGATCTCTCAGCATCTGCAGCTTGGCGAACCCTACATTGACTCGATCGAGATATGCCAGAATGTAGCAAAGAAAAAGGAACGGAACGATGCGCACGTCAACCTTGCGATACGTTCGCATCGCGAAGCCTTCCCCGGGCGGCATTGTCTTGAGCTCTCCCTTTCCAGAGTTTTCTGTTACGACTTGGTCGCGAAGAAAATTGAGCAGGGACGAGCAGAGATTGGCCTACGGTCCTCGCCGCTCCTTCAGTGTCTGTTGACACTCGCTCCCTGCGGTCAGCACTTCATTAAACGCCGTATCCTTGCGCAAGTCTTTGAGTAACGGATCTTCCAGCAGCGCCGAGTAAGCGCAATAATTCTGTTGCACGGCGGCTTTCAGCAGGCGCAGAGCTGCGTCTTTCTGGCCGCAATAGGCCATCAGAGCTCCCACACGATACCAGGACTCAGGGTCGGGTTCCGTCATCACGGATGCTTCGGTGTCGCGTACGATCTTGTCCAGATCGGCCGGCCGTTGCGCCTGTGTACACGCCACCATCAGTTCGCGGTGGTAAAAGGGAGCTTTCGCCATACTCTTGGCGCTTTCCCGCGCCTGGGCAACATTGCCCGCTGCCAAATAAACATAAGGCGTGACCCAAGCTGCCCACTCCGAGCCCGCGTCCAGGTGAACAAAATCCATGGCACGATCGGTCTGACCCAATGCCAGAAACGCCCACGCACACGATCGGAAATTAAAGTTTCCGGGATCGAGCGATCGGGCTTTGTTGCACTCCTGCGTCGCCTGCTCCTGCATGCCCGCGTAACGCAGAACATAGCTCAACGCGAAATGTGCATCAGCGCTCTGCGGGCGACGCTGCACCAGGTCCTTTGCCGCATCATAGGCAGGGCCAATTTCGCCCCGTTCCACACGGTTCGTGATCAGATTGCTCGCGGCTGCTCCCCGGTTCGGATCAAGCGAGAGTGCTCGCTCATACGCGGCATTGGAACGCTGGAACATCGCTTCGCCCCCGCCGCCATAGTAGGAATCGAAATAGTACCGTTGTCCCAACGCTTCCCAGGCCGGTGCGTAGCTCGGATCCTCTCCCACCACATGTTCGAGTACCGCGATAGCATCCTTGTTGGGTCCAGGATCATGAGGTAGGGCCAGGCTGTGCAGGTAGAGATCGTAGGCTTCCTGACTCTTGGGACGAGAAGCCGCGCTCAATGCTCCTCCCGCAACCCCTAAGGCAGGTAACAAACCCTGCTGGACCTGCGTGCTAAGTTTGTTCTGCAGAGAAATCAAATCATTTTCCGGGGCCGTAACGCTAGCCTGCCACAGTAATCGGTCACTCGGCACGTCAATCGCTTCCAGCGTCACCGTCAATTGCCCGCTCTGAAGCATGAAGTGCCCGGTTAACAGCTTGCCCACGTGCAATTGCTGCCCAAGCTTGTGGGGATCGAAGTCCGGTTGTACATAGTTCCGCGTCATCGACGAGGGCCGCACCTCAAGCGACCGCGAATAAGTCAACACGCTGGTCAACTCATCCGCGAGCGCAAAACGCAGATAATCTACGCTCACGTCCTGGTTCATGTCTTGCAGAGGCAGCACGGCAATGGCATTTCGCTGCTCCGCATTCGCCAGAGCCCGGTGTCTGACCCAATATGCGCCCACGGCCGCTAAAACGGTCACGAGCAACGCCGCGGTTCCTCCTAACAGCCAGAACAGCCACTTGCTGTTGCCTGCGCGTCCAAAGGTTTTGCTGCCTGCCCGCAGCCTCACGCTGTGCAGTCCGCTCTTTATCTGTACCTGCCCAGCCTCGGCTTCGCGCTTCAGCAGTTGCAAGTCGGCCTTAATCTGGGTGGCGCTCTGGTAGCGCTCCTTGCGGTCCTTCTCCATCGCCTTCCCGATAATGCCCTCCAGCTCAACGGGCATTTTCGGATTCAGTTCCCCGGGAGGAACCGGCTTCTGGTGTAGGACTGAATCCAGCGTCATCAGCGAGTTCTTACCGGTGAACGGCTTTTTCCCGGTCGACATCTCGTACATGACGACGCCGAAAGAAAAAAGATCGCTGCGGAAGTCGATCTCCTCGCTTCGCGCCTGCTCCGGCGACATGTATACCGCGGTCCCGGGGATCACTCCCACCGCAGTTAATGAATCGTCGAGCGCTCCACTGTCGCTGTCGGTTCCGACGTTGTGAACCAGCTTGGCCAGGCCGAAATCAAGCACCTTCACCTGCCCGCCCGGAGTCAGAAAAATGTTTGCGGGCTTGATATCGCGATGTACGATTCCCTTGGCATGCGACGCTGCCAGCGCGTCCGCCACTTGGATGCTCACATCGAGCACCTTCTCGGTAGCCATAGGCTGTCCGGCGATGCACTGCTTCAGACTCTGGCCCTCCAACTTCTCCATCACGATGAAGGGATGCCCCTTGTTATCCTCAATGCCATGAATGGTGCAGATGTTGGGGTGATTCAGAAGGGAAGCCGCTCTCGCTTCCCGCTCGAAGCGCTCCAGCGATTTGGGGTCGCCGACCAGGTTTTCCGGAATGAACTTCAGGGCGACGTGACGGCCCAGCTTCAGATCCTCGGCCTCGTAGACCACACCCATGCCACCGCCGCCGAGTTTCCCCAGGATGCGATAGTGGGATACTGTCTGGCCAATCATGAGAAGACCAAGCCCCCGACGGCGGTAATGTTAGGCCCCCGCGCTCCTGCGGTCAAATGCCTGTTGAGTCGAAGTAACGTTAGACTCTGCACGTCAAAGAGTTCCCCACCAAACGTTCGTCCAAGCGATCGGCGTTCCCAAACTGACAACGACCATGTCCTTTTGTGTCTGCCTCTTGGCTCAAGGTTGCGTCACCTCGAATAGGATGAAGTGAGCGATCCTGAAGCAGCGAGGCCGTCTTGTATGCCGCGGATGTTCGGAAACCATTCTCTTCAAGTGCAAGAGGCCATTCGCCGGCGCGCTACTGAACTTTACCGGCGCAGCGGGGCGGTCGAAGGCCACGACTCGGAAAATTGGTACCAGGCCGAAGCCGAAATTCTGCGCGAGTCAGCCACTCACTCCATTCGCCGCGCCGTCGTAGTCAATGTCGAGGGCATAGTTTACACGGGGGAGTATGAATCCACCGCGGCTGATGGCTATACTCCCGGGGAATGGAAACCGGGTGATCCCATTCCTGTTCGTCTCTCCGGCGACAAGCTTTTCCTCCGCCGCGGCAATGGACGCGAACTCGAAACCACCATCGTCAAAAGAATCGGCTGAAACTAAATCCAACTATTCTCCAATGTACAACCCTGCCGACGCTCCTACCCACTCCATACTCTTATTATGATCTACGCCCATCATCAAACCACGCCCCATGCGGATAATCGTCAGCACCGCCTTCAACTCGTCCTGCCATACATACATTACGCGCACTTCGGCCTTTGTCCCGCCAAATGGCGTCTCGATTACCGGCTCAAAATGCAGACGTTCCTGCAAAATGTATTCCGCGCGCTTCTCGCGCGGAATCGCTTCAATGTCTTCTTTCTTCGGCGCGATCACCACACCCAGCCCGGCGAACGAATACAGCGGCTTCAGGGCGTAGTTCTGTAAGTCATCGGGAATCTGCTCCAGCTGATCCAGAAACCAAGTCTTCGGCACCGATTCATGCCGCAAGTACGGGATGGAAAACTTGCTAATGCGGAAATACCAGTTCGGGTGCCCCGCCCACTCCACGTCAAGATCGTCCCGCCAATCGAATGCCAGCTTCACTTTCTTGCGCTGCAGTTCGTCTACGATTGCCCGGTTATAGATCCGGCGGATCGGGACGCGGGCGCCATTACGTTCGTAGTAAAGTTGCGATCCTTGCCGCTTGATTGCCTCGATATCGACGGTCCGAACTCCCAGCATCTTCTCGGTCAGCAGAAAATCCGGCAGAGTTTTCTGTTCCTGTGGGTGAACCTCCATCAGGATTACATTCTCCGCATCATGCGCGCCAACAATGGCCCGCCGCAGAAGGTCACGGTAAGTTGTCTCGTCGAGTCCGCTTAGAAAATAATTTAACCGACCGCCGGAAGCCGGAAGCCGATCCAGACCGTACGCCTCGATATAGCTGTGCACAAGCGTCACCTGATACGCATAAAGGGAAGGGAAGGCCTGCAACTCCACCAGCTTCGGCTGAAGATCTCCGTTCGAATCCCGCACCAGCCCAAAGTCGACTTGCACAAACATCGGGTGCTCTGGCTCGTTCGGCACGCGAAACTCCGCCGGAATCGATTCATTCGATCGAGTCCGGTACTCCGGATTCTCCACCAGTTGCCGGATCAATACTTTTCCATCTTCCGCCATTCGCTCCAAGAGCGACTTCGGAAAGAAGCACGGTGTCTCCGACAGGCGGAACTGCACGCGAGTTCCACAAGCGTCGTCAATACGCCGCAAGAACGTCTGATATTTGTCTGGAGTAAAACTGGCGTTAAACTGCTTTCGCAGGGAGGGAATCATCGTGGCGCCGACTTACGGTGTAGCGCCGGCGGCCCGCCGGCTGTCGCGAGGGCGACTCGCCCTCGCCGAGAACAGCTATGCTGTAAAAGGCTCGTCATTCCGACCACTGAGCGCCGCAGGAAGGCTATGCTTCCACCAAAAACTTCCCATCCTGCATAATCTGCTGATCGTCCACCCAGATGTTGAACTTCCGTCCCACCACATCGATATGAGTCGACGAATCCCACTCCGCGCCCGTGTGAGCGCCATACGGGTTCCCAAAGGCAATGTGCACGCCGGGATACTTCTCATCCTGCAGAATCTGTCCAATCACATCCTTCAGATCAATGTTCGTCCCGATGGCAAACTCGCCCACGCGGTCGCTGTTCTCGTCCGTATGAGTGTATTTCCAGAAGTCGTCTTCAAGTTCGCGATTCTCTGAATGAGCTTCCGTCAGCCGGTTCTTCTTCATGTGAATGGTCAGCGGATTCTCCCGGAGATTGCCAAACTTTGCACACAAATAATCGCCGACCACGCCATCGATCACAAACGTGCCATTCACCTCACCCGGTGTCGTGAAGATCTCTCCGCCAGGCAGGTTCCCCCATTTTTCTGGAGTGATAATCCCGCTCGTCTTCAGCCAGCGGTAATTGTGATTCAGCTCCGCAGTCAGGTCAGTGCCAGCAGCCGTTTTCGCCCGCACCCGCTGCGCCTTCCGCACCATCGATACGATCTTTGCGCTCAGCCGGTCGACCTTCTGAAAATCCGCCCGCATGCCTTCCAGCATGATCTGCCGGTTGATGTTCACCATGTGCGCGTGCCGGATTTTCTGCCGGTTCACCACATCGGTCATCTGCATGCGCGAGCGCAGTTCATTGCGCTGCGCTTGCACCGCGAAGATCGAAACCTGGCTTGTCTCCAAGTCCTCGAGAACTTCCCGTGGCAAGTCTCTTAAAGGACGCTGGGCCAGTTCCTCCAGAACCCAAACATTGAATGGCGCGCCTAGTGTCTCCAATTCGCTGACAATCGACGTCGCAATCTCCAATGTGACCTCATCCGTGATCACGCAAACTTTCTCGTCGGGTTGTATGCGCAGGCAGATGTTCACCGCATTGCGCGCCCCAGGAGTGTATTCAGGATCGAAAGAAATTGGCGTCCTCGCGCCCCACCCTCTTCGGGTCTGTTGCGAAAGAGCCGGCCCTGAGGCCGGCGAAGGGGCGGGGATTTGGAATTCGTCTGCAGGAATGCTCATTAACCTACTTTCCTCTCGGAAGCCGGCTCGTTCTCGGCCAGGCCACTCTCGGTTTCTTCAATGATGTAATCGACCACTTTCTTCAAATCTCCAGTCTCCTGATATACCTGCAGTTGCCGGTCCGCGCCGCTGCCCCGCTCCAGCATAGTATGGATGTAATTCAATTCCTCACGAGAGTCCAGTTCATCCACTACATCGTCGACAAAATCAAGGTATTCGCGGATCAAATCCTTTGCAGGCACTTCCGTCTGCTTGCCGAAGTCGATCAGCTTTCCGTTCATGCCGTAGCGCGCCGCCCGCCACTTGTTCTCCATTAGAAGCGCGCGCCGGTACAAGCGGAATCCCTGATTCGCTGTATGCAGCTTATACAGCTTCGCCACTGTCGCCTGAATCAGCGCCGCCAGCGCGATCGTTTCATCTGCGCGCATGGGGATGTCGCACACCCGAAACTCAATCGTATTGAAGAACGGATGCGGCCGGATATCCCACCAGATCTTCTTGGCATTGTCGATGCAGTTGGTCTTGATCAGCAGCTTGATGAAATTTTCGTACTCGCCCCAACTGGGAAAGTAATCCGGAATGTTGGTTCGCGGAAACTTGTCGAACACCTTGCATCGATAAGATTTCAATCCGGTATTCATTCCCAGCCAGAACGGCGAATTGGTCGAGAGCGCCAGCAGATGCGGCAGAAAATAGCGCGCGTGGTTCATCATGTGGATCGCCGTCTCGCGATCCTCAATTCCAATATGCACGTGCAGTCCGAAAATTAGGTTTGCCCGCGCCACCAGCTGCATGTCTTCGACAATATTCTTATAGCGTTCGTCGGGATGAATCTCCTGCGTCCGCCAGTCGGCAAACGGATGCGTCGCCACCGACGCCAGTTTCAGGCCATTCTCCCTGGCCAGCCTGATAATATCGCGCCGCAGCATCTTCACTTCCGCTTTGGCTTCCTTGATGTTCTTGCAAACCCCCGTCCCTACTTCGACCACCGACTGGTGCATCTCCGCCTTCACTCGCTCCTGCAGGATCAGCTTGCCTTTTTCGAGGATCTCCGCCTGAATATGCGACCGCAGATCCCGCGTTTCCGGATCCACCGTCTGATATTCCTCTTCGATCCCGATGCTGAAGGTAGGTTTCATGGCCTGTGTGGCGCGGGCGTCCTCGCCCGGGAAATCCAACCAGAACCCAACAGCCGAAGCCCATCACTCCGGCCACGTGGACTCAATCTTCGACAGTATAGCAATCAAAGAAAAGAAATCCTCAGCGGGAACCGACGCCTCGCTGGGCATTAGGGACGGTTTGAACATAAGTTACTTGGCCGCCTTGCCCCGCTTGCGCTCCGCCACCCACGCTGGCTCTCCCTTGCGAGACTGCTTGGCTGGCGGCTTTCCAGCCAGAAAACTAGCCCAGCGCAACTCTCGCGCCGGATCCTCTCCAGTCACCGCCATCTTCACCGCCATCTCCGCCGCCGCATTCACAATCCAGTCAAAATTCTCTTGTCCTACCGATGTAATCTCCGCATCCGGCGCCGGATTCAGAAAGTCAATGGCGTACGGCACTCCACCCTCCACCGCGAACTCCACGGTGTTCAAGTCATAACCCAGAACGCGGCACAAAGTCAGCGAGTCCTTCTCAATTCGCTCCTTCAGCGCCTCCGACGATGGCGGCGGATTCCCCTTCACATACCGCTCGTGATGCGGCAGCCGCGGATCGTATTTCATGATGTGCACCTTCCCCTGCCCCACCACATAGCAACGGTAATACTCTTCAAACACAACCCCATGCTGCAAGGTCATGCACAAGTCACCAGTCTGGTTGTAATGCTGAAAAAACTCCTCTGGCGAATGCACGTGATAAACATGCTTCCATCCGCCGCCGGAATAAGGCTTCAGAAAAGCAGGGAAGCCGACGTAATCGAACAACTCCTGCCAGTTGAGCGGAAAGATTAGGTTGCGCATCGAGCGGTCGGTCGTTCCTTCGGGATGCTTGTTGTGCGGCAGAATTACGGTCGGCGGAATCGCCACGCCCAGCTTGGCCGCCAGCGCGTAATTAAAAAACTTATCGTCCGCCGTCCACCAGAACGGATTGTTCACCACGATGGTCCCGTGCAGCGCTGCGTTCTTCAAGTAAGCGCGATAGAACGGGATATCCTGCGAGATGCGGTCGATGATGACGTCATATCTCTTAGGCTCATCCATGCGAACCCCGCCCACCTGCACAAACTCCGCAGTGACATCGTCAACCTTCATCGCGTTGATCTTTTCCACTAGCGCGGGCGGAAACGTATTCTCCATCCCAAATAGAACGCCTATCTTCTTCACGACTCTCTCCGTTTCGTAAAACCCTGAATCTATTCTGAATTGTCGTCCTGAGCGAAGTGATTGTTTCGCGAAGCGAAGCAATCACGCAGTCGAAGGATCCCTACCCTCCCAGAACTCTGACCGCTGCTGCAAGGGGTTCTCCCCGTGCATCCGGCTCTGACAATTGCCGTTACCGTCCCGCCCTAAAAATACTTCCCAGCCATGTTCAACCACAATGGCCAGTCATGCTTCGAATTATCGCCGTAAACATCCAGCCAGTGCGGTACGGCCTTAGCATTCAGCATCGCCGAAAGCTTCACATTCTGGTCCAGGCAGATATCCCAGTCCGCCGATCCCAGAACGATTTTCATCTGCCGGTAGCGGCTTAAGAACCAGTCATCATTCTGATTCGGCAGATAATCCGGCGGACAATTGAAGTAGCAATCGTCATCGTAATAGCCATCAAGAAACTGATGAATATCGAACGCCCCGCTCATGCTCACGCAATGCGTCACTACGTCCGGGTGCTTCAATGCGAAGTTCACCGCGTGATAAGCGCCGAAGCTGCAGCCGGTAACTACCAGCCGCGGCGTCGAATTTTTCCAGCGGATGAACGGCACCAGTTCATGCAGCAGGTAGCGCTCGAACTGCAAATGCCGCAACACCCGCACCTTGGGATGCACGCTCTTGTTGTACCAACTTTCACTGTCGACGCCGTCCTGGCAGAATACCTGCAGATCGCCGCGCTCGATTTTTGGCGCCAACACGCCAATCATTCCGCGGTCTTCATACTCAAAGAACTTTCCCATCGAGGTAGGGAACACCAGCAGCGGCGTTCCGGCATGGCCAAAAACCAGCATTTCCATCTCGCGATGCAGTTCCTGGCTGTACCCTTTGTGATATTCGCGATTCATATTGGATCGATTACGTCCCCGCCTCGCACTCCCCGTGGACGAAGTATCTTACCTGAACCGGTGGTCATGAAGTCATTTTTGTGCCGCCGGTCTTTGTTTCGACAGTTCGCCGCTTTCAGACATCGAAGATGATATCGTGATACGAGATATGCCGTGGAGGCTCCCCAAACTGGTTCCGCGCTCCGCGCCTATTATCCTGCTGATCCTCACTCTCGCCGCAGTCTCTGGGTTCGCCGCCGTCAGCCATCTTGTCGCCCGCTACAACGCCAATCAGCAGTCCCGTGGGCGCAGACTCTACACGCAAGGTCTCGCCGCCGCCAGCGCCGGCCGCTACGACGATGCCATCGCCGCTTTCCGCGCCGCCCTCACTTGCGAGCCCACCAATTCTCAATACCAGCTCAGCCTGGCACGCGCGTTGCGCGACAGCAACGACCCCCGGCGTCTCGACGAGGCGGAATCCTACCTGATCGCTCTCTGGCAGCGCGCCCCGCAGGATGCCGCGGTCAATCTGGCTCTCGCCCGAGTCGCCGCCCATCGCGGCTCCATTGAAGACGCTACTCGCTATTATCACAACGCGATGTATGGGGTCTGGAACTCCGATCCTGACGCCAATCGCAGCAGGGCTCGCGTCGAACTTATCCAGTTCTTGCTCAAGAAAGGCGCTCTGGCGAACGCCGAATCAGAACTCGTGGCTCTTTCCACCGCTTTGCCACCAGACCCCGCCGCCCATCTCCAGGCCGCTCAACTTTTCGCGCAAGCTCACGACTACTCCGGCGCGCTCACCCAATATCGGGAAGCGCTTCACTTCGAACCGTCGAATTCATCTGCTCTGGCCGGAGCGGGCGAGGCTGCGTACCACTCCGCCGATTACATCACCGCGCAGCGCTATTTGCAGGCGGCAATAAATGCAAATCCGCAGGATGAAAACGCGCGCGCGCTTTTAGCGACAGCCGACCTTATTCTCCGCAATAACCCTTTTCAAGGCCATATATCTGACGTCGAACGCAACCGCCGTCTCACCGGGGCTTTCGCTCAAGCGGAGAAGCGACTGACTGAGTGCGCCCATCAAGTGGGAGTAGATCTCAACACCACCGGGACGTCCCCTGCGTCTCCCTCCGCATCTCAGCTTGTCGGTTTGCAATCCCGCTGGATGACGGAAAAACCAGATCTCGACCGACTCCGCTCGCCCGCGGAAACCGATCTCCCAGACACGATCATGGATGTGGTCTTCCAGATTGAGAAACAAACTGCCACAATTTGTGGCCAGCCGCAGGGTCTCGACCAGGCACTTCTATTGATCTCACAGAAACGTGAGGCCGCCATCCAATGAGTGACCTGGTACCCGCCAGCAGTTCCCCCGAATCTCCGCCGCAGCCGCCCGTGGCTCGAGTCCGAATTCCCCAGCGTTTGTTTTCTACTCTGGAAGGCGTCTTTCACGAGGAAGTTTTCTTTCTCATCCTCTCCGTATTCATCGGAATATTCTCCGGCCTCGCCGTCGTTTGTTTCCGGCTGGCAATCGACTGGACCCACCTCGCTCTGCTCGGACCACTTCCGCAGACCCACGGTTGGCGCCTGTTCGCCGTTCCGTTCCTCGTGGGCCTCGTAGTGGCTGCGCTCGTACTGCACGTCTTTCCCGGCATTCGGGGAAGTGGCGTGAACCAAACTAAGGCCGCGCTTTACATCTTCAACGGATATATCCCGTTCCGCACCGCGATTGGAAAATTCATCTGCGCCGCGCTCGCCATCGGCTCCGGTCAATCGCTTGGTCCCGAGGACCCCTCTCTGCAAATCGGAGCTGGGATTGCCTCTGCTCTCGGCCGCCAGCTCGATATTTCCCGCGACAAACTTCGACTCATGGCGCCGGTCGGCGCTGCTGCGGGCCTGGCTGCGGCTTTCAACGCTCCCATCTCCGCCGTCCTTTTTGTTATCGAAGAGGTCATTGGGCGCTGGAGCGCAGGCATCCTTGGTTCGGTTGTACTCTCCGCCGTTTCCAGCGTGGTAATCGTGCGCTGGTTTCTAGGCAGCGAACCGCTTTTCCGCATTCCTGTCACCACCTTCAAACGACCCAGCGAGCTCCTGGCCTACGCGGTGCTCGGTATTGCGGGCGGCGTGGCATCCGTCGCATTCGCCAAATCGGTCGGCTTTCTGCGTCCTCGACTCAAAGCTCTGCCGCGCTGGACGCAATACTTTCAACCCGCGATCGCCGGACTTCTCGTCGGTCTCATCGCATTTCTCGGCGCTCCGCAAGTCATGGGCGCCGGTTACGATTCCATGGATCAGGCAATGCACGGCCAATATGCCTGGAAGGTCCTCGCCGTTCTAGCCGTGCTCAAAATTTTTGCCACCACGTTCTCTTTCGTCAGCGGCACTCCCGGCGGGATGTTCGCACCTACACTCTTCGTTGGAGCCATGCTGGGCGGCGCCGTCGGAGACATTGAGCGCCTCTTCTTTCCTCAACTCACCGGATCGACCGGAACTTACGTCCTTGTCGGCATGGGTGTGCTCTTTGCCGGATTCCTTCGCGTTCCCATGACCTCCGTTTTCATGGTACTTGAAGTCAGCGGCAACTACGAGATCATCGTCCCGGTCATCGTGGCAAATACGTTCTCGTACCTGGTCTCACGCAGCCTGCAGTCAATTCCCATCTTCGACCTGCTCACGCGTCAGGACGGACTTATTCTGCCTTCGCTCGAGGAAGAGCGAGAAGAAGCGATTCTTCGCGTCGAAGACGCCATGCTCCGCGTGCCCGCCACGATTTTCAAGGGAGACGACTACCTCGATGCCTGCGCCCGCCGCGCTCAGAATTCTCCCGACCCGTTTTTTATTGTTCGTATGCATCCCAGCGGCTGGAACATCATCAGCCGGGAAGAACTGCAGCGCGCATTCCAGGAAGGCAAGGGCGAACTTACGCTCGGCTCTGTCCTTCCCAAACAATCCATGCCCAGTCTCTATCCCGACCTTCCCCTGGAATCTGCGCTCCATTATGTGAATAATTACGCCCTTGTTCCGGTAGTCAATCGTGCCAACTCGAACCAGTTGGAGGGTGTGATCTCCCGCGACTCTGTTTTCCAAAAATATAGCGCTCGTTCCACCGGGAGTTGATTTCATTCCTCCTGCATTCTTCGAGCATTCCGCTTTCGAGCACAACAAAACCCGTTCCTTGCGGAGCGGGTCAGGTGCCTGCGGGGGCATGGACCAAGAGCCTAAGATCCGTTCTGGCAAACGGAAAGAGATTCACCCTGGAACGTGAACCAATCGTTCACGCTGGTGCTGGGCGGCGCTCCGAAATAGGGCAGTGTCACCAGATCCTGCAGGTTGTAAGTGAATCCATGCAGAGAGTAACGATAGGCGCCATAGTTCGGATTATTCTCCAGCGGATCGCCCACTTCGAGAATTCCGCATGGAGTATTGTTTCCGTTGTAATTGACGGTTAGCGGGTCGTCCGCCCATTCGCCCGCCTCATGCGATAACGCCGATACATCCTGTGCGAACGCGCCGACGTGGTCCACATAGGTCGCTTCGGCATACGCCTGTGGATTGCTTATGCTGCCTTCTGAGCTGTGATAGCCGCCGATGCAGCAACCGTTCTGTGTCAGGTAAACGTCATACGTCAGGAAGATGGGAAACGAGTTCGGCTGAATCCCCAGACTGCTCATGATGGCGGGGAGTTGCGCATCGAACCAGTTAATGCTCACTTCGCCCGCCGTAAATCCGAAGGGCGTCCCGACCTTGCCATAGGTCTTCGACGGGCTCAGCGTTTGTTCCGCCAGCACCGTCGCGCCCAGAAGCAAGTGGTAGTTGGTATTGCTCTTTACAGTTCCCCAGAAGTTGGCGCGCTGGAATGCGTCAATGTATTGGGTTGTTCCAACATCCACTCCGCCCTGGGTGTATGTCGTGGTTGAGTCGAAAATCGGCGAGTCCAGCGTGTTGGTGGTCACCGAGTTTCCATTCGAAAGCACATGAGCCGGGTCAAACGTCGTCTTCGTCCCGTTCTTATTCGTAATCACAATCTTCACCGGGATGATGTAGGTCGGAATCGTGGTGGACGTATTGCTTGAGGGCGCCGTGCCCACCATGTTGTAGCTGTAGTTCGTACCACTGTAGGTGAATGAACCGTTCCAACTGGGCAATGAGGCTGCCGGAGGCGCGATTTCCGCGTAGACGTGCCCGGGTAGGGTCACGAACATCGCCCGCGGCTTCTCTGTGACTTGGGTATCATCCTGGGCCTTAGCGGTGCTACCGAGACAGACCAGCATCGCGACTACAGCGAGCAGAATAGGAGAAACTCCACTTCTTGTAATCATCGCACAAAGCTCCTTAAGTATTGGTTTGGACGTTACGGCGCGCAGAAAATAACTGCAGTTTGGTTTACAACGGACCATCGCCACGGTGGCGAAGGCTCACGAAGTTTGTGTTTCTTGAAAAACAGTTTGCCCGAAGTCAGCGCGCGCGCGCGCGCAGTTTGCATTTTGTTCTGATTTTGTAAATGCCGCGTTCAATTTCGTTTTTTGTAAATTTTCAATTGATGAGAGTTGCGGAAGCTTGTTACTTGTTATGTGACCTTTCCTGCCATTACTGTCTCGCTGTGTCTAACCGAAACGAAACTCCCGGTGAGGCCCAAATAAAAACCCGCCTCTCGCGGGGCGGGTCGGCGATCCAAAAAACCGAAGACACTATCCCCCTTGGCTGCAGATGGTCAAGCCGAAGGGATTATCGTGGAAGGTCATCTCGCCGCCTACAGAAGTGGTGGTTGGCGCTCCAAAGTATTCCAGATAGGTCAGATCTTGCAGGTTATATGTGAAACCGCCCAGTGTGTACGGAAATCCGCCATAGTTGGCAAAAACCTCTTCCGGATCTCCAACTTCGAGAATGGCTCCAGCTCCGCACTTCGACGAAACTGGATTGCCATTGTTGACCACTAAGGGATCGTCCATCCACTCGCCTGCTTCATGCGAAAGAGCCTCGACATCCTGAGAAAACGCTCCCGCTGTGCCGATAAAGGTGAAGTGCGCATACGCCTGGGGCGCTGCAGAGCTGCCGGTCGCACTATGGTAGCCGCCAATGCAGCATCCGCCGGAAGTCAGGTACACATCGTAGGTCATGAAAATGGGCAGCGAGTTTGGATGAATCGCCGTAAACTTCGTGATCAAACCCTGGATCTTCAGATCGAGCCAGTTGATATCGGCCAGCCCGACTTTGACGCCAAATTCAGTCCCTATTTGGCCATCTGTCGATGGCACTGCGAACGTCTGCAACCCTTCCACCGTTGGCGTCCCTAGCAACACGTGATATCCCGGAGCTTTCGATACCGTGTGCCAGAAGTTTCCACGCTGGAAGGCATCTTCGTATTGCGTCGTACCTAAATTCGTCTTTCCATCACCGGCAATCCAGTCCATGTCCTTGAAGATCGGCGAATTCAGCGTATTCTGCACTGCGGTCAGACCGTTCTTCAGCTTGGTTTCCGGAGTGAAGGTTGTGGTCGTGGTGCCGCTCTTGTACTGTAGCGCGATCGGAATAATGAACACAGGAATGGTTGTCGACTTGCCGGTCGAAGGCGCTGTGCCCACCATGTTGTACTTGTAGGTCTGGCCCGAATATACGAAGGAACCATTCCATGTGGTCAGCGGCGTGGCCGGAGGGACGTTTTCATTATTAGTGAAGTGCGGGGTCAGCCGAGAGAAGCGAGGGTACGCGGGTAGGGTGTCAGTTTCGTCCTGGGCGAAGGCGATGCCTGCCATGCTGACCATCACAATAAGCGCAGTCAGAAAGCTGAGCACAGCGAGTCGTTGCTTCATGCGGAATCTCCTTACTTATGTTCAGAGTATTTAGTATGTGTATCGTGAGTTCCAAAAAAGACCTGTTGGAATTCCAGAATACGTGGAATCGGGGGAACAACAAGGTCCGATGATTCTCCTCACATTCCGCTGGTCTGTCAACTGTGAGAAGTTCCTCACCTCGCAAAATTCCTTTCCAGCTCCAGCCCAGATGGAATCGGCTTTGCAGCCTGCGCTCATCGCCCTCCGGATTGTTTGTAAGCGTTGTATTTAATTATTTCCCGAACCCGTACTGGTCCGGACTTAAAGCGCAGCGTGTCATCCGCCCGCGTATAGGCCGGAAACCAGTAGCGCCCGTCCACTTGCTGACGGTACGTAACAAAGGTGACGTGCAAATCCGGCCACTCATGTTTTTTTACTTGGACTTTCTCCGGACCGCTTTTCCCGCACACTTTCACGATCTGGAAATCCTGCGCATCCACCCAGATTCGCCCCCGAAAATAGCGCTGGCGCTGGCCTTTTTCTTCTTTTTTCGGCTCCACCTGAAACTCGTAGGTATCGAGGTCATCCACATGCTGCTGACCGGAATAAGTCAGTTTGTACTGCCGCAGGTCATCGCTGGTCAGCACCAGCGGCATGAAGACGCGAATGTCCTCGATGTCTTCCTGTGTAAGTTGAATCCCTCTCAACGAGGATTGTTCAGCGAAGGTGACTTGCTCCTGCCGCCTACCTTTCTCGTCGTAGGAGATCGTGGTCACTTCGTGAAACTCTCCCGTCACGTCCTTGCCGATTAACGTTTGCATGAGCACGTCTTGCTTGTAGGTATAGTGCTGTCGGGCCTCCTTTGTAGCCGCCTCGGCCGCTCCAAACTTCTGGATCACTTCTTGCGCGGTCATCGTCTTAGGCTGAGCGAGATCCAGCAGTCCGTTCCCCTCTTCGCAGTTGGTTTGCCCGCGCAGTCCCGTCGCCAGCCACAGAACGTATAAAAGAATCAGATATTCTCTCAAGTGGTCGCTCCTTTCCCCACAGCGGCACTGTTTCCACAAGTGTGCAATTCCTTGCCTACAACGAATTGAGGCGCAGCTAACGTGAATCAGTGGCGCTTGTGTTTGGTATGCGGATTGCTTTTTACCGGGGCGGATGGTGCGCCACGCATTCCGCCACTTCGTTCAAATTAGAATCACAGGACCAGGATCAAGTGCTATGAGGATCACAATTATTGCTCTCTGTTGTTTCTGGGGCACCGCCGCCTTCGGACAAAGTGCCTCTGTTCTGAGCGGCTACCCGCAGCCACTGCGCATGGCCGAGCATCCCGAACATGCCTCACAACATGCCCTCGCGCAAGAAACCAGTCTCCTTGGTATTTCGACCTACATCTATGCCAAAGGCGAAGTTCCGCTGTCTGAACTTGGCTCGCCCATTTATTACACGCCGCTCGGCGACTTGGCACGCGCAGCTAAGAAAGAACACGCCAATGATCCCAAAGCTGCCAAGATCCATGAAGACTGATCGCCAGAATTGACGGTCCCTACCCAACTGGAAAGGGCTTCAGATCTGGTTACGAAAGTCATCTGCGAGCCGGTCCTTGACGCACTCTCCTGTCACAGTTAGGCGCCCGTCAATTTTCGGATTTTCCCGCCTAATCGGCATATAATACTCTGTATGCATCGCCCACTGGTTATTGCAGCATTTGTGCTTCTAGTGGCGTCGGCGCAACTGTCTGCGCAGCATGGCGGACATGCATCGGCCGGCGGACATGGCGGTTTTGGCGGCCACTCCAGCAGTCACGCTTTCGGTGGAGTGCACTCCGGCTTCGGCTCCGGCTTCGCGACGCGTCCGTTCGCAGGCTCGCGCCAATCATTCTCTGGACGGGGCTTCGGCCGTTCGGATCGCGGCAGGTTCCGAACTTATGGCTTCAGAAACAACTGCTATGGGTACGGCTGTCGCGGATTTTACGGCTATGGGTATCCGTGGTGGGACGCTGGTGCATTCGATCCTTACTGGTGGTGGGATTCTGATTCCTCCTACGATCAGGATCAGCAATACCAAATAGGCCTCGCCAATGAGATGAATGCGCAGAGCCTTGAGCAACAAAGAATGCGCGCCACCGCCGACCCGTACGCTTATTCTCGCCCAGTCCCTCAGCCACCTCACGAGGAAGCACGCACGGAAGCTGTATCGGCCACGGTGCTGGTTTTCCACGATCAGCATAAGCAAGAAGTGCAGAATTACGCCATCGTAGGCCGGACGTTGTGGAACTTCGCTCCGCAGCATACGCAGAAGATTCCCCTCTCTGATCTCGACCTTCCAGCCACGACCAAGGCGAACGACGAGCGCGGTGTGGATTTCCGCCTGCCGGGTGCGCATGAAGGGCAATAGGCTCTCCTGAATTCACTCCGGGAATGACTGCTCTGTGGATAACTTGCTGCTTGCCTGGCAGCGTTTCCCGTTAGAATGACGCCAACGTTAAACTAAAAGAAAGCCCATGCCTCAATTCGTCCATTTACATTTGCATACCGATTACTCGCTGCTCGATGGCGCCTGCGACGTGGAGAAACTTTGCAAGCGCGTAAAAGAAATGGGCATGCCCGCCGTGGCCATGACCGACCACGGGAATATTTTTGGGGCAGTTCACTTCGTTAATGCCGCCAAGGCCGTAGGGGTTAAACCAATTTTGGGCTGCGAGCTTTACATCTGCAAGAAAGACGACCACAACATTGAACGAACGCCCCCTGAAGGCGACACCTACAACCACCTGCTGGTCCTGGCCGGGAACGAAGAGGGCTATCGCAATCTGGTAAAGATCACTTCCGAAGCCTCGCTCCACGGTTTTTACTACAAGCCGCGAGTGAGCAAGAAGTTTCTGGCGGAGCATTCCCGCGGGTTGATTGGGCTCTCGGGTTGTTTGAAAGGTGAAGTTGCGGAACGATTGGTGGAAGGAAACTACGAGGCTGCGCGTTCCGCTGCCGGCACGTTGCGCGACATTTTCGGCAGGGAGAATTTCTTTCTGGAGATTCAGGATCAGGGGCTCGCGATGGAGCACAAGATCCATCCGGGCTTGTTCCAACTGGAAAAAGATCTCGGTCTACCGCTCGTGGCGACCAACGACAGCCACTATTTATGCGAAGACGATGCGCACGCACAGGACGTGATGCTGTGCATCCAGACGGGTAAGTCGATTCGGGATACCGCGCGGATGAAGTTCGAGGGCACACAGTTTTTCGTCAAGAGTCATGACGAAATGTATCGCGTATTCAAAGACTCGCCAGAAGTTTTGACGCGTACGCTCGACATCGCGGAGCGCTGCAGCGTGCGGCTGGAAAAAGTAGCGACGCCGTTTCCGCAATTTGAAGTTCCCTCCGGCTATACGATCGACAGCTATTTTGTGCACGTCTCCCGCGAGGGCTTCGCGCGCCGCTTGGAAATGCTACGACCGCTGCAGGGCAAGCTGAAACACGCGATTGCAGATTATGAACAGCGCCTCGAGCGCGAGCTTTCGATTATTCAGCAGATGAAGTTCCCGGGATATTTCCTTATCGTGTGGGATTTCATCCGCTATGCCAAAGAGCATGACATTCCGGTTGGGCCCGGTCGCGGATCGGCAGCAGGATCGCTCGTCTCTTATGCGCTCGGCATCACTGATATTGATCCCTTGCAGCATGAGTTACTGTTCGAGCGATTTCTGAACCCTGAGCGCGTGTCGATGCCGGATATCGATATCGACTTCTGCATGAACCGCCGCGGCGAGGTGATCAACTACGTCACGCAGAAGTACGGTCGCGACAACGTGGCGCAGATCATCACCTTCGGAACCATGGCGGCCAAGGCCGCGATCAAAGACGTGGGACGAGCCATGGACATCCCGTACAGCGATGTCGATCGCATCGCGAAGATGGTGCCCACGCAGCTGAATATCACTCTCGATCAGGCGATTGAGGACTCGCCGCAGCTGCGCGAAGCTATGGAGAAAGATGGTCAGATTCGCGAATTGATGGAGACGGCGAAGAAGCTGGAAGGGATGGTGCGGAACTCCGGCGTTCACGCGGCCGGCGTGGTGATCTCGCCGCGGCCGCTCACCGAACTGGTTCCCTTGCACCGCACGAAGAACGACGAAATCGTGACCGCCTTCGACATGGTCGCCATCGAGAAGATGGGTTTGCTGAAGATGGACTTTCTCGGGCTGACCACGCTGACCATTCTGACCGACGCCCTGAAGCTGATCGCGCAAACCCGCGGAACTCCGATTACTCTCGAAAATGTTCCGCTCGAGGATGCGGAGACCTATGAAAAGGTATTTCACAAGGGGTTAACTTCCGGGGTGTTCCAGTTTGAATCTCATGGCATGCGCGATGTGTTGCGCAAATACCAGCCGAATTCAATTGAGGACCTTACGGCGCTGAATGCGCTCTACCGGCCGGGGCCGATCCAGGGCGGTATGATCGATGATTTCGTCGATCGCAAGCACGGGCGCAAGCGAGTCGAGTATGAACTGCCGGAGTTGCAAGAGATTCTCAGTGAGACGCTGGGCGTCATTGTGTATCAAGAACAGGTGATGCAGATCGCGAACCGGCTGGCCGGATACTCCCTCGGTGAGGCGGACCTGCTGCGGCGTGCCATGGGCAAAAAGAAAGCCGAGGAAATGGCGCAGCAGCGCGAGCGTTTTGTGGAGGGCGCTGCGCAACGTAAGTTTCCTCCAAAGAAGATCGAGAAGATTTTCGATCTTATGGCCCAGTTCGCAGGATACGGATTCAACAAGTCGCATTCTGCCGCCTACGCGCTGCTGGCTTATCACACTGCGTATTTGAAGACGCACCATCCCGTCGAGTTTATGGCAGCTCTCCTGACTTCGGTGACGGGCAGCACCGACGATGTCGTGAAGTACATTAACGAATGCCGCGAGATGGGCATTGCAGTTGAAGCTCCCGACATCAACGTTTCGGCGGCGAACTTCACGCCGCATGGAGAAGCGATTCGGTTTGGGCTGGCGGCGGTAAAAAATGTCGGCGGCAATGGCATTGAATCGATCGTGGCCGCACGCAAGAAGTTAGGACAGTTCAAGTCGATTTACGAATTCTGCGAGAACGTGGATCTGCGGCTGCTCAACAAGCGCGTGCTCGAATCGTTGATCAAGAGCGGAGCCATGGATTCGCTGGGCCGCCGCGCGCAATTGATGGCGGTGCTCGATCGCGCTATGGATCGCGCCCAGAAAGCGCAGCGCGATGTGGAATCAGGTCAGCACGGATTGTTCGGAGTGTTTCAGCAGGAAGAGTCAGAGGCGAACAACGACAAGCTGCCCAACATTCCCGATTGGGACGAGCAGGCTCGTCTCGCGGCGGAGAAGGAAATTCTCGGCTTCTTTATCAGTGGACATCCGCTCGACAAATTCAAAGACAAACTTCAAGATTTACAGGCGCTAAGTGTTGCTGATATATCCGCGATGACGAAATCCACCGGCAAAGATGAAACCGTCGCCACGGCCGGGATCATCGGCAACGTGCGCGTGCTCAAGTCCAAGCGCGGAGATTTCTACGCTCAAGCTACGCTCGAGGATATGTCCGGCTCAATCGATATGATCGTCTTCCCGGAAGCCTACAAGCGTTTGCAGGAGAAAGTTAAGCTCGAAGTGCCGGTACTGGTGAGGGCCGGAGTGAGGATTGAGGAAGGCGCCAACCCTAAGATTACGGCGGCTGAGATCATGCCGTTGGAGGACGCCAAGGTTCCACTGCCGCGCGCCATTCGCATTCGTGTCCCTCTCGAAACCGCCGGCGAGGCTACCGTGGACAATCTTCACATGCTCTTCAAAGAGCGCAAAGGCGATGCTCGAGTGTTATTCGATGTGGAACGCACGGGGGATTTCATGGTGGTTATGGAAGCGGAAGGCTATAATGTGCTGCCGGATCGCTCCTTCATCTCTCGCGTGGAACAGTTGTGCGGGCGAGGCAGTGTTCGCGTTATCAGCTAGCCAATTGTCGGGAGCTGGACCCGGCATTCGAACCTGACCGGTTAACCACACCAGCTGAACTATGAAGGCAATCCAAAAAGCGCAGCAGGAACTAGAACGAATTGAACGGCAGGTGGCAGTCATCGAGAATTCTGCCGGGCAGAATGAACAGACCCAGCGCCAGCTCGCAAAACTGCAGGAGCGCATCCATACGTTGAGAGAGGAAATGAAGGGGTCGCAGACTGCGTGGCAGAAAACTGAACTGGCGCGGCATCCACAGCGTCCGCAGACGCTGGATTATATCGAGCGCCTGTTCACCGATTGGAGCGAGATTCACGGAGACCGCGGATTCGGGGACGATCCGGCCATTATTTGCGGGATGGCACGTTTTCACGGCGAAGAGATTCTGGTGGTCGGCACGCAAAAAGGGCGCGACATGAAGCAACGTGTCTACCGCAACTTCGGCACACCGCATCCCGAGGGGTATCGCAAAGCGCTGCGCGTGATGCAGGTCGCAGAGAAATTTCGCCGACCGATTTTCACGCTGGTGGATACCGATGGCGCTTACCCAGGCATTCATGCCGAGGAGCGCGGCCAGGCCGAAGCAATTGCCTACAACCTGCGCGAAATGGCGCGCCTTGAAGTGCCCATTATTGCCACGGTAATTGGCGTTGGAGGCAGCGGCGGGGCATTGGCGATTGCTGTGGCGGACCGCGTACTAATGATGGAAAACTCGATCTACTCGGTGATTTCTCCAGAAGGCTGTGCCGCAATCATGTGGCGCGATGCTACCAAGAAAGAGTTAGCGGCCGAAGCCATGCGTATAACCGCCACCGATCTCAGCGAACTGGGTTGCATCGACAGTATTGTCCCGGAACCGGAAGGGGGAGCCCACCGGGATTACGACGCCGCAGCCAGCTTGCTCGACGCCAGTTTGCAACAGCATCTCTCGGAAGTGAAGAAAATCCCGCCGGCCGAGCTGATCGCATCACGATATGACAAGTTCCGTACCATGACGCAGTTCTTCAAGACCGAATAGAGCCCCAGCCTTCCTGATTCCCAAATAGGTTCCCTGGCTATGGACGGGCAATTTGCTGCTCTCAGGGAGTCCCCGCCGCCGTATAATTATCTGTTCCCCTCAAGATGGAATCGGGCGGATCACTCTGCCTCTTATAATTAAAAGGAAGGTGTTGGGATGGCCACAACGGATGTTGCGCCGCAGGGTACGGGCGGGCAATTGGGGCGCAAGCGCATCGTCAATGACATGAGCATTCAGGTCGCCACAGTGAATGGCTCAGGTTCGCAGAGTTCGAACACAGTTTTGTTACGCGCCATTTTTCAGATGGGCGTACCTGTTTCCGGGAAGAATCTTTTTCCTTCGAACATCGCCGGCCTGCCCACGTGGTATACCATTCGCGCCAATAAAGATGGTTACATTGGCCGCAAAAAAGAAATAGATTTCCTGGTTGCCATGAATGCCGAAACCGCCCAGGACGACGTAATGTCGTTGGCGGCGGGCGCTTCTGTGCTCTACGACGAGCCTCTGGCCCTGGATAAATTGCGCAACGATCTGATCTTCTATTCCGTTCCTTACGACAAACTTGTCGCAACGGTTTGCCCTGAGGCGAAACTGCGCAAGCTGGTAAAGAACATGGTGTATGTGGGCGTGGTCGCACAACTGCTCGCGATCGAGATGGGCGAAGTGGAGAAGGCGATCCGCAAGCAGTTTGCCAAGAAGGTGAAGGCGGCCAACCTGAATCTTGCCGCGGCGCAGGCGGGCTTCGACTACAGCAAGGCGAGTCTGCAAAAGCGTGGCGCCTTCTACATCGAGCGCATGAACAAGACCGCGGGCAAGATCATCATTGACGGCAACTCGGCGGCTGCGCTCGGCTGCATGTTTGCGGGATGTACCGTGGTCACCTGGTATCCCATTACGCCATCATCTTCTTTGGTCGAAACGATGATCGATTACATGAAAGAGCACCGCATCGGCCCCGACGGCAAGGCCACCTTCGCTATCGTTCAAGCTGAAGACGAGCTGGCTGCCATCGGCATGGTGATCGGCGCAGGTTGGGCGGGCGCGCGCAGCATGACGGCGACCGCAGGCCCCGGCATCTCTTTGATGTCGGAGTTTGCAGGGCTGGCTTATTACGCGGAAATCCCGGGCGTGATTTGGGATATTCAACGCGTCGGTCCTTCGACCGGCTTGCCCACGCGAACTTCCCAGGGCGACATTCTTGCCACGGCTTTTCTTTCCCACGGCGATACCAAGCACATCATGCTGATCCCGTGTTCGGCGGCGGAGTGCTTCAGCATGGCGTCGGAGGCTTTCAATCTGGCAGAGCAATTCCAAACGCTGGTTTTCGTGATGTCCGATCTCGATCTCGGCATGAACAACTGGATGTCGGATCCGTTCGAATATCCGACTACGCCTATCAAGCGCGGCAAGGTGCTTGCTAAGGAAGATCTGGAAAAGCTAGGAGGCTTTTCTCGCTACAAAGACTTGGACGGCGACGGCGTGGGATACCGCACGCTGCCGGGAACGGAACATCCCGCTGCAGCGTACTTCACGCGGGGCAGCGGCCACAACGATAAATCCAATTACAGCGAGCGGCCTGACGATTACGAAAACAACATGGAACGGCTCAATCGCAAGTTCGAGTCGGCGCGATCGTTTGTGCCGCGGCCGGAAATAATCAAGGGCGCGAACGCAAGAGCAAAGATCGGGATCATCGCTTACGGGACCTCGCATTGGGGCATCATCGAAAGCCGCGACCAATTGCGCAACGAATATGCGATTGAGACCGATTACCTGCGGCTGCGGGCGTATCCCTTCACGCGCGAGGTGCACGAATTCATCGAGCAACACGATCGCGTATATGTGGTCGAGCAGAACCGCGATGCGCAGATGCTCAGCCTGCTCAAGCTCGACCTGAAACCTGAACTGACCACGCGACTGCGCAGCATTGCGCATCTCGACGGACTGCCGCTCGATGCGCGCTCGGTCACCGACGAATTGAGCACCATGGAGGGCAAGTAAATGGCGTCCACACCTGCTGCGGAACCAAAAACCAACCATATCGGCTTGACGGTTATCGATTACAAGGGCGGCAAGACCACTCTGTGCGCCGGCTGCGGCCATAACGCCATCTCCGAGCGCATCATCGAAGCCATGTATGACATGGGTGTGCAGCCCGAGCGCGTCGCCAAGCTCAGCGGGATCGGTTGCTCGTCGAAGAGTCCCGCGTATTTCATGAATCGCTCGCACAGTTTCAACTCGGTGCACGGACGCATGCCTTCGGTAGCTACGGGCGCGATGCTGGCCAACCGCAATCTGATTGCGTTGGGCGTGAGCGGCGATGGCGACACTGCATCGATCGGCATCGGACAGTTCGTTCATCTCATGCGCCGGAATCTTCCGCTCATTTACATCATCGAGGACAATGGCGTGTATGGCTTGACCAAGGGCCAGTTCTCGGCCACCGCCGATCTGGGATCGAAACTGAAATCGGGTGTGATTAATGATCTGCCGCCGATCGACACTTGCGGGCTGGCCATCGAATTGGGCGCGACATTTGTGGGACGGTCATTTTCCGGTGATAAGCGGCAGTTGAGCACGATGCTGAAGGCCGCCATCGCGCACCATGGCACGGTGATGCTCGATGTTGTCTCACCTTGCGTGACTTTCAACGATCATGAGGGTTCGACCAAATCCTACAAGTATGTCAAGGATCACGACGAGGCGTTGCAGGAAATGAGCTTCGTGCCACACTTTGAAGAAATCGACGTCGAATACGATCCGGGAACGACCGTCAACGTAACCATGCACGATGGTTCTCACTTGCGATTGCGCAAGCTGGAAGAAGACTTTGATCCCACCAACAGAATCGCGGCCATGACACGTCTCTCCGAGGCCCACGACAAGGGCGAGGTGCTGACCGGGATTTTCTACGTGAACACCAAGGCCCCCAGCTTCCTCGACATGCTGAATATGGTCGATCAGCCACTGGCCACGCTGCCGGAATCGGTGACGCGTCCGGGCAGGGAAGCGCTCGAGGCGGCAATGGAGGAATTGCGCTAAGCAGAACTCTTACTCACCGGCCTCATACAAATCGTTGTCATTCCGAACGGGGCCGAAGGCCGG
Source organism: uncultured Acidobacteriota bacterium (assembly GCA_963761915.1). Lineage (GTDB taxonomy): Bacteria > Acidobacteriota > Terriglobia > Terriglobales > Acidobacteriaceae > Sulfotelmatobacter. The sequence goes on from CAVXIO010000013.1 coordinate 74,646, forward strand.
TGAGGAACCTGCTTTTTGTCACTGTCACAAAGCTTATTTCGGCGCGGTAGAACTTGCAGGCTGAAGGCCCAGTCCCGCGCCATAATACTCAGCCAGGGCGCGCCTTTCCTCATCGGTAAGTAGCACCGCGATGGTGCGCATGGGTTCGTTGATGTCGTTGGCGCGAGTCTGGTTTGCGAATGCTTCGAGCTCATTCAAAATATAATCGCCATTCTGGGTCATGAGCGATGGGACTCCGGGACGATATGCCACTGGACCATGACACGCCTGGCAGGGCGGAATGCCGCGCTCGCCATCTCCAAACGTAACCAGACGCGATGCGCCGGCCGCATGACTGGCGTCCGGTCGAGTCTGGGGAAAAACTCGATTATCCTGCGGATCCTCAAAGACAGGCAGCGCCGAATAATAGGCGACCACGTCGGCGATATCTCGCGACGAAAGCGATTCGGCGATTCGGCTCCATGGCGCGCGAACGCCGTTTGTGGATTCGAAAATCTTGCAGCTGTTTCCAGATTGCGAGCTT
>CAVXIO010000014.1:0-73435 GCA_963761915.1 uncultured Acidobacteriota bacterium
ATTCACCGGCGTGGGCGATGACGGCTTGACCGGCGGCGACGTCGAGGGAGCCGGATTTGTGCTCGACGCGGAGAGTGCCTTTGAGGACGATGGTGAATTCGTCGAAGGTGGGAGTTTGGCCGGGCTCCAGCCACCCGGCGGGGCTGCGCATGTGGGCGACGCTGGCGGAAGTGGTTTGAGAGTTGACGCGTCCGATGTATTCGTCGATTAGCTTGGGCTTGTTGCCGGCGGATTGGATGCGCGTGGGTTGGGGAACTAGGATCGGCTTCCGGCTTCCGGCTTTCGGATTTCGGCTTCCGGATTCCGGCTTCTGGCTTTGAGATTTCGTGTTGCGGGTCATTCTGTGAATACGAGTTTAACCCGGCGGAGAGATTCGCGGAACTCTCCGCCGAGTGCAGGGCTAGCGAGCTGCCATTACGGGCACGGGTGCGGCGTGGGCGGAGTGGCGGGGATACCGGGGATGTGGGTGGGCGGAGTGCCGGGCGAGTCGCCGATGGCGGGAGTGCCGGGGATGTCGATGTCAGGAGTGCCAGGAGTTCCGGGAGTCCAGCAGGTGCCGGGGTCGGTGTCGGGTGGTGGCGGAAGAGGTTGCGGACGCTGGGCCATGGGCTGCTCGGGTTCGGGATGCTGTTCGGCATCGCGGATGGCTTGGGAGACTTCATCCTGATCGAGCGTGAGCGGGCGCTGAAGCGTCATGGCGACTGGGGAGCCTATGTCGAGGAAAAAACTGTGAGTGGTGACGAAGACCACGATCGAGCCGACGGCGCCAATGGCTCCGCCAACCATCGCGCCGATGATGGTGCCTTTCGCAGTGGCGCCTTCGACGGGCAGGGTTGAGGTAAGGCATCCTGGCGGAGGCCCGGTGCAGCCTGGCGGAAGAGTGTTGGTGATGGTGTTGTTTTGCGAACTGGCGACCGAGTGGCCGATGAGTGCGCCGATACCGGCGCCACCAGCCGGAAGGGCGATGGCTGCGACGCCGCGCTTGCTGCCAGCGTCTACCAGAGCGTAACCGTCGGGGCTCTCGAGAGTCATGGGGCCGGGGATGGGAGTGACGTAGCCGTCGGGGAAAGTTATGGACATGGATTGAAGATGAATGAATCCGCGCTGGCCGCGGCGCTCGACTCTGTCGAGCTTGCCTTGAACAAAGGTGCCGGGCGGGATGACGACTTCGTTGCCGGCGGTGACGGGAGAAACGATTTGAGCGTAGATGTCGTCGCCGCGATGGAGGTAGCGGGTTTGAACCGGCTGGGTTAGGAGTAGAGCGATTCTGGTGCCAGCGGGGACGGATGGGGCTGAGTAGTTGTTGTTGGCCTGGGAGTTGTCTGGGGGATTGGGCGGAGAAGTTGACTGTTGGGCGAAACTTGATATCGCCAGAAGCAGCATGGCGGTTAGGGTGAGAGATTGTGTGGCTTTGGTTGCGGCCAGATTCAGAAGTCTGGGCGAGAAGCGAAGACGAAGACCGGTCGGAGACATCGGTGATACCTCCTGAAGGCGTGAGCCTTCCGTTCTACGGCGCTTGTAGAGCCTGATATCGCTCTCTAGCTTAGTAAACCGGAAGGTGGGGAAGAAGTTGCATAGAGAATGATGAAGAAGTGCAAAGGTTGGTGGAGATTTGTAAAGGTGGGCTCGTGGAGATGCTGCGCACGCGCTTTGCTGCGCTCACGGGAAGCCGAGACGGATGTCCTCACATGGGCATCGGTGATACATGAGCGCCGCCGAACCTAGTGGGGCATCGGGTACAATCCTCGTCTATGTTCTATCGCTCGGACAATCGCGCTGTTGATCAGTTGCGGCCGGTAATGATCACGCCAGATTTCATTACTACGGCGGAAGGGTCGGTGCTGATTGAGGTAGGGAACACGCGAGTGATTTGTACGGCGTCGATTGAAGAGACGGTGCCGACGTTTATGCGGAACTCGGGGAAGGGATGGATTTCGAGTGAGTATGCGATGATTCCGCGGGCGACGTTGACGCGGACGGCGCGGGAAGTGGCGAAGGGACGGCCGAGCGGGAGGACGCATGAGATTCAGCGGCTGATTGGGCGGTCGCTGCGAGCGGTGACGGACCTGGCGCGGCTGGGCGAACGGACGATCTGGATTGATTGTGACGTGATTCAGGCGGATGGCGGGACGCGGACGGCTTCGATTACAGGGGCGTTTGTGGCACTGGGTTTGGCGCTGGAGAAATTGGTGGAGGCGGGAACACTGACTTCGGTCCCGTTGCGAGATTTTGTGGCGGCGGTGAGCGTGGGGATTGTGGATGGAGAAGTTCTGCTCGATCTTTGTTATGAGGAAGACTCGCGAGCCGATGTGGACATGAATTTTGTGATGACGGCGGGACACAAGATGGTGGAAGTGCAGGCGACGGCGGAGCGGCAAGCGTTCGATGAGGGGCAGTTCGCGAAGATGATGGCTTATGCGCGGCAGGGGGTGCAGGCGCTGATTGCGAAGCAGCAAGGGGTGTTGAGCGGGATTACGTTGCGGCAGTAGTAAGTAAAGATGGCCGCGTAGCATTATGAAAAAAGGCGTGGGAGCTTGCTGTAGCACGCCAGCAGCGATCTGCTACTGGTTCGCGGTCTCGCTGGTAGTATGGGGAGTGCTGAGCCTCATAGGGATGTATTGGCATCCTCTCCGTGTGTCTGCAGCTGCGTGCCTTTTCGCCATGGCCATTGGCTGCCTCGCCAACTGGCTTAAGAATCGCTCTTTTCACTGCGTTATTACCGGTCCACTATTTCTGGTTGCTGGCGGGGTGTTACTCCTCTCAGGCCTACAGATGGTCCGCGTCAACGAGCGTTTGGTCTGGCCTTTCGTTCTCGTCGGAGTCGGCATTGCCTTTCTGCTGGAATGGCGGTACGCCACGCGCACTGCGTAGGCGTGCCCTTTCAAAACGCTTGCGGTTTGGACCTTATTCGTAACGCAGGCTCTCGATTGGGTCCAGGCGGGCGGCGTGGATGGCTGGGACCATACCGCTGATGATGCCTACGAGGCTGAGGATGACGGTGGCGACGACCAGGCTGCTGAGATTGATGTGAAGATGGATATCTCCGGCCTGGAGGTTATCGCCGAAGGCGCTCATGAGTGGGAGAGCGCCTACGGCGAAGGAAATGATGTAGGCGATGGCGATGCCGCCTAGGCCTCCGGCGAAGGTGATGGCGAGGGCTTCGGCGAGGAACTGTAAGAGGATGTGGACTTTGTGCGCGCCGAGGGCTTTCTCGATGCCGATTTCGCGGGTGCGCTGCTGGACTGAGACCAGCATGATGTTCATGAGGCCGATGCCGCCGATGCCGAGGGTGAGGGCTCCGATGAAGCCTAAAAGAATTTTGAGGGCGGCGGTGACGATTGAGAACTGGTCGAAATCCTGCTTGAAATCGGCCATGAAGACGGCGCGGCGATCGTCGGGACGGAAGTTGTGATGTCCGGCGAGCACGGCGCGGACGACGCGAGTCAACTGCTGGTGGCTTTCGCCTTCGTAGTCCATAAAGATGCCGGTGATGTATTTTGTGTCATACAGATCGCCCATCGTGCTGAAAGGGATGACGACCATGCTGTTGTCGTTGTCATCGCCGCCCTGGACCTTGCGCTGGTAGACGCCGACTACTTCGAAGCTGAGGCCGTTGATGCGGATGATTTGTCCGAGTGGGGGCTCGCCGGAGAAAAGCCTGCGCCTGGCTTCGTCGCCGATGACCGCTACGCGGGCGCGCTGCAGTTGATCTTCTTCGCTTAGACCTCGTCCGATGTTGACGGAAAAACCCCGGATGCGTTCGTAGACGGGATAGACTCCGGTGAGGAAAAGATTGGTGAAGGTGCGCGTGTCATGCTGGATGGTTGCGCCGTTGTTCTTGTCGAAGATAGGAGTGACGCCCTTGACCATGGGGACTTCGTTGCGAATGTAATCGACGTCGGCGAGCTGGAGACGGATTTCGCTGCCTGCCTTGGCGCCGCCAGCTTGCAGGGAAGTGCGGCCAGGGAAGGCTCCGATTACGTCGGTGCCCCAGGAGCTGAAGATCAAGTTGATGGCGTGCTCGAAGCCGGAGCCGAAAGCCAGCAGGATGACGACGGTGGCGATTCCCCAGGCCATGCCGAGCATGGTGAGCGCGGTGCGGCGGCGGTTGTACTGCATGGCGCCGAGAGCTTCTTTCAATAGATCGCGCGTCATCATTGCCTCCTATTGTTGCTGCAAACTACTCCTGACGCAAGGCCTCGACGGGCTCGAGCATGGCGGCTTTGCGGGCCGGGTAAAGGCCGGCCGTGATGCCAGCGAATGCCAGAGAAAGAACTGCGGCGATGGCGGACACGGGAACGATACGCGGCGTATCGAAACCTTGAGGGAGATTCACGCCCGAAAGCAGGTGGACGACGAGCATGGCAGCGGAAACTCCCGCAGCACCGCTGAATATCGTGAGGAACGCGCCTTCGAGGAAGAATTGGAACAGGATGTTGCGATTGGTTGCGCCCAACGCTTTGCGCAGGCCGATTTCGCGGGTACGCTCGGTGACCGCGACCAGCATGATGTTGATGATGCCGATTGCGCCGAGAGCCAGGGTGATAAGGCCTACACCGCCGAGGAACCAATCCATGGCGGTGAAGATCTTGCCCATGAGTTTCTGGTTCTTGACGGTGTCCCATTCCTCCCAGATATCGTCCGCTTTAGGGTTGAAGCCGCCGTGGTTGCGAGCCACGATGCGGTGAAGTTCGTCTTTTGCGTCTTCGTTTTCATCGAAAGTGCGCGGCTGATAGTTGATGAAGGAAATGGCATTGCCTTCCTTCGAGTTATCTCCCTTGAGGGGAAAAAGTTCGCGCATGGTATTGAAGGGGACGAAGATGCGGATGTTGGTGGAGTTCTGCTCTTCATTGCCAATCATGGAGAGCATGCCGATTACCTCGAAATGAATGCCGTTGAGAAGGATGGTGTTGCCGACCGCGGGACGACCGGGGAATAAGTTGCGGGTCATTTCGCGGCCCAGAAGGCAGACGCGGCGGCGCTGGTCGTTATCTTCGTCGTTGATCCAGCGGCCGACCTCCAGGGGGATGGTGCGCACCTGGCTGTAGATGGGGGGAACGCCGGAGACCTGACCGTTGGTGCTGGTGTAGTCGCTGACGGCGCGGATGTCGTCACGCGCGATTACCGGCGCGATGTGGATGGCGAGCTTGGACTCGTTCTTAATGGCGATGTAGTCGTCATAGGTGAGATTGAACCACTTCATGGAGTTGAAACTGCCTTCGACGGCGGGGGCGCGGCCTCCAAAGAAGAAGATGATGTTCTTGCCGAAGGTTTCGAGTTGGCGGCGGTTGCCGTTGCGGAAACCTTCGCCGACGCCGGCGAGGAGGAGAAGCGATCCCACACCCCAGGCGATACCAAACATGGTGAGGAAGGAACGGAGCTTGTGCGCCCAGAGGGTGCGCAAGGTCTGGCCGAAAGTGTCCAGGAGGGTGCGCATGGTCAGGTCAAGTAGGAGTATCTAAAGGATATCGATCAACCCCGCTCCTAAGCAATTCGACTGGCGACGACACCGAAGGTTAGCTACGCCCCCAGGGATAATTATCGTGTGGTGGAAACCGATGCAGTAGCCTTTTGCGCTGCTACCCACTCGTGGATTCGAGTGGAGAGGACATCGAGCGGTAGAGCGCCGGCGCCGATCACCTCGTCGTGGAAGTTGCTCAGGTTGAACTTGTCGCCGAGTTGGTCTTTCGAATACTGGCGCAGTTTCAGGATCTCGAGTTGGCCGATCTTGTAGCCGAGGGCCTGAGCGGGCCAGGCCATGTAGCGGTCGGTCTCGCTCTGGACTTCGGCTTCGTCGATGGCAGAGTGGTCGTGAAAGAAGTCGACGACCTGCTGCCGGGTCCAGTGCTTGTAGTGGAAGCCGGTATCGACGACGAGGCGGATGGCGCGGAGCATGTCGTCCTGCAGATGGCCGTAATAGCTGTAGGGATCCTGGAAAAACCCAACTTCCTTGCCCAGACGTTCTGCGTAGAGCGCCCATCCCTCGGTGTAGGCGGTGTAGTACTCGTTCTGGCGGAAGGGTGGGAGCTGTGGCAGTTCCTGAGCGATGGCGATCTGGAGATGGTGGCCGGGGACGCCTTCGTGGTAGGCGGTGGTTTCGAAGTCGACTGTGGTGCCCTTCTCGAAGTCGCCGGTGTTCACCATGACATGGGCGGGGCGGGAGCCATCCTGAGCTCCCTGAACATAGTGCGTCGAAGCTTCCTTCTCGCGGAACTCTTCGATGGGCCTGACTTCCAGCTTGGCTTTGGGAAGACGCCCGAACAGCGAGGGCAACTTGACGTACATCTGGTCAATGTATTTTTGGTAGAGGTCGAGAATCTCCTGGCGAGAGTGGACGTGGACTTTAGGGTTCGTCTGGAGAGAAGCGCTGAAGGTCTTGAGGTCTTTGTAGCCGAGTTGGTTGGCGACCTGCAACATGCGAGCTTCGATTTCTTTGACCTGAGCCAGGCCGATCTGGTTGATTTCTTCCGGAGAAAGATTGGTGGTGGTGCTTTCTTTCACGCGGAAGGCGTAGCGCTCGGGACCATCGGGAAGCGACCAAACGCCGGGATCAGTGCGGCCTTTGGGGGCATAGTCTTCGCGGACGAAAGTTGTGAACTTGACGTAGGCAGGGAGCACGGATTCGCGGATGGCCGCGAGGCCTTGTTCGCGCAAGCGTTTCTGGTCGGGGGCGGAGATGGAATCGGGAAACTTGGCGAAAGGCTGTGCGAAGGGAGAGGCGTCAGGAGCGTTGGTGGCGAGACCGTTGGCTTGTTCAACAACTTTTTCGAGCAGAATGCGCGGGGGCATGAGACCTTCGGCCATGCCTTTGCGCATCTGGATTTCGTTCTCGTCGAAGAAGCGCGGGACTTGTTTCAACCGGGAAATGTAGTCTTCGTAATCCTTGAGGGACTGAAACGAGAGGACGGGGACGAGCGCGGGAAGGTCGATGTGAACGCCGCTGAACTGGGAGACGGGCATCTCCCACGATTTGAAACGGGCGCCATCGAGAGCGAACTGAAGGTCGCGGATCATGAGGGTTTTGTTTAATACCTCCTGCTCGGGGAAGCCAGCGGTGTCAATGGACTGGAAGCGGACGAGGAACTTCTTGCTTTGCGCGAGGTCGTCGTCAATGGCTTTTTGAGAGAAGTCATCGAGTTGATCGTTCCAGCGCTTGTCTCCGAGGATGGAAGCGTAGATGGGGCTGGTGCGCAGAGTGTACTCCCAGCGTTCGGCGAGCAGATCGTTCAGGGCCTTTCGGCGGGCTTCGAGATCAGACTGCGGCGGTGAGGCGAAAGCTGTGGCGCACAGCAGGGAGGTCAGCAGGAGCAGAGATCGCATTCGGACTCCTTAGGGTATTTGATTAGACGGAACATTCATTAGAAGGTCTTGCGGCGTTGGTGATTTTACACCCGGATGCCGTGGTGGTGGCAGAGAGGCAGCAGGCTACGTCTCTGCGGACGGGGAGCTTATGCGATGGAAACGGTTTTGATGTTCATGAATTCGCGGATGCCGTTGGCGGAGAGTTCGCGGCCGTGGCCGGACTGCTTGACGCCGCCGAAGGGAATGCGGGGATCGGAGGCGACCATTTTGTTGATGAAGACCATGCCGGACTCGAGTTCGTTGATGAAGCGCTCGCGCTCGCGGTCGTCGGTGGTCCAGGCACTGGCGCCCAGGCCGAAGCGGCTGTCGTTGGCGAGGCGGATGGCTTCGTCGATATCTTTGACGCGGAAGAGCGAGGCGACCGGTCCGAAGAATTCTTCGCGGTAGGCGGGGGAATCTTTGGGGATGTCGGTGAGAACGGTTGGGGCATAGTAGTTGCCGGGGAGTTTCAGGGGATGGCCTCCGGTTAGCAGCTTGGCGCCGGCTTTGACTGTTTTCTGCACGTCGGCGTCGAGAGACTTTACGGCGTCGGCGGTGGCGAGTGGGCCGAGTTCGGTCTTTTCGTCGAAGGGATCGCCGATGCGCAGGTTCTTCATGCGGTCGACGAACTTGCGCTGGAAGTCGTCGGCGATGGAGTCGGCGACGATGAAACGTTTGGCGGCGATGCAGGACTGGCCGTTGTTGATGACGCGGGCTTCGACGGCGGTGGCGACGGCGGCTTCGAGATCGGCGCTGGGCATGACGATGAAAGGATCGCTGCCGCCGAGTTCGAGAACAACTTTCTTGATTCGTTTCGCGGCGGCGATTCCGACCTGAATGCCGGCTTGCTCGCTTCCGGTGAGGGTAGCGGCGACGACGCGCGGGTCGTTGAGAATTGCGTCCACTTGTTGCGAGCCGATCAGCAGAGTTTGGAATGCGCCTTGGGGGAACCCGGCTTCGAGAAAAATCTCTTCGATGGCGAGGGCGCATTGAGGAACGTTGGAGGCGTGCTTAAGCAGTCCGACGTTGCCGGCCATCAGCGCGGGAGCGGCGAAGCGAAACACCTGCCAGAAAGGGAAGTTCCAGGGCATGACGGCGAGAATGGGGCCGATGGGAAGATAACGGACAAAACTCTTTTTGGCTCCGGTTTCGATGACTTCGTCGGTGAGGAAGCGCTCGGCATTGTCGGCGTAGTAGCGGCAGCCTCCGGCGGACTTGACGGCCTCGGCTACGGCGGCTTTGTAGGGCTTGCCCATTTCGAGCGTCATCAGATGAGCGAACTTATCTTTGTCGCGTTCGAGGATGTCGGCGGCCTTGCGCATGCGGCGGGCGCGCTCGGCGAAAGAAGTTTTGCGCTCGGCGTGAAAGGCGGTGACGGCTTGCTGGAGTTTTTGTTCGATCTGCGCGTCGGAAAGTGGCTCGAAAGTCCGGATAACTTCGCCGGTGGCGGGATTGGTGGTGGCAATGGGCATAGGGTCATACCTTTCGTCGCAAGTGAAGCGGTCATACCACGATACCAGTTTTGATGATGACTCCGCTCTAATGGCAAACCTCTTGCCCGAAGTGTATACTTGCCGTATATACAGGGAGAATTTCGATGGCCATCGCGAAGGTGTTTCTCTCGGGCAACAGCCAGGCGGTTCGCTTGCCAAAGGAGTTTCGCTTCAAGGAGAAGCAAGTCGAGATTTTTCGCCGGGGGGACGAGGTGGTGCTAAGGGAAAAACCACGCAATTTGAGGCGGGCGCTCGAAATAATCGCCTCCCTCCCGGACGACATTGAGCTTCCCGACCGGAAAAAAGACCTCCCCCAGGAGCGAGAGGGCCTATAAATGGAAACTCGCTACCTGCTCGACGCCAATATCGTAATTTACCTTCGCCAGAGGCGTCCCGAGGCGGTCGTGCGGCGATTCGATCGGCTTCAGCCCGGAGAGGCCGCCGTGTCTGTGATCGCCTATGGCGAACTTCAATATGGGGTAATGAAAAGCTCGCAGAGCGCGGCCGGGTTGGAGCGATTGCGCGAGCTGAGCCTGTCGCTGCCTGCCCTGCCGCTGCCGGAGAAGGCGGCTGAGACATACGGTTTCATCCGCGCCGACCTTGAGAGTAGGGGCGAGATGATCGGCAACAACAATCTCTGGATTGCCGCTCACGCGCTGGCTTCTGGCCTAACGCTGGTTACTAATAACGAGAAGGAGTTTCGGCGGGTACGCGGACTGAAAGTGCAGAATTGGGTGGCGTGAGCAGCGAAAAGTACGGCCCCGAGGCTTCGGGCGCGATTTCCTTGGTTTACAATTGAGTGTTTTCTGGCATTCATCTTCTCGGCAGTCCTGGAGGAATCTATGAAGCTTACCCCTGGCAAACTTGCGGGTCTGAGAAAAGTGTCGAATGAGCGGGGCGTGATTGCGGCGGCGGCGATGGATCAGCGAGGGTCGCTGCAGAAATCGCTTAGTAAAGAAAAGGGTGGGGAAATCAGCGACGCGATGATGGAGGAGTTTAAGACATTGGTGACGGAGGTGTTGACTCCCCATGCTAGCGCGATCCTGCTCGATCCGGAGTGGGGATTGCCCGCCTCGAAGCGGCGGGCGAAGAATGCCGGGCTGTTGCTGGCGTATGAAAAGACCGGCTACGACAAGACTGGGCCGGGTCGGCTGGGAGATCTGCTGGATCACTGGTCGGCGCGGCGGTTGAAGGAAGCCGGGGCAGATTGCGTAAAGATTCTGCTTTACTACTCGCCGTTCGATCCTAAGGACGTGAACGACAAGAAGCACGCGTGGGTGGAGCGCATTGGCGATGAATGCCGGGCCAATGACATTCCGTTCTTTCTGGAGTTTGTGGGGTATGAGGAAGGCGCGGATGAGAAGGGATTGGAATACGCGAAAAAGAAGCCGCAGATTGTTACGGAGAGTATGCGGGAATTCAGTAAGGATCGGTACGGCGTGGATGTGCTGAAGGTGGAAGTGCCGGTGAATATGAAGTTCGTGGAAGGGGTAAATTGTTTCGGCGGGCAGAAGGCCTATACGAAGAAGGAAGCGATTGAATTCTTTCACAAGGCGGCGAGCGTGGCGACCAAGCCGTTCATTTATCTTTCAGCGGGCGTGAGCAATGCCGAGTTCAGTGAGACGCTGGAGTTGGCGGGGGAATCCGGAGTGAAGTTTAATGGCGTACTGTGTGGACGCGCCACGTGGAAAGACGGGATTCCGATCTATGCGAAGCAGGGAGCGGCGGCGTTCCGCAAGTGGCTGGAGACCGAAGGCGTGAAGAACATTCAGAACGTCAATGGGAAGCTGAAGGCGGCGAGTTCGTGGCATGCGATTTATGGAGTGGAACCGGTTTTGGCGGGGGCATAGTCTTCTTAAGTTTGTGTGGCGCGGGCGCTCTCGCCCGCGCTTTTTTATTTCGGAGTAAAGTGCTGTCGCGGAAAGAGGGAGATCTCATGGATTCGAAGAAACAAACTGTTCTAATCACCGGCGCCTCGGGTGGCATTGGATATGAACTGGCCAAGCTGTTTGCGCGTGATCGCTACGACCTTGTCCTGGTGGCGCGCAGCTCAGACAAGCTGAACCACATTGCTGGTGAACTGCAAGTGGAGTTCGGAGTGACCGTGAAAACGGTTGCGCTTGATCTGAGCGCGGCACCCGCTACCAAGTTTCTGTTCGACCAATTGCAGCGCGATGGGATTGCCGTCGATGTGCTCGTGAACAATGCTGGGTTCGGAGTTTTTGGTGAGTTCTCAGGAATGGCGGAGGAGGAAATCTTAGGACAGATTCAGCTCAACGTTATGGCGCTTACGCATCTGACTCGGCTGTTTCTTCCGGGGATGCTGGCGCGACGGAGCGGGAAGATTATGAATGTGGCGTCGACTGCGGCTTTTCAGCCGGGGCCGCTGATGGCGGTGTATTACGCGACCAAGGCTTATGTGCTTTCGTTTTCGGAGGCGCTGGCGAATGAAATGGCGGGTTCGGGCGTGGTGGTGAGTTGTTTTTGTCCGGGGGCTACAGCTACCGGGTTCGCGAAGCGGGCTGGCACTGAGGATTCGCGGCTATTCAAGAAGCTTCGGCCGATGAATGCGGAAGATGTTGCACGGGACGGGTACCGTGGATTGATGGCGGGGCGGACAGTCGTCATTTCTGGAGTTCAGAATTGGTTGGTGGCGGAGTCGGTGAGGTTCGCTCCTCGGAAATTGGTGACCGCGATATCGAGATGGGTGGCGGAGAAGGTGGAGTAGCAGGCTTGGTGTGCGGCGATGGTGCGACTATTGTGTCGACTGCAGTTGTGCGGTGAGGTGGTTGATGGCGGAGACGTCGAAGAACGCGGACAGATCGGCGTGGCCGGCCAGAGTTTGCCGCTCCTGGCCTTCTACCAGGATTTTCACTCTCGAGATGCCAGTGATGTTGGCGGAAAGTGTTTGGATGAGAGAGGCGACGGTGAGTTCTTCCTCCAATACTCCGGAGCGGTGACCGTCGGCGCAGGCGGCGTTAATGTCGATCACGGCGAGTCCGGGATCGACCAGGTAAACGCTGCGAATGTCGGAGCCGGGCGGGAGCGGGTGGGGAGAGTTCTTGTCCAGGTAGAGGGCGAGGAGGGCACGGAGTAATTCTTCGGCGCGCTGTTGGCGGACGCTCGGTAGTGGAATCTGAGCGGGCTGCGCGTGGAGTACGCCGACATCGTCATAGGCGACAAACAGGGTCACTTGTTCAGTTGGTCCGGCGACTGGTGCGACGACGGGACGCGTGTCGGTGGAGGCGACGGGAGTAGCGGCGGCGCGTCCACGCATGTGCCAGGCGTAAAGGCTCATGCCGAGCACGGCGGCGATCAGTACCGAGACCGCGATATAAAAGTGGCGAGGAATCATAGGGGCGGAATCGAGCGATTTTGCGATCGGGTCATTTTGCGATTGAAGAGATTCATGAAAACCCAGGGTATTAAATCACCACATGACTCGATCACAAAATTGCCTGATTTCATGGGGCGGCCCCGAGTTGCGCACGGATAGCCACGATTCCGTTGGCGATGGCGCCGGTGATGAGTTGTTGGTAGTCGGGCGCAATTAAGGGTGAGAGATCGGATGCGGGCGGAGCGACTTCGACTGCTATGGCCGCGGTGACGATGTTATTCAGTGGTCGAAGCGGGGCGGTGAGAGTGCGAACCGTTACCTGCAGCTTTCTTAATTCCGCGGCTACGCTTGCGGCCGTGGCCTGACTCAGGGGAATGGAGGAGGATTGGGCCGTGGTCCAGGATCGGAAGGGACCACGGTCGTCATCATTGGTATAGGGGAGTAACGCGGTGTAGAGGCGCACGCCGTGGCCGTTGGATGCGGCATGCAGGGCGATGTAGACGGCGGCGTGGGTGGTATTGGCGAAAAAAGCGCGCTCGTCGAGGGAGAGGTTGGCGTCGGAATCGCGGAGGACGAGGGTTGGGATGCCGCGGCTCTCGAGCTCCTGGCGCAGACGGCGGGCGAAGGCGACGGTGATGTCTTTTTCCGCAAGAGTGGGACTTAGGGCCTCGCCGCGATCGTTGCCGCCGTGGCTGGCATCGACGATAGCGAAGTAACGGCGCGGGATGGTTGCAGGCGGAGTGGCTTGCGGCGGCTGAGGGGGCGGGTTGGTTTGGTTAGGAGCTGGGACGGGCGCAGGCGTCGAGGTTGCAGATGGGTTTGCGGCTGAGGTTGGGGTTGAGGGTACAGCGGCGGTTGCGATTGCGGGAGGTCGCGATTTCGGAGGAGCGAGTGTGATGGTACGGCCATCCGGGCTGAAAGCGGCGATGAGCGGGACGCTGGTGGTTATGTTGATTTCTGCGGCGCCGTTGGTCTCGGAGTAATCGGCGGACGGAATGATCTTGCTGTTGAAAGTGAGCATGGGTGAGGCGGGCGAGGTGAGCGGCTCGCGGCGGAAGGTTAGGCGAACATTGCCGGGCTCGCTGGCTACGGAGGGATTCACCGGCGCGGTGAAGTGAAAGATAAGGTGCGAAGGATCGTCAGGAGAAACCGAGGCGGTGAAGTGGGTGGCGATGTTACCGATGAAGAGACGTCCGGATTCTTCGTGGAGAGTTGCGGGTCCACCGAGGATGCGAGGGAGCAAAGAATTCAGCGAGTCGAGGGGGACGAGGCCGCGTCCGTTTTCCATGAGAAATTTGCCAGAGAGATCGGCATCGCGTCCCTGGACGCGGGCGCGGCTGCTGCCGATGATGAATTCGCCGAGGATGTTGTTGTAGTGCAGGCGCCAGCGGGGAGGGTCGGATTTAGCGCTGACGGCGCCCAGGGGATCGAGTAATTCGAGCAGGGCGACGTAATCGCGTCCCTGGCGCTGCACGACGGGCAGGGAATAGTTAGCGGCGGTGGAGTAGATGGCGAGGTGCTTCTCTGGGGCCGCAGCAGAGAGGAGCAGGACGGCGAGAAACGAGACGATGCCGACAGCCCAGATTCTAGTCGAGGGCATAGATGGTTAGTCCGCTGAGAAGTTTGGGATAGAAGTCGGTGGATTTCTGGGGCATGACCTCGCCGGCGAAGGCAATGTCGCGGATTTGGGACATGGGGCAGGGATTCATCAAGAAGGCGATATTGGCGTGCGGCTCGCCTGCGCCGCGAACGCGCGACAAAGCTTCGGCGGGATCGCGAACGTAGGAAATGTTTTGCTGGTTCACGATGGACTCTGGTGAAAGGTTGAGAACCTTTTCCAATAAACACTTGTGGAGTTGTACCACGTCAAGCGATTCCTGGCGGAGGGAGAGGCCAGCGAAGACTTGTTGGGTGGCGTTGGGATTGGGATGGTGGAGCAGAAAGGCGCGTTTGGCGGTGACGGCGAGAATGGAGGTTCCGGCGCGCCCGGACTCGCGAAGGATGATGGAGGCGCGGAGGGCATCGAGGGATGGATCGACCTCTTCCATATCGAAGAAGGCCCGGGCGGCGTTGCGGAAGTTTTCTTCCGAGAACGAAGACAAACTGTGAACGATGCGGTGAGTGGGCAAGATGACGAGAGCAGGGCTGTTCATGTTGACGAAGGTCATCATGGCGAACTCATAAGGCGCGGTGCTGGATTGAGGAACTGAGGAGTACGCGGCAGCGCGGCATTCGTTGCGGTAGGTGAGAGCGGTTTCGTAGCGGTGGTGGCCGTCTGCGATGATGAGTTTCTTGTCGCTCATTGCGGTTCGAACGGAATTGATCAAGCTTGGATCGGTCATAGGCCACACGCGGTGAAGCACCTCGTGTTCATCGGCGACTGTAATGGCTGGATCGGCGGGCGTTGAGAGAAGGGATTCGATCTGCCCGGAATCCTCGTAGAGCATGAAAAGCTGCCCAAAGTGGGCGCGGGTGGCGCGGAGCAGGTCGAGGCGATCGGCTTTGGGCTTGGCCAGGGTTTGTTCGTGGCGGAAGACGACGCGGGCGGAGTAGTCCTCGATGCGGCCGAGGGCGATGAAGCCGAGGCGTTCGAGGGCTGCGGTTGAGCCGGGGAGAGTGAAGCGCTCGGAATAGATGTAGAGGGAGGGCAGGGAATCCTGCCGAAGGATGCCTTGCTGCCGCCAGTCGCGAAAGTAAGTGGCGGCGCGGGAGTAGACGTTATTCTTGGCGTCGTCAGTTGGTTCCCGGCGGCCGAGAATGATGCGAACGAGGTTATGAGGACTGGCGGCGTAATAATGATCCTGCAGGGCAGGGGTGATCTTGTCATAGGGCTGAGTGACAACCTGGGATGGGGACACCTGGTGAGGATCGTAACGAAATGCGCGAAAGGGATGGATGTCAGCCATGAGGACCTTTGATTGTAACAACATGGGCTGAGGAGTCGGCGAGGTGTTGGGAGGGTCTGGAATCGGTGGGCACGCAAGAGGTGGACCATTTCCGGATTGTCACCAACATTTGACAAAGAAAGAGCATCCACTTGGCCCGAGCTGTGATAATATCGCGGCCAATCGAGGTGCTTATGGCCCTCCTGGATGGGCGCCGGCCAACTCGCCCCAAGGCCCTAGTTCGGAGAGTAGTTCGGAAGTCTTGCCTGGTTGAACCTTGGAACCCAACATTCGCCCGGTTGTGCGGCACTGCGTCTGCCCTGTGGATGGTGCTTTTCGCGCTGTGTGCTGTATGTGGTTTCGCAGCGTCCGCGGCGGCGCAGACGAGCGTGAATGATGTGCATGTAGAACCGCGCGAACTGGAGAAACCGAAGACAGAAGAAGTTGCGAAACAGACCATGATCTCCCCGAAACTGGATGCGCATATGCGTCCGTTGAAACTGTCTGCGGATCTCGTACTGGTGCCGGTGACTATTACAGATCCGATGAACAGGCTGGTGACAGGATTGGATAAGGAAAACTTCCAACTCTTCGAAGGAAGTTCAAAGGAGGAGATCAAAACGTTCTCGAGTGAGGATGCACCAGTATCGCTCGGGGTGATCTTCGATTCCAGCGGCAGTATGAGCAGCAAGATGGACCGGGCGAAGGATGCGGTGGTGGAGTTCTTCAAGACAGCCAACCCGCAAGATGAATTTTTTATGATTACCTTCTCGGACGAGCCGGAGATGGTGAACGATTTCACCAGTTCTGTGGACGAGATCCAGGGCAAACTGGTGTTCACAGTGCCGCGGAAGCGGACGGCGCTGCTGGATGCGATCTACATGGGCGTGAGCAAGATGAGGCAGGCCAAGTACCCGAAGAAGGCGCTGCTGATCATCTCCGATGGGGGCGACAATCACAGCCGCTACACGGAAGGGGAAATCAAGGCCCTGGTGAAGGAAGCGGACGTAATGGTATACGCCATTGGAATTTATGACCGGTATTTTCCCACCGAGGAAGAACGACTGGGTCCGGCATTGCTAGGGGAGATTGCGGAACTGAGCGGTGGGCGGGCGTTTACGGTGGAAAATCCGAACGACCTGGCCGATGTGGCGACCAAGATCGGAGTGGAACTGCGCAACCAGTACGTGCTGGGATATCGTCCCAGCAAAGTGGTGCGGGACGGCAAATGGCGTAAGATTAAAGTGAAGTTACTTCCGCCGAAAGGATTGCCGCCGCTGCGTGTGTATGCCAGGACCGGTTATTACGCTCCCGAGGAATAAGCGAGCGCGGAGATTTTTTTCTCTAAAATGCGCGATCTGGGCCGGGGCTGTTGCTGTGGTATTGGTGCAGCCTTTTGCGGGGCGTGCGGACTTGAAAGGCGCGCCGACGCGGGCCGAGGGCGTTCAGTCAGCACCTGATCAGTCGCAACCTGTTCAACCTGCTCCGTCACAACCTGCGGCATCTCAAACTGGAGCGGGTTCTCCTCCTCCGGCTACGCCAGGCCAACAACCCGATAAAGAGAGTGGAACCTTCGTTATCCGCAAGAATGTGGATGAAGTGCTGCTGCACGCAACCGTCGTGGATGACCATCAGCACATTGTCACCAACCTCGATAAGAGCGCGTTTACCGTGTTCGAAGACGGAAAGCCGCAAACCATTGTCTCGTTTCGCCATGAAGACATACCCGTGGCCATGGGGATTGTGATCGACAATTCCGGATCGATGCGAGAGAAGCGGGCCAAGGTAAACCAGGCGGCGCTGAATCTGGTCAGGTCGAGCAATCCACAGGATGAGGTGTTTGTGGTGAATTTCAACGATGAGTATTTTCTTGACCAGGATTTCACCAACGACTTGTTGAAATTGAAAGAAGCGCTGGAGAAAATTGACGCGAGAGGCGGGACAGCGTTGTACGAAGCCGTCGTGGCTTCGGCGGAGAATTTCAAGAACGCTAAATTGGAGCGGAAAGTTCTATTCGTGGTAACAGATGGAGAAGACAATGCCAGCCGGGAAAGCCTGGAGCAAGCGGTGAAGCAATTGCAGGTGGAGAATGGTCCATCGGTGTATGCGATTGGGCTGCTGGGGGATGAAGAGCATCCCAAGCGAGCCAAGCGGGCGCTGGAAATTATTGCGCAGCGGACGGGTGGGATTGCGTTTTTTCCTAAGACGCTCGATGAAGTGGATGAGATCAGCCGGCAAGTCGCGCATGACATTCGCAACCAATACACGATTGGTTATAAGCCAACGAATCCCAGGTCTGCCGGGGGATTCCGGCAGATTCGCGTTGAGGCCAAGGAAAAGGGCCATGGCAAGATGATGGTGCGCACCAAGAGCGGGTATTATGCGGGCACGCAGAAAGCGGCGAGCGGAACGCAATAAGCAAGACCCCTGCGAATAGGAATCTTCTTTGCGCCCCTTGCCATTTATCGGAGTACGAGCTTACGCCTTGCTTTTCTGGAGCGCGTTCGCGCTCTGGATACTTCCTGAAGTTGTCGCCGCGCGAGGCAAACGCTCGAGTGCCTCTGCCAAAGCGCAAGATCAGGGATCGCTGAACCTTATTGCTCTGCTTTGGTTGGTTGGCATCGGCCTGGATTTTGGGCTAACGTTTTGGGTACCGCAGGCCGCGATTGTCGGGGAAAGGGTTGCGGTATTCTTTGCCGGACTTGGGCTGATGATCGGAGGCGTTGCCTTTCGGTGGTAATCCGCCTCGCTGCTGGGGAAATATTTTACGTTCGATGTAGCAACGCACAGCGGCCAAACTGTAGTTGAAAAGGGGCCCTATCGCTATATTCGTCATCCCTCCTACGCTGGCGCGCTGATGAGTTTGCTTGGTTTTGGCCTGGCGCTGGGGAATTGGGCAGGCCTGGCGGCAGGTCTTAGTTGTTTAGCCCTCGCCTACGCCTACCGGATACAGGTCGAGGAACGTGCACTCGCCTCGGCCCTCGGCGAACCCTACCAGCAATATTTGAAGAGAACCTGGCGTTTGGTTCCGTTCCTGTTCTAGAGTGGCGCCGGTCCGTGACGCATGAAAGTGGAGGGCGAATGATTTCGAGGCGGGAGTTTGTTGCGGCTGGATTACTTGTGCGCTGGCATGGCAAGCACCGCCAACTCTGGCCACCGAATCCGGATCAGTAATTGTCAACGATATACACTCTCAAATTAACTCCACCCGGGTCCTCAAAGTTCTGCAGCAACCTTCGCTGGAAGATTTGCAGGACATCATTCGCACTGCTGGGAAAAACCGTCAGAGCTTTCATGGCGCTTCCGGTGGTTTCGAGTTTCACTGTCGCGCAACGAAGGGGACGCTAACTTCTGCGGTGGTGCGCGAGCGGCCCGGGGCGTAGACCCATTGCTTTACGGCTGCGACGGCGGCCTCGCCTAGAATCGGATTCCCGCCTAAAACATCGACGTTCTCAACGGCGCCTTTGGCGGAGATCGTGACCTGCAGCCGCACCGTGCCGCCAATGTTAAGCCGATTGAGAGTCTCCGGATATTCAGGCTGAACGCGGCTAACGAGCTTTCTTTCTGAAGCGTTGCCGGTCTCGGCAATGGCGAGAGTCTTGACGCCTTCAGTATTGGCGGCCGCCCCGACGTATCCGATGGCGCCTTTTGTTCTGGCTACGTAGGCCACGACATCAGCGTCTGAGCCTAGTTCCTTCGGCATGGAGCCTCTGCCGGTGAATACAAGGACGCGATAATAGGTCTGCAAATCGTCGGCGGTTCTGCCGAGATACTCATGCAGAAAAGCTTCGTGAACGGGCCCACGCTTCTCGAGCACCGGTTCGACGTGGGTGCCGTCCTGGAGCGACTTGTTCTCCTGCAGGAAGACTTTCTTGATCTCCTCCGCGGAAATCGTGTCGGCTTTCACGCCTAAATTGGCAATCAGCTTGACCTCATCGGCAAGGGCGTTCGCTAAGAGGTGGCTCATCAATCCGGCAGCAACGAGGAGTATTCTTAGGCATTTCATTTCTTTCTCCTTCGCCTATGCGGGCTCAAAAATTAATGCCAGTCTTAACGACCAGGGCATTAGTGTTGGGCTTAAAGCCCTGAGGGTTCACTTGGGGATAGAACCCTTCCGGGTATGCCTCGTGAACATAACCGTTCATGAAGTGACCTTCCACTTTGACGTTCCAAAATTTTTTCAAGTCGACGCGTGCTGTAACGACTCTGTCGTAAATGTGATTGCCGGGGAGGCTGGTGTCGGTTTGGTTTTGGTAGGATGCGGTAAGAGGGCCGGAATAAAACTGTGTCATTGTGTAGCGGGAGTAGTAGGAGCCCAGATCGAGCCATTTGCTGATCCGGTAAGTTCCGGAAACATACCATCCGCGCGAGTCAGTTACGACCTCGGAAGCGTCATTCACGATGATTTGGTCCCGCAGGTACCGGCGATATTCAGAGTCAATGCGCAACTTGCCAAGGGTGTACTGGCCGTAGAACTGGTTGGTCCAGTCGGCTCTTGAGTACTGCTTCAGGACCGAGTCTCTACCCGTGATGTCCTGATTCAAACGCGAAGTACCGACTAGTAGACCCCTCAGAGGGGTGTTCCACCGAAGATCCCCGCCGTACTGAAGCCCACCGAAGCTGTGGAGGTAGATCCCGTACTGAGTCAAGAAATACGGGTAACCGCTATGGATACTGTCACTGCGATGCCCACCGTATGCGGTGTAGGAAAGGTTGCCGAGGCGGCGCTTCAGCGGAACATTGCCATAGACATCCCCGCCCACGTGAGCGATTGTGGTTTCTCGAAGATCAGCGGAGTAGACGCTTTGGGGGAGCAGGGCGAAGGTGTGGAGGAAATCCAGGTCCTGGGTGTCGTTATAGAGGCCGAGTGTGGTTTTAACTTTGCCGCCGCGAACGCCGAACCAGGGCTTAAAGCGGTAGTCGATCAGGGCCCAATCGAGAGAGGGGTGGTATTGGTCGAGCTGGCCGAGGTTGCGATCATAGAGCTGCGCACCCACGCGAAGCTTGTCGGTTATCGCGGAAGACATGTTGAGTCCAAAATCGGTGAACGCCGCGCTGCCCGCAGTGGTGTCCATGGTGAGCCAATTGTTGCCGCTGGAGTAGATGAATCCCTGCGAGGCGAAGCCGTGGACCTGGACCGTGCGGTTCAAGAGCTTGAATTCCTGCCCTTGGACCGCGATTTGGCCGGCCGAGAGACAGAGACAACCGAAGATTAGATGGAGCATGCGCCGAGGCATAGGTACTCCTGAACTGATTCCTCGGATGAAACGGCAGAAAGCTTGAGTGCAGCGCCAGCAAAACGAGAGGATAAGAAGGAGTTAAGAAAAATGAGGATGGTGAACGGCCTGCAGGAATCAGTTGTCGGCGGGGCGATTGACGATTCCCCACTCTCCCCTTACCCTGTAACGTGCACTTGAAAAGCTATGAAGTCTTCCATCTGGGAGTCGCCGACGACATCACCGATTTAGTTGGCGGCACTCCCATGCTTCGACTGAAGCGGTTAGTTCCCGCCGGCTCGGCTGATATCTTCGCCAAACTTGAGTACTTGAATCCGGGTGGCAGCGTGAAGGACCGCGCTGCTATTGGGATTATTCGCCGCGCGGAACAGGAAGGGAAGCTCAAGGCCGGCGGAACCATTGTCGAGGCCACGGCGGGCAACACAGGAATCGGGCTGGCCTTGATCGGCGTGAATCGCGGTTATACGGTGAAGTTGTTTGTCCCAGAAAATTTCTCGCAGGAAAAAGTGATCATCATGCGCGCGCTGGGGGCCGAGGTTGAACGAACTCCGGACGAAGAGGGTATGCAGGGAGCGATTCGGCGCGCCAAGGAACTGGTCGCGGGCGATCGCCGCGCGTTCATGGCGGGGCAGTTTGAGAATCAAGCGAATCCCGATTATCACTACGAAACTACTGCCGTGGAAATGTTCGAGCAGATGAATGGGAAAGTCGATGCTGTGGTTTTGGGCTGTGGCACGTGCGGAACCTTCACTGGCGTGGCCCGCTACATGAAGGAGCATGTGCCCGGAGTGCTGGCCGTGGCCGTGACCACGCAAGGTTCGGTGCTTGGGGGAGGGGCGGCCGGGCCCCATAAAGTCGAAGGAATAGGAAACAACTTCATCCCCGAGACGTTTGATCCTGCGGTATGCGATGAAGTGATCGCTGTGTCGGACGAGAATGCATTTGAAACGGTAAAGCAGCTGGCGGCGCAGGAAGGCGTCCTCGCGGGTTCCAGCGGGGGAGCGGCGGTGTTCGCGGCGCTGCAGGTAGCTCGGCGGCTGGGAGCGGGCAAACGGGTGGCGACGATTATTCCGGATTCAGCCGAACGTTATTTGTCGAAAAAGATTTTTGAGGGCGGAATCTAAACTCTGCTACTTCGAAACCTCCGATGAGAACCAAAAAGCAACTCGGTTTTGCCACTCGCGCCATTCATGACGGCCAGGAGCCGGATCCTCTAACCGGCGCGGTTAACGTGCCCATCTATCTCAGCTCGACCTACGTGCAGCAGGGCATCGGAGAGAACAAAGGTTACGAATATTCGCGCGTTTCGAATCCGACGCGCGCGCGCCTCGAGGCAGAATCTTGCTTCGCTGGAAGGCGGTGTCGCGGCCCCAGTATTCGCCAGCGGGATGGCCGCCATCAACGCGGTTGCAAGCCTGTTAAAGTCCGGCGATCACGTGGTTTGCGGGAACGATTTATATGGCGGGACGCCACGGCTTTTTAATCAGGTGCTGACTAGATTCGGTCTGGAATTTTCCTACGTGGATACTTCAGATGCGGAAAACGTCGAGCGCGCAATCCGCAAGAATACGCGGATGGTCTATGTGGAGACTCCGACGAATCCGCTGATGCGGATAAGTGACTTGGCGACGATCAGCCAGATTTGCCGGCGCAAGAAAGCTGAACTGGTCGTAGATAACACTTTCATGTCGCCATATTTTCAACAGCCCCTGGCGCTGGGCGCGGATATGGTAGTTCACTCCACCACAAAATTTCTTAACGGGCACAGCGATGGCTTGGGTGGCGTTGTGGTCTGCAGCAAGCCCGAGCATGCCGAGAAGTTAGCCTTTTTGCAGAAAGCGGCGGGAGCGATTCTTTCTCCCTTTGAATGCTGGTTGCTTTTGCGCGGAGTGAAGACCTTGGCGGCCCGCATGGAAATCCACGACAGCAACGGCCGCGTGGTCGCTGAATTTCTGGCAAACCACAAGAAGGTCGATAAAGTTTTCTATCCTGGGCTCGCCGATCATCCCCAGCATGCGCTTGCGAACCGGCAGATGAGCGGCTTCGGGTCGATGATTACGTTCGAAACCGGTTCGCGGAAGAATGCCAACAAGCTCTTGAAGAAATTGCACGTGTGCTCGCTTGCTGAATCGCTCGGTGGAGTGGAGACGCTGATCTCGCATCCCGCAACCATGACGCACGCGGGTCTGGGTGAGAAGGGGCGAAAAGCCATTGGAATTACGGATGGAATGGTGCGCATCTCGGTGGGAATTGAAGACCTGCAGGACATTGTGGAGGATCTGGATGCGGGACTGGCCGCGATCTAAGAACTTCTCGTGCACGGATTCACGCTCTTCACGGATGGAAAGCATTCTTGGGAACTACTCTTCCGTGGAAACTGAGTCCGCGATCCATTCCAAATAGTTGGGCGCTCCGTCTTCAACGGTAAGGCAGATACACTCCGGGAGTTCGTAGGAGTGAAGTTCCGTAATCGCGTGGCGAACGTGGCCGAAGAGCGCGGCCGTGGTCTTGATGACCAGGAGCCATTCGTTGCATTCTTCCACCTTGCCCTGCCAGCGATAGATGGACGTGACGTGCGGGACGATATTGACACAGGCGGCAAAACGGCGCTCCACCAATTGGCGCGCGATCTTCTGCGCTTCTTCTTCCGAGCTGGTTGTGGTGAGTACGATTCGTTTGTCGGTCATATAGAATCGGCTGTCGCTTCCCGGCTGTCCGCTTTTAGCATGTCGTCAGCCAACCGCAAATAAAAGGGTAGCACCTTAAAGTCCGAGAACAGAACATGCTAACGCAGATCAAGTTTGGCACATCGGGTTGGCGCGCGGTCATGGCAGAGGAATTTACGTTTGCCAATGTGCGGCGCGCGATTGGAGGAGTTGCGCGCTACGTCGCCGCGAAGAAGAAACAAGGAGCGCGAGTGATCGTTGGGCGCGATCCGCGGTTTCTGGGTGAGACATTCTGTTCGATGGCGGAGGAGATTTTATCGGCACACGGGATCACGCCTGTGCTGGTCGCGGAGCCTGCGCCTACTCCCGCATTTGCCTATGCGGTCGTGCAAACCAAGGCAGACGGCGTCATCAACTTTACCGCATCGCATAATCCGCCGGAATATAACGGCATCAAGTTCTCGACGCCGGATGGCTGCCCCGCGCTGCCGGAAGTTACAAAGAAGATTGAGGCTGAGATTGAAGCAGGAGACCGCTCGGATTCGGCGGCCGGCAAGAATGGTAATGGCAAGAAGGGCGCTGCCAGCGAATCGCTTGATGTGAAGCCCGGATACTTGAAGCGGCTGCGCGAAATCGTGGACCTGGAAATGATTCGTAAGGCGAACCTGCAAGTGTGTTTCGATCCCATGTGGGGCGCGGCGCGGGGATATTCCGACGGAGCCTTGCAAGAAGCGGGAGTAAAGGTTGCTGCCGTCCACGACTATCGCGACGTGCTGTTTGGCGGGCATGCGCCGGAGCCGGACGATCACTTGCTGGAAGATTTGCGGAAAAAGATGCGCGAGACAAAGGCGCACATTGGTATCGCAACCGACGGCGATGCCGATCGCTTCGGCATTGTCGATGCGGATGGAACCTTTCTTCAGCCGAACTATGTGATTGCGCTGCTGTTCGACTATCTGGTGGAGAGCCGAGGATGGAAGAACGGAGTGGCGAAATCGGTCGCGACCACGAACCTGATCAACGCCATCGCCAAGGCGCGCGGCGTGGAATTGTTCGAGACGCCGGTGGGATTCAAGTACATCGGCGAACTGATCATGCAGGATAAGATCGCGATTGGTGGCGAGGAGAGCGCTGGGTTGTCGATTCGTCATCATGTGCCGGAAAAAGATGGAGTGCTGGCGGGGCTGCTGTGCTGCGAGATGGTGGCGCGGCGAGGCAAATCACTGGGCGAGCAACTGAAGGCGCTGTGTAACCAAGTTGGTTCCTATTATCCCAAGCGGGAGAACTTCCGCTTGACGCCGGAGGTGAAAGAGAAGTTCACTGAGAAGCTACGATCTGACCCGCGGGAATTTTGTGGGCACAAGGTCAGCGAAGTGGTTCGCACCGACGGATTGAAGCTGGTTTTCGAAGACGGCTCGTGGGTGTGCTACCGGCTTTCGGGAACTGAACCGGTAGTGCGGGTGTACTCGGAGGCGCGGAGCGAGCGCGACTCGGAGAAGTTGAGCACGGCGGCCAGGCAATGGATTTTCGAGTAAAAGAAATCTCAAGCATTCGACGATTTCGTAATCCGCAGGATAGTCTGCGCGCGATTGCCGAAAGGGTGCCGCAGGCCGAGGCGTTGGCGGTGTCGTGGATAGAAATTGTGCGCCCGCTTGCGATGCGAGCGTATGCATTGCGGCGGCGTATTGCGACGACGACCGTCGCAGTGCTCGCGGGCTTGCTGTTTGTGCACGTGATGTTTGGCGCGAACGGCATGATTGTGTACAAGCAGAAGCGGGCCGAGTATGAATTGCTGCAAAAGCGGATTGCACAAGAACAAAAAGAAAATGAGATCTACACGCAGCAGATTCAGGGATTGAAGACCGACGAAAAAGCCATCGAGAAGGAGGCGCGGGAGCAGTTGCGCTACGCGCGCCCTGGAGAGTATGTGTACGTCCCGCCCGCGCCGGCGAATCCTGCGCCAGTCAATCGTTCTGCGAAGAAGTGAATGGTCCCCGCGAGTCTTTCTCACATTAACGTCTACAAATGGCGTGACAATGAGAGGTTTGTGCTGTGGTATAGTTCGGGGCGTTACCCGACAGCAGGCTGGACATGCGTGCTGCCGGACGTGCGATAAGAATTCCTGCCACAAACCGCGGCTTGAGGCTGCGATGGAACATCAAAAGGAGAAGAACCGGCCATGAGAAAAGTGCTTGTACTTTGTCTTGCAATTTGTTTCGTGTTCGCCTTAACGGCTTTGGCGTTTGACGATATGGGGAAGAGCACGACTGTCAACGGGTGGGTGAGCGACAGCAAATGCGGCGTCAAGGGCGCCAACGCTACGGCTGAGGCATGCACCAAGAAATGCCTGGCTGCAGGCGAGAAGGTGGTAATCGTGACTGACAAAGATCAGAAAGTTCTGATGGTGGACAATCCGGAAGCGCTTAAGGGGCATGAGGGACACCACATCGCCGTGACCGGACACGTGAGCAAGGATTCGATTCATGTGGACAGCGCGAAAATGATTTAAGGGAAATTTGGCAGTGAAAAGGGCGGCTGCGGCCGCCCTTTCATTTTGCTGGCTGTTTTCTTGTTGAGGCTGGCGGCGAGGACGCCGCCAGGACAGTTAGGCGAGGACGCCGGCGCTACTGGACTACTCCTTCTAGCGGCGAACTCGCTGTGGCATACAACTTCTTCGGCATGCGGCCGGCAAGGTAGGCTTGGCGTCCGGCTAGAACTCCATGTCGCATGGCTTCGGCCATCAGCACGGGATCTTGCGCGTTGGCGATGCCGGTGTTCATGAGGACTGCGTCGGCGCCCAGTTCCATAGCGATGGCAGCGTCAGACGCGGTGCCTACACCCGCATCAACGATCAGCGGAACGCCGGTGATCATTTCACGCAGGATGCGGATGTGGGCCTGGTTCTGAAGGCCCATGCCGCTGCCAATGGGCGCGCCGAGCGGCATAACCGCGGCAGCGCCGGCGTCGATCAGACGCTTAGCGAAGACGATGTCATCGGACGTGTAGGGAAGAACAGTGAAGCCCTCGCTGACAAGCACGCGCGTGGCTTCGAGCGTGGCTTGCACGTCCGGATAGAGCGTGGCCTGATCACCGATCACTTCGAGTTTCACCCAGTCCGAGAGTCCCACTTCGCGCCCAAGGCGCGCCGCGCGAATGGCTTCGTCGGCGGTGTAGCAGCCTGCGGTGTTGGGCAGAAGGAAATATTTTTGGGGATCGATGAAGTCGAGCATAGATTCCTTGCCGCGATCAAGGTTGACGCGACGAACGGCGACGGTAACCATGTCGGCTCCGCTGGCTTCGAGGGCGCGGGCGGTTTCCTGAAACGATTTATATTTTCCCGTGCCGACGATGAGGCGGGAGCGGAAGGAACGGCCGGCGATTATGAGTGGGTCGGTCATGGCTACATTGTAATTAAAACTGGATCGTAAGGGACAGCGGAGTCGCGAGGGCGCCTTGGTGGAAAGGAAAAGCAGGTTCCTCAGCGGCTGACGCCGCTTCGGAATGACAAAAGGGCGTGGCTGATGCTGCTTCGGAATGACAAGAGGGCGTGGCTGATTGCGCTTAGTGACAGATCATGAAAGTGTTGCGGTTTCAGCCTGAGCGTACAGTTCGTCGATCTGCTTGCGATAGCGATCTTCGATCACGCGGCGGCGCAGTTTCATGGTGGGAGTGAGGGCGCCGTTGTCGGCGGTAAATTCGTCGGCCACGAGCAGGATGCGTTTCAACTTTTCGAAGCGTGCCAGACTCTGGTTCACGTTTTCGGCAATTCCGTCGTAAAGCGCTTGGACCTTGGGGTTCGTAACCAGTTCGGCGCGCGAGGAAAATGCGATGTTGTTGTCGCGGGCCCAGTCTTCGAGCAGCGCGAAGTTGGGCGAGACGATGGCGAAGGCGAACTTACGCTTGTCGCCGATAATGGCGGCGGTGCCGATGAGCGGGTTGAGCTTGAGCGAGTTTTCGATGGGTTGCGGAGCGATGAACTTCCCGCCGGAAGTTTTGATCAATTCTTTCTTGCGATCGGTGACGGAGAGATATCCATCGGCGTCGATGTGGCCGATGTCTCCGGTCTTGAACCAGCCGTCCTGAAAAGCATTTTGAGTTTCTTCGCGCCGATTCCAGTAGCCCTTGAAGACGGAGGGCCCGCGCACCAGAATCTCGCCGTCATCAGCGATGCGAACCTCGAGGTTCGGGAGGATCTTGCCCACGGTGCCGATGCGGTGGTTGAGGGGCGTGTTGACCGCGATTACGGGAGAAGTTTCAGTTAAGCCGTAGCCTTCATGAATGCGAATGCCTACAGTGGCGAACCATTCGGCGAGTTCGCGGCCGAGCGGTGCGCCTCCGGAGATGAAAGTCTCGACTTTGCCTCCCACGCCGGCACGAATCTTCGAGAACACCATTTTGTTGGCCAGCTTCCACCTTAATGAAGCAGGAATATTTCCGGCGAGAATTGCTGGTTTATTGGCGCGGCCGACAGAGAGCGCCCAGCCGTAGATCGCGCACTTGGGAAAGCCGCGGGCTGTCATCTCGGTCTTGGCGTAAATTTTTTCGTACACTCTCGGGACCGAAACGCAGACCGTGGGGCGAACCTCCAGCAACGTGGTCGGAAGATTCTCCATGAACGGGCAGTAGGCCAGAGTGACGCCGTGATACAGCATGGCGAAATCCACGTGGCGTGCGGTGACATGCGAGAGCGGCAGAAACGAAATGCTGGTCAGCCCGGGGCGCATATCGAAGCCGAGCAACGAACAATTAATGTTGGAGGCCATGTTGCCATGGGTGAGCATCGCGCCCTTTGAAATTCCAGTGGTGCCCGAGGTGTAGATGATAGTGGCGAGGTCGTCAGGTTGGATGGAGCGGGCGATAGCTTCGGTGCGCGGATCCAGGTTGATGGGACTGCCGTCTCTCATGAAGTCATCCATGAGCACACAGCTTGTGGCCAGAGCGCTCGGGATCTGAACGTGATCCATGACAATGATTCTCTGGATTTGGGTCCCGGAGAGGATGGTTTGGATCTTGCGCAGTTGCTGTTCTGTGGAAACGAAAACTACGCTGGCGCCTGAGTCGCGCAGGGTGTAGGCGGTTTGTTCAGGGGTTAGGGTGGCGTAAACCGGAACAGTGACGCCTCCGAGAAGCAAGATGGCGAAGTCAGCAGTCGACCACTCGGGACGATTCTCGCTGAGAATGGCAACGCGGTCGCCTTTGTGGATGCCCAATTCCTGCAACCCGCGGGCGGTTCCGGCAACGTTACGGCGGAGGTCCGAAGAAGAGATGGGCAGCCACTTTCCGGAGTCGCGGTGGAGCATGACGCGGTCGAGATTGCGCTCGGCGGCGACGAAGAAAATGTCGTTCAGCGTGGCTAGGCTCATGAGGCGGTGGAACGGTTCTGAAAATGAATTTACTGGTTTCGGGTGACCTAGGGCAATGTGAAAGGTGGGCAGCGACATTACTGTTTGGCATCCTGAAGAGACAGGAAAATTACAATTTCTGTGTGCCAAGTGGGCTATCATTCGCGATAGGAGGATCGTGATGCAGAAAAAACTGGTAAAGGTGTTGCCAACAATTTTGCTGGCGGGCCTTATGACGGTTTCGATGGCGGCTCCGGTTTGGGCGCAAAGCAAGGGAGCAGAGGGAGTTTCTATGCCAAAAGTGGGCGACGTCGCGCCCGATTTTAAACTCAGCTATTTTGATGGAAAGGATTTGAAGGACGTTTCGTTGAGCCAGTTCCGCGGCAAGAAGAATGTGGTGCTGGGGTTTTACATCTTCGCCTTCACCGGTGGTTGAACCAAGCAGATGCAAGCTCTCCAGCAGGATGTGAAACGGCTGGAAGCTACCGACACCCAGGTCCTGGGTGTGAGCATGGATAGCGCTTTCGCGAATAAAGCGTTCGCCGACCAAATTGGAGTTACGTTTCCGCTGCTGAGCGACTGGGGAGGGGAAGTCACACGGCAGTATGGAATCTATGTAGATAAATACAAGGCGGCGCGACGAGTGAATTTTTTGATCGGGAAAGACGGGAAGATTCTGGAAGAGCAGGTGGATAAGGACGCCATCGATCCCACGAAGATTGTGGACGCGTGCGAGCGGCCGAAGATGAAGAACTGAGCTGCCTCGCCTAGGTTTAAGCTGCAGGCAGTTCGAAAGAAAATACAGAGCCGCGGCCTAGTTGGCTGGTGACGCCGACCGTGCCGTCGTGGGCTTCGACGATGGCTTTGGCGATGGCCAATCCCATGCCAGTGCCCTGGACGCTATAGCGCTGGTCGCGGCCTCGGTAGAACTTGTCGAAGACCAGCGACTGCTCGAAGTCGTCGATTCCGTGGCCGTGATCGGTAACGCTGGTGACGACGCGGTCTCCCTTTTGCTCGGCGGTAATCGTGATAGGCGAAGTGGGCGGCGAGTATTTGGCGGCGTTCTCCAGCAACTGCTTGAGCACTTCCGCGATGCGGTCGGAATCCACACGCACCTTGGGCAGCGATGGGGACACGCGCACGTCGAGCGGGTGCTGGCCGAGAAATGTTCGGGATTCTTCCACGGCTGACTCGATGACGCCGGCGATATCCACAGGCGCCATGTGCAGCTCGACCTTGTGGGCATCGAGTTGAGCCATTTCCGTGGCTTCGCCGACCAGACGGTCCAGCCGATCGGTTTCTTCGTTGATGACAGTGAGCAATTCCTTCCGTTGCGAATCATCCAAGTTGTAATCGGCGAGCAGGCCTGTGACTGCGGCTTTGATGCCGGTGAGCGGCGTACGCAGTTCGTGGGTGACGGAATCGAGCAGGACGGCGCGCAAGTTTTCGCTTTGGTGAGCGGCCTCGGTCTGAGAAAGTTTTTCCATGGCTCCTGCGCGCTCGATGGCGATGCCGATCATGCTGCCCAGGGCTTCGAGAGTGGCGCGTGAGAGCGCGGGACCGGCGATGCCGACGGCTCCCGTGGTGCGAGCCCCGAGGTGCAGGGGAGAAAGAGAGATTCCGCGCTGGGAATCGATCACCGGCTCACCGCGCGAGCTCACCATTTGAAGATCATGCAGGGCGAGCCAGGTAGCTTTGGGGTCGGTGCGATAGACCTGTTGCGAGCTGAGCAGATAAATGGCGGCAGCTTTGGCGCCGAATCCGTCGCAGACGTAGGCAGGAATCGCGTTCAGCAATTCGGCTACGTTATCGGTTGCGAGAAGGCGCTGGCTGAAGGCGTAGAGGCGTTCTACATCGCGGCGGCGCTGAATGGCATCTGCGGTTTGGCGGCGGGCGCGGTCGGCAAGCTGGCTGGCGATGCCCGCGGTAACGAGGAAGGCGAATAGCGCGACCCAGTTCTGGGGGTCAGCGACGGTGAAAGTTCCGATAGGAGGGAGAAAATAATAATTGAACGCGAGCGTAGCGATAACGGCGAGAAAGACGGAGAAGCGAAATCCCCAATAGCCCGCCACCCACAGCACCATCAACAAGAACGTCAAGGCAACGGTAGTGGGATTTACGTGAATGAGGTGCTGATAAACTCGCACCACAACTTCGGTTGCCACAAGGCAGGCGGCGTAACGGAGCAGGTCTTGTGGCCAGTGGGCTTTCACGCGCACGATTGTAACGGATGCGAAGCAAAAAGGCTTTTCACCACAGAGGCACAGAGACAGAGAGAAATCTTTGAATGGTCTCTTTCGTTCTGCCTTCTCGTGTCCAGGTGTCTTCTTGGTGAACAAATTCGACAATTCCTGCTTCGGCGTGGAGAATAACGGCGATGGTTAAGACTCCCGAAGAATGGCTGGCGGAAGTGGATACGGCGAAGCGCCCGGCGGTGTTCAAGCTGTTTCTTGGCTACGCCCCTGGCGTTGGAAAGACGTACGCCATGCTGAGCGAAGGTGTGCGCAGGGCCAGCCGCGGCGAAGAAGTAGTGATCGGCGTGGTGGAGACGCACGGCCGCAAACCGATTGTGGAACTCTCTTCACGGCTGGAGTCAGTTCCACGCAAGAAGCTGGAATATAAATCGACCATTTTTGAAGAGATGGATGTCGATGCAATTCTGGCGCGCAAACCGCATGTGGTGCTGGTGGACGAACTGGCGCACACAAACATTGAAGGCAGCAAGCACGCCAAACGTTACGAAGATGTATTCGAACTGCTGGATGCGGGCATCGACGTTGTGTCAACACTGAACGTGCAGCATATCGAGAGCCTGTCGCCGACCATCCGCGCTCTGACTGGCGTGCAGGTACGGGAGACGGTTCCGGATTGGGTGATCCGGCGGGCGGGCGAGATTGTAATGGCCGACCTGACGCCGCAGGCGCTGCAGACCCGCATGAAGCGCGGAGATATATATCCGCTGGAGCGGGTGGAGCGGGCGCTGGCGAATTTCTTCCGGAATACAAACCTGGTTGCATTACGCGAACTCGCTTTGCGTCAGGTGACGCAAGCTGTGGACCGAACGCTTTCAGAATTGAAAACAGAAGACGGCCAGCCGCTGCAGGTGCGCGAACGGATAGCGGTGTGCATCAGTTCGAATCCAGCGGCGCAGTATCTGATTGCGCGGGGAGCGCGGATGGCCCAGGCGATGGATGGCGACCTGTTTGTACTTTACGTGGACACAGGGGCGGATGAGAGCGACGAGAACCAGCGCACTCTGGCTGACAATGTGCGCTTCGCCGAAAGCGTGGGCGCGAAAGTGATGAAGACCGAAGGAAAGATTGTGGCCGAAAGGGTCGCCGAGTTCGTGCGCGAGAACCACATCACTCAGGTAGTTTTTGGACGGTCCGCGACTAAGGGATGGAAGAGGTATTTCTATCTTTCGGCGATCCACAAATTTCTGCGCGACACACCGGCGGTGGATGTACACATTGTGACCCAGGAAATGCGGTGAGTGGGACTGACGAGAAGAAGATGACAAACGAGCACCGACGAATCCTGGTGGTGGATGACGAACCGCAAATCACGCGGGTGTTGCGCACGACACTTTCGTCGCAGGGGTATGACATTCGCGTAGCTAACGACGGCGAGATGGCGCTGGAGCTGATGAAGAACTGGACGCCGCATGTGGTGGTTACAGACCTGGCCATGCCGAACCTGGATGGCGTGGGCCTGTGCCGGCAGTTGCGGCAGATGTCACAAGTGCCGATCATAGTGCTTTCGGTGCGCGGGCAAGATCGATCGAAGGTGGAGGCGCTGGACGCGGGAGCGGATGATTACGTTACGAAGCCGTTCAGCATGAATGAATTGCTGGCGCGAATCCGGGCGCAGTTGCGGCGGAGTCCGGCAGCTGAGGAACCGCCGAGCACGATTACCGCGGGAGATTTTTCGATCGATCTGGATGCGCGCTCGGTCAAAGTTATGGGACGCGAAGTTCATCTGACACCGAAAGAATTTGATCTGCTGGTTTACCTGGCGCGGCATGCGGGTAAAGTGGTGACGCACCGAACACTGCTGGCAGCCATCTGGGGGCCGAATAGCACTGAGCAGCCCGAGTATCTGCGCGTTTTTGTAGGGCAGTTGCGGAAGAAGATTGAAAGTGATCCCTCCTCGCCGAAATATCTGCTGACCGAGCCCTGGGTAGGTTACCGCTTTGAACCTGGATCGTAGACGGTCTTCTCTGGTAACTGTCTGCCGCCGTCGTCGCCTCTCCGCCTTTACGAACATTTTACGGAGCCTTTATTCAAACTTTCTGCGATTGCCTGTCCAATGGTTGTGTGGCTGAAAGAACTCCGCACAAACGAAGCGGGTTCAGGGAGACCAAGAATATGTGGATAAACGAAGTAGCTCCGGAACGGTTGGCCGAACTTTTCCATCACTATCAACAGGCATTGATGCCAGAGATTTCCGGTAAGGGCAGCGAAGGGCCGGGCGGGTGGAAGGAAGTGTCACAACAGGAGAAAAGCCGCCTGGTGGCGGCGGCGCGTCTGGCGCTTCTTGAACTGGATTCGATGACGAGCGAACGGGAAACGTCGCGGCACTATTTTGCCCAGCCGGGCGAAGCGGAGTGGGGCTGCTAGTCACGCGTTGGCCAGCGACTGACAAAGGATCAACGAGTAAGGTACGGTGGTCCGCACCTTTACGAAATCTTTAGGAATTCCTTAAACAACTCTTACACCTGAAGCGGTTAACTGGAATGTTTGCGTTGCCGCTTACGTAGCGGAGCCGACGCGTGTGGGTGCCGATTACGTTCACAGCTATCGCGTTGATCGGAACCGCCTTCATGGTCTGGTTCTTTCTTGGTTTGCTGCGCGAGCGTGGACCGTCGGTATGCTATTTGATTGTCCCTGCCCGTCGGCGCCCGCAGAAAGAGCGACACCTTGCCGTTCTGCACCGCATCTATGCCGGCAAGGATTGCAGCGCGCCGGAAGGCAAACGCAGCGATTACTACGTCGAGTTATTGGAGAACGAAGTTCATGCAGAAGAATGTGCTTCAGGTCTTATTGCTCTCGATGATCGTCCCATGCCTGCCAACTTTGGGTGGCGCGCAATCCGCATCAGGCCCTTCCGCGTCTTCGACGAACGCCGGCGCTAGTTCTACTGAGCGAACAGAGAATCAGGAGATGCGGGATGAATTGAGAGCGCTGCGCGCAGAAGTGGAGCGATTGCGCGCCGAAGTGGAAAACAAAAACAGCGCGCCTGTCGACAATCGGAGCGAGGCGCCGACTCCGATGGCCGTAGCTGCACCCGGGCCACCGACTGCGACGGCGACAAACTTTGCCATCCCGAGCCCTTCGACATTGCCCCCGCCGCCTGCTGCGGTTGCAGCAAATAGCGCCTCCAATGGCGGGCCGACAAAGAAGCCTAAGATCGATCCCTTCTCCGACTGGGACTGGACCTGGCTGAACGGCAACCCTCGGACCAAAGAGGCGGCTTTTGATTCGAAATTCTTCACCCCGGAAATCCGGGCCGATATTACCTACACCTACGATTTCAACAAACCAGTAGACAACACGATAAGCGGGTCGAGCGAAATATTTCGCTCTAACGAGATTCAGTTGGAACAACTCGGCCTCGGCGGCGACTTCCACTACGACAACGTTCGCGCCCGGTTCATGACTCAGTTCGGCATGTATTCCGAAACGACGCCACGCAATGACCCCAGTCCGGCGAAGGGCCAATGGGACCTCGACACCGCCTATCGCTACTTGGCAGAGGCCTATGGCGGTTACCACATTAATGCGTTGAACGGGATCAACGTGGACGCTGGAATTTTCCTCTCCTACATTGGCCTTTTCAGCTATTACAACTTCGACAATTGGGCCTATCAGCCCTCCTATGTTTCCTCCAACACGCCCTGGTTTTTCAATGGTCTGAGAGTTCAGATTTTTCCCAACCCTCATTTGAAGATTGAGCCGTGGTTCATCAATGGATGGCAGTCGTACGGTTCAGCCAACTCGAGGAAGGGACTGGGGGGACAGATCAAGTGGACTCCGAGACCCTGGGTGAACATCATCTCCAATAATTACGGGTTGGGCCATGACGACCTGTACATTCCGAACCGCGGCCGTGTCCATACCGACGACAGCATCGAGATCAAGTATTTCGACAAGCCGGGACGGACCCTTGACAAGATGGCGCTCTCGTTCACCGGCGATATGGGTTGCGAATTTGGCCCCAGCACGACCACCTCGACAGGAGTATATCTACAAGGCGTGGGCTGCCACGGTGACACGAAGGATGCGAAGTCGGTCGGGGGGGATAATTTCAAGGCGGGAATCAATCCTAAGCAGAGCTTTATCGGCTACATGCTGTACAACCGCTTTTGGTTCAAGAAAGACCGGTACGCATTGACCGTCGGGGGAGGCCAGATTAACAATCCCGGACGCTATCTGGTTCTGGCCCCTCCCATCAACGGAGAGACGGCAGAGTCGGCGGCGATCAATGCGCCGTACTTTACCGGAAATCCCTCGGACCCATTCAAGGCCTGGGATTCGTCGGCAACGTTTGACTACATGCCCAGCCAGTACATCACGTTCCGCTGGGAATACGATTATCGCCATGCCAGCGTGCCGTACTGGTCGGGCCCGGGTGGAGTCACGCCACCGGGTTCGGGCGGAGTGCCTTATACCAACAACGGATATCCTCAGTTCTACGCGTGCAACAACGGAAATTCGTCCATGACGGGGAACCTCATAGCCGCGGAAACGGCCTGCGGCAGTCCCGGCAGCACGAGCAGTGTATGGTTCCCCGATCTGCGACGAGATGAGCAGTTCATCGACATGGCTATCATGGTCAAGTTCTGAATGAGATCGAGCACGTGGGAAGTTTATGCGTGAGCAATGAAGAGCGAATCCGGAATTCACTGAGGCTGAAGGGAACTTGCTATGCAAGACGTAATCTTTCTTGCTGTGACAATTCTATTCTTTGTGGTTTCGCTCGCGTACGTGCATTTCTGCGAGCGCGTTCGATAAGACTCCTATGACCGCTGAACCCATCATCATGCTGATCATTTGCGCGGGCCTGCTGGTGTATCTGGTGTACGCCATGCTGCGGCCGGAGAAATTCTGATGACAGCGAATGGATGGCTGCAAATTGTAGTTTTCCTGCTGGCGGTGTTGCTGATCACGAAGCCGCTGGGCGCTTTCATGGCACGAGTTTTCGGCCGGGAGCGCACGTGGCTCGATCCGGTGATGCGACCGGTGGAACGGATTCTTTACAAGCTCACGGGCGTGGACGAAAGCCACGAGATGGATTGGAAAGAGTATGCGCTGGCGCTGCTCTTGTTTAGCGGCGTTTCGATGATCCTGCTGTATGTTTTGCAGCGCGTGCAGCAGTGGGCATGGCTGCCGTGGAATCCGCAGAAGCTGGCGGGAGTGCCTCCGGCGCTGGCGTTCAACACCGCGGCGTCGTTCACGACGAACACCAATTGGCAAAATTACACTCCCGAAACCACCATGAGTTATCTGACTCAGATGGTTGGTCTGGCTTATCACAACTGGGTTTCGGCGGCAGCGGGCATGGCGCTGGCGATTGCCTTCATCCGCGGCATTGCGCGGCGCGAACAGAAGACCATCGGAAACTTCTGGGTGGACATGGTTCGCGGCACATTGTGGATTCTGGCTCCACTGTGCCTGGTGGGGGCGCTAGTGCTGGTGTCACAGGGCGTGGTGCAGAACCTGAAGCCTTATGACACGGTGCAACTGCTTGATCCTTACCAAACGCCGCAACTCGGCTCCGACGGCAAGCCGGTGAACGGGCCTGACGGCAAACCCGCGCTGCAGACGGTCAGCCAGCAGGTGATCGCGCAGGGCCCTACGGCTTCACAGGAGATTATCAAGGAGTTGGGGACGAACGGCGGCGGCTTCTTCAATGCCAACAGTGCGCATCCATTCGAAAATCCCACACCGTTCACGAATTTTCTGGAGATGTTCTGCATCTTTGCGATTCCTTCCTCTCTTACTTACACGCTGGGAAAAATGACTGGCTCGGCCCGGCACGGTTGGGCTGTGTGGGCAGCGATGGCGTTACTTTTTCTGGCGGG
The DNA here is from genome assembly GCA_963761915.1 of uncultured Acidobacteriota bacterium. Taxonomy (GTDB): domain Bacteria; phylum Acidobacteriota; class Terriglobia; order Terriglobales; family Acidobacteriaceae; genus Sulfotelmatobacter. Next base: position 36,385 of record CAVXIO010000014.1, read on the forward strand.
CGTGAGCACGGCATATTGGGCGGAGGCGCGCGGAAATCCTTTACTAACGGCTGCGGCACAGCATGGCGCGCAACATCCGATTGCTGCCAGCCAATCCGTGAGCAATCTTGAAGGGAAAGAAGTGCGCTTCGGCGTAGCGAACTCGGCGCTGTTCGCCACTGTAACCACGGACACGAGCTGCGGTGCGGTGAACTCCATGCACGATTCATTCACGCCACTAGGCGGAATGGTCCCGATGATCAACCTCATGCTCAGCGAGGTGATCTTCGGCGGAGTGGGCGCGGGGATGTATGGAATGCTGGTCTTCGTCATTCTCTCCGTTTTTATTGCGGGATTAATGGTGGGGCGTACGCCGGAATATCTAGGAAAAAAGATTGAAGCCTATGACGTGAAGATGGCGATGCTGGTGGTGCTGATCTTTCCTCTCGTGATCCTGGTGTTTACGGCAGTTTCTGTTTTGAACAGCTTTGGCACTTCTGCCATTGCGAATGCGGGACCGCATGGTTTCAGCGAAGTGCTTTATGCCTTCACCTCGGCAGTGGCCAACAATGGTTCGGCTTTCAATGGACTGAGCGGGAACACGCTCTGGTACAACACTTCGCTGGGTGTAGCCATGCTGCTCGGGCGCTTCATGATGATTCTTCCCATGCTGGCGATTGCCGGCAATCTAGCCGGGAAGAAACAGGCTCCGGCAACGCTGGGTACTTTTCCGGTGACTGGGCCGTTGTTTACAGTGCTGCTGATTGGCGTCGTCGTGATTTTGGGAGCGCTGACATTTTTCCCGGCGCTTAGTCTGGGACCAATTCTGGAACATTTGCTGATGCAGGCGGGCAAGACTTTTTAGGCGGCTTTTCAGGGCAAACATGGCGAGCAAGAAATCAAAACGCAGCTTGTGGGACATGAAGATTGTGCGCCGTGCGGCATGGGATTCGATCGTCAAGCTGCATCCTGTGACCATGATGCGCAATCCTGTGATGTTCGTTGTGGAAGTGGGCAGCGCGGTCACAACGGTGCTCCTCATCCTGGAGCGGATGCACGGGCAGCCTGGGTTCGGATTCAATCTGCAGATCACGCTGTGGTTGTGGTTCACCGTTTTGTTTGCGAACTTTGCCGAGGCTATGGCGGAAGGCCGAGGCAAGGCGCAGGCCGATGCGTTGCGGCGCGCCAAAGCAGAGACCATGGCAAACCGCCTGCTCCCCGACGGAAAAACAGAAACTGTGCCGGGGTCGAAGTTGCGCAGCGGAGACATGTGTCTGGTGGAGGCGGGCGAGTTTGTACCCGGCGATGGCGAGATTGTGGAAGGGGTTGCGTCGGTGGACGAATCGGCGATCACGGGCGAGTCTGCGCCGGTGATTCGCGAAGCTGGGGGCGACCGTTCGGCGGTGACTGGCGGAACGCGCGTGCTTTCCGATTGGGTGAAAGTCAAAATCACTTCCAATCCGGGCGAAACATTCTTGGACCGGATGATTGCGCTGGTGGAAGGCGCGGAGCGGCAGAAGACTCCGAACGAAATTGCGCTCAACATCTTGTTGGCGGGATTGACGATTGTTTTCCTGCTGGCCGTCGTCACACTGCAGCCCTTCGCGATTTATGCAGGTGCGCCCCAGACGGTTTTCGTGCTCGTGTCTTTGCTGGTGTGCCTTATTCCCACAACGATCGGCGGATTGCTTTCAGCGATTGGCATTGCGGGCATGGATCGCCTGGTGCAGCACAATGTGCTGGCAATGTCGGGACGAGCGGTGGAAGCCGCCGGTGATGTGAATACGCTGCTTCTCGACAAGACCGGAACCATCACGCTGGGAAACCGCCAGGCTACGGAATTCGTGACGGCGCCGGGCGTGAGTGAGGCGATGCTGGCGGATTCTGCGCAGCTCTCTTCGCTGGCCGACGAAACTCCCGAGGGACGCTCGATTGTGGTGTTGGCGAAAGAAAAGTATGGATTGCGCGGACGGGAGATGAGCTCGCATGATGCCGAATTTATTCCCTTCAGCGCGCTGACCCGCATGTCGGGTGTGAACCTGGATGGCCGCGCAGTCCGTAAAGGCGCGACCGATGCGATTGCCAAATATCTTGATGAGCAGGGAAAGACCATGCCTGCGGAAGTTCGCGAAGCGGTGGAGGCGATTTCGCGTTCGGGAGGGACGCCGCTCGTGGTGGCGGAGAATGGTCGCGCTTTAGGCGTGATTCACTTGAAAGATATTGTGAAGGGCGGCATGCGGCAACGTTTTGATCAGTTGCGCGCGATGGGAATCAAGACCGTGATGATCACGGGGGATAATCCACTGACGGCGGCGGCCATCGCAAACGAGGCGGGCGTGGACGACTTCCTCGCCCAGGCCACGCCGAAGGACAAACTGGATTTGATTCGGCGCGAGCAGGGTCAGGGAAAACTTGTTGCCATGACCGGCGACGGCACAAACGACGCTCCGGCGCTGGCGCAAGCTGACGTGGGCGTCGCCATGAACACCGGCACGCAGGCGGCGAAGGAAGCCGGAAACATGGTGGATCTGGATTCGAATCCGACGAAGCTGATTGAGATCGTGGAAATCGGCAAGCAGTTGCTGATGACGCGGGGCGCGCTAACGACATTTTCGATCGCCAACGACGTGGCGAAATATTTTGCCATCATCCCCGCAATGTTCGCCGGGACGTTTCCAGTACTGCAGGCGCTGAATGTGATGCACCTGGCTACGCCGCAGTCGGCGATATTGTCGGCGGTCATTTTTAATGCGTTGATCATCGTCGCGCTGATTCCGTTGGCGCTGCGGGGAGTGAAATATGTTCCGCAAGGAGCGGCCATATTATTGCGCAGAAATCTGCTCGTCTATGGTTTAGGCGGAGTGATCGTGCCATTTATCGGGATCAAGCTGATTGATTTATTGATCGTGCGCGCGGGATTGGCATAAGGGCGAAATGAAAAAGAATCTGAATATCGCTGTGTTGATGACGCTGATGACGACTATGTTGTTCGGTCTACTGTTTCCTTTGCTCATTACGGGGCTGGCGCAGGTCTTGTTTCCAAAGCAGGCGAATGGGGAACTGCTAACGCGGGATGGCCGCGTGGTGGGATCGCGATTGATCGGGCAGTCGTTCTCGTCTCCGGGGTATTTTCATTCGCGTCCGTCGAGTGCCGGAACCGGCTACGATGCGGGAAATTCCGGCGGATCGAATCTTGGGCCAACCAATCAATCTCTGATTGCGCGTGTGCAGGGAGATGCTGATCGTTTGCAGGTGGAAAATCCGGGCGCAGCCATTCCTATGGATTTGTTGACGACATCGGGTTCCGGACTCGATCCTCACATCTCACCCGAGGCGGCAGAATTTCAGGTGCCCCGCATCGCTAAGGAACGCGGATTGAGCCAGGATGTAGTTCGCGAAGCGGTTCGCCAGCACACGGAGCTGCGCCAGTTTGGATTCCTCGGCGAGCCGCGGGTCAACGTGCTGGAGTTGAATCTCACACTGGATGAAATCTCGCCGAAGCCAGTAACCCGCTGAAGTTACTTAAGAAACCAATCTGCCCGCCTGATATCGCACGTCCCTGTAAGCCCCTGGCTGCAAGCCACCCACAGCAAGAAACTAAAGGTATCTGTCGTGCTTCTGCGGCTATGGATAGGATCGAGGGAAAAGTTTCGGAATCATCGATCGGGGAAAGCACTATGAAGATGCGCAGGCATTGGTGGCGTTGGACAATAATGGCGGCGAGTTTGGCATTCATGCTGCCGTCATCGCTTGGGGTAAGAGCGCAGGACGCACAGGCGACCGCAAATTTGCAGGGTGCACAAGATGCGCAAGATACGGATCACGATGATCCTCCGAGCCGCATCGCCCGGTTGAATTACATAGAGGGATCGGTATCACTTCAGCCCGGCGGTGAAAACGACTGGGTCGGTGCCGTTCTCAATCGTCCTCTGGTGACGGGCGACAATGTTTGGGCGGATGAAGGTTCGCGGGCGGAAGTGCACATTGGGGCGACCGCGCTACGCCTGGGTCCGAAGACCGGTATTAGCTTCCTCGAGGTGAGTGACAACGTGGCGCAAATCCGTCTGGCGTTAGGGTCACTGGTTGTCAAGGTGCGGCACGTGGATGATGAAGACTCGTATGAAATAGACACACCGAATATAGCGTTCGCTGTCATGCAGCCGGGGGAGTATCGCATCGATGTGAATCCCGACGGCAATCGAACGTATGTGACGGTGTGGCACGGGCGTGGCCGGGTCACGGGCGGGGGCAATTCCCATGTGATGATGGCGAGCCAGCACGCCTCGTTTGCCGGCATTGGAGCCGATCATCCGGACTCCGATCTCGGGCAGATTCCCGACCAGGGCGGCCTGGATAGCTGGGCGCAAGACCGCGACCAAATTGAAGAACGCTCTGATTCGGCGAACTACGTTTCGCGCGACATGACCGGATACGAAGACCTCGACCAGTACGGCAGTTGGAGCAACGTTGCCGGCTACGGTCCATGCTGGCAGCCGACAGCCGTGGTAGCGGGATGGGCGCCATACCGCTTCGGACACTGGATTTGGGTGGAACCGTGGGGCTGGACTTGGGTGGAGGACGAGCCCTGGGGCTTTGCGCCGTTCCACTATGGACGATGGGCTCTTGCCGGTTCCCGGTGGGTGTGGGTGCCGGGACCAAATGTTGCGCGTCCGGTGTACGCGCCAGCGCTGGTGGCTTGGGTTGGCGGTGGGCCGGGACTTCATCTATCGGGCGGATTGGGAGTGGGCTGGTTCCCGCTGGCTCCGGGGGAAGTTTTTGTTCCGGGCTACCGCGCGAGCCGCGTTTACGTGAACAACGTGAACATTACCAATACGGCCGTGAATGTCACAAGAGTCGGCACCGCCTACGACGCCGTGGTCATTAACCATGGCGCGAACAACATCACCTATGCGAACCGGAATGTGAGCGGAGGCGTGACGGTGGTCTCACACAGCACGTTCGTGAATGCGCGGCCAGTGGCGCGAAATGTGGTGTCGGTTCCGGCGAAAGAACTTGCAGCCGCGCCGGTGGCGCACGCGCTCGCGGTTGAGCCGGCTCGGAGCAACGTTCCGGCTACCGGCAAGCCGGTGACGGGCAAACCTGTGACCAACCAGCCGCCGCCAGTTGTGATGAGCCGCCCGGTGGTGACGCTAAGAACACCGGCTCCCATGCCGAGTTCGTTCGATCAACGACGGGCGCAAGCTGGCGGGCACTCAGGTCAGCAATCGTCGATGGGACCGTCATTGATCCGGCAGCCGCAGTCGCAGGATGGGCTCCGTCCGCTTAGACAGGCCGGTGCGGGAAGCAGCCTGCAGCCTCGCGTATGGGAGGAACAGGGGACTGCAAAGCCGGAAAAGAGTGCGGAGTCAGAGCCAGAGCCAGAGAATGGGAGCGCACGATCTTCCGGATATGGCTCGCCTCCGCTGCGGCAACGAGCGCAGCCTGCACAGCAACGGTCGAATTCGCTGGCCAAGCCGATTGCTCCGGTACAAGAAAAAAATGAGCAGGCGAAGGAACAGCCGCAGAAGACTGCGTCTCCGCAGCCGCAACGGCAGCAGAATACTCATCCACCAGTGCAAAAGCAGGAGAGCGCACCTAAGAAAGTTCATTGACGCGAAGCGGTTGCCTGCGGTCTGATAGGGTTCGGATGCGACGCGCGTTTTGCGAGTGGACCGCAGTGAAAGCAGAGAGACGACTATAGCGCCGGGAAGCCGGGTGACCAACCCGCTCCCGGCGCAGTTATTTTTCACTATCTTGCCATGAGCCAACCGATCAGTAGCGAACCGAATCGTCCCGCGATCAACTGGATGGACATTCTCTGGCTGCTGTTTCTTGCAGGACTGGCAGCTCTACCGCCGGTGGCGGAAATCCACAAGCAGCTTACGTTGCTGGCCATCGGAGTGGTTCAGTTCAGCGAAGGCTGGGTGTTGACGCGGGCTCCCAGGCGCGGGGCTGCCTATATTGTTCTGCTGAAAATTGCGCTGGCCACTTTGCTCATTGATCATACGGGCGAAGTTGGAATCAACAGCAGCTACTATCCAATCTTCTACTTGCCAGTGGTGACAGCGGCCGAATATTTCAGCCCGTGGGGGACCCTGCTGTGGACTGCGTTAGCCTCAGCTGCCTATTGTTCGTATCTTTACCCGGCGCTGCAGGAATATGAGATCACAGCCGAGAGTTACGGCCTTCTTGCCATCCGAATTCTTTTCTTTTTTCTCGCGGCGATGGTGGTGAATCGATTCGTGGTGGAGAATCGGCGCCAGATGAAGCGTTATCAGGAACTGGCCGAGACCCTGGCGGAAACCAACCGAAAGCTGGAGCAGGCGCAGGAGCAAGCGCGACGTTCCGAGCGGCTGGCGGCCCTCGGGCAAATGTCAGCGGGCTTGGCGCACGAGATTCGCAATCCGCTAGGCGTGATCAAGGGATCGGCGGAGATGCTCCACCAGAAACTCGGGGAATCGAATCCCCTGGCCAGCGAGCTGGCGGGTTACATCTCGACGGAGACGAACCGGCTGAGCGCGCTGGTGACCCGTTTTCTCGATTTTGCGCGTCCGTTGCATGCCGAGCTAGCAGCGCAAGAAATTACTGCGGTATTGGATCGCTCGTTGCAAGCGGTGGCGTTAGCTCGGAAAGAAGACGATCCGCCGGTTCAGGTGGAACGGCAATACCAGGCGAACTTGCCGCTGGTTCCGTTAGATGAGGGCCTTTGCGAACAGGCATTCGTGAATCTGATCCAAAATGCTTATGATGCGATGGGCAGTACTGGGGGAACCTTGCGGGTGAAGGCGGCGAGGGCAAATGCCGCGAACCGAGACGGAGTCGAAGTGCGGATCGAAGATACGGGGCCGGGAATTCCGGCGGAATTGCGAGAGCAGATCTTCAATCCGTTTGTGACTACGAAGAAAGCTGGAGTCGGGTTGGGATTATCCATCGTTTCAAACATTGTTGACGGCCATCACGGAACGATTCGCGTGGAGGGTAGCAACAACCAAGACGGAAAAGGTCAGCACGGAGCCAGCTTCGTAATCTTTTTTCCGATGAGCGAGGAGTCTGCCGTGAATCCCGCATCTTAGAACGTTGCGTCTGACCATACTGTTTGATGGAAGGCGGCCGGTAACCCAGCAAGATGTCCACAATCCTGATTGTCGAAGACGAACCGAAGATGCGCCGCCTGCTCGAATTGAATCTTGGGGAGGACGGCTTCAGCACGCTTTCGGCCGGAGATGCTGAGACAGGGTTGAAGCTTCTGCACGAGAACACGATTGATCTTGTTCTGACCGACCTGAAGCTTCCGGGGATGAATGGCCTGGAATTCCTGCAAGCGGTGAAGCGGCAGAATGCCGCGTTGCCGGTGGTGGTGATGACCGCCTTCGGCACAGTCGAGACGGCCGTGGAAGCTATGAAGGCCGGGGCCAGCGATTACGTGCTGAAACCGTTTTCGCTGAGCGAGATGCGCATGGTGATCCGCAAGGAGCTGGATGTCCGCGACCTGCGGGAAGAGAACCGGTCACTGCGTGAAGCGCTCGGCAAGCGTTACGCGCATCCCAACGTGGTGGCGCGCAGCGCGAAGATGCAGGAAGTTCTGGCCACGGTGGACCGCGTGGCGCCAACGAATTCGACGGTCCTGCTGGGCGGGGAAAGTGGCGTTGGCAAGGATTTGATTGCGCGCGCGATTCATGAGAAGTCGCGGAGGGCTTCGGGGCCGTTCGTCAAGATCAACAGCACCGCAATTCCGGAGAATCTTCTGGAGAGCGAACTGTTTGGCTACGAGAAAGGCGCGTTCACGGGCGCGAGTGCGAGCAAGCCGGGCAAGTTCGAGACGGCCGACAAGGGAACGCTATTCCTCGATGAGATTGGCGACGTTCCGCCGGCGACTCAGGTGAAGTTATTGCGCGTGCTGCAAGAGCGCGAGTTCGAACGGTTGGGCGGCACAAGAACGGTGAAGGTGGATGTGCGGCTGATCGCGGCCACCAACCGCGACCTGCGCGAGGCGCTCGAGCAGGGGACGTTTCGCGAGGATCTTTACTATCGCTTGAACGTCGTTCCCATCGATATTGCGCCGCTGCGACAACGGAAAGAAGACATCCCAGAACTGGTGAATCTTTTTATTACGCGCTTCGCTGCGGATTCGGGAAAGCCGGTGAAAAGTATCACACCGGAGGCGATGCAGATTCTGGTGAACTACCACTGGCCGGGGAATGTGCGCGAGTTGCAGAACATTATCGAGCGGGCTTGCGCGCTGGCGAAAGGCACGGTGCTCGAGATGTCTGATATTCATATCGATATGCGGCCGGCGAAGGCTGTGAACGGCGCTGCTGGATTTCTTCCCGAAGGTATGACGCTGGAGCGCTGGGAGGATGAAATGATTCAAGAGGCGCTGCGGCGCGCGAATGGAAATAAAAGTCAGGCGGCGCGTTTGCTTGGTCTTTCGCGGAATGCGCTGCGGTATAGGCTGTCGAAGATCGGGATCGCGGACGAGGGGGAGAAAGAAGCGTGAGCTTTTCTTGTCAGCTCGAACGCTTACGCGTCAAGTCGCCTAAACTAGTGACGTCCGTTTGAATTGGCAGGCCAAAATTGGCTGAAAAGCACCACCCTGGTTGAGAGCGACCACCGGGTACGAGTCAGGCGTCCTGCTTGCTGTTTGAATAGCTCTCGGGCTCCCTGAAAACAAAAGAGTTAGCGAATACGCTAGAGCCTCGCCTTTGGCACGGAACTTGCTTTTCACTACAAGGAATCAATCTCGTCCGTTCTGGGTTCGAGTGCATAGGGTTACCGGAAAAGGTAGGTTCATGAAAACCAGATTTCTATCAAGTTTCGCTGTTCTTGTTCTGGCGGTAACTGGTGCAGTTTCGACCGACTTGCTAGCGCAAACCACCGAGGAAGGCCCGGGGCCATCGGAGCAGCCGAGTGCGCCGATGGAAATGGGGCAGGGTCAAGCTGCGCAGCCGCCACAGATGAACCAGCCCTATCAAGGTGATCGATCCCATCAGGGTGAACAACCGATTGAGGAAGCTCAGCCTGGCGGACCCTCGGGTGAAGGACCGGCACAGACCAATCAGGGCGTGGCGCGCATCAGCATGATTCATGGCGATGTGTCGACGCAGCGCGGAGACTCGGGCGACTGGTCAGCGGCTATGTTGAATCAGCCAGTGCTCAATGGCGATAAGGTTTCGACCGGAGCGGGTGGGCGCGCCGAAGTGCAGCTGGACTTCGCAAACATTCTTCGTTTGGGATCGAATGCACAGGCCAACATTGCCAACTTCACGCGGGAGCGTATTCAGATTCAAGTCAGCCAGGGGCTCGCCAATTACAGCGTTTTCAGCGAGAGCGAAGCCGAGCCGGAGATCGATACGCCGAATGTGGCGATCCATCCCGCGCATAGGGACGTAAACCTTCGCATCGAAGTGCGGCCCGATGGTGACACGATTGTGATTGTGCGCAAAGGTGAGGCGCAGATTTCCACACCAAAGGGCATTACCGAGATTAAGCAAGGTGAAATGGCGACGGTTCGCGGAAAAACGGAGGACGCGCAGTACAAAATCTCTGAGGCTCCGGAAAGGGACGACTGGGACCGTTGGAACAGCGACCGCGACCGAATGATTCACAGCGCGCAGTCGTGGCGTCATACCAATCGTTATTACACCGGGTCGGAAGATCTGGACGCTAACGGACGTTGGGAAAACGCGGAAGACTACGGGCAAGTCTGGGTTCCGAATGAGCCGGAAGGTTGGGCTCCGTATCGCGATGGCAACTGGGTTTGGGAGCCTTACTACGGTTGGACTTGGGTTGGTTACGAGCCTTGGGGTTGGGCGCCTTATCACTACGGGCGCTGGATGTGGTACGGCGGTTCGTGGGCTTGGTGGCCAGGCCCCGTGTATGCCGGCTTCTATCGTCCTTTCTGGGCGCCGGCATATGTGTCGTTCTTCGGATTCGGAGGCGGTTTTGGTTTTGGGTTTGGATGGGGCGGATGGGGCGGCTTCGGCTGGCTGCCGATTGGGCCTTGTGATCGCTTCTTCCCGTGGTGGGGCGGATATGGAGGTCGCTTCGGAGTAGTGGGCTTCAACCGATTTGGCGGCCTTGGCCGTTTTGGTGGAATCGCGCCGCTGCATGGAGGAACGCAATTCTCGAACCTGTCGCACATTAATGATCCGCATATCGGACATGCGCTGTCGACAGTTGGTGCTGGACGCTTTGGCGCAGGCAGTACCACGGCTGTCGCGGCTACTCGAGCACAGATCAGCGGAGCTCGCATGATGACGGGCAATCTGCCGGTCGTACCTTCGCGCGCCAGTTTATCGGCGAGCGGAAAGGCTGCGGCTCCCTCGACAATTCATAACGGCGGATCGCAGCATTTTGCGGGTACGCAAAGCGCGTCGCGACCACAATCATTCCAGCAGCAGACTGCGCACTTGCAGCAGTCCATGCAGCAGAGCCACGTTTCTCCGGTGACAGCTGGCGGACGCGCCACCGGCACGGCTGCGGAATCGCGCGGCGTGGGTGGCACCGAGTCGCGGGGCATGGCAACTAACGGAAAACCCAGCACTGGTACTCCTGCGACTGGAAGAGATATGAATAATTCCGGTGCTCGGGCTGGCGCAAATCAGTCATCCGAGAATGGAAATCGTGGCAATTCGCAGGCGTATTCCCCGCCCGACAGCAGTGCGCGGTCGGAAGGAGGTCAGCCATCGCGGTCGCCATCCGAGCGTTCGTCGGAATCGGCATCTTCCACAAACCGACCGGAGTCGGCCAGTCGTGGTGAATCGAGCGGTGGGTGGACGTCGTTTTCAGCGCATAACGGTGAAGCCGCGAATCGAGGTGAAAGCAGCGCCGAGTCAGCGGGACGAAGCCAGAGCGGTAGCTATTGGAATCGCACTGCACCGAGCTCGAGCTATTCGCGAGGAGCGAATTCGTCGAGCAGCTCCGAGCGGGGCGGCGGTTATTCGCGACCGCAATTGAACATGAGACAGCCTATCGTGCAGCCTCGATCTTCAGGCGGGTACGGCGGCTACCGCGGTTCGCCTAGCTATGGCGGTTCGCGCACCATGCCCGGCTACGGCAGCCGAGGAGGCTACAGCGGCGGTTCGCACAGTGCACCGAGCTACGGCGGCGCACATTCGTCGGGCAGCGGTGGCAGCCATTCCAGTGGCGGCGGCCACTCAGGTCACTAGAGGTCCGGCTGTGACAGGACTGCACGAGCAGGATGTAGCAAGTTGATGTAAATGAAGTGAAGACAGAGGCGAGAAGGGCGTGCTAACCGGCACGCCCTTTTTAATGCGTGCAGGTACGAAGTTGGCCAACAATCTAGGGCCGCGCATAAGCCGGGCTATCAGGATCCGGGGGGTCATAATCGCGCCCGTACTTATTCTTGTGAGCGAGTTCGAGATTCGATTCGGCCAGGCTGAAGCTTCCGAGAAACGTATCGGCGGAAGTGACGGTAATTTCCCGTTCCACGGCATGCAAAGAGTCCTGCGAAACCGACGGATGGAAGACGTGCATCTGGTACCGGCCGGGGAGGACAGAGCCGATATTGATTTCGCCTCGCCCATTGGAAATAGCATAGTAAGGTGTGTTCAGTGCAATCACCACCGCACTCATCTGCGGGTGAATGTTGCAGAAGATGTAAGAAATGCCCGGCTTGTCGAATTGAACAAATTGAGTGCTGCCGCTCTCATACAGTCCAAGATCGAAGCGCTTGCCGTCGAACAGGGAAAAGACATTGTGAAAAAAAGGATCGCGGTTGGGAAACTCAACTTTTCCGCCCGCTGGGATTACTAGAAGGGAAGGATGAAAACTTTTGTCTTTCTGCACCAACTGAGGAATCTGCGATTCTAACTGTGGCGGCGCGGGCGCTGGAGCCGTTCCAATCGGCGTCAGCCAGACCACCACCTTCGAAGCATCGGTTATGTGACGGCCGTTTCGGGTAAGCTGCACCTTGCCTTTTAGATCGACACCCTGCGCCGCGGCGAGAGCACACGGCAGCAGCAGGATGCAGCACATTGTCCGGAAATGAGCGACGCGGAACATACTCAGAACAAAACCCCCATGGCAAGATTGATTTGGTTGGTCGTACTGGCACTGCTATAGACGGGGAAAGTGTGCAAACGTCTGAACTCCGCGGAAAGCAGCAAGTCAGACCGAGGCCGGTAAACCAGATTACCGAGCGCGCCGCGATTACGTCCGATGATAGTGCCGAAGTTGTTGGCATTAGTCGCGAAGCCACGCACGTCATTCGCAAACGCATTATCTTCTGCGAAGACTCCATTCAATTCCAACTTAGGCGTGAGTTGGAACTTCAGTTGACTCCATCCGCCAGCGGAGTCGAGAGCATGAATGCTGGTTGAAGCGTAGGCCGGATTGCCGCCATACAGAACCGCGCGGCCGATACCCGCTCCCAGACCACCTGCTCCACGGCCACGGTAAAACTCGCCCGAGAGGTTCAAGCGGCGAACGATCGGAATCTGCCAATCCGTCATACCCGCCCACGCGTCGACGTAGCGATCCCACGACCAGTTCTGGCGGCCGTAATAGCCGGCCACGGCAAAGCTCAACGGATGTGCAAAGATCGGTCGAGACCACGCTGTGCGCGCCGCATAAGCGGGTTGACCAGAACGTTCCCCAGCTTGTTCGGAACGGTAGAACGAATCGTAAGGAAATTCCCAATCGAGATTATCCAGGATTCCGCCTTGCAAAGTTAGCGTCTGCTGGTCGGAAAGATCGAAGCGATGCTCGACGCGAACCTGTGGCGTCCAACCCCACAAGTTTCCCGCATAAGCGAAGGCCGGAGTGGAAAGCGAGGCAAACGAGGTCGGAGATAGCGGAGAGATAAAAAGCGAATCCTGACCGGCGATCAGCGAAGTGTGTTGCCAGTCGAGCCGCGCGCTGGCCGTCTGCATGCGCACGATTCCAAAGTTGACGCCGTTGGGAGTCGATGGAAACCCTCCGGCAAAATCGAATTGAACGTTGGCCGAGCTCTTCGCGCCGGCCAGCGTGGGGCCAAAAATTTCGAGGCCAATTTCGGTCTGCCGCAGCGTAGCCCCGAAACTCGCCTGAGGATCGCCTGGTGCAACCGGTACTGCATAGTCGGGAAAATCCAGGTTGTCAGAGGCTCCAACATTATGAAAAGCATTCATCAGAACAATTCCGGAGAGCCGAGCGCGGTACTTGGCGGCAGTTTCAACCTTGGTCTGGTATTGCTCGTTAATCTTCGAGCCCAGCAACTGAGTCGATTCTTCCAGCTTTTGAACCCGGCTTCCCAGGTCTAGAGGTGTTGCGGAAATGGTTTGGGATTCCGTCGTTGCCGCAGAGCCCTCGGCGGCATTCATGCCGTAGGTCCTGGCCTCCGCTAGAGCCGACAGAGATTGGCTTTTAGTCGCCGACGCAGAGAGGGGCGCCAGAAGCTTGCGCGTGTCCTGCAATTCCTGACGCAGCTCCCGCATTTCCTCACGCGACTGCGCATTTTCTGTCCGCATCTGCTCGATCATCGAGCGCAGTTCCCGCACTTGCGAATTGAGGTCGCGCAGCGAGGTGTCATCGGGCCGGGATGGCGCCGTGGGCATGCTCTCCTGTGCCCAGCTGCAGATGCTCAAAAGGAGAACGGCTGCGGTCGTGGCACTGCGAAAGGAAAGGATTCCTGAGTTCTGCACACATCCTCCTGCGCGACATGCGGATCGTGGTGAAACGAGAAAATGCAATGCAGCTAAGTGTCCGAATGTCGAATTGAGTTTTCGGTCGCTCTATCGTCGTGTACTGGCACAAACGGATGAGCCGCGAGTTCGTCGTGGCTTGCATCCAGGGAGCCTTCTGGTGTGCCCGCGGGAATCGTGATCCGAAAAACGGTTCGAGCATCTGAGGTGCGTTCCATCAGGACTTCACCACCGTGATCCTGCACAATCTTCTGCACGACCGTAAGTCCAAGCCCGGTTCCGTTTTCCTTGCCGAAGCTCACAAAGGGATGAAACAGCTTTTCACGAATCGGTTCCGCGATGCCGGGCCCGTTATCGGAGACAGAAATGTTGAGCGAGGGGCCACTTCGTTCGACTGTGACTTGAACTCTGCCCTCGCTGCTGGGGGCGGCCTCGCAAGCATTCAGCAGAAGATTGTAGAGAGCGCGCTCCAGCTTGCGCGGATCGAACCACGCCGAACTCTGTCCCTTGCTGTGGACCTCAATCAGCGTGCCCTGATGGCGCGGATGCAAACGCACCGCCTGCATGGCCCTCTGCACGGTTTCAACAACATTGGCGTAGGTTGGGTTCAGGGACTCTCGAGTGCGGGCAAACTCCAGCAGCGAGTCGATGAGGTCGGTCATCTGGTTCACGCCGCTTCGCACCTCCTGATAAAGTTCTTCGCGCTGCTCGGGAGACAGTCGTCCGTCCAAAAGAAACTCGGAATTAGCTACCACTGCGGCCAAGGCGTGGCGTAGATCGTGGGAAATCGAACTTGCCATGCGTCCGATGGTAGCCAACTGCTCAGACTCCAGCAGAGCCTGTTGCGTCTTGAGCAAACTTGCGCGCATGCGGTCGAAAGCCGAGGTGAGCTCCGCGACTTCATCACTGCCCCGGGCATCGAGAGGATGGTGGAAGTCTCCGTGCTCCAGGGCGCGCACACCTTCCACCAAGCTGGCCAGGGGACGAGTGAAGGTGTGGGAGATCAGGAACACCAATCCGCTGCCCAGTAAAACGGCAGTGAGACCCAGGAGCAGCAGGAGGCGGTTCAGGTTATCGAGAAATTTCGCGGCTTGATCGTAAGATCCCAGGACGGTCAAGCGGACGGGAGTTTCCTGCTGGCCTGACAGATCAAGCGAAGTAGCTACAAAATTCTCTTTGCCAATTTCAACATCCAGAGGCGCCTTTTGAGTGGATCCTGCGGCTAACGCTCGCACGCCCGGATCTTGGGCTTGAACGCGAGTCAAAGTGGTGGACACGATTTCATCTCCGTAGGAGAAAGCAACCTGGCTCGCCGAGACCTTGCTAACCTCATGCGCCAATCGGTCATCGATTTCATAGCCGATGACCAGGAAGCCGAGTAACCGGCCTTCTGTTCTGGAGCCGAAGTAAACCGGCTGCGCGAAAGTCTGGTAGAGATGATGGGCCCCGAACCACCAGTGGCTGGAATCCTCTTCGATTAAAGATCGCTCGAAGTACTTCTGCGCGGCCTCGCGAGTGAACCCTGCTGATTTGGTATGGAGAGCGACCACCGTACCATTGCGGTTGGCCAGTACCAGGAGATCGCTGCCGGTCAATATCCATACGCCTTTGGATGCGTCCTGGATAGTGGCTGGGTCAGGTGCGGTCATGATGGCTCGGGTGATTGGAAGGTCAGCTACCAACTCGGCAGAGTGCGACAGCATGACTTCGCGATCGCGCTGAAAGTTCTGGAATGTTGTGACCGAGTTCTGCAGGTCCTGAACAATGCCTTCCCGGACGTGGCTTTGCACGCTATGGCGCACCATCAGCAGGCTCATTGCCGTGAGACCTGCCGTGATCAGCACCATGGAAAGAAGAAAGCGCGTACGCAATCTTGTCCGGGTCACCAGCGCGCTTCCGGAGTATGCCGGAAAAGTTTGCGAGGCGGATTCTGATGATGGGGCCAAGGGATTTCAGCGAACGAACTTATAACCCATTCCATGTACGGTGCGGAAGTGTACCGGACTTCCTGGGTCTCGTTCCAATTTTTGGCGAAGTTTCAGAATATGGTTGTCCACGGTGCGGGTAGAGGGATAGTTTTGATATCCCCAAACTTCGTTCAGTAGTTCGTCGCGGCTGATCACTCGGTCCGCATTCTGCACCAGAAACTGCAGGGTCTTGAACTCTTGCGCGGTCAAGACGACGATCTTGTCGTCACGCTGAACTTCCATTTTCTTGAAGTCGATCGAAATACCGTCGAAACTCACTCGACTGACATTGGCCGTTCTTGAGGTATGCCGGAGGGCCGCGCGCACGCGCGCCAGCAATTCTCTGGGGCTGAACGGCTTGGTCACGTAATCGTCCGCGCCCAGCTCGAGCAACAAAACCTTGTCTGAGACATCGCTGGTTGCGCTCAGCACGATGATCGGCTGCGCCGGCGACTGGGCCTTAATCTCCTTGCACACGTCGCTACCGGAGAGTTTGGGCAAGCGCAAGTCGAGAATGATGACCGCGGGGGGAACTGCCTGGAAGCTTTCTAGCGCCGACTTGCCATTGGCTTGAACCTCAACTGCATAACCCTCGGACTCGAACAGACGCTTCAGGGCTTTCTGAACGGCGGGATCATCCTCGACCACAAGAATTCTTCCGAGCGGCCGCGCAGAATTGATCGGATCAGTCAATCTGGCCGCGCTGATTGGTATTGCGGTTTGCCCCATAAAGCTAACCTCTCTGGATTCTGGCCGATTTTCAATGGTTCCATGATCGCCCGACGTGGCTGCGACTACTGAAGCTTACAACGTTTCAGCCACTTTTCAGTGTCGAGAGCAAGGTTTGACAAATTTTTTACATTTGCACGACTCATGAATTAGGCGTGCGGCGAAGGGCTTGCTAGGGCTTTAGTTTCAGTATCAAAACCGCTACAGCCGGGGCTGCCGTAGAATAAATAGCTTGTCGGCTCCAGCGGAATTCGATAATTTGCGCGTGGTTCTGGTCGATCCGCGCAATCCCCTCAACATCGGCGCCGCCGCTCGGGCCATGAGCAACTTCGGCTTCTTTCATCTGCGGGTAGTAAATCCGTACGAAGTTGCATTTAGCAATGCTCGTTCCGCTGTGGGTGCCTCCGACGTACTAGCCCGCGCTGAAAAATACGAAACCCTGGCCGATGCCGTTGCAGACTGCTCGCTGACAGTCGGAACCACCGCAGTCGGGCATCGCGACCTGCAGCATCCCCTCCAGCGGTTGGAAGCAGGGGCTCCGCTCATTCGCCGGCATCTGGCAAGCGGTCTGTGCGCTCTGCTGTTTGGATCAGAGAAATTCGGGCTCTCGAATAAAGATATGAGCCACTGTCACTGGCTGATGCACATACCCACTCGCGACGAACACTTCTCGATGAATCTGGGTCAAGCCGTAGCGGTGTGTTTGTATGAATTGAAACGCGACCCTAACGTCCGAGTGAAGCCGGAGAAGGGCAGTCCTGCCTTGTCAGCGGAGGTTGAGCGAATTCATGAGACCTTGCTCACCGCGCTCCGGGCCAGCGATTATCCGAAGCTGAATTCCTCCGACTCCTTTGAAGGTGCGGTACGGCGGTTGGTGCGGCGGCTGCGCTTGCAGACCGGCGACGCGGAATTCTTGCTGGGTATGTTGCGGCAGATTGTTTGGAAGCTTAAGAGCCGCGATAAGGCACCACGCTGAGCTCTTAGGGCTTTGTTTCTGCCGGAAACACCTGGGCGGAGGTGCGTTCAAACTGAAAGCGCAACAACCATTCACTGGCAGTCGCTTTCCCGTCAATTTGGGGCGGATTGAACTTAAAGCGGCCAGCCGCTGCCAGCGCCCGATTCGCAAAGTATTGGCTTGGTCCGGGCGAGACAAGCTTGGCTTGCGAGACGTTTCCCGAAGCATCCACCGCAACCTGAACGCTCACCTTCACCCGGCCAGTGATTGTGTTGAGTGCATTCCGTGAGACGTCCGGCTCAACCTGCTGAAGTACGCTCCCGCGCGTAATCCCTTTTTGTCCACTCTTTTCCTTCGCGGCAAAGGGCGCGGGCGATTGAAGGGCTGGAGCGTCCGAGCCCGGTTGAACGCCAGTGGAGTGAGTTTCTGCAGCCGGTGGCGATGCCTGGCGGAGTATGAACTTGCCCGCAACCAGCGCTCCGAGGAAGACAGCCGCGAGAGCAATCAATACGACAATCCATCCTTTCCGATTCGCTTGCGGGGCATGTGTCTCGTCCGCCGCCCTCTCACCCCCCAGACTTTGGTTTTTTAGCTCACCCAGGATGTAGCCCACCGTACATCGCTGCTGCGGATTGATCTGAAGACACTGGCGCGCAATTTCGCGGAACGGCTGCGGCATCGCTTCGGGCACTGCAACCTGTCCTCTATTCCCGTTGTTCGGTTCGCGCTGAGTCAAAACCGCAACCAGCGTCATCCCGAGCGACCAAATATCCCCTGCCGCCGACAGACCCACGCGCGCGATCTCAGGTGCGTCGTATGCACTGGGCGCACGACTTTTGCCCCGGTCCCAGATCTCGCAAATTCCGTCTGCGGAGAGCTTCAACTGATTGCCGACGGCCATAATGTTCGAAGGTTTAATGCGGCTGTGCGCCAGTCCAGCCCGGTGCAGAGAATCCAGCGCCTCCGCTGTGGGCCGGAGCATCTCAGAAGCCTCAGCCGGAGCCAGCGGCCGCAGCGGAAGAATCTGCGCCAGATCCTCATCGGCATACTCCATGACGACATACAGGAGCCGCGCGCCCTCGATTTGGCAGCGTCCGCAATCGAACAACCGAATCAGATGAGGGTGGGAAACCCTCGAGGCGGCCCAACGAGATAGCCGAACCTCTTCGTCCAGGTCTTGGGCAGAAATGAGTTTGATGGCGGCTTTTGGCGAGTTACTCTCACCCGTAAGAAACACGGCGCTGTGATCCGAGCCACCCAGCCACTGGCGGAGAAGAAATTTTCCGTTAACTACACGCCCTTCCCAATTCTTCCACAATCCCGTAGCAGAGCTCATACCTATAGGAGTGCTCATAAGACACATTTTTTGGCGAACGCTATTCTATTCTAGAGCGAGGGTTGGCGCTCTGCGAGTTTCCGTGGAAAAAACACTGGCTGGAGCCGTTGGGATTTGTCAGGAAACTGGCCCAGCCGCGCACTCTGCATGCCGGAATTTCGTGCTTGTGAACTGAACAGGGAGAGTGGGCGCTCATCCGGCCCAAGTCTCCGCGCAAAGTACTCTTTCCGGCTTCTGTAACAAAATCCCGAGGTTGGATCATGATTGCGGTTCTCGTTTCCTCTGACCAAGAGCGCAGCCAAGGGCGCGGAAACTAGCCACTGGCGGCCATCGCGGCGGCCATCCCTTTGTCACTTCATATCTTCCTTGTTCTGATTCTGTAACATATTCACATTCAACCTTGACATACAAGAACTTGTTACGTAACTTCCTGATCTTCCCCCCTAAAGCAGGCGCCAGTTGTATGCGCTTGGAACCCAAATAGTTCAGCAAGGAGTAGGACCTCAAAGCTGGCGAGGCGGATGTTTGCAGCTTTGTTCGAGTGGCCTCATCTTGTGACCTCTGTCATTCAGATGCTAGGCATGTCTGCCTTTGGGACACATTGCTGACCTAATAGGGATCAACGGAGGAATTTACCTGGGATTCAAATTTCCAGAGCAAAGACACAGCGATCAAGAAGAGTGGAGTCTATTCAAATCAGCAGGAGTACGCCATGCCGCCTGGCCTCGATAAATTACAGCACATCGTTGTTTTGATGATGGAAAACCGTTCGTTCGACCACATGCTGGGCTCGTTACCGGGCATCGGAGGAATTGATGATGCGGGCGGCTACACCAACCCGGATGCACAGAACAATCCGGTCCACCCTCAGCCGCTGGCCGAGTTTCAAGGACAACTTAATCCTGATCCCGACCACCACTTTCCCGCCGTGGATGTGCAGATCTACGGCGGCGCGACCGGCACTGGTCGGGTCGCGAACATGCAGGGATTCGTCGCTAGTTACTTCCATCAGCAAGAGGACGTCGCGCAATCGCAGAAGATCATGTATTACTTCAAACAGACTGATCTGCCGGTACTGACCACCCTCGCTCTGCAGTTCGCGGTATTCAATCGCTGGTTCGCCTCGATCCCGGGCCCGACCATTTGCAACCGCGCGTTCGCGCATTACGGAACGTCGTTCGGGCGCGTGGATATGGATCCGTTTGACGTAATCGAGCCGATCAAGAGCATTTACACGCGCCTCGTGACCGCGAATCCGACGCACATCAGGCGAAAGTCTATTACTACGACACATCGAGTTCGAGCATGGAGGTCGCGAATCTGCTGCAGAATCAGACGGAAGTCTTCGGCACGTATCAGCAGTTCAAGAGCGACTGCGACAAGGGATTGCTGCCGGACTATGCTTTCGTCGAACCAAACTACAGCGACCACGACAGCGACGACGGCGAGGAAGTGGCCAGCGATCAGCATCCGGACCATGACGTGCAAGCGGGCGAGCAGTTGATCGCCGAGGTCTACACGCACATCAAGAACGGCCCGGGGTGGGCCAGCACGGCGCTGCTGGTGGTGTACGACGAGCACGGCGCAATCTTCGATCATGTCGCTCCGCCTCCGTGCAAACCAGACAAGTTTCCCTCCTCGCAGATGGATCCGGGGACGGGACAGCCTTTCCAGTTCGACCGGCTGGGAGTGCGCGTGCCCGCCATTCTGATTTCGCCGTGGATTCCCAAGGGAACGGTGGTGAACCGTGTGTTCGATCACGCATCGATTCCGGCGACCATCTCAAGATTCTTCCTGGGCGGCTACGCCGACGCGTCGCCGCGCGAGGCCAATGCCGACGTCTTTATCGAACCGAATAACGGGCAGGGGAACATGGCGAACAATCTGTTCTCGCTGGATGTGATGCGCAACGACTGCCCGGACTTCAAGATGAGCTAGTGAACGGAGAGGAGTAGCGCGATGGATCCCATCATTGTTCCCCGCCCCAAGGGCGTGAGAGACCCGGACCGGCCTGTGTCGTCGTTGCTGCTGGCGCAGGTGAAGCATCTGCGGGAAGCGGAGAAGGGTCTTCCGCCGAAATATCACAGCGGCATCTTCAGTCACGCCATTCAGACCGAAGGTGAGGCGGCGCGCTACATCAGCGCAGTTACGGAAGCGATTCACGCCGCGCACGACGACGCGGCGGCCGAGCGCGTCAGGAGGGTGCGGACGCGCAGGCGGGGCATCACGATTGCCGCCGTCGCTGATGAAGCGGCTGAGCGGGCGGAGCGAAAACGGTCTAACACTCAGAAGAGCAACAGAACAAAGAAGGGCGGGCAGAAAGGCAAGAGCACAGGTCCAAACGACTAAACGCCGGGGGCTTGCGTTATGGAGTTCTCTTGATGCCGTCAGACAACCAGAGCGACAAAGACAACGAAACCAGAAGCGAATCCGCCGACGACCGGGAGCTCGAGCGCGGCGGATGGGTCCGCCGTGCGTATTGTCGTGCCCGATAAACTTGACTTGCGCATCTCACTTGAAGGCATCCCGAATGCCCTTGCGAGCGCGGTTGAGAACCTTGCCAAACCTGCAAAACCGGCTCCCAGGTTGAGAACCTTCCTCAAGGACTACCTGCCTGCATTAACCCCCATCGCGACAGTGGTCATTTCTGTCGCGGTCTCTGTCTATACATACAAGGCCAACGATCACCGATCGACGGAGGCGCTGGATCAGATCATGTCCGTGTTTGGAGGCAGCAACGACGACCGTGCACGTGCAATCGCGGCGATCAGACTCGCAGCTTACGGAGAAAAGGCGCTGCCGGCAGTAAGAATGGTGCTTGGCTCGGACGACCCGCAACTCCGCAGTGGAGGCGTGCTCGTGGCTGAACAGATGTATCGAGCCGAGACGGTCAAGCACGAGGAGTTAACCGAGAAAATGTTGGGTTACTATTCGGCGAATGACCGTCTTCTCCGGCGCGGCGTGCTCGAGTGGCTGGTGGAAATGGAGCACCAGTTGTCTGATGAAGAGGGCAGGCTCGCCTATGACATGTTGAAGCGGAGCTTCGGTCCTCGTGGAGAACTGTGCGCGGCGCAGGACGAAACGGTGGCGTTGGAGGCAGCGAATTTCCTGTTTATCTGGTCCTTTACAGACTCGAAGGACTTGGTGCTGGGATTGGCCCGGGAATGCCGAGACAGTACACAGCCCGACAAATTTGAAGGAGCCCGGCAATCGGCCGTGAACACAATACCTAAACTTGCGAAAGCGTTTTCAATGGAGCATCTTGGAGGAGCAACTGAGAACGCAGCCACTCGTGGGAGTTGCTGCAGGAAGTAAGGTGTGCTTAGTGCACATTCACACTGAGTGCAAAGCGACCAGGGAAGTCGACAGCAAGGGCAATATCCAATATCGCGGTCTTCAGGAGCACTATCACATTGAACCACAAGCCTGTGCAAGAAAATGAGCGCGATGAGAGCGAGCCAGGAATAATCCCTCCCGGCAGTCAAAGAAACGCGCCGCAAGGAGGATTCATGCGATGGTCCGTTCTTATTCTCTGATTAGCAGGTGGCGGCGCCTGGGCCCACGAGAGCCCGCTGCATGCCGAACTGCGCCGCGAAGGCGAGCGTGTGGGCGAGGCCTGTACATTCACCTTCAAGTCCATTCCGATGTGTGGCTACACCTTGTTTACCGACCATCCGCTACACATTGCGGCTGGCAGCATGCCCCCGCAAAATGGATTTGGCCTGGGTGGCGCGTTCGTCTGGACCAAGAACACAAGAAATTGGCGGCTAAGCTGGGACGTTGACGCGGTCGGAGCCATCAGCGGCGCGTGGCGGGCAGGCGGATACATGAAGCTGATTCATACGCCACACCCGACCCGGCCGACGATCGAGGTCGTTATCCAGCTTCGGGAGAACATCGTCGGGAAAATCATCGAAGGCAAGCGACAATACGAAAGGCTCGGCGCCGTTTACGCATCCCTACACGCTCTTCAACCTCTATGCGCAGACGATCTCGCTGAACAAGCTGAACTACTTCGGCGAGGGAAACGACTCGGCACTGGCTGGAGCGTCGCTGTTTGGCATGACCCAGACCATCGTGGGCGCCAACGCCATCAAGCCGGTGTATGAGTGGCCGGCCATCCGCAAGCTGAATCTGGCGCTGCTAGGCGAGATCAATGGGAGATTTGTGAGTGTGCGGGGCGATGAGGGACAATCCGTTCCCTCGATTGAGAAGCTTTACACGAATGCGACCGCGCCTGGCCTGGGCAGCCAGCCGGGTTTTGTGCAGCTGGGAGAGGGGTTTCGCATCAAGCCCGACACGGGCGACTATTTGAAACTGAACTACATGGGGAACTTCCAAGAATTCTTTGCGCCCTCGAGTTCGACGAATTCGTTTCTGCGCTGGACAACCGACCTGAATCACACAATCTATCTGTACGGCAACGCCAAGTCCGCCACCTCGAGCACCGATCAACATGGCCCCGATTCGTGCGCGCAGGTGAACGAAAAGTGTCCGGCGATTCCGCATACGCGGAATTTCAACGGTTTCATCACTGCGAGACTCCTGCTCTCGGAGTCGATCAACTCGGCGACAAGCGCCGTGCCGTTCTATTTTCAGCAAACGCTGGGTGGGCAAGACATCAACAGCTCGCTGGCGCTGGGCAGTTACCAGGACTACCGCTTTCGAGCGCCGAATCTGCTGTTGCTGCAGCAGAGCTTCGAGCACTCGGTCTGGGGTCCGTTTGGGTTAAAGTTCATGGCCGACCAGGGCCGGGTCGCGCTCACGCGGGGCGATCTGGGATTCTCCCATATGAAGCACAGCCTGGCCGCAGGGCTCACGCTTCGGGCTGGAGCGTTCCCAATGGTGTCTCTGATGTTTGCCTGGGGAGGTCCTGAGGGGCACCACAACATTTTCAATATGAACAACTCGCTGCTGGGAGGGTCGGCACGGCCTCTCCTGGATTGACGTTGGCATCTCGCGTGGAGGAGTAATCCGTGCAAAAAGGTTTGGGCGGGTTTGGAGCTTTGTTGGTGCTGGGACTTGGACTGGGTGTGCTGCGTAATGGCGCAGCACCTGGCGGGGGCGCGGCTTCCGGAAAGCCTGCCACGGGCGTGCAGCGAGTCGCAGAGGATGTCGCGGACAGACTCAACGCCGGTGCGGCCAAATGCAGCATCAAACCCAGTTGTGCGGAAAAAGATCTCTTCGATACCATCGCGTCTTTCTTTCCTGAGGAAGAAAAAGGCGAGAGCGGCGAAGCGCTGGTTCCGGAATTTCAGAAGCTGATTAACGGGAAGGAAATCCACTTTGCCATTGCCATTGTTCCTGACCCAGTCCATACCCACCTCAGCCTTTTCTTTGATCGAACGATCGACGCGATTCAGCAGGGCGCACAACAAGCAGGCCTGATCTTTGATCGGGCAACCATGCCTTGGGACAGCCAGGAGCACCCGGAATCAATTGACTTCCGCATCCGCCTGCAGCAGGAAGAGTATCAGCGCGCCAAAGAAGATCTGCCCGGTCTTATGATCTTTCGGCCCGCGGATCCGGAAAAGCAGGAATTAAACACGCCGCTGTTTATCTTCGTTGTTGGAGAGACCCCCACAGGCGGCGTAAACAAAGAGCAATTCCGGACCGCCATCCAATTAATCCATAAGGTCGCGAAAGCGGAAAATCCTTTGCGCATCATCGGGCCCACATTTTCCGGCTCCCTATACTCTCTTGCCCAGTTAATCACCAATGAATTGGCCGCCGTCCCATTTGACGACATCGTCATCCGCAGCGGCACTGTCAGCAGTTGGAATACGGCTCAATGGTTTAAGAAGCAGAAGTTTGGCGGCCGCCCTCGCGTCGAGTTCGCCACCTTTCAGCAAAGCGATCGCTACATGCTGCGCAGATTTGTGGAGTTCGAAAAGCGCAGAGGTTACGAGCCCGACAGGATGGCCGTCTTGTCCGAGGATGAAACCGCATACGGCAATCTCGAGTTCCCAACTCGAAAGTCCTCCGCCACGAGTTCGCCGCCAGACGCTTGCGCCAGCTCTGGACATCTCTGGGGTGCGGCCATAACCCCCGACGAAGCGACTCTACAGCAGAACCAGGATTGCGTTTTACAACTCTACTTCCCGCGCAACATTTCTCAACTGCGCAGCGCCTATCAGCAGGGGCTCCAGGCCCAGGCCGCTTCTTCCGCCGACAGCTATCAGGTGCGCTCCACCTTGCCTCTCAACCTGCAAGATACCGGCAGCGACGATGACACCGTGCAGCAATACGCTCATTCGCAGACTCCTTTATCCCAGGAATCAATCCTTCTGGGCATCATCGCGGCGATTCGCCAACGCAATATTAAGTTTGTCGTCCTGCAAGCTACCAACCCCATGGACACAGTTTTTCTAAGCGGTTTTCTGAAGAAGGGCTATTCAGAGGCTCGCGTTGTGGCCATGCCCGCCGATCTTCTGCTCAGCCGCGATGCCGATGACGTTTCATTGTTGCACGGCATTATGGCTCTTACCACTTATCCCTTACTGCCCGCCATCGATGACGAAATTACCGTCCCGGATTCTTCGCGGCTCACCCGCGTAGGCCACATCTTTCCTGCCGCGTACTCCGTTGGCACCTACAACGCGACGCTATCGCAGGTCACCTGCATCGAATTTCCCTCGGAACCCGGCTGCTCGAGTCCCTCGACCGCATTGCCTGTAGCCCGTTACGCCGAGTATGGTTGGCCTTCACTCAGTACGTTGCCCGCTTCGACGAACCCGCTCCAGCCGGTGGTTTGGCTGATGGCTTTGGGCCGCGACGGATTTTGGCCGGTGGCCGTTCTGGAAGATGGCAGCTACAAGATAGGAACCATCTCGTCCTCCGCGCCGCCCGTTACTCCGGTTGCGCCCCAGCCTCGCCAGTTCAAGCCGCCTTGGCCCATGTTCTGGAAGCTCCTTTTCGGGTTCGTATTGATGTTGGCTGCTTCTTTTTGGATGCTGCTCTGGAAAGGATCGCTCCTCGCCCGTTCCACCGCTATGACCCTTCTCGCGCCCGTCAGCGATACTTGCCGCTCTTTCCTTATCGCCGTTGTGGCCTGGATCCTGCTGGCTGCAATGCTGTTGCTGCTCTGGCCCTGCGCCGCCTGGATTACCCTGGGGAACTTGTCGCGGTGGTGGGCTCTCTTGGCCATTCCTCCTTTATTTCATTGCATCGTCTGTGCCAAAGAACTTAACCGCAGGGCGTCTAGGCGCGGCCGCCGCGTCTTCCTTCGAGTCGCTGCTGTCATGTTTATTTGCTTTACGCTTCTGTCTGTCCTCCCCGGCCACTCGCAAAATCCCTTCCTCTACCGCTACATCCATCTAACGTCGGGAGTTTCTCCGCTGCTCCCCTTGCTCTGCCTGCTGGCCGCCGGTCTGTGGTGGGCTTGGTTTTCGCTTTCCGGTCTCTCGCTGCTGGACCGGCGCCGTCCCCGGCTTCCCCGCGACGTTGACCTGCCCAGGGCCATACCTCCAGGACACACTGCTGCTGCCATCACCGGTGCCAACTGGCCCGCGGAAGCATGGGCGGAGAAGCTTATCGCGGCGGCCCGGCCCTGCGCTCTCAGCCGCCGGGTGTATGCTCCCACCCTCGCCCTGTTGGCCCTCGCGCTCTTTGGCTTGGATTATGGTCATCCCCTGCTCAGTCTGGAAACCCGGCATTTCGAATGGGCTTACGCGGCTGCTCTGGCGGTGGTCACGCTGGTCGCGTTCGGCACGCTCTTCCGCATACTCGTCATTTGGTTGGAATCCCGCAGGATCCTGACTGTCCTCGATCACTTTCCGCTCCGCCGCGCCTTCGCCGAACTCAACTTTACCTGGGAGCCTTTTTGGCGTATGGGCGGCGCACGTTGGCAGGATTTGTACCGAATGGTTTTCCGGCAGTTAGAAACCTTGGAGCATCTTAGGCGCGAACTGGAAGATGCGGGCTGCACCCAGGAAGAGGAAGAACTGGTCGCCTGTATTAAGGCCACCGCCGCCGCGCAGGACACAATGCGCCGAGGATTTGCCCAGGCTTCAAGAGTGGAAGCTTGCGAAGCGAAGACTGGGTCGTCTCCGCTCATGCCTATCGAACAAAATTCGTCTCCTTCTACGACCTCGCCGGCCCAGTCGCTGCCGCCTCTGAATGAACCGCAATTCTCGGATTTTTGTGTCACCAGTTATGAAGATCTGCAGATGAAAATTGCCAAGACCTGCGCCGCGGCTCTCAAGTATCTCCAGCCGACATGGTGGGAAGATGAGGGTCTAATCTTGAGCGAAGTTGCTTCCGGCGAGGACTCGAAAAAGGATAAAGATAAAGACAGTCCTGATCTCTCACTGTCCACTCGGCTCGCGGAACGCTTCGTCGCCCTGGTTTATCTCAACTTTATTCTTAGTGTGATCCTGCGCATGCGCACTCTCACCATCACCGTCGCCGGCCTCTACATTTGTTTGTTGCTCTCGGTGAACTCCTATCCCTTCGAGCCAAGAATCGCCTTGCGATCCGTTGCAATTTTGATGCTGATCGTTGTTGTCGGCATGGTTGGCTACGTGTCCGCTCAGGTCCACCGCGATTCCATCCTCAGCCTGGTTACCCAGACCAAGCCTGGAGAGCTCGGCATAGAATTCTGGCTGCGCATGGGAGCCTTTGTGGCCCTGCCTCTTTTCAGCCTTTTGGTATCGCAGTTTCCTTCGTTAAATAATGCTGTCTTTTCCTGGCTTGAACCTGCAGTGAACGCCTTGAAGTGAGCCCAAGCCCAACTGCGCCTTCTGCGATTAGTCGAACAAATTCAAACATTGATTGGAATGCTCAATGACATCATGGACAAATGACGAGTTCAAAATCGGAATCAATATGGCGGGCGCCATTTCGGCCGGTGCCTATACAGCCGGAGTCTTGGACTTCTTGATGGAAGCTCTTGAGGAGTGGCAGAGTGCGAAGGAAGCCTATCAATCATCCCTCCGAGATCCAGGCCCAGCTCCATACGCCACATCACCTGTCCCACTGCACGATATTATGATCGAGGTTTTTTCCGGAGCTTCGGCCGGTGGGATGTGTGCAGCCATCGCAGCCATAATGGTTCAGCAGCACTTTTCGCACATTCAAACTGGGCAAGAAACGAGCACAACAAACACTTTCTACGAAAGCTGGGTCAACAAAATAGATATCTTGGAGCTTTTAAGAACCGATGACTTGGCAGGCGGCAAGCCGCTAATCTCCTTACTCGATTGCACAATTATCGACCAAATCGCGGACTACGCATTGTTTCCACAGCCACCCATCCCCCGCCCCTATATCTCGCCAATGTTGACCTTGTTTCTTACGCTGTCTAATGTTCGCGGCGTGCCGTATCAACTCTACGACGATCCATCTCCGGTAGTGGAGGAGTTCGTTTCTTACTACGGAGATTACTTGCGATTTCAGGTTGTGCAACCGGGTGGCGGCGTGCCTCCACCAGCGGCCAACCCTCTGCCCATGGCTTCTCCGAATTCAGGAGAATGGGTCCTCCTAAAAGAAGCCGCGAAGGCAACAGGAGCTTTTCCCTTATTTCTGGCACCACGAATTCTGAAGCGGAATATGGCTGATTATCGGGTTCCTCTCTGGGAATCCTCATGCGGAACTGCTGCAACTCCTATTGCCCCTGCCTTTCCAGATATCTCGACGTGGCAAACCCTAAACGTGGATGGCGGAGTCATCGACAACAACCCGTTTCAATTGGCTCATGATTTCTTGGCCTCATCCAATCCGAGAGCGCAAGACTGCCAAAATCCCCGCGATCCACAAGCCGCAAACTGTGCGGTCATCACAGTCGCGCCGTTCCCTTCAGAAGATGTTTACGATCCTAACTACGACATGAGGAAAGCATCCGCGATCTGGCCTATGCTGGCCAGGCTGATTTCAGTGCTTATCTCACAATCCCGGTTTCTGGGTGAATCGTTGGAGGTCCTAACCAGCGGCACCTCGTTCAGCCGCTTTGTTATTGCGCCGTCGGATCCAAGTCAAGCCGGAGCCAACGCCTTACAGTGCGGCGTATTGGGAGCATTCGGCGGATTTTTCGAAAGGGGATTCAGGGCCCACGATTTTCTCCTAGGCCGCCGAAACTGTCAGAAATTCTTGATGAGCCAATTCTGTCTACCAGTCCAAAATTCAGTAATTGCGGCCGGACTCCAGAGCTCCGGCGCGGACGCAGCAAAGATTCAAGCAGACTGGTGCGTCGATCCTCCCAATTTAAAGGTCCAGCCTCAAGGCAAGATCTGGATGCCTTTAATCCCTCTTTGCGGCAGCGCCCGCACAGAAGTATCGCTTCCTGTTCGTGCGACGATTTCTTCGCAATCGCTCGATACGATTGTGGGGTCGGTGATCAATCGCCTAAAAGCAATTTTGCCTTTGCTTTTGAAAGATGCTCCAGCAAGTGGTCTGCTGACGTTTCTGCTCAAAAGCGCGCTTTCGTTTCCGGTCGGATTGTTCCTGAAGGGGCAGCTGAGAACGGCTTTGGCCAAGGCTCTGTTCCCTAATGTCGCAGGGCAAAGCGCGGACGGCGAGAAAACATGAAGCGGCGGCCCAGCGCACTAAAATACTTCGTATATGTTAGATTCCTTCTCGCCGTGTCGGTTGTCCTCACGCTGCCTGCGTCCCCTCATGCCGACGATTGTGAGGTCTCATTCGCTTCGTCGCGAAAACACCAATGACAAGACGGCTGCCTGCGCCGAATCTTTCGCAGGCCTAATCGCCTGAGTGTAGATAACGGAGACAATTCCCGAGTCAGCCTTACCCATGAATTACCCGCGGATCGCCGACGATACGGGAGTTAACGACTTAGTGGACACCGTTTCACCCTCGACAAGAAGACGGAAAATGAGGACATGCGAGACCAGCACGCTCCCGGTGGTTTATAATGATTCTCATCCGATAATCATGCGCCTCTCCCATGAGCAGTTCCGCGAGCTCGCCGCGAAGCGCGGTGTGGCGGTCACGCACCAGCGTCAGGTAGTGTATGAGGCCGTCGTTGCGTCCCACGGGCACTATGCTCCGGAAGACATTTATGCCGCGGTCCGGCGCCGCATTCCATCCATCTCTCTCGCCACGATCTACAACAACCTGCGGCTTTTCATCGAGTGTGGGATGCTGCGCGAAGTCAGTCCTCACGCCGCCACGTTGCTCGTGGACGGCAATCTCGAACCTCATCATCACTTGGTCTGCTCCCGCTGCAAATCGGTGCAGGACATCGAAGGAGAGTTCATCGATTTCAAACGGCTGTCTCGGCAACTGCCGGATGGCTTTGATCTGACGCAGCCCTTGGTCGAGGTCTTTGGCCTCTGTCGCCGCTGCAGCAACAAAAAATAGTTTGCTACGCAATTCCTAAGCCAATATTAGAAAGGAAGAAAACCTATGGAAAATACACTCGCAACTTCGTCGGGGAGCGTTTCCCCCGAAGCTAAAGACAAAAGCACCACACCCGAATCGAAGTGCCCAGTAGCTCACGGCGCTCGCCAATCCCGAACCAATGCTGATTGGTGGCCAAATCAGGTGAACGTGAACGTCCTCCACCAGCATTCCCCAAAGTCCGATCCGATGGGTAAGGAATTCAATTACGCGGAAGAATTCAAGACGCTCGACCTGAATGCCGTGATCAAAGATCTTAAGGCTTTGATGACGGACTCGCAGGAGTGGTGGCCGGCCGACTTTGGCCACTATGGGCCGCTTTTCATTCGTATGGCGTGGCATAGCGCTGGCACGTACCGCATCGGCGACGGCCGCGGCGGTGCTGGATCCGGGCAGCAGCGCTTCGCCCCGCTAAATAGTTGGCCGGACAACGTGAACCTGGACAAGGCGCGGCGGCTGCTGTGGCCCATTAAGCAAAAGTATGGACGGAAAATCTCCTGGGCCGATCTCATGATTCTCGCCGGCAACGTTGCCCTCGAATCCATGGGCTTCAAGACGTTCGGTTTTGGCGGCGGGCGCGCTGACGTGTGGGAACCCGAAGAGCTGAACTGGGGCCCTGAGGGTACATGGCTCGCCGACGAGCGCTACAGCGGCGATCGTGATCTTCAGCATCCTCTTGGAGCCGTGCAAATGGGTCTGATCTATGTGAACCCGGAAGGGCCGAATGGCAAGCCGGATCCCATCGCCGCGGCACGGGATATCCGTGAGACGTTCGCCCGCATGGCGATGAATGACGAAGAAACAGTTGCTCTCATTGCCGGCGGCCACACCTTCGGCAAAACCCACGGCGCTGCTGTTCCCGCTCAATATGTGGGCAACGAACCGGAAGGCGCCGACATCGAGGATCAAGGCTTCGGGTGGAAGAATAAATTTGGCAAAGGTTTCGGTGCTGACACCATTGGCAGCGGCTTGGAAGTCATTTGGACCACGACGCCTACGAAGTGGAGCAACAACTTCTTCACCAACCTGTTCAACTACGAATGGGAACTGACGAAGAGTCCTGCCGGTGCGCATCAGTGGACACCGAAAAATGGCGCAGGCAACGGCACCGTGCCGGATGCGCACGACCCCTCAAAGCGCCACGCGCCCTCCATGCTGACCACGGACCTCGCCTTGCGACTCGACCCTGCTTACGAAAAGATTTCACGGCGCTTCTACGAGCATCCGGATCAGTTTGCGGACGCGTTTGCCCGGGCGTGGTTCAAGCTGACGCACCGCGACATGGGTCCGATCCCACGCTATCTTGGCCCGCTCGTTCCGAAGGAGCCTCAGATCTGGCAAGATCCTGTCCCCGCCGTGGATCATAAATTGATCGGGGAGCAAGACATCGCTGCTCTGAAGGCGAAGATCCTTAAATCTGGACTGTCGATTTCCCAACTAGTCACGACGGCCTGGGCGTCGGCGGCGTCCTTCCGCGGCTCCGACAAGCGCGGTGGGGCGAACGGGGCGCGCATTCGCCTCGCGCCACAAAGGGATTGGCAGGTGAACCAGCCGGCCGAACTGGCGAAAGTCATCCAGAAGCTGGAGGCGATCCAAAAGGAGTTCAACAAATCGCAATCCAACGGGAACAAAGGGAAGAAGGTCTCACTGGCTGACCTGATCGTTCTGGGTGGCTCCGCAGCCGTCGAAGAAGCTGCAAAAAAGGCCGGGCACGAAGTGAAGATTCCCTTCTCGCCAGGACGCACGGATGCTTCGCAGGAGCAGACCGACACACACTCATTCGCCGTAATGGAGCCGGTCGCGGACGGGTTCCGCAACTACCTCCGCAGCGGCCAGGTTCTGTCAGCTGAGGAGTTGCTCGTGGATCGGGCGCAGTTGCTGACACTGACGGCGCCTGAGATGACGGTCCTCATCGGCGGCATGCGCGCCTTGAATGCGACCTTCGGGCAGACCAAACATGGCGTCTTCACCAACCGGGCTGAGACGTTGACGAATGATTTCTTCGTCAACCTGCTAAACATGAATACGAAGTGGCAGGCCTCCTCTACCGAAGGCGTGTATGAAGGGCGCGATCGTGCGACAAACAAAATTATGTGGACCGGCACTCGCGTTGATCTCCTCTTCGGTTCGAACTCTCAGCTCCGGGCACTCGCAGAAGTCTATGCGTGTGACGACTCGAAGGAGGCGTTTGTGAAGGACTTCGCGGCTGCGTGGAACAAGGTAATGAACCTTGATCGCTACGACCTTGCCTGAGCTCGGCGAAAAAGACAGCTGTCAGCACTGTGGTGTTGCAGTGGTTTGGATCGGCTAAACCGAAGTCGTCGCTTTTCCTGGCTCGCGGGGGCGCATCGCGCCCCCCTGCCGCCGCCCTTACCAACAGCGCAACCGTTTCACACCTTGCCGGTGGCATGGTCAACCGCACGCGGCTATCACTGCAGTCGGCGATGCCGGCTGCCCATGCCAGCGACGCGCCTAAAAAGTTTGAGCATTACGCTTTAGCGAGGATGTGATCGACGCGTAGATCCTCTTCCACAACGCCATTGAAAATGTCTTCTGCACGATGGCGCCACTCAACATTTTGAGCAAGGCGCGAGAGAAATCTGCGCCGGATGGTTACGCACCAACTTGTTCGCACCGCCGGACGACGCGATCATAAGACGAAGTTTCTCAACCGCATTTTGACAGAGCCAAGAAGGGTTGTTACGATCAAGCTGTTATCGCGATTAACCCGCCTCACAGCTGTCCCCGTCGTCTAGCCTGGCCTAGGACATCGCCCTTTCACGGCGGTAACACGGGTTCAAATCCCGTCGGGGACGCCAAATCTTTTCAGCGACTTACGGGTTCCCCTCCTCCTTTATATAGGCACAAAAAAGGAACAACTCTCGGCATCAACGCGAATGCATTTCATTGAAGCGGCAGTATTTTCGCACCGATCGCGCCATTTCGAGCAGGCACAGATTAGGAACACCTCCCAGCAGACCGGTCTCAACCAGCAGCCGTTGTAGACGCCTGGAGAAGACGAATGACGCTGCTCTGCGCTCGCCGCTTCTGAACTGTGACGGCTTGGGTATATGTATCCAACGTGACCCGGCTGGAGGCGTGGCGAAGGAGTTCCTGTGTCACCTTGATATCTGTTCGGTTTTCCCCACCGAGGCAATATCCACTTTCGGAAATAGCCCGCGTAGGTGACCTGCGTCTTTCTACTCTTGGTGCAGTCCGACACCAGTTCTTTTTCGCGGGAGTGTTCGACGAGCGTGTGAACACTGATCGGAGTCAAGCTGGTGCGCGGATTTTCAGCGTTGATGTCTGCCCGAAGTGCGGCGACGGCCTTCTGAGCCTCCGTCTCATTCGGATATTGTTCGAGCGATCCAACCATCAGATTGCGTCGCGTCCGCTGCCATCTGCCTGGAGTTCGCACCACCGGTACTCCCAAGCTTTACGGCCACCGGCACGCTTCACGATCTAAAGGCTGCCTTGCTGAAATCTCGTCCGTCTCATCACGATCCTCCGTGGTTAGGGACGGCACGGATAGCTGGCTAACTTTAACCTCAAATGCACCCACGCGTCGAGATCCGATGTGCGAAAGCGCCACAATTTTCCGATCCGCATGGCGCGTATCTCGCCCTTGCGGGCGAGTCGTTGAAGTGTTTTCGGGTGGATCTGCAGCAAGGCTGCCGCCTCGCGCGAATCGACTAACCTCTCGAAATGAGGGAACGGCTGGCTGACTGGCGTTACTTCGTGCATCTCGCTCATAAAATCTCCTGCAGCGAGAGTCGAGACCGGGCTGAAATCACCGCGTCGTCCGAAGGTCGGCTTTGGCGTCTGACTTCGTTCGACAGATTTCGAGCCCATTCACTACTCGGCTGGCGTTAGTCTTCGCGTCATGGGCGGACGAGAACATTATTCGTATAGAAACCGTACAAGACGCATTTGTTGCTTCCGCTCAAAGAATCTTTTTTCTTTTTGACTTCGAACAAACTTCTCAACAATTGCTTAAAGTGCCTAAAGCGCCTAGAAGTGCTTTTAGGTACGTTTGGGGAATCCACGGGAACATTGCAACGGCCGCACTCAACCACCCCCTCCTTGGCGAGGCGGTTCCATCGATCGGTCGCGAGATTTTCCCTTCTATCTATAAAAGGAACCTGCGGGAGGAAAAAGGTATCGAAAATATTTTCGAACGCGGTCGAACGTTCTCTTGGGAGCGTAGGACCAGACCCAGCAGTAGCTCCGAGCCGTCTGCCACCATATAATTCAGCAGTTCATGCCTTTGGCATCGCCTAACACGAAAAGGGAAAGTCTCCCGGACGTAATGACGTTCCGAAAAACCTGGCGCGCCTATCAATCACGTCTATTGAGTCACCTTGACGGCTACTTGCAAAACCGACGGTTGCATTTGGTAGCAGCGCCGGGATCGGGCAAGACAGTTCTGGGTCTCGAAGTGATAAAGCGGGTGAATCAGCCCACCTTGGTGCTGGCACCGACGATCACTATCCGCGACCAGTGGGTTGATCGTCTTGTCGATCTTTTCCTGCCTCCGGGCAGCGGCAGACCCGCGTGGGTTTCTACGGAACTGAGGAGTCCTGCGTTTCTGACAGTTGCGACCTATCAAGCATTGCACGCGCTCTGCTCGGGCGAACCGGAGGAGCAAGCGCAGCCTATTGAAGCCGAGGAGAACGGTGACTCTAACAAACACCTGTTCGAGCCGCTGAACAACGGCACCGATGCTAGCCACGGCGCTCAAGAGCACATCCCGCTTCCCGAGGCGTTCACCGAAGCAAAGTTCGGAGCCCTTGTCCTCGACGAGGCACACCATCTCCGCGCCGAGTGGTGGAAAACGTTGACCTCAGTGGCGGCGCAACTCGACAAGCCAACGATAATTGCCCTGACAGCAACGCCGCCCTACGATGTTTCTCCGTTCGAGTGGCAGCGATACGAAGAGCTTTGCGGACCAGTCGATGCGGAGGTTTCGGTCCCTGAATTAGTGCTCGAAGGCGACCTCTGTCCGCATCAGGATTACGTCTACTTCAGTACGCCTACCGAGAAAGAGCAGAAGGTGATCTCGGATTTCCGCACTGCCGTGGACTCGTTTGTTGAGCGGCTCCGGTCAAACGAGGGATTCAAAGGTGCGATCCTTGCCCACCCGTGGATTGCGACGCCCGACAAACACACGGAAGATATTCTTGAAGACCCTGAATATCTCTCCAGTATGGTCGTCTTTCTGCACGCCGCTGGACAGGAAGTCCCACACGCTGTATTGAAAACGCTGGGCTTGTCTCACAAACAAGTTCCTGCGCTAGAACTCGAATGGCTGGAGGTTATGCTCTCGCATTGCTTGTACTCCGATGTCAAGAGTTTCCAACCGAGCGAACAGATTCTCAAGTTGCTCCGGCGTGAGCTGCTGGAGATCGGCGCGATTGAACGGCGAAGGGTAAAGCTCCGCGATCCCTCAGACCATCTAAAGCTGCTAACCACATCGATCACCAAATTGAAATCTATTGAGGAGATCGTGCGGCTTGAATCGGGCAGTCAGTGCGACCGAATTGCGGTGCGTCATTCTCACTGACTTTATTCGTAAGGCAGAGATGCCGAAATCTACGGACGAGCTTGCGGTCTGCGAAGACATTGGCATCGTTCCGATATTTGAATATCTGCGCCGCGCCGCCTTGTCGGATATTCGTCTGGGTGTTTTAAGCGGGTCGCTGGTGATCATTCCCAGCAGCGCGGAGCCACTCCTTAGGCAGGCTGCGACAGCATTGGGAATTGATCCGCGAGACCTCTCGATCTCTCCGCTAATCCACGATCCGGGTTATTCGAGCGTCGAAATACGCGGACGAATACTATCGCGGCTCAGTTCGCTTGATCACATCGGTTTTCCAGCAGGGCGGAATAACCGTGCTAGTCGGAACGAAATCCTTGCTGGGGGAAGGCTGGGACGCGCCATGCATCAATACGCTGGTACTTGCCAGCTTTGTTGGCTCCTTTGTTCTCTCGAACCAGATGAGGGGGCGCTCGATCCGAGTGGACTCAGCTCAGCCACAGAAAACAGCCAATATCTGGCATCTCGTTTGTGTCGAGCCGGGTCTATTTGGTCCAGGTGACGACTATGAACTTCTGGTTCGGCGTTGCTCCGCATTCGCCGGTGTGAATTCTGCCGCGCCAGTGATCGAGAACGGAACCGAGCGATTGGGATTCGGACATCCGCCATTCAGCCGCGATCAGATCGCCCAGATCAATACCCAGACTTGCAAGCGTGCTCTCGACCGCGCACGGCCTTCGCCAGCAGTGGCAGGATGCGCTCGGTGCAGGTTCCATCAAGCAGATGACGGACGGCCTGAAGGCACCGGACGAGTCGCTGCCTCGCGGGTTCGTTCTCACAAACACAATTGCGGCGCTTCTGATCCAAGCTGCTTATATTATCGTCGCGATCCTCGAATATTTCGGACGGATGCTAGGTCGAGTTCGGACCACTCAGGACTTTTGGACCTTCGCCGCATTGTTGCTGGGAATTGCTGCAATTGTGAGTTTGCCTTGGAGCCTGATTGCGTTGTGGCGCTTCATTCGTCACGGCACTCCCGAGCGAAGCATCAAGCAGATCGGGCGTGCAGTTCTCGAAGCCCTGGAGTACGAGGGCTCCATTGACCAGCACGCCGGCGTGTTTCGAGTCTATGCCGATAGGAATGGCGACGGGACCGTATTCTGCTGGATCGGGGGCGGCACAGGCAAGGAACAGGCAACATTTCTTCGTGCTTTACGAGAGATACTGAGCCCAATTGACAACCCACGATACTTGCTCGCACGACGCAAGATTTGGAGGGTTTTCCGAGAGGACTATTTCGCGGTTCCAGATGCATTGGCGCGGAAGAAAGAAGTTGCTGAGATATTCACACAGCGCTGGAAACGCCTCGTGGGACCGGTCGAACTCGTATACACGCGCACTCCTGAAGGGCGCAAGTTGCTGCTCCGTGCTCGGAATCACTCACTTTCCGGAGCTTTTCAGAAACGTGCGGAAAGAGTGAGTTCCTGGAAGTAACTCTGAAAAATGTCGTCTCCCCACGGCGCTAAGCATAGCCGGGGTGCGGCTCGTGTC
>CAVXIO010000015.1:0-53333 GCA_963761915.1 uncultured Acidobacteriota bacterium
ATTTCGACTTCGATATTCCCATCGGAGAAAACGGCGACACCTACGACCGGTACCTGGTGCGCATGGCGGAGATGCGTCAATCGGTGCGCATCATCGCAGCAGGCCGTCGATGCGCTGCCCGAAGGCCCCATCATGGCCAAAGTTCCGAAGGTGATGAAGCCGCCCGCGGGCGAGGTCTATCACTCCATCGAAGCGCCCAAAGGCGAGCTGGGATACTTCATCGTCAGCGACGGTTCCACGCAGCCTTATCGCGTGCGCGTGCGTCCGCCGTCGTTCGTGAATCTGCAGGCGCTCGATAAGATGTGCCGCGGCCAGCTTGTGGCCGATGTGATCGCCGTGATCGGCACGCTCGACATCGTGCTCGGCGAGGTGGACCGCTGATGGGACAGATCATCCAATACATCGAGTCCTACCTCATAGCGACCAGACGCCCGGCGCCGCAGGAAACATGTTCTGGGCGCTGGTCTACATCATGCTGGTCTTCGGCGGGCTCTCGGTCGCCGTGATCGCGATGAACTGGCTCGAGCGCAAAATCCTGGCTCACATGCAGGTTCGGCTCGGCCCCATGCGCGTCGGCCCTCACGGCTTGCTGCAGCCCATCGCCGACGCCATCAAGCTGCTGCTCAAAGAAGACATCATGCCCGCCGAGGCTGACGGCTTTGTTTTCTGGATGGCCCCGCTGATCGTGGTGTTGGCGGCCTTCACAGTTTTTGTCGTGGTCCCGTTCGGCCCAACACACGCCATCACCGACATGAACATCGGAATCCTCTTCATGCTCGGCGTTTCGTCGCTCAGCGTGCTGGGCATCGTGATGGCAGGATGGGCCTCGAACTCGCACTATCCCTTGATCGGCGCGCTGCGCTCCAGCGCGCAGATGGTGTCCTATGAAGTCGCGATGGGATTGGCCGTCGTCTCGGCGATCTTGATGACCAGCCTGAACGCGAGGGAACTGGACGCTTAGCATGATCGGCATTGTCCAGGCGCAGCAGGCGCAAGGCGAATGGTTCATCTTCAAATTCTTTCCGCT
The DNA here is from genome assembly GCA_963761915.1 of uncultured Acidobacteriota bacterium. Taxonomy (GTDB): domain Bacteria; phylum Acidobacteriota; class Terriglobia; order Terriglobales; family Acidobacteriaceae; genus Sulfotelmatobacter. The sequence continues at coordinate 1,028 of CAVXIO010000015.1, forward strand.
CGGACTGATCGCGTTTTTCATTTTCGCCGTTGCCATGGTCGCCGAAACCAACCGCGCGCCATTCGACCTGGCCGAAGCCGAATCCGAATTGACCGCCGGCTTCCACACCGAATACAGCGGCTTCCGCTGGTCGTTATTCTTTCTGGCCGAATACTCCGCGATGATCGCGGTCTCTTCCATCGCGGTCACGCTCTGGCTCGGCGGATGGTTGCGGCCATTTCCCAATCTCTTGCACAACTCGACATGGGACCTGGTCTTCTCATTCTTCCCCGGCGTCACGTTCCTGTTTTTCGCCGCGATGTGCTTCTACAACGCCGCCCGCATGCCCAAGCATCCGCTCTTCCGCATTCAAACCATCGGTCTCGCTGTATTCGGCGCGGTGCTCGGTTTGATCGGTCTGGTTCTGTTCATTCCGGCCGTAAGCGTCCGCATTCAGGACATTTTCTGGTTCTCGGCCAAAGTTGCCGGCTTCATGTACCTCTATATCTGGTATCGTGGCACGTTCCCGCGATATCGCTTTGACCAGCTCATGCAGATGGGATGGAAAGTTCTGCTGCCCATGGGATTGGGCGTTCTGATTCTGACGGCCGGTGTAGCGTTGCTCCAACAAACAGATATGGCACCCGTAGCCACACCATTTTTCTTTTACCTGTTGCCGCGATCATGCTGATCGGCGGCATCCTGGTGATCACGCGCAAGAATCCGGTGCATTCGGCGCTGGCGCTGATCGTCACGCTGCTGGCGCAGGCGTCGATTTATCTGATGCTCTATGCTCCATTCGTCGCCGGCGTGCAAATCATTCTTTACGCCGGCGGCATCATGGTGCTGTTTTTGTTCGTCATCATGCTGGTAAGCATCGAACGCTCCATGAGAGAGCGTCAGTTCAACAGTCAATGGATGGTAGGAATCGATTGCGGCGACAGCGCTGGGCGGATTATTTATCGCCGTCTACACAAAAGGGAAGAGTATTTTCCCCGACCACGCATTGCCCGTGGTGGAAAACGACAACACGCAGAAAGTCGCCACGATGCTGTACGGACAATACATGTTCGCCTTCGAGATCGCCTCGTTGTTGCTGCTGGTGGCGATCATCGGAGCGGTGGTGATGGCAAAGAAGAGGATTTGAGAATCCGAGTCTCGAGCGGTTAGCAGTACGTGGCGCAAAGTGGCTAACCGCTAGTTGCAATGCCAGAAGCTAGAAGCTGATATGGAATCAATGCTGCACATCACGACGCTGCACTACCTGGTCCTCGGCGCAGCCCTGTTTCTGCTCGGCGTGATCGGCGTGCTCACCCGCCGCAACGTGGTCATCGTTCTGATGTCGATCGAGTTGATTCTGAACGCCGTGAACCTGAACCTGGTCGCATTCTCCCGCATGTGGGGAGGAGTCACGGCCAGGTCTTCGCCATTTTCGTAATCACCGACGCCGCCGCCGAAGCCGCGGTCGGCCTCGGCATTCTGATCGCCTTCTTCCGCAATAAGGAGACGGTCAACATTGACGAAGTGAATTTGCTGAAGTGGTAGAAGTGCAGCTCTTAGCAATTAGCTCTTAGCGTCAGCTGGAGGCCAAGAACCGATGAACTAAGAACCAAGACTGAGAACTGAGAACCGAGAACTGAGAACTGAATGTTCTCTCTACCCACATCTGGCTGATCCCGTTGCTGCCCGCCTTCGGCGCGGCCATCATGTTCTTCTTCGGCCGCAAGCTGCAGAAGGCCACGGTCAGCGCCGTCTGCGTGGGCAGCATCGTGCTGGCATTCCTGATGGCCTGCGGCGCGGTCTTGCAGTACTCAGCCTGGTCGTCCACGCCCGAACATTTCCATCAGCCCTATCAGACGATTCTCTACACCTGGCTCGGCACCGACACCGGCCACCTGACTTACACGACCCACGACGGCTCTCAAGCTCCGTTCCAGGCCGACGCGGGCTTCCTGCTCGATCCGCTCTCCAGCATCTGGCTGCTGTTCGTCACCGGCGTCGGCATGCTGATCCATATTTATTCCACCGGCTATATGGCGCATGAAGGCGGCTACTACCGCTTCTTCGGATACCTCAACCTCTTCATGTTCTCCATGCTGACGCTGATCCTGGCCAACAACTATGTGCTCATGTTTGTTGGCTGGGAAGGCGTGGGCCTGTGTTCGTATCTGCTGATCGGTTTCTATTTCCATCGCAAGTCCGCCAGCGACGCGGGAAACAAGGCATTCATCGTCAACCGCATCGGCGACGCCGGATTTCTTCTCGGCATGTTCTTCATCGCCTGGTATTTCGGCTCGCTGCGCTTCACCGAAGTGACACACCTCGCGCGCAGCGGACAGCTTCGCCATCGGCGATCCCATCATCACCGCCGCGACTCTTCTTCTCTTCGTCGGCGCCTGCGGCAAGTCGGCCCAACTTCCGCTCTACGTCTGGCTGCCCGACGCCATGGAAGGCCCCACGCCGGTCTCCGCTCTGATCCATGCCGCGACTATGGTCACCGCCGGCGTTTACATGGTCGCGCGTTCGAACGCGCTGTTCGTGCTCGCGCCCACCTCAATGAAGACAGTCGCCATCGTCGGCGCGCTAACCGCAATCTTCGCCGCCTCCATCGGCCTGGTGCAAAACGACATCAAGCGCGTGCTGGCCTACTCCACTGTTTCGCAGCTCGGCTACATGTTCCTCGCGCTCGGCGTCGGAGCCTTCGCCGCCGGCGTCTTCCACGTCTTCACCCACGCGTTCTTCAAAGCTCTGCTCTTCCTCGGCGCAGGTTCCGTGATTCACGCCATGAGCGGCGAGCAGGACATGCGCAACATGGGCGACCTCGGCCATCGCATTCCCATCACTCATCGCACGATGTTCATCGCCACGCTGGCCATCGCCGGCATCTTCCCGTTCGCCGGATTCTTTTCGAAAGACGCAATCCTCTGGGAGACCTGGTCGCGCGAAGGTGGCGCTTATCGTTTGCTCTGGTATATCGGCTACGCCACCGCGCTGATGACGGCGTTTTACATGTTCCGCCTGATGTATCCTGACATTCCACGGCCGCCCGCGCATGAGCCACGACGTGGAGCACCACATTCACGAATCGCCGCTCTCGATGACGGCGCCGCTGGTTGCGCTCGCGCTCTGCGCCATCGTCGCCGGATGGCTGGGCTGGCCGCACAGCCTCGGCGGCTCTGACCGCTTCACGAAATTTCTTGAACCCGTTTTGCGCCGCGAAGCTCGCGTTCTTCAGGAAGAAGGCAGAACAAGTCAGCTCATTGCCGGAGTGGAAGAAGAAGAACACACCAGCCACCGAGTGGCTGCTGATGGGTCTGTCTCTCGCCGCTGCTGGCCTTGGATGGGGCATGGCGTGGCGTAGCTATCGCCACGCCGACAAAGGTTATACCGAGCCGATCGCCGCCGCCGTTCCGCCCGTCTACAACACGTTGCTCAACAAGTATTACGTCGACGAAGGTTACGACTACGTCTTCACCGGCCGCCGCAAGCTAGGCGACGTGCGCCTCGGCGTGCTCGGACTCGGTGAAGCGTCCGCATGGTTCGACACAAACGTGGTCGATGGCGCAGTCAATGCCGCGGGCTGGATTACGCGCCTCGCCGCGACAATTTCCAGTTGGTGGGACAAGTGGATCATCGACGGCATCGGCGTTAACGGCCCAGCGATTCTGGCCCGCATGCTGTCGTATCCCGCGCGTCTGTTCGAATGGGGTCTGGTCCAGTGGTACGCCCTAGTCATGACCGCGGGCTTGGTAGGTTTCGTGTTCTATTACGTGTATCACTGAAAGAAAGCCCCTAGCTTCTAGCTCCTAGCTCGTAGCTAGAAGCCAGCAGCTAGAAGCTAGAAGCTGAACTCATGCAAAACCACATACTCTCGATCATCCTCTTCACGCCGCTCGTGGGCGCGCTGATTCTCCTCTTCGTTCCCAAGGAGAACAAAGACGCCATCCGCTGGATCGCGAACTTTTTCGCGCTCGGCGGCTTCCTCGTCTCGCTGCCCCTTGTGCCGATGTTCTGGGCGCAACGCCTCGAGCCCGGCTTCAAGTTCATCGAAGGCACGCCCAACAACTGGATCCCCTCCATCGGCGCAGGCTACGTGATCGGCATCGATGGCATTTCCTTCCTGCTCATCATGCTCACAACGCTGCTGGGCTGGATCTCGATCCTCTCCTCCTGGACCGCAATCGAAATCCGCGTCAAGGAATACTACGTCTGGTTTCTGATTCTTCAGACCGGCATGCTCGGCGTCTTCATGGCGCTCGATTTCTTCCTCTTCTTCGTGTTCTGGGAAGCGATGCTCGTCCCCATGTATTTGCTGATCGGCATCTGGGGCGGCCCGCGCAAGCTCTACGCCGCCATTAAGTTTTTCCTCTATACCCTTGCAGGCTCGGTGCTGATGCTACTCGGCATCTTGTTCCTATATTTCCATCATCACAGCCTGACGCAGGTCTATACGTTTAGCCTGACCGCGCTTTACAAAACCGCCCCAAAGATATATTCCGACCCGGCCTATGGACCGACCATCGCCACGCTCTTGTTTTTCGCTTTCTTCTTCGCCTTCGCCATCAAAGTCCCAATGTTTCCCTTCCACACCTGGCTGCCCGACGCGCACGTGGAAGCGCCGACCGCAGGCTCGGTCATCCTCGCCGGCGTTCTGCTGAAGATGGGCACCTACGGCTTCATCCGCTTCTCGCTGCCATTCTTCCCAGACGTGCTGATGCACACCAAAGTTCGCAGCTGGATGATCACTCTCTCCATCATTGCGATCCTCTACGGCGCGCTGGTTTCGCTAATGCAGAAGGATATGAAGAAGCTGGTCGCTTACTCTTCCGTAAGTCACCTCGGCTTCTGCACTTTGGGAATTTTCGCCCTCACGCCGCTGGGCCTGAGCGGCTCGGTCTTGCAGCAGATCAATCACGGCATCTCCACCGGCGCGCTGTTCTTGATCGTCGGAATTCTTTACGAACGCCGCCACACCCGCGAGATCGCCGAATACGGCGGCATCTCGAACGTCATGCCCGTCTACGCCACCATCACCATGATCATGTTTCTTTCTTCAATGGGACTGCCCCTGCTCAACGGTTTCGTCGGCGAGTTCGCCATCCTGCAAGGCACATTCATGGAGAACTGGCGCTGGGGCGCATGGGCGGTTCCCGGTGTGGTGCTCGCCGCTGCATATTTGCTCTGGCTCTATCAGCGGGTCTTCTTCGGCCCGGTCACGAATCCGAAGAACGAAAAGCTGCACGACCTCACGCCGCGTGAAGTGCTGACCTTCGCGCCGCTGCTGATCATGGCTTTCTGGATCGGCCTTTATCCCAAACCGTTCTTTCAGATTCTCGAACAGCCGGTGAGCCAGATCGTACACAATGTGCGCGGGACGCAGCCAGCTGGCGCAGTGAATGCTGCAACTCACCCGGCAGGTCAACCTGAAACCACATCTGCATCCGTCGCGACCGCATCCTCCATTGCGAAAGGGAATAACTAGTGGGCGCGCTTTCCCAATTCACCTGGAACGACTACACGCTGGCCCTGCCCATCACTCTGCTTACGCTATTCGCACTCGGCATTCTGCTCATCGATCTCATGATCCCGCCGGAGTCGAAATGGGTCAATGCCGTCACCGCCTTTATCGGTGTGCTGTTCGCTACGGGGGGCGTGGTGAAAATCCAGCTCTGGATGCAGAGCAACCGCTCCACTTCCATGGGTTCGCTGGCCATGATGCACACCATGCTGGTTGACCGCTTTGCCCTCTACTTCTTTTACCTGTTCCTCGCGGCCACCGCCGTTTCCATCCTCATGTCCGCGCGCTACATGCAGACCGAGCATGAAAATCACGGCGAGTATTACACGCTGATGCTGCTCTCGGTCGTCGGCATGATGTGCATGGCCGCCGGCTTCGACATCGTGCTCATCTTCATCGGCCTCGAGCTGATGGCAATCTCCACCTACGTGCTCGTAGGATTTCTTCGGCGCGACCGCCGTTCCAACGAAGCCGCGCTGAAATATTTGCTGCTCGGCGCATTTTCCTCCGGCATCTTTGCTTATGGCCTCTCTCTGCTCTACGGTCTCACCGGCAGCACCAACCTCGGCGAAATCAGCCGGGCACTCGCGCAGATCCTTGCTAAGGATCCTCATAATCCAGTCGCGATCGTTGCCGTGCTCACGACGATCACCGGCCTGCTCTTCAAAGTCGCCGCCGTCCCCTTCCATCAGTGGGCGCCGGACGCCTACGAAGGCGCACCCACATCCGTCACCGGATTCATGTCCGTTGCGGTCAAAGCGGCTGGGTGGGCGATGCTCATGCGCATCCTCCTCTGGGGACTCGGTCCGATGCGCGCAGTTTGGCTTCCTCTTCTCGTCTTCGTTTCCATCGCTACCATGACCGGTGCGAATCTCGCTGCTCTCACGCAGACCAACACCAAGCGCCTGCTCGCGTACTCCTCAATCGCGCACGTCGGTTATATGCTGCTCGGCCTGATTGCCGGCACCGTCACCGATCTCAGCCCTGATGGCATCAAAGGCATCCTGATTTACCTGCTGGTCTACACCTTCATGAACCTCGGTGCTTTCGGCGTGATCGCCTCGTTGCGCCACCGCAACGTAATCGGCGACGAACTCGACGATCTCAGCGGCCTTTACGCGCGCGCGCCCGTCGAAGCCGTGCTCATGCTGATCTTCCTGCTCTCGTTAGCCGGAATCCCGCCGCTGGCCGGCTTCTGGGGCAAGTACTTCATCTTCCTCAGTTTGATCGAAACCGGACACTACGCACTCGCCTCTCTGGGCGTGCTGTATTCCGTCTTTGGTTTGTATTACTACTTGAAAATGGCGAATGCCATGTTCATGGGCCAGCCCGAAGAACGAGGACCGCTTCCAGTGAGTTGGGCCATGCGCGCCGCACTCGCCGTGACCGCCTTCGCCACGCTTTTCATCGGAATCATGCCCGATCGCTTCATTCAACTGGTGAACTGGTCCCTCGGCCTGGCGCAGAATCCCGCAGTAGCGAAACTGATTCGCTAGAAATGCTCATGCGGGGACAGCCGCCTCGGCTGTCCAGCCGAGCAAAGCGGAGCGCGCCCTAATACTGGCGATCACGGATTAGCGTAAAATCCAATTTTGCAAGCTGATGCAAATGCCTCCTGACGACCCTCATCCCGAACCCCAAAACTCCGGCCAAAAAGAGAATTTCTGGGTCCAGGCAGCCCGCTACAGCCAGTTGGCATTTATTTTTCCGGCGGCCTTGGTCGTGGGATGGCTTATCGGTGCAGCTCTCGACCGCTGGCTGCACACCACGTGGCTCTACCTGGCTGGCATCCTCTTGGGTATTGCTGCCGGGTTTATCGAACTCATTCGCACGGTCCTGCGCGACGACGCGAAGTGAATCCCCACCCGTCGCCGAAATTGCCGTAAGTTCCGAACACCGTATCGCGTACCATATTGCTGAACACAGTATTGCTGAACATGTTCGCTAGCTCGTAGCGTCGATGCCAGACCAACTACAAACCGAAGTCAGTTCAGCTCAGTCTGCTGCAGCGGATCACTTCTACTCCGGTGCTCTCAACCGCATCCGCGGCTTCATGTCTGGGCTCGCGCCGCTGTTGGTCGCGGTTGCCTGGTGGAGATTCGGCATCCGCCCCGCCCTCGGCTTTGTCTTCGGTTGCGCCATCGCCTACATCAATTTCCATTGGCTGAAGCGAGTGATCGCTGGCTTCGTCGATCGCGCCACTGGCGCTGGCACGACGCAATCCGGGCAGGGAATCATCTTTCGCTTCCTATTGCGCTATGTTTTGATGGCTCTCGGCGCCTATGTTATATTGACTGTTTCACCCGCGAGCCTGAATGGGCTTCTTGCGGGCTTATTTTTGCCCATTGCCGCCATTCTTTGCGAAGCGGTTTACGAACTGTACGCAGCGCTCGCATGTGGGGTTTAGCAAAACAGCTAGGAAGTTGGACGCCTCTCTATGCCGGAACAACTCTGGTTCACCGAGATTCTGAATCGCCTGTTTGCCAGCCCCGTTACGTCGTTGTTGCGGGCGCTGCACATCGAGCCCAGGCACCCGGCCGCCCCTATTCCAAACTCGCTCGCAATGGAACTTCTCGTCTTCTCGTTTCTACTGCTTCTGTTCCTTCTGGTCCGTTCCCGCCTTTCGGTGGATCGTCCCGGCTCGCTGCAGCACGTGTTCGAAGGGGTCGAGGGATTCATTCAGGGCCAGAGCCACGAGATCATCGGCCACCACAGCGAAGGGTACACCGCATTCCTGGCTTCGTTGGGTCTCTTTATTCTGTTCTGCAATCTGATCGGCGTGATTCCCGGCTTCGAATCTCCGACAGCCGTAGCCGTCGTTCCCTTGGGCTGCGCTCTTTGCGCCTTCGCGTATTACCACACGCAAGGATTCAAGCACGCTGGAGTAGGTTACTTAAAGCAGTTTGCCGGGCCTGTGCTTGCCTTGTCGCCGCTGATGCTTCCAATCGAGATAATCAGCCATCTGGCTCGCGTGCTCTCGCTGACCATCCGGCTTACCGCCAATATGCTGGCGGGCGATCTGGTCACGTTAGTTTTCATTTCGCTTGTCCCCATCGGCGTCCCCATCCTGTTCCTGGGATTGCACATCGGCGTGTCGCTGCTGCAGACCTACATCTTTGTCCTGCTGACGACTGTTTATCTGCAGGGCGCGGTTTCGGAGGAACACTAGAATTCAGTTTCCGGTTTCGAGTTTCCAATACCCTGGCGTATGGCCGACAGTGGAAACTAGAAACCAGAAACTAGAAACTAGAAACAAGCCGTCAGCGTGAGGGCGTCTGCACGGTATGACGTCAACCACCTACTGGCGGTATTTCATGCGAGGAGAAACACAATGGGTAAGTTAAGCAAACTGTTCATGGTACTGTCCGTGCTGTCGTTCGCCGTCCCGGCCTTCGCGCAGGGCGAAGCCACAAGTGGAGTCAATTGGGTTGCCATCGCCGCCGGATTCTCCATGGCGTTTGCCTCCGGCATCTGCGCTTTGGCGCAGGGCAAGGCGACCGCCTCCGCCGCTGAGAGTCTGGCGCGCAATCCAGCCGCTCGCCCCGGCATTCAGTTGGCTCTCATTCTGGGTCTGGCCCTGATCGAATCGCTCGCGCTTTACACCCTGGTCATCATTTTCGTCAAGGTGAAGTAACACTCCGATTGACCTGTTTGAAAGCAAAAAGCCTCTGCTTCTGAGCAGAGGCTTTTTCTTGTAGTCTTCTCGGATTAACCCCGCTAGATTTTCCGCTGACCGCTCCACTCCTGATCTTTCTTCTGCGGAGCCTTGTTCAGCGCCTCCACTAACAACCGTCGCAGCTTGTAGCGGCTTTCCAAGTCTGTGTTGACAATCTCAAATCCAACTTCGTTAACGCGCGCCCGGCGCAGCAACACGTGCGCCCGGATCTTCGATCGCATCCCAAGAGAAATTTCCAGATCGGCCTCGCTGCCGATGCGCAGATTATCTTGCTTCGTGCCCATCCCTCCGCCCAGGCTCAACTCGCGGATCAGAATCCTTGACTTTCCCCACGAACTCCCAATCGTAGCGCCCAGCGTACGCGAGAGCACCATTCGCTCGTAGCGCCGTTGCCGAACCCACGGGCAAGCCGGAGCCGTATCCAAAGGCGCGATCGCCAGTTCCGCGGGCTCGATACCGCTGTCGGAGAGAATCTGACTGCTGTAGCGCGGATCGGTCTTCGAGAGCGACTGTGCCGCCGCAATCCGCAGCTCGCGGTGATGAATCCATCCAAATGTTTTCTTCGCCTCTATGATTTCCCTCAGCAGCGTCAGCGCTTCCGGATCCCGCAGCCTGCCCAGGGACTCGATGGATTTCAGTTGTACAAACTCCGAACGCGAAGCCGCTTCGCCCGGCCGGGCCATCGCCAGCAGCGGAGGCGAAGCGGTAAGATCGCCGCTCATCCCGATCTCATCGATGGCTTCCGGCAGCACTACCGAATCCAGCACTTCCGCCAGTTCCAGCAGCGTCCGCCCACGGTCCAGCGCGGCGCCGTACGCAATTTGACGCACGACAATGTCGTGATAGAAGCGATTCCATTCTGGCAGACGCACCGGCAAAAGCTCCAACAGCGTGCCCACATCCAGACGGCTCAACAGCCCCACGACGGCTGAGGCCTGTCGCGGCTGCCCCGTGCGCAGAATCTCTCGCAACTGCGTGAGAGCCGGACTGCCCATTTCTTTCACCAGCTCGATCATGCGATCACACTCATCGCGCCGCATGCAGCGGAAAAAGCGGTCGGCCAGATGTTCCGCACCCGATTGGCAGGTACGCCGCAGCACCACCAGCAGATCAGGCGAAACTTTCTCGTCAGCGCACCGCCTCCTCAATGAACTCCGGAATCCGGTTTTCCACGCCCACCCGCGGTCGCAGATCATTCACCAGTATCGGACGCTGTTGCTGCAGCATCTCCATCCCTGCACATACCGCATTCACGGCCTGGTAATTCCTCGCTTCGCTGGCCTCCTGGCTCAGGCGTACGAAAGCCGCGCTCAGCAGGCTTTGCAGCTCAGGATCCTTTTCGACGCACAATTGATCCGTCACCTTGCGGATCGCTCCGCCCATCGAGTCGCCACCCAGCCGCGCGTACAGGTCCGCCAATTGGCTCAAGCCAATGGCCGTCTTGCGCCGCGCTTCCATGTCTTTTGTGTTCAGGCAAGCTGAGTAGTTTTCGAGAATTTCAGCAGACGTTGCCTTGTCGTCGCGGTCCAGCAATACTTCCACAAACTGCCGCAGGTTGCGCGGCGGTACGCACGGAGCTTCATTAGAGAGCAGCACCGTCTTTTTCCCCGACTCCGGCACTTCCGCCCAGAACATCCGGTCAAGGATGTCGGCATGCGACTCCACCAGGATGCCCGCCTTATTCATCTTGTCTTCTTGCAACTTCAGAATCTGGCGCAGTGAGTCCATTTGGCGGCTCATGTGCTCCATCATCTGGTGCACAGCATTAACCTTCACTTCGCCCTTCGAGTAGCGCTCCAGGGCAAAGCGGATCGCCATGTGCTCGGCCGCTTTCATCAACAGCGGCGTATTTTCTTCTTCTTGTTCCTCAGTGGCCTTGGCCGCAAGGCTTCCCAACAACTGCTGCAGGTTCAGCCGCGTATTCGGATCGGTTTCCCCAAGCTCTTTCTGCAGGTCTTCCGGACGAACACTCGGATCGCCCTGCACCTGGCCGAATCGAGTCAACAATCGGATCGCCTGTACTACCTCAGCCTCCTGCAGCGGGACCACGCCGCCTTCCCATGCCTTTGCGGTTCCTGTCGCAGAGCCTTGAACCGCTCCTCCTCCGCCAGAAATATTCGGAACGCTGCCGAACGGCACTACCGTGCCGCCCGCTTGCCCTCCTCCGCCTCCGGAGTTGGCTCCTTCCGCCGCCGCAATCAACTGCAGCAGTTTTTGCGGATCGTTCAACCATTGCTTGAATTCCGGCCCCAGCGTTTGTGCCGCGATCTGCGCCGCCACGCTGATGTCGCCAGTCAGGGGATCGGCTGCCACAAATTTCACTTCATTAATCTTGATCGTGCTCTGCCTGCTTCCCCTGCTCAGAGCTTCTTTGATCTGCTTGGCCACATCCTGCGCTTTCGAACCAGCCAGCGTGAACGCGCGCACCAGGCGGGTGAAGTCTTCGATGGTCACGTCTTTTGAAAAGTGCAGGCTCGCCAGTCCGGCTGTGCTCAAGAGCTGCCCAAAGCTGCGTTCCACCTGGCCCGTTTCCAGCGGAACTCCGTCCAGCAGCAACTTGTTATCGGAAACGCCCAGCAAAAATCCGCCCTCTCCGGCGATAGGCAGGCCCTGCTGCAATTCGTTCCACGTGACTTCAAACTGCGCTTCCGTGCGCTTGTGATCGTAGCCATACATCCGCGCATACTTAATGAGAATGTTTAGGCTGTGTACGAAAGCGCGTGCGGAAGCCGCCCGGTTGGCGTGAAATGTGGTCGCGTTGTTGATAAGGGTCTCCTCAACCCGTAGCTACGACTCCTGGCAATAAGAAGGTTAAATCCATAAGGTAAGACCTGCACATTACGGAGGTAATGGGATAAATTAGCAACAGGGCAGGACACACGCGACGATCACCGCTTCTTGGACTTCTCGTGCCATCTTCAACCGCTAACCCAACCCGCGCCAAGAAAACCACCGGACTGCGCTACTGGATGTTGCGGGTCCTGGAAGAGTGCGAGAAGGTCTCCGCTGATTTCGCGCCCGATCCGGTTCATGACCTGCGCGTTGTTCTCCGCCGCTGCCGCTCCATGGCCGACGGACTGATGGATCTCGATCCCGATCCCAACTGGAAAGCCATGAAGAAGGCCGGCAAAGCCCTGTTCCAGCGGTTGGGTGATCTTCGCGACATCCATGTCATGGAAGAGTGGGTCGAGAAACTAGAGGAGTCTCATGTGGACGCGGGCGACTCACCCGCGTCGTCTCCGTCTCTACAGATGTTTCGGTCCTTCCCAGATTCCGCCAACTCGCAGTTAACCGCTAATCAGCCTGCCCAAACCCTCCGCAAAATACTCTCCGCTCGGGAAGTCGAACAAAAACGCGAAGCTCAAGCGGCCCTCGAAGAATTCGACCGCAAACAATGGCGCCATTGGAGCCATTCGCTATCCGCACGTGCCGCCCACATTCGCCCCGGAAGCGCCCTCTTCAAGCACCTCGCTCTCGAGCGCTGGACTGAAGCTCGCAAGCTCCACACTCTTGCCCTGCGCAACCGCTCCCAGACCGCCCTTCACAGCCTCCGTATCGGAATCAAACGCTTTCGCTATATCGTCGAAAATTTTCTCCCCGTCGAGCACAAAACTTGGAGCGACGACCTGAAGAAACTCCAGGACCTGCTCGGCGAAGTTCACGACCTCGACGTGCTCTGGTCGACGGCTCTTTCCTGTCGAGTTTTTCCCGACAACCAGTCGCGTAGCGTCTGGCACGAACGAATTCTCTCCGAGCGTAGCAAGCGCATCGAGAGCTACCGCCAAAAAATGGTAGGCCCATATTCTCCGTGGCAGGTCTGGCGGGCTGCCCTGCCGCAAGGCAAGCAGATTCAAGCTCTGGCCACTCGCCGCATGAAGCTCTGGGCGAATGGCCTCGATCCCGACTTTCCCCACTCCGAGCGCGTCGCCAGCTTGTCGCTTCAGCTGTACGACGGCCTGCTGGCCTCGGCCTGGCAGCCTGCCGTCGACGCCGTTTCGGCCCGCTCCAGCCTGCTCGCCGCCGCCCTCCTTCACGATGTCGGCAAGTCGAAGGGACAAAAAGGACACCACAAGACTTCTCTGAAGTTGATTCGAAAACACGGAAATCCGCTAGGCTGGAACGAAGCCGATCTGCAGCGTGCCGCCATCGTTGCCCGTTTTCACCGTGGGGCCCTTCCTACAAGAAGGCACAAATCTTTACGCGATCTCTTGCCCGATGAGCAGCGAGCTACAATCCAACTGGCGGCCATTCTGCGCTTGGCCAATGCCCTGGACTTCGCCCACGACGCGCGTATCCGGCGCATTCAAGTTGAAAACGTTCAGGCCAAAGAGGAAGGAAATCACAAGAAACGCGCCAACGGATTCTTACGCAAAGCCGCAACTCTGGCCCCCAATGAAGCTCTGGTGATTGCCGCCGAGGGCTACGCACCTCTGGGACCATCCGCTCAAACTATCGCCGCCGAACGCCACCTATTGGAAACTGTGTTGCACCGGCCGGTAGTGGTAAGGCCGATGAGGCCGTCATAGCTGTGCGGATCAAAGCTCTCCCCATGCGCGAGACGGCGAATCGGTGAACGGTAGCTTCCAAGTCACTTTCCACGACCGCCCTCTAGCATCTACAAAGGATGCACCCATGACCCACGCCCAACTGGTCGAAAAAGCCGTCCGCTGGCTCCGCCGCTACCGCTGCGGCGTAGTCCTCTCCGAGCAAGCATGCGTCAGCGGGGAAATGCCCGACGCTATCGGCTGGAAGCGCGCCTGCCACTCCGTTTTAGTCGAGTGCAAAGTTTCGCGCTCCGATTTCCTAGCCGACCGTGCCAAGCCCTTCCGCCTCAAGTCCGAGCACGGCGTGGGTTGCGAGCGCTTCTACCTTGTTTCCGCGGGACTAGTTCGTCGAGAAGAATTACCCGCAGGCTGGGGACTCCTGGAATACCGCAGCGGCCGCATCGAAACCGCGCATCCCTCTGTTAAAAATCTTCGCAGCGCTACCGGCTTCCGCTACGAAATGAATCTCCTGCTCGCCAGCCTGCGCCGCGTCGAAGTCCGCGTCGAACCCCAAAGCATCACTGACTTCCTCAAGTGGAAGAATCGCATGGCCGAATACAACCGCGGTACCCTGCCTGAAGGACTAGCCTCCGCCGAAGAAGAACTGAATGTCTTCCTTGAACCAGATCTGACGTTGTAGTGCATCCCCGAATGCCGCGTCAGAAAGCCGGAGGCCGGACAGCGGAAGCCGGAAGCCGATTCACAACTCCCGCCGCCCTTCCATTGCCTTCAGCATCGTGATCTCATCCGTGTACTCTATGTCACTTCCTACGGGAATGCCCATTGCGATGCGCGTTACTTTCACTCCCACCCGCTTCAATTGCTGCGATAGATAGGTCGCCGTCGCTTCGCCTTCCACCGTAGGATTGGTAGCGATGATCACTTCATCCACATTGCCCGCATCAACGCGCGTGATGAGGTTCGCAATGCGCAGCTGCTCCGGCCCCACGCCGTGCAGCGGAGAGAGCGCCCCATGCAGCACGTGAAAGACGCCATTGAAGTGCTTGGTCTTTTCGATCGCGGCAATGTTGGTGGGTTCTTCCACCACGCAAACCAGGCTCTGGTTGCGCGTTGCGCTGGTGCAATAAACGCACGGGTCAACATCGGTAATATTGTTGCAAACCGAGCACAGCCGCAGGCTGGCTTTGACGTCGCGCACGGCCGCGGCCAGTGCCTCGGCGTCTTCGTCACTCGCGCGCAGGATGTAAAACGCCAGACGCTGCGCGCTCTTCGAGCCCACGCCCGGAAGCTTCTTCAACTCATCAATCAGCCGTGACATCGGCTCAGCAAATTTAGACATAATAAATTCTGTGACGGGACCACCAGCTTTGCACTAACCGGCGCTGTCGCCTATGCTTCCCAAGTCAAGCATATCAGTCCCCGGCCAGGTGGAGGCGTAAGCGGCTAGGGCCCAGACTTACGACGCGCCACTAGGCCACCAATTCAAGACTTGGAGAACTCATGGCAACGCTGGGATTCATCGAATACAAAGACGCCAGCCCCGAAGTGCGAGCGGTTTACGACGACATCATGGCGACGCGCAAGACCGACTGGATCAACAATTTCTGGAAGGCGATTGCGCACGATCCAGCCACCCTGAAACGCACGTGGGAAGACATCAAGCAGATTATGGCTCCGGGCGGGCTCGATCCGCTGACCAAGGAAATGATCTACGTTGCCGTAAGCGTGACCAATCAATGCGCTTATTGCATTGCCTCGCACACCGTCTCAGCCCAGAAGAAGGGAATGACCGACGCCATGTTCCAGGAGTTGATGGCGGTCGTCGGCATGGCCAATGAGACCAACAAGATGGTCACGGGATATCAGGTGGAGATCGATGAGCAGTTTAAGAGCAGTCGCTAGCGGCGGGTCGTTAGTCGTTGACCGTTGGCTACGACCGTTCGGATCGCTTCTTCGCCACTCGCGTAAACTTGAACTCAAACTGCTTCATGTCCACTCGGCGGCCACGAAAGTGCACACCTTCCGCTTCCAGGCGTAGCCGCTGTTCTATAGCCGAATCACCGCGCAGCTTTATTTCTCCACCCGCGCCCAATACCCGTTGCCAAGGCAATCCGAACCCGCGATGCAACACCTTCGCCACCTGCCGCGCCCCTCGCGGAAGCCCCGCCGCTCGCGCAACCGCGCCGTATGTAGAAATCTTGCCCTTAGGAATGCGGCGAATGGCCGCCTCGATTCGAATTCTTGTTTTCGAGGATTGATCCGGAGAGGGTTTATTAGGAGATATCTTCCCTGCGCGACGCCGCGATCTCTCCTTTCCTTGCTTCACAATGCAATCCATCCTATGCGAATCAGCCAGAGCGACCCCACCGACACCAGCAACCACAATATTATTCCCTGCAGCAGCGGACGATGGCCCACGCGTTTGATCGTCGCCACCGAGATGCCGCTGCCGATCAGGAACAGCGTGGCGGTCAAGCCGATCTTGGCAATTTTCACGGCAGTAGCATAGGCATGCGCTCCGCCCGGCAGATAGGTGTTGCACACCGCTGCCACGCAGAACAAGCCGATGAACCACGGCCACTGAATCTTTGCTTTAGCGCCGCGCACCATTGCGGTCCCCAGTGAGAGTGGAACAATCCACAAAGCGCGCGCCAGCTTTACCGTGGTCGCGATGGCTAGCGCCTGGACGCCATACTTCGCCGCCGCCCCCACGACCGAACTCGTGTCATGAATGGCCAGCGCCGCCCACAGTCCAAACTGCGACTGAGTCAACTTCAACGCCGCGCCGAGACCGGGAAAAATCAACAGCGCAACGGAGTTCAGCACGAACACGGTTCCCAGCGCCACGGCCATTTCTTCGTCGCTGGCCTGCGCGATGGGACCGACGGCGGCGATCGCGCTGCCCCCACAAATCGCCGTGCCCGCGGAAATAAGAAACGCTGGCACTCGCTGCACGTGAAGCAGCGCCCCCAGGCCCATGCCAGCCAGCAACGCGAAACTGATGCCCAGCATGGTGTAGACGAAGCCGCTCCGCCCCGCCTGAATAACCTGGCGCAGGTTCATCCCAAACCCGAGCCCGACGACTGAGGCCTGTAATAAGAATTTGGAGAACGTCTTCGCCTGGCGACCGTAAGGATGCGGAAACGCCAACCCGAATACAAGGCCGATAGCCAGCGCGACTGGCGGAGACACGAAGCCGCTGACGCTCACCACTAAGCAAAGAATAAAGACGATGCGCGGGAGCATTAGAGAAGAGCCGGACTCGGCTCAGGCGTTCACGCGCCGCGGTTCACGAAACCCAAGCCCGGCCAAACTAAGCCGCCTTGCGGAAGGAATCGATGGCTTCCGCCTCTGAATTGTATACGTCGAACACGGTGAGCAACTTAGTGACCTGCAGCAAATCGCCGACGCGCTTGGTCAAGTTGACTAACTTGATTGTCCCGCCTGCATTCTGCGCGGTAGTGTGCAGGGCAACCAGCATGCCCAGTCCGCCGGAATCGATGTAGTTCACTTCGCCGAGATTGAGCACAATACGTTTGTTTTCGGAAACGGCCTTCTTGCCGGTTTCGCGCAGCAGCGACGACTCTTCGCCAAACACAATCCGACCGCTGCAATCTAAAATTAGAATCCCGTCCCTGGTTCGCGTCGTCAGTTTCAGTTCCATAGTCCTCCTTCGCGGCGATCCTGGAAAACTCTGTCGATCGACCACGCCCGCTCGTTAAGTTGACGCTAGCCTATCGCTTAGGTGGCGGTTTTAGCAAGCTCTTCAGCGCGGAAGGATGAGGTCGTAAGCTGGCACGGCGAGCGGACCATCCTGCCCCTCCATCACGTATAATCTTGTTTCCTGCTCATGAGCTACACCGTCCTGGCGCGCAAATACCGTCCGCAGAAATTCTCCGACGTTATTGGGCAAGACCACGTGACGCGCACGCTGCAGAACGCTCTGGAACAGGGGCGCACCGCCCATGGCTACATTTTCAGTGGCCATCGCGGCATTGGAAAAACCACCGTGGCGCGCATTCTGGCCGCGGCGCTGAATTGCCGCTCCTCCGACAAGCCGGTTGCCGAGCCTTGCGGGGTTTGCGAGTCCTGCACTGAGATTCGCGCCGGAAACGCGGTTGACGTGATCGAAATCGACGCCGCCACCAACCGCGGCATCGACGAGATCCGCGAACTTCGTGAAGCCGCGCGCTACCGTCCCGCGCGCGATCGCTTCAAGATTTACATTCTTGACGAAGCTCACCAGATTACAGACGCGGCCTTCAACGCCCTGCTTAAGACTTTAGAAGAGCCCCCAGACCACATCGTGTTCATGCTGGCGACTACGCAGCCGGAAGATATTCCGCAGACCATTCGCTCGCGCTGCCAGCACTTCAGTTTTCGCGCCGTGAAGTTTGACGATATTGTCGGCCAACTCCGCGATCTCGTCGGGCGCGAAAAAATTGAAGCCGATGACGATGCCCTTGCGCTGCTGGCCGAGGCGGGCGATGGCTCGATGCGCGACGCATTGTCGATTCTGGATCAGGCTATTGCCTCCTCCAGCGGAAAGATTACGGCCGACTCTGTCCGCAATCTGGTAGGCGCTGCGCCCGCGCACATTCTCGAGGAAGTGATGCAGGCAGTTGCTCGCGGCACCAGCGATGAAGTTCTCCGGCAGGTCGATCACCTTATCAGTGAAGGCCACAGCCCGACGCACTTCGCGCGCCAGATGGTCCGCTTCGTGCGCAACGCCACTGTAGCCAAGATCGCGGGCAAAGATTCCTCCCTGCTGCAAGTCTCGAGCGAAGAGCGCGAACGCATAGAGCGCGTCGCGGCCTTGTTCGGTGAAGAGGATCTCACTCGTCACCTGCAGATCATGCTGCGAACCCATGGCGAGTTGGGATATAAACAAGAGCAGCGCTTCCACCTGGAACTCGGACTGCTCAAGATGGCGCACGCGCAGCGGTTGCTGCCCATGGAGCAACTGCTCAGTGAAGTGGCGGGTTCATCGAAAGTTGCAGGCAGCACAGGAAGCGTTGTCAGGAGTTCCACGCGGCCTTCCATCGTAGCTTCAGCGTCAAGTGGTGCGGCAGAGTTTCGAAGGGCCGAGGCAACTTCGCCAAGCCGTCCCGATCATGTTTCGCCGTTCGCGGCCGATTCGGCGCGAAAGAGTGGGCCTCGTCAGGAATCTTCTTCTGAGTCAGCTCCTGGTGCCGGTCCGCGAGTGGTCGCCAGTGGCAATGTTTCGGCACAGGTGATCATGGGCTCCGCAGCGCCTGCAAATGTCAGTGAACCCGCAGCGGAAAGGCTGATCAGTTCACGCGATGAACCGCAGGGCGAGTCGGAAGTGAATGCGCAGGCCGAAGCGAGATTTCAGGTAGCGCCGCAAGTTTCGCAGGTCGCGCCCGCAGGGGTTGCGCCCATCGAGAGGCTGCAAAGCGCGGTGCTGCAGGCGCTGGCAGAGGGCAATCAGCGCATTCTGGTCTCGATGCTTGAAGC
Source organism: uncultured Acidobacteriota bacterium (assembly GCA_963761915.1). Classification (GTDB taxonomy): domain Bacteria; phylum Acidobacteriota; class Terriglobia; order Terriglobales; family Acidobacteriaceae; genus Sulfotelmatobacter. The sequence goes on from CAVXIO010000015.1 coordinate 20,184, forward strand.
GGGCGAATGGAGCGTCGAAGGAAACGAAGTGGTGATCAAGTTGTCGGAGTCGCAAACCGTGGTGGATATGACGCTAAGCCCCGACGCGCGGCGGCTTGCGGTCGCTTCCGCCAGCGGCATTTTGGGGCGCGCCGTCAAGCTCAAGCTTGTTCCCGGCGCGGCTGCTGCCACGACAGACAGTAAACCTAATGGAACCTCTCGCTCCAGCGGTACGAACACGGGAACCGGCGGCAGGGGCCGAGCCGAGCAAGATGCCGTAGTCCGCCGCCTACAAGAGAAATTCGGCGCGGAGATTCGTACCGTGATCGATTACAAGGAGAAGCGGTAAGTCGTATCCGGTTGCTCGCCTGCGGAGTTTTCGCTCCGGAGCTGAACGCCGGGAGCCGGAAACCGAGGTTTTATGGGCGGATTCAATCTGCAAGAATTGATGTCGAAGGCCAAAGCGCAGTACGAGACGCTGCAGAAGAAAATGCAGGAGACCGTGGTCGAGGCTTCATCGGGTGGAGGCACGGTCACGGCGAAAATGGACGGGCGCAAACAACTGCTCAGCCTGCGCATTGATCCTGAGGCGGTGAAGTCGGGAGACGTGGAGATGCTGCAGGATCTAGTGCTCGCCGCCGTCAACGAGGCCGCGCGCAAGGTCGATGGAGCGATGCAGTCGACCGTCGGCGGCATGCTGGGCGGGCTAGGTATGGGCGGCCTGTGAGGGAATCGCCGAATATAAGAGACTAACAACGGTTCTCATTTATCTACCTCCTGACATCCCAGTCTTCTCTTTGTGCCTTCGCCTCTGCGATTTTCTGCGCCAGCTGTCGCTATTGCGGTAGTACTCCGCTCAACAGCTTCTCCAATCCCGCTGCCGGACAGCGCACTCCCACGTAAAACTGGCCAAACAGCGCATAAACCGCGCTGACATGGTCGAAGCGCATCTCATAAATTAATTTCTTGAAGACAAGCGGATCGTCGGCGAAAAGATCGACGCCCCACTCCCAGTCGTCGAAGCCGATTGAGCCAGTAATAATCTGCTTCACTTCGCCGGCGTAGCGGCGTCCAACAAGTCCGTGTTCATTCATCTGGCGCGCCCGCTCTTCAATCGGTAGCGTGTACCAGTTCTTCTCCTCACCGCGCCGCCGGTCCATGGGATAAAAGCAAATGTAGCGATTCGGCGGAATCTCCGGAAACAGCCGCGGATGCATCGCCTCGCGATGCCTGTCAAGCTTGCATTCGATCTCCGCTTTCCATTGCTCGGAGTGCGGCTGAACGCCTTGATCGGCCAGCTCTTTGTAAATCTTGAGCGTCGAGTCGTACAGTCCAAGCTCGATGATCGAAAGATAAGACGATGTCGGCTCGAGATATTCCCTCAGGTCTAGGCCGTCCAGCGTGAGTTCCGCCTGATTGAGGTCGGCAAACGATTTGCGGAAGTGCACCAGCATCAGATCGCCTTTGTGGCCGATCAACGAAAAAAGAGCGGATTGCCCATCGCCCTTCTTTTCCATTTCCCCCAGCACCGAAGTCGCTTCCTGAGCGATCGCTTTTCGCGTGTCTTTAGGAAGCTCTCGCCAGGCCGTCCACCGGAAACGCATCATCTGATGCAGCACGCTGTAACCCTCAGTGGTCAGCGGTACTTCTGGAAGTTGCGCAGCGGCGGGGTGGGAGCGAACCAGAGGCTTCGAGGCAGTCGTCATTGGATTCTCACGATGTGTGCTCATGGATTCAGCCTCCATTGTACGCAACCGCCGCGAAGCCAGCGAATCCACGATTTACAATCATCTGGGTGTGATTTCCTTTGTGTTACTTTGTGGCCTTCGTGGTTAATCAGCACATGCCATTTTACGCAAAGCTTATGACCGGATTCCTCCCGCGACAAACATTAAGTCTCAAAAGAATGACCTCGACTGTTTGCGTCGTTCTTCTGTTGTCTGCTTCGCTTGCCGCACAGAAACATCGCCTTTGGGTCCTGGGCCCATCCGGCGAGATGGCAGAATACGATCCCGCAACGTTCTCTGCCCAGCAGAAGGTAAAGGTTCCCATTGAAGCAGTAGCGTCGCCGCAGAATCTGTCAGTGAATCATCTTGGCCAGATGCTGTTTGCGGCTCCCGTATCGTTGCCTCTCGCAGAGGGCGATCTCACCGACGAGCGCAAGGTCTGGTTCTGGAATGGCCGCACGGCAACCACTCTGACGCGAGAAGTCTCGCGCGTCACCTCCACAGCTGGCTCGAACCTGGCCATCACAGAGTCGGCCCCAACGCCTTTTCTCTCGGCAGACGGCGAACATCTGTATTGGTTTTCAAATCAAGCGCGCCGCTTGCAGCGCGATGGCGTCGACCTCTCCACCAAAACCAATTGGCAGAGCTGGCAGACCGATCTCGCTGGGGCGGCGCGTCAGGATATAGCATCGCTCACTCTGCCCGATTGTTCATGCCCCACTGGAGGTTGCGAAGAAACTTGCCCTTACGGTGAGGTATGGACCCCAGACGACGGCATTGGAAAGTTCTTTCTGCTGACGCAATTCGTCTCAGGAAAAACTCAGCCGCTCTACAAGGCGACATCTGTTTACGAGGAAGATGCCGGCAAGTGGCAGAAAACGTCACTCAATCCACCGCTGCGGCGTGTGCTGGACGCGGCGAATCCCGCTGCAATTCTGGAAGCGGTTCCCGACACAGCCTGCTGCGGTTGGGAGAATCAGAGCGACGATCAAACTCTGCTGCGTCTCCGAGGCAAGATCTTGACCGTGTTCGATGAACGAACCGCATACAAAAATCCCGACTACGACGTCAGTTTCTACACCGAGAACGGCAAGCTATCTCCAGACCTCGGCGCGGTTGCGTTCACCATCGTCGCCACCACTCAACCGAACAAACCGATTCAACTCGCTGAGCAGGGCCAAGCCAATCCCGAAGAATCACAGCGCATTCGCAAGGCGTTGCCCGATCTGCCTGCGGTCGAGCTAAAAACTATGGAAGACGCACCGCGGCGCATCGCATTTCTGCCGCATGCCACGCTGGTCGGCTGGATCAGCGACAAAGAAATTCTCATTGTCGAGGGACATCTGCTGGTAGCTTACAACGTCGCTAGCGGCGCTCGACGAAAGTCAACCATTCATATCGGCGATGCGACCCATGCGTTTCTGCGCTGAAGAGCTAAGAAAACTGATGCCGGGACTTGAGCTCGCCGAATCGTTCTGGATTGACCGCCCACATCGCGCCAAGGATGGTATCGTAGCTGTGTTCATAAATTCGCTGATGCTAAAACATTCCGTGATGTAAATATTCGGAAGACAATCCGCCACAGCCATTCCCCATGAACATCCTCGATCTCGTTGTTGGCAAAGCCATCCGAACCACTGACGAACGGGCTGAGCAGATCGGCGCAGTCCAGGGCATTCCAATATTTGGTCTCGATGCGCTAAGCTCGGCAGCTTACGGGCCGGAAGCTGCCCTGAGTCTTCTGATTCCGCTTGGCCTGCTCGGCGTCCGCTACATCGTTCCTATCAGCGCTGCGATCATCACCTTGCTTGTAATCGTTTACTTCTCTTATCGCCAAACCATCGCCGCCTATCCTTCCGGGGGTGGGTCTTATACGGTGGCGCGATTCAATATTGGCGCGCGCACCGGTCTGCTCGCCGCAGCGGCGCTCCTTGCCGATTACATCCTTACCGCCGCCGTGGGCATCTCCGCGGGCGTCGGTGCCTTGGTCTCAGCCGTTCCATCGTTATTGCCGCATACCGTTTCTCTCTGCCTGGGCATTCTCGCCGTTATCACCATCCTGAATCTTCGCGGAGTTCGCGAGGCTGGCACTGCCTTCGCCTTCCCTACCTATGTCTTCGTTGGCACGCTTCTTATCACCATTGCCGGCGGAGTTATTCGTGTTCTGCTCAGCGGCGGCCATCCCACACCCGTAGTTCCTCTTCCGCCTCCTTCGCCGGTCGCGGAAGCGGTCAGCTACTGGCTGCTGCTCAAAGTCTTCGCCAGCGGCTGCACTGCCTTGACCGGCGTGGAGGCCGTCAGCAACGGCGTAAAGGCCTTTCGCGAGCCCACGGTGAAGAATGCTCAGCGTACTCTCACCATAATTATTTTTCTTCTGGCGGTGCTGCTGGCGGGAATCTCCTATCTCGTTCGGAGTTACGGAATCGTTGCCACCGATCCCGGCAAACCTGGATACCAAAGCGTCCTCTCGCTGTTGACCGCTGCGGTTTTCGGCAAGGGCTTCTTTTACTACCTGACCATGGGCGCAATTCTTGTCGTCCTATCATTGTCGGCCAATACTGCCTTCGCAGATTTCCCGCGGCTTTGCCGCGCCATTGCCCTAAATAACTATCTTCCTCATACCTTCGCTTACCGCGGGCGGCGACTGGTCTATACCTACGGCATTGTTGTCCTGGCACTACTTTGTGCTGGTGTTCTCACTCTTTTCGGCGGCGTCACCGATCGACTCATCCCGCTCTATGCTGTCGGCGCCTTTCTAGCCTTCACACTTTCGCAATCGGGCATGGTGATGCATTGGCGGAAAAAACGCGGCACGCATTGGCGCAAGAGCGCATTCGTGAATGGCCTGGGCGCGCTGGCTACCGGCACTACTACTGCTATTGTGCTGGTTGCGAAATTTATCGAGGGCGCCTGGATCACCCTGCTTTTTATCCCCTCGACGATTGTTTTATTCGTCCTCGTTCGCCGCCACTATCATGCAGTGAAAGTACTCACCTGTTGCAAGGTTCCCGTTGACGTTCCAGGTCTCAGCCAGCCTCCTATTGCAGTCGTCGCCATCGACCGCTGGAACAGCATCACTCGGCAGGGAATTGAATTTGCCGCCCGCCTCTCTCCCGATGTCATGGCTTTGCACGTCGAGCCCTTTGAGCACTCCGTTTTGCTGCAGGATGAGTGGAAGCAATACGTCGAGAAATCCTTTCGCGCCGCGGGCAAAGAGCCTCCTGAGCTCCACGTGTTGCCCTCGCCCTACCGCTTCATCGTTATTCCCATCGTGCAATTCATTCTCGATCTTTCGAAAAAAAATCCTTCCCGCAACATAGTCGTGGTCATCCCCGAGCTCGTAGAGGACAAATGGTACGAATACTTTCTCCACAATCAGCGTGCCCGGCTCTTGGAATGGGTGCTGCTCGCGCGCGGCAACGAACGCATCTTCACGGTCAGCGCGCCCTGGTATATCCGGGAACGAAAGTAAATTGTCGCGGTTATCGAAACTGTTAGCGCCGCTACTGCTTCTTCTCGGCGGGCTTAAGCAGCAAGTCCTGATAGTCAAAACTGAAGTCGGCCAGCGGAGAAACCGCCGCCATGCGAGCACTCTCAATACTTCCGTCCGGGTTGAGATTGAAGGTAATAAATGCGTCCTCGATGGTGCGGTCGCGCCAGTGCGCCTTGAACGTATCGTACTGCCAGTGCTGCAAGTCACCGATCATGGTCGGCGTGTGATCGAAAGTTATAGCCAAGCCGCCGTTTTCCTGTCGAATCGTGATAGGACCATACCACGCATCGGTATAAGTGCCAGCGTACCTATCCAGCGGCAAGGACGGCTTGGAATCAGCAGCGCGAGCCGCTTCCGCCTTCTTCATCGTTTCCGCAGCTTCTTTTTCCCGCTGATCCTTGGCTGATTTAAAGCCGGCGATCCAGTCGGTAGGCGGCACTCCAAAATACTGATCGAGTACGTGATAAAGAATCGCATCGAAGGCTCCGTTTTCTTCCGCGTTGGTCAGCACCACCACCCCCAGATTTTCTTCCGGCACCAACATCACGCGCGAAACAAAGCCCGCGACGCCGCCGGTGTGCCCGACCAGCTTGCGCCCGTGATAGTCGCGCAGCACCCAGCCCAAGCCGTAGTCCGCGAAGTTTGCTTTCAATCCTGCCAAAACTGGCGGAGGGTTGCCAATCGGCAATATCGTCTGTGCCGACCACATTTCCCTCGATTGCTGCTCGCTGAAGAGTCGCCCATCGCGGTCCGCAAATTTCCCACGGTTAAGTTGCAACTGCACCCACTTCGCCATGTCAGCCGCACAGGAATTGATCGCCCCCGCAGGGCCCGCATTATCCAGCACGCCAAAGGGAATCACCTGCAGCGTGCCGTCCACCCGCTCATGCGGAAAGGCATAATCGTCGCCGGGTTTGAAAGCGGCATTGCTGACGTTCGAATGATTCATGCCCAGCGGCCCGAAGATGTGCTGCCGAATGTACTCGTCCCAGGAGACGCCGGTCACCGCGGGAATGATCTGCCCCGCCGTCATGTACAGCAGGTTGTCGTAGGCGTAATGGCTGCGGAAGCTGGACTTCGGTTTCATGAAGCGCAGCTTGTAAATGACTTCCTCGCGCGTGTAGGTCGAGTGCGGCCAAAACAACAGATCGCCCTCGCCCAAGCCCATCCCGCTGCGGTGCGTCAACAGATCGCGGATGGTCATCTCGTGCGAAACATATGGGTCATACATCACGAACCCCGGCAGCCGCTGGTAGACGGGATCGTCCCACGCAAGCTGGCCCGCATCTACTAATCCCGCCAGCGCCGCTGTAGTAAAAGCCTTTGTGTTCGATCCAATGCCGAACATTGTGTGCTCGTCGACCAGCGTGGGATCGCCCATCTTGCGCACGCCATACCCTTTCGCGACCAAAATCTTGCCATCTTTCACGATGGCCACAGCCATACCCGGGACTTCAAACGTCTTCATGGAATTGGCGACATAGGAATCCAAATCCGACGGTGGCGCAATCTGTGCGCAGATCGAAACGGCTGAAAGAGCAATGACAACTGCGGCTGCGGAGACCGCGCGAAACACCTTAGCCATATTTCTCCCTCACATAAAACCAGCATTAGAACACAAAGAGGAACTCCAGTGGCAAAACGAGAATGTGATCGGTAACTTTGCAGGGGACGTGGTTCAAGAAAGAGAAACGGGCAAGTGCGCCTCAGCACCTGCCCGCCAGTTCGAAAGCCATCTGGTTATTGTCGGTCGTGATCCCCGCGGCTATGCCGCCAGGTCCAGTATTCCTTCTGCTCCTCAGGACGGAGCCTGCGAAAATCGCGATCTGGATCGCGATGGTATTCGCGCGCCCATTGGTGGTAGTAGCCTATCTCTTCGTCGTTCCATACGTGATAGTCGCTGTAGTAGGGATCGTAGACGCGGTAGTAGTGATGGTGGTAACAAGCCGTGCCCAGTGCGGACGATGCCAGCGCGGCGGCCAGAACACATGAACTGAGAAAGCGCGACGTACTCTTCATAGGTGAATGTTGCTCCTTTGAAAATTGATTCCGAATAACGCTCTCTTAACCAGAAACCCGGCCCGCAGGAATTTGTTGCTGAAACAGGAATTTGTTGCTGGAATGAAGAGGTGGGTTGCCACTGGCACGCACAGCCTCATCCTCCAAATCAAACCAGGCACTCCGTTCTGAGTTAGAATCAGTACATACAGATTTTAAAGGAGCTCCCCACGATGTACCCTGAAATTATGGTCATTCCCATGCGCGAAGAGTTGACTCGCTTGGGCATCGAGGAACTGCGCACGCCTGAAGCCGTCGACAGCGCGTTAAAGGCACAAACGGGTACCGCCATGGTGATCGTGAACTCCATTTGTGGATGCGCCGCCGGCCGCATGCGCCCCGCCGTGCGCTTGGCTCTGCAGAGCGCCACCCACCCCGACCGATCGTTTACAGTCTTCGCCGGCCAGGACGCCGCCGCCACCGAACGCGCCCGAGCCTACTTCACCGGACAACCGCCGTCCTCGCCCTCCATCGCCATTCTTCGCGACGGCCAGCTCGTCTACATGATGCCGCGCCACGCCATCGAATCCCGCGAAGCCCCGGCCATTGCCGCCGATCTGAAAGCCGCTCTTGACAAATTCTGTCCCCGGCCTGCTACTGTCTGACTCGCTCTCTCTCATTCTGAGGAGCCGCAGGCACGTTGCTACTTCTTCCTCGTCCCGCCGATCATGAACGCTTTCACCACAATCCCATTCGGCTGCATGCCCACGGGAATCATCGTCAAAAGCGAATACTCCGTCGGCTCCAGCTTTCGCGGCGTCCGCTTCTGGATCACGGTCACATCTCCAGCTTGTGTGTCGAGGACCAGAAGATAATTCTGATCCTGTGACAGCGCCAAACCATCCGGACGACTTCCCACTGCCACTGTCGCAATTCGCCTGCCCAAATCTATGTCGTACACCGCGACGCTGTTTGAGCCAAAATTGCTGGCGTACAGGCGCGAATTATCGCGCGTAACCACGCCCCGCGTCGGATGCTGTCCAATCACCGCGCTGCTTCCCACCTCATCGCGCGCCGTCTCGATAATCGAAATACTGTCGGAATCAAAATCGCACACCATCAATTCCCCACCATCCGGTTTAAGCGCCAGACTCACAGGAGTCCGCCCCACATCCAACAGAGCCAGCACTCGTTCCCCTCCCGGGTCGGTACTCTTCTTACTTTCTAACGCAATCGAAGCCACCTGCGACGATCCCGAACACGCCACAAAAGCTTTGCTCGAATCCGGCAGGACGGCGATGTCTTCCGGTTGCTGGCATACCGGCAGAGTTGCCCGCACCCGCAACTGGTTCGCGTCGATCAGAGAAACCGTATTCTCTCCGCGATTCGAAACCACCACGGTTGCCCCATCCGGCGAAACCCGCGCCAGTCCTGGCGCAGACCCCACCCTCACATTCCCCAGAACCACCCGCTTTTCCAAATCCAGCACTGACACATTGGCCGACCCCGAATTCGCCACATAAGCCCGCTTGCCATCTTCCGAAACGTCGATGAAATATGGCTTGCCATGAACGCCAATCGTAGCCACCACCGCATTCTTCTCGGCGTCGATCACGCTGACGTTGTTCGACCCGGTATTGACTACGTAGATCTCGTTCTTCTTGCTGTTCGCTGCAACCCCGGTCGGTTCCACGCCGACAGCAATAGTCTTCGCCAGCTGAAATGTCCGCAAGTCGATGACGCTGACCGTGTTGCTTTTCCCGTTTGTGATGTAGGCATACTCCCGATACGCTGGCCCGTAGTCCGGCAGGGCTTGCTCGCGCAAATACCACCACCCAATCCCGCCCAGCAGCAGAACCAGAACAATAATGATGAGGAGTTTTCGCAAGATGAAAATTGCCTTGGAAGAAGTAACACCACCAGAGGGAAGTGCTTCCAGCGACTAGCGGGGAACGGCGTCCTGTGGCGGCGCTTGCCTCTTCAATTCGCTGGTCAACGATGTCGCTTTCTCGTTAGAAACTCGTATCTCTCCATCCAGCACCGCCATTAACTTCCCTGCGCCGGTACCCTCAAAGCGCGCGTGCTGCAGTATAGCGTTCCCCTGCGCCGCCGGGGGAAGCGTCCCCTTAAAGTCCCCGCCCTGGCGCATGGTCGAAAGAATCGATTCCGCGATTTTGTCCCGCATCGCATCTCCCAGAACTCCCGAGCGCAGCAACTCGCCCACCAATCCCGGTGCATCGACGCGTCCAATTTCCGGCACGATTCGTAACCCGCCGTCGTCTCCAACCGACGGCGTCAGCTTCACTTCGATGCTGCCGTTGCCCTCTGCCATTTCATTCGCGCCCCTGCCCAGGCACGCCCATCGCTCAAAGTGGAGTTCCACCACTACCACACCGGCCGGTGCCCGCGGTTCTAGAGTCGCGCTCTGAATCGCAATCTGTTCTCCGCAGCGGTCAGATTTATCGAGTTCCGCGCGCAGCACACCCGTAATGTTTTGCTGCAAGTCCGACATGTCCGCGATCAGCTCAAGCTTGAATGTGCTCTGCCCGCCCTCCGCCGCACCCTGTGAAATTACTCCAGACGTCGTAATGGCGATGGTCTGATTCGCGAAACCGACCGAGCTCTTCACTGGCGCAATGCTGAAAGTAACGTCCTGTGCGTTGCTGGAATTCCCAATCCCCATTTCCTCGCCGAGATTCAGTTCTTCGGTTCTGAAACTTGTCAGCGCATGCTCCAGACTCTGCGCGGAGGCCGCCATCTGGGGCCCCGCTGCATTCGCCTCCACTGCCTGATCCAGCACTGTCGCCTGTTGTGCCAAATCAGAATCCGCTTTGCTCAGCTTCTTCGTGATTTCCTTCAGCCCGGTCTTTTGTCGTTCGGAGAAGCCCTCCAGAAACTTCTTGTTCGCATTTCGCGCAGTTTCCAGCGCCTGCTCCAGCGTCTTATCGTGACTGGCAATTTCAGATGCGTTGTTCCCTCTACCAATCTCCTCCGAGAAAGCTTTCAATTCTGCGCTCGCACCGTCCGTGCTCTTCATCATCAAGTTGTATTCAACGATCTGTTGGCTGGTGGCCTGCACAGCCAAGGCGGCATGAAAATCCTTTAAGTCGTCCTTCGTATCGACACCAGTTGCCCTTCCCCCGCCGCTTAACCCGCCTCCGCCCGCAGTCCCGCCACCCATGTGTCCGCCACCGCCTCCGTGCTGGGCGAGCAGCGAGCAGGGAACCGCCACCAGCGCGGCCCACAAAACCACTGTCTTTACTCCGAAAATGCGACATCCTTTGCCGAACATATTGCGAAACCTAAGCACTCCCCAACCTCTGTCACCCTGTGCGAAGGTTGTGCCTCGCGAACGCGAAGGACAACCGGCAGTCGAAGGGTCCCTAGCCTTCTGCCACTGCCTAGCTTGGCTCAGGCCCGAAAAAAACGCCACAAACTTTACAGTTCTTTGCACAGCAAAGCGGAAGCCTTTCAATTGTTCTAATACAGCCTGAATGTGACGTCGGTGGCTAGATGCACCGCTACCGGTTTTCCATCTTTGGTTGCCGGCTCAAATCTCCATGTGCTTACGGCCGTGAGCGCCTGCTTGTCGAGACCTTTGTCTAAGCTCTTGATGACCTTCAGATCGCGCACCTTGCCTTCAGTTGTGACGATCATCGCAAGCGTAACTGTGCCGTTGATCTTCTTCTTGCGCGCGCTTTCGACGTATTCGGGATTCGGCGTGTAGACAGGCTTTGGAGGCGTCACATCCCTTCCGAACCCCACTTCGTACACAGCTTCGGAGCTTTTGTCTGGCGAATCCTGCGTAACCATGATACTGCCGCCAAACAGGAACGCTATGGCGCTGGCGAGGACAATATTCTTCGCGAAACGTGCCTTGAGATTCCTCATATAGCCTCCAGGATCGAGTATCGACCGCATCCTACGTGCTGACTCCCACCTTCTCCCTGAGTCCTATACTTGGAACGGTCCTTCCGACCACACTTGCAATCTGCCGCACTTGCACCATCAACTCATCGAACTGATCCGGAAACAGCGACTGCGGACCATCCGACATCGCCTCGTCAGGCTTGTTATGCACTTCTACCATCAATCCATCCGCGCCCACCGCCACCGCAGCCCGCGACAGCGGTGTCACTTTATTCCTCTTGCCCGTCCCGTGACTCGGATCGACAAAAATCGGCAGATGGCTCAACCGCTGCACCGCCGGCACCACGCTCAGGTCAAGAGTGTTGCGCGTATGGTCGGCAAACGTACGCACGCCGCGCTCGCACAGCGCCACGTTGTAATTGCCTTCGCTCAGAATGTATTCCGCCGCCATCAGAAATTCTTCCAGCGTCGCCGCCATGCCGCGCTTCAGCAGCACCGGCTTCTTCGCTCGTCCGGCACGCTTCAGCAAAGAAAAATTCTGCATGTTCCGTGCCCCGATCTGGATCATATCCGCATACTCCTCCACCAGATCGAGCGACTCGTTATCAATCGCCTCCGTAATAATCTTCATCCCGAACTGCTGCCGGATCTCCGCCATAATCCGCAGTGCCTCCTCGCCCAATCCCTGAAAAGAATAAGGAGAAGTCCGCGGCTTATACGCTCCCCCGCGAAAGAACTGCGCCCCGGCGCGGTGCACCCGCTCCGCGACGGCAAACGCCTGTTCGCGGCTCTCGATCGCGCACGGTCCCGCGACAATCGCCAGACCATGCCCGCCAATGGTCGCCGCCGTTCCCTCAAAGCGTATCACCGTGTTGTCTTCTTTAACGTCGCGGCTCACCAGCTTATAAGGTTTCGAAACCTTAATAACTTCCTGCACGCCCTCCATTTCTTCCAGCGTGCCTTGTTCCACCTCGCCCTTATTTCCAGTAATGCCAATCGCAGTCCGTTGCGCCCCGGGCATGGCATGTGCCCGATAACCCAGCTTCTCGATTTTTTCGCAGACGCTACGTACCTGCTCTTCCGTAGCGTGCGCCTTCATGACGACTAACATAGATTCATCCTCAGCTCTTTCGGTGTGGGGACAGCCGCCCCGGCTGTCCATCTCTGCCTATGCGGAAACAGGTACTTCTCGCCCGTTCAGGTCGAGCGACGCTCGACTATCCTTCCTCGCCGCCAGCACTGCAGCCCACCATTGAGTCTACCTTTGCCACTCCTGCACCGCAAACGCAGCAGCCTCCACTCAATCTCACATTCGGCGTGAAACAATTCAAATCCCGGCGGAGCAACTTCAACGATACAGCCGCTCACGGTCCTATTCGCCGGAAAACATATAAGCAAGAGTGATCTCCCCACAAATGTTGCGCATCGCCTTCAATGGCAACTTCTTCCACCAACTCATAGTTGTGTTGACCGTAGTCCCAAACCGTCTCGACGAATTCCCGGTTCTCTTTCAGCCCTGATTCCGATCCCCAGGAGTGGAAATCGTTGACGTAGACCAGAAACTTTGGCCGCGCCTCTCGAACTTCTTGCATCATCTCGTTTCGCAATCGTTCAGCAAACTTCTGCTTTTCCATCAAAGGATAGAGATAGAGATTCTGGCTGGCACAATGCAAGCCAGAGTAAAAACAAATCTCCGGTTCCGAGGCGAACAGCCCAATCGTATCCCCCGGCGACGCGTGCGCTCGAATGTAGCTGCCCACCGCGACCGCCTCCGGGAACGGCTCCCGTCCCTGTATTCTTCGCACCACCAACAAAGGATCCAGGTGGAAGTACCTCCTGTATTCGCCGCGTGCGGATAGCGCAAACACTAGCGCGAAGTACATCACCGGAGTCCAGGCGATCAGCCTGCCAAATTTTCTCTCCCGCAAGCCTTCCCGTGCCGCGATCACCGTTACCCCCGCGCACAGCGCCGCCGCCGGCATCGCCAAAATGTAGTAGTGAGGACGAAAGTAAAACCCAGGACAAACCGCCAGACAGGAGAACAGGAAGAAACCGCTGACGAACCCTCCGTGCCTCCGGGCATAGCGGCTCCACAGCGGAGCCGCCAGCCCGGCAGCAATAATCTCCCACAGCACGTACGGGTGTACAACCCACGGCAGAAAAGCTCGCAGCGCTCTCTTCACATCCTCCATGGTCGTGATGACGGCATATTCCCGAGCATACGACCAAGTCCAAAACCAGAAGTTCGCAAAAACACCCGCCCACCAAAGGATTAAACACGTCACCGCGAACGGCACCACGAGTCCGGAGAATAACGCGCCCCCACGAATTGCAACTTTGCGCCACTCGAACGGCCGCCGTTCCCGCCACAACCAGTACGCTACCGCGAACACAGCAAATAGAATCCCCGGCTGCTTCATCAGGAACGCCAGCCCCAGGCTGGATCCGCTGCCAAAATAAAGGCTGGTCCTCTTCCTTTCAATGGCATACACCAACAGCACAATGCCGGCCAGGGCCGCCAGAACTACAAAATGAGTCGCATGCGCATAGAATCCCAGCACCGCGGGACGGCAGGAAAGAAAACTGTAAGTCATTCCCGCCACCGTCCCCGCCAACCATCCATAGAGATATTTCGCGAGAAGAAAAACCAGAATCGTCGCCGCCACATTTACCACTATCAATCCAGTTCGAATGCCGGAGGCCGTCTCCCCGAAAACCGCCATCATTGCCGCATACGCCGCATCGGTTCCCGGCAACTTCATGTTGCACGCGATCTTGAAAGGCGGTATCCCTTCCAACATCAACTGCCCCACGTAGGCGTACTCTCCTTCATCGCGCTCCAACGGCATACCGCGCCATTGCACTCGCACGAACGTGGAAAATGCGATCGCGAGCAGCAGTCCGCATACGCAACCGAACCTGACCCATCGGGCCTCGGTCGCCGCAGGCTTGATCGTCGCCGCCTGAAAGTCCATCGCGTTGTCATTTGCCAAAGCTCTCATGCCAATTCCAATTCGTCTGCAAAGAAATCCATTCTACTGGCATGCGGTTTCCGAGTCTCGTCACACCAGTCACGGAATCAATGCAATCATTCAAATTTCGCCGGAATCGTTTTGATGATTTCGGAAAATTACAAAGCTTGGGATACGACCAATTCAACGGAAACCACTAGCCGTTATACTTTCCTCATGCCCCGCTCCCTCGCCCGCGAACAAGATATCCTCTCGCGCCCCGCCCCGAAACGCCCGCCCCGCCTAACTTCCCGCCGCATTGGCATTCACACTTCCACCGCCGGAGGTATCCACACCGCCGCCGAACGCGCCTACCGCATCGGATGCAACACTCTCCAGATTTTCTCCTCCAGCCCGCGCCAGTGGGCGCCTTACGAACTCAGTTATCCCCTCTGCGAGCAAATGCTTCGCCTGCGCGCCCAATACAATCTCAAGCCTCTTGTCATTCACACCAACTACCTGGTGAATCTCGCCAGCACGAACCAGTTGTTCCTCAAGAAATCCATCGAAGCCTTTCGCGGCGAAGTGGAACGCGCCCTCGCCGTCTGCGCCGACTATCTCGTTCTTCACCCCGGCTCCTTCCGCGGAGCCGATCGCGAAGCTGGCCTGCTGCAAACCGCCGCCGCAATCGCCGCCGCAACCCAAGCCCTCGACCTCGCCGGACTCACCATTCTCATCGAAAACACCGCCGGAGCCGAATTCTCCCTGGGCGGCAGCTTCGAGCAAGTCGCTGAAGTCATCGATCGTCTCCGCGGCATCGTTCCCATCGCCGCCTGCATCGATACTTGCCACACTCACGTCGCCGGCTACGATATCGTCTCCCAGGAAGGTCTCTACCGGACACTGCAACTTCTCGACGCCACCATTGGCTTGAACAATGTAAAAGTTATTCATTGCAACGACGCCAAAGCCGCCCGCGGATCCAAGCTCGACCGCCACCAGCACATCGGCAAGGGAACCATCGGCAAGGAGCCCTTTCGCATCCTGCTCAACGATCTTCGTCTCGCCCACGCCGCCTTCATTGCCGAAACTCCCATCGACCAACCCGGCGACGACCGCAGAAATGTCGAAGCCCTGAAGAAGTTAGTCGCCTGACTTGCCGCGCTCAATCTTTATGGCATCCTATTGCACATGATTACGAAAGCCCCACGCCCCATTTCGATATTCCTGTTCTTCGTTCTAATCTCCTCGCTGGCCAAACTCTCGTCAGGTCAATCCACCGAAAGCCCTGACACTCGTCCCGTCGAGTTCGCCATGAAGAACGTCACCTACCACTATTCCGAGCCGATTGCCGTAAGTATCAGCCATCTTCTGGGCGAACTCGTTCCCACGAAAGCCGGAACCATCGTTGTCTTCGACGATAAGAATTCCTTCGATCTCCGCTTAAAGTATGCCGAGATTTCCATCAGCTGCGGCGCGCTCGCGCAGGTGTTGAACGAGAATGTTTTTTCCACCGATGATGCTCCCATCAAGAACCTGAGCATCGAGAGCAGGAACAATCAGCTCGTCATCACCGGCAAGCTTCCTCAGAAGGCGAACGTCGCTTTTGAAACCACCGGAAGCCTCTCCGCCGACCCGGACGGTCGGATCCGCCTCCACACCGAACACGTCAAGGCCGCTCATTTGCCGGTCAAAGGTCTCATGGATTTGCTTGGCATCGATGTGGCCCGCGTCATCGACACTCATAAAATCCACGGCGTCTCAGTCGAGAAAGACGATCTCATCCTCGACCCTGAACAAATTCTTCCCCCGCCTCACGTTCGAGGGAAAGTCACGTCGATTCACATTCGCGGCAATGACATTGTTCAGATATTCGGCACGCCCCAGCCCTCAAACTTCGCCGCCAAACAACCAGGCAACTACATGGCCTTCCGCCACAGCGACATGCGCTTCGGCAAACTCACCATGCACGACGCAGATCTCATCATGATCGACATGGACCCCAGCGACCCTTTCGATTTTTTTCTCGCCCACTACCAGGAACAACTCGTAGCCGGCTACACCAAGAGCACCCCGGAATACGGCCTCCGCACCTACACCCGCGACTACAACAAACTAAAACGTCGCGCTGCAGCAGAGACCATGAAACATTCTTCGGCTAAGTAAATGTGAGCGGCCGCTCTCGGCTGTCCCCGGAGCGCAGCTGCCTCCTGTGTGGCGCCGGCGCTCTCGCCTGCGCCTGCCGCCAGCGTCTCGATTGCCGCTCTCCTGAAATTGAGACGTCACGTTAAACTAGTTTCAACTATGGTCACCATTCGTCTCGAACGCGAACTCGAAAAGAAGCTAGAGGCTCTCGCCAAACAGACTGGCCTCAGCAAAGGCTATTACGCCCGCCAGGCCATCCGGGAATTCTTGGAGGACCGCGAAGACTATCTCCGAGGGATTGCAGTGTTGAAGCGGCGTGAGCCAGTTATCACTCTAGAGGAACTGGAGAGTCGGCTGGGCGGTTAGAAGACCGCTGACCGAATAGGCCCTCGCAACGAGGAAGACGCGCAACACGAGCTCCTCGTTGTAAAATCATCGCTTGAACAGCACTGAAGGCCTTCCTCCATATGCCTGAGCAAGACAAGTCGGAGACTACTATCGCGACCGCCAGCGGCCGCGCCGAGAACGCGGCCGCGTCCCGCCGATCGTCCCAACGACGAGCGCTACGATCCCCAGCGCGTAGAAACAAAGTGGTCCGCCCACTGGCAGAACGATCCCCAGCTCTACGCCGCCGATCGCGATTCCACCAAAAAGAAATATTACGTCCTCGAAATGTTGCCCTATCCCTCCGGCGCGCTGCACATGGGACACGTGCGCAACTACGCCATCGGCGACGCCCTCGCGCGCTACATGTGGATGAACGGATTCAACGTCCTTCATCCCATGGGCTGGGATTCTTTCGGCTTGCCCGCGGAAAATGCCGCCATTCAGAACAACACTCCTCCGCGCCAGTGGACGCTGCGGCAACATCGCCAAAATGAAGGCGCAGATGAAGCGCCTCGGCTTCGCCTACGACTGGTCCCGCGAAGTCACTACCTGCCTGCCCGATTATTACCGCTGGAATCAGTGGTTCTTTCTCAAGTTCTACGAAAAGGGTTTGGCCTATCGCAAGAAGAGCAGAGTCAACTGGTGTC
The DNA here is from genome assembly GCA_963761915.1 of uncultured Acidobacteriota bacterium. GTDB lineage: Bacteria > Acidobacteriota > Terriglobia > Terriglobales > Acidobacteriaceae > Sulfotelmatobacter. The sequence continues at coordinate 37,381 of CAVXIO010000015.1, forward strand.
CCAAGTGCGCCACGGTCCTCGCCAATGAGCAGGTGCTCGCTAACGGTTGCTGCTGGCGCCACGAAGATACCCTGGTCGAGCAACGCGAACTCGAACAGTGGTTCTTGCGCATCACAAAATATGCTGACGAGCTGCTACGCGACCTCGACAAGCTCCCGGGCTGGCCCGAAAAAGTTCGCACCATGCAGCGCAACTGGATCGGCCGCAGCGAAGGCTCGCTCGTTGATTTCAAACTCGACGGGCCCTCCGGCCCAGCCGGTTCCGTCATCGGCGTCTTCACTACCCGCATCGATACCATCTACGGCGCGACCTCGGTCCAGCTTGCCCCGCAGCATCCGCTTGTCGCCGATCTCACGGCTGCCAACGCCGATCTTCGTGACAAAGTCGAGCAACTCATCGCCGAGCAGCGCAAAGCCAAAGAAGTGGGCGACATCGGCGAAATCGAAAAGCACGGCGTCTTCACCGGACGCTACGCCATCAATCCCTTTAACCACGAAAAAATCCCCCTCTGGGTGGCGAACTATATCCTGATGGATTACGGCACGGGCGCAATCATGAGCGTGCCCGCGCACGACGAACGTGATTATGCGTTCGCCAAAAAGTACCAACTCGAAATTCGCCTCGTGATTCTTCCTCTTGCCAACGACCCGGAAGAAACCGTCACCGAGCCGCCACTTCCGTATATCGGTCACGAAGGCATGCTCATCAATTCCGGTCCGTACAGCGGCCTTGACTGCGCCGATGCGATCAATAAGATGTCAACATTCGCCGAGCAGAACAGCTTCGGCAAAGCCACCATCACCTATCGCTTGAAAGACTGGGGAATCTCGCGCCAGCGCTATTGGGGCACGCCCATCCCCATGCTCTACTGCGAAAAAGATGGCATCGTCCCTGTGCCAGAAAAAGATTTGCCTGTAATCTTGCCCGAGGCCGTCGACATCGCGAACGCGGTTGGATCGCCGCTCAGCAGTGTGCCCAAGTTCGTCAATGCAACTTGTCCCAAGTGTGGAGGTCCGGCCCGCCGCGAAACCGATACCATGGATACCTTCGTCGACTCCTCCTGGTATTTCTATCGCTATACCGACGCGCACAACGATCGCGCTCCGTTCGATTCGAAAATCGCGCAATACTGGTTTCCCATAGACCAGTACATTGGCGGCGTCGAACACGCCATCCTGCATCTCATCTACTCGCGCTTCTGGACCAAGTTCATGCGCGACCTCAACCTGATCACTAACGACGAACCTGTCGAGCGTCTCTTCACCCAGGGCATGGTGATCAAAGACGGCGCGAAAATGTCGAAAAGCCTCGGCAACGTCGTCAGTCCCGACGAAATGGTTGCGCGCTACGGCGCCGATGCCGCGCGGCTTTACAGCTTGTTCGCCGCTCCGCCCGACCGCGACCTCGACTGGCAGGATTCCGGCATCGAAGGCATTCAAAGATTCTTAGGACGCGTCTATCGCTTCGTAGTGCGCAACGCTAAACCGCAACATCCAGATTGGAGCAAACCCGTTCCTGCTGAACTGTCGGCGGAGGCGCGCGCTATTCAACGCAAACTTCATCAAACCATCAAGCGTGTCACCGACGATTTCCAGGGCCGCTGGCACTTCAACACCTGCATCTCAGCCATCATGGAATTAGTGAACGAGCTTTATAGAACTGGTGGGACCTTCCAGGCTGGTGCCTTCGACCCTGCTGTGTTCGAGGTCGAGTCCGAGGAGTCACCCTTGCCAGCCGCGCTGCTAGCCGAAGTACAGCGCAGTCTTGTCCTTCTGCTCGCGCCCTTCGCTCCCTATCTCGCGCACGAACTCTGGGAGATGCTCGGCGAAAAAGAAAACCTGCTCAAAGCACGATGGCCAAAATACGACGCCGCGCTCGCCAAAGAAGAAGAGCTCGTAATCCCCGTGCAGATCAATGGCAAACTGCGCAGCCGTATCACTGTGCCCGCCGACTCGGGCGAAGAGTTTGTCGTCGAACGAGCACTGGCCGACGAAAAAGTACAGGCAGCCATCACCGGCAAGCAGATCGTGAAAAAAATCTACGTCCCGGGAAAGCTTGTAAATATCGTCGTGAAGTAATTTTGTGAAATCAAAAGCGGGCCCCGTAGGGCCCGCTGAGTGTATGCGTAGTGTAGGTTTCTTACTCTCCTGCTAGCACCAAAGCTTGTGAGCGATTACTGAAGTCAATCTCGTCCACCACCTTGGTGTTGTCTTGAAGTGTCTTAGTTGTTACTGCGTCGTAAGGGGAAGGCTGCTCCAGATTCTTAATCGCGCCCTGCGCCGTGGCGACGGTTTTTCCATTTTGCAGGATATCGACCTTTACGTCATTGCCTGCGCCAGTCCATTGGGCTTTATAGTTTCCAGGCTCCAGATCCGTAGAACCCACTCGTACCGTGTCGGCTAGGGTGAAGTTTCCGGAGTTCTTGTCCTTGGCAAACGCTCCCACTGATAGAGTCAGCGTTAAGATTGCGAAAGAGGCGAAATATCGTGCGATCTTCATTTTTCCTTTTCTCCTAATGATGAACTGAATTTAAGTTGGCTCAGCGGGGCTCGTCGAGAGCCGCTGCGCAAAACGTTTCCTGAGCGACTTCGCTACCGTCAAAGATGCTCGGCACCGCGATCGGTTGCAGATTCGCGTGTCGAGATTTGTAAAGTTTTTGGCGCAGGGTCAAAGCACCGTAAGGATTCCTTTAATTGCGTTATCCTAGCCAGGCAAATGTCTCGTCCGTCTCCCACACTCGAAGGTTTCCGTGCCGCGGTTCGGCGCCCATCGCTGACGTTCGCAGAGATTTCCTGGCGCTGGTCTGTCGGCGCAGTCGCCTGCACGGTATTTCTTTTTTCGTTCATTGAATTTATCAACGCGCTCCCAGTGAGCAACGGCGACGTGGCTCTTCTCCGAACCAGACAACCATTTCTCGTGGGAAGAGCAATCTCGCACATCCTTCGCGGCAGCCTTAACCGCGCTGTGTTTGCTTTCTTGCTCGCGTCGCTGGCGCTTTGTGTGCTTTGGATCATAGCCGCTTCCCTCGGTCGTGCCGCAACTGTCCGCGCCCTGCTCGATTACTCGCGCGAACGGCTGGAAGGCAGCGATTCTTCCGCTCTTCGTAGTCAGCCTGTTCCTCTCCGATCGCTGATCGGTCTCAACTTCCTGCGCGTCGCTTCAGCGCTCGCCGCGATTTTCGCTCTTGCAGGCGCGGCAATTCTGGCTGGCTTTGCCTCGCCTGAGAGAAACCCGCGGCCCGGCCTGGCTTTCATTCTTTTCTTGCCGTTCGCAGGATTGATTTTCATAGCGTGGCCTGCGCTGAACTGGTTACTGTCGCTGGCCTGCGTATTCGCTGTCCGCAACGGCGAGGAGGCAATGGCCGCACTGTCGGCGGCTGTCACTTTCTTCCGAGAACGCATGGGACCGGTTTTCGCAGTCAGCATCTGGACAGGGATGGCGCACCTTGTGGCTTTTAGCGTGGCGAGCACTGCCGTTTCTTTTCTGCTCGCTTTCATCCAAATCGTTCCGACGCGGGTAGTGGTCGTCGTAGTCATTCTCGTGACACTGGCATACTTTGCCGTCGTGGATTGGCTGTACATAGCGCGACTCGCAGGGTACATCTGCATCGTAGAAATGCCTGAGGCTGTGGCGTCATCGGCATCGTTGCCCACTCCTCCGCAGGTCGCTCCGAGCGCCCCAATCCAGAGCACAGTGGATCGCGATGAGTTGATTCTTGGAGACCTTCCGAATCTGGCCGCAGAGACGTAGCTTTACACGGACCATTTGATTTGAGAAACTCATCCGTGGAACCCCAATCCAGACTCAAACAGTCGTTGCTCAACCAATCCATCGTCATCCTCGACTTTGGCGCGCAGTATACGCAACTGATCGCGCGCCGCATCCGCGAACAAAATGTTTTTTCGGTGGTGCTGCCCTGTACCGCGTCGCTTGGCGATATAAAGAGTTGTGCACCGGTGGGCATAGTGCTTTCGGGCGCTCCTTGGTCGGTCTACGACAAAGATGCGCCACCGGCGGATCCGCGCGTGTTTGAGTTGGGACTGCCGGTGCTGGGCATCTGCTACGGATTGCAGTTCATGGTGCACACGCTGGGCGGGAAGGTGCGGCCGGCGGAGAAGCGCGAGTATGGCCACGCGGAGATCGACATTGTTGCGGAGTCGATGTTGTTTCAGGGGCTGGGGAAGCGGCAGGCGGTGTGGATGTCACATGGGGACGAGGCGCTGGAGCTGCCTTCGGGATTTGAGCTGACGGCGAAGACGCCGCATGCTGTCGCGGGAATCCAGAATGTGACGAAGAAGTGGTTTGCGGTGCAGTTCCATCCTGAGGTTCATCACACGCGAAATGGCACGGAGATGTTGCGCAACTTTGTGTTCAACATCTGCGGAGCGAAACCAACATGGACGCCGCAACACTTTATCGATTCGACGGTGGAACAAGTGAAGCTGGAAGTGGGCAGTGGACGGGCGATTTGCGCGCTTTCGGGGGGAGTGGATTCTTCGGTTGCGGCGGTGCTGGTGGACCGGGCGCTGCGCGATGCGAAGGGGAAGCCACGGCTGATTTGCATCTTCGTGAATAACGGCGTGCTCCGCAAGAACGAGTTCGAGAAAGTGCAGAAGACTTTGCGCGACAAACTGGGGCTGCGACTGGATGCGGTGGATGCGGCGGGACGTTTCTTGGAAAAACTTAAGGGCGTGAGCGATCCCGAAAAGAAACGCAAGATTATCGGCAACGAATTCATCAAGGTGTTCGAGCGGGAAGCGCGGCGGATTGAAAAAGATGAAGGCAAAGTGAAGTGGCTGGTGCAGGGGACGCTTTATCCCGATGTGATCGAATCGCGGTCGGTGCGGGGGCCGTCGCAGGTGATCAAGTCGCATCACAATGTGGGCGGGCTGCCGGAAAAAATGAAGCTGAAGTTGATCGAGCCGCTGAAAGATCTGTTTAAGGATGAAGTGCGGAAGATTGGACGCGATTTGGGTATGCCGGAGGAAATTTTGCAACGGCAGCCCTTCCCCGGCCCCGGGCTGGCGGTGCGGGTGTTGGGGGAAGTGACGCCGGAGCGACTAACGCTGCTGCGGGAGTGCGATGACATTGTGGTGAGTGAGATCAAGAATGCGGGACTGTACACGAAAGTCTGGCAGTCCTTTGCGGTGCTGTTGCCGGTGATGTCGGTCGGAGTGATGGGCGACATGCGGACGTATGCGTACACGTGCGCGATCCGGGCGGTGAGTTCCGAGGATGGCATGACGGCCGATTGGGTGGCGCTGCCGCACGAAGTGCTGAAGACCATCTCTTCGCGCATTGTGAATGAAGTGAAGGGCGTGAATCGGGTGGTGTATGACATTACTTCGAAGCCTCCGGGAACGATTGAGTGGGAGTGAGAAAGCTGCTAGCTGCTAGCTGAAGAGTGTGCGCGAGACTATTTCTTCCGCCCCTCCAGGGTTTGTTCGTTTCCCACTTTTTACCGCATGGCCGAGAAACACCCTTTTCGCATTAAACCACTCCGGATCGTTCTCAGGTCGGACGCTTAAAATTGCGATTCAGAGAGATAGTTTGGCCGGAGGTGTGATTCGTACTCAGGTAGCAAATGTGGTGTTGAGGAGCGGTAAGAGGACCGTGCGCAAGCTTGCGAATAGGGGTATCATGCCATCCTGCTTTATCTCGGGCTTTGCCTGATCGAATCTCGTGGGGTGGTTCGATGCGATTGCGGCCAATGTCTGTATTCCTTCTCGCCGTTCTCCTCGTCACGACCTCCTCCGCAAATAAGCTGAATGCTCAAACAACAACCTCCGGTGGGTTGACCGGTGTCGTAACTGATCCGAGCCATGCTGTCGTCCGCGATGCCGGTGTCGAGATCAAGGACGATGCCAAGGGCGCGACTCAGTCAACGAAAACCGATCGAGAAGGTGTGTACGGGTTCTTTTTTCTGGCACCGGGGAGATACGCGCTGACTGTGACGCATGCAGGCTTTCAAAAAGAGAGCCGGACGGTGAATGTGCTGCTGGGACCTCCGGTGTCCGTCAATGCCACACTGCAGGTCGCGAAAGCAAGCACCAGTGTTTCGGTGACGGCAGAAGCCCCACTGATCCAGGCCGAGAATGGCGACGTTTCGACGACGATGAACGAGAAGCAGGTCTCCGAGATCCCAAATCCCGGCAACGACCTCACTTACATTGCGCAGATCGCCCCTGGCGCGATCATGAACACGGATACCTCGAACACCTACGGCAACAGTATTGGTAATTTCTCAATTCTGGGAATGCCGGGCGCCTCCTACCACTACACGCTGGACGGGATGACCGATAACGAAAATGGGAACAACGGGGTTCTCGGCGGCGCTCTTGGGCTTGCTCTGGGGCTAAACCAGGTTCAGGAAGCTACGGTAGTAAGCACCGGCTATTCCGGCCAATTCGGCGAGTGCCGCTGGAGGCAACATCAATTACATCACGAAGTCCGGCAGCAACAAATACCACGGCAACGCAGAATACTACTGGAACGGTCGCGTCTTGAATGCCAACGATTGGTTCAACAATGCGTACGGACTTGCGCGACCTTTCGACATCGCCAACCAGTGGGCGGGGTCTCTCGGAGGGCCCATTCAAAGAAACAAGCTGTTCTTCTTCCTTGATGGGGAGGGATTGAGACTAGTTCTTCCGCAGATCTATCAAGTCGTTATTCCGAGTCCGCAGTTTAAAGCTGCGACGATTTCGAATGTTGATGCCAAGTTTGGTTCTACCTCGGCCTCCGATACGTTTTATAACAACATATTTACCCTCTACAATGCGGCGCCTGGAGCGAGTTCCGCTCAGCCGGGTGGCTTAAGCGCAGCGGTCGACCCCAGCGGTTGCGCGGGGTTTAAGGGCCTGGGAACAGAACCTGGCACGAACATGCCCGTGCCTTGCGCGATGAACTTCGTAACCTCTGTAAGCCGTCCAAGCTCAGATTCGCTGGGTTCCGGGCGTATGGATTGGAACTTGGGATCGAGCGATCGCCTCTTTGTCCGGCTGCAGGGTAATCAGGGTCGTGGATCATTTTATTCCGACCCTATTAGCTCAGTGTTCGACGCCGATTACAATGTCTCGTTGTGGCAAGGGCAGCTCTGGGAGACCCACACCTTTGGCACCTCGGCGGCCAGCCAGTTCCTGGTGGCGGGCTATTCCTATTCGTTTGTATGGAAGTCGCAGAATCGTTCCCAAGCTCTTTCTGCATTCCCCACGACGTTGAATTTCAATGCGTTAGGGGGTGCATTTGGCGGATTTACCCCACTGGGAGGAGAGAATTGGATTGGGGCCTACGGATCCACGTTCACCCACTATCAGATATCTGAAGATGTTGTAAGAAACTGGCGTAGTCAGAAGTTTGGCTTCGGTGTAACAATCTCGCCAATCCACTGGAGCACCCTGCCAAACACAGTAAATGCGGCTGGGCAACTCAGCCCCCAGACGCTCGATGCTTTCTATCAGGGAGGCGTGGACGCCAAGTCTCCGACAGCCGACTTTACTTCCTTGACGCAGTCCTTTACGTCGCAATCTACCGTACCAGTCACCTTCTTTCAGTTTGGGATTTACGGCCAGGATGAGTGGCATGCGCGGTCGAACCTGACGCTCACTGTTGCCCTCCGCGCCGAACATTATTCCAATCCAATCTGTGAGGATAGTTGCTTTTCCCGACTCACCGGACCTTTTGAATCAATCAGCCACGACCCAAAGCAGCCATATAACCAGGCGATTCTGATCAACCAAAAACACGCCCTGCAAAATACGGACAGTATCTTGTGGTCACCGCGATTCAGCTTTGCATGGCAGCCGCTTGGTGTTTCCCGAAATAGCGTGCTTCGCGGGGGTGTCGGACTTTTCTATGATCCTCTGCCGGACAGCCTGATGGAAGCGTTTTACATCAATTCGCCAAACTACAACGTGTTTACACCATTCGATGACAATCTCGCGCCGAACGAGAAAACCAACCTGTTCCTGGATGCGAAGAATTCGAATGGGGCGTTCCTCAAGGGTTTCGCTGGTGGCCAGAATCTCGCGCAGATTCAAGCGACGGTTCCCAATTTTTCTCCGCCCGCCATCAATGCCGCTGAGAAGACACTGCACGCCCCTCAATTTCAGAAATGGAGTCTCCAATGGGAGCAAGCCATCCGTGCCGGCTCAACCCTCAGCATCGGCTATTTCGGGAACCATGGCATTCATGAATTAGTCGGCGATCCGGACGCCAATGCCTACGGATTCGGGTCTCTCCCTTCGGGCTTCTGCAGCAGCCCGCCGGTACTGCCTTGCGCCGACCCACGGTTCAGCGAGGTCACAGAAGTGAGCACGCGAGCAGTCTCGAACTATAACGGGATCGTCATTTCCTATCAGCAGCACTTTTCGGGGTGGGGCGGAGGGATTTTCCAAGCCAATTACACGTACGGCCACACCTTTGATGAAGTTTCCAATGGCGGGATTTTCAGTTTCACGTCTGGAAGTTCGACGTCTCCGCAAGATCCAAACAATCTGCGGGGCAGCTATGGGCCTGCGGAATATGACGTTCGTCACTCCTTGAACGCAAGCTACGTTTGGGACGTTCCACTGAAGGGGGCCTGGGGGGGACGTGGATTAAATTCACTGGTGAGAGGTTGGCAGGTTTCTGGAACCATCTTTGCGCGCACCGGGTTTCCTTACACGGTATTCGATTCCGCCGAATCAAATTCCCTTGTTCCCGACAATTATTACGGACGGCTTTACAGCGTGCCGATCGGCGCGATCCATTCAACTCCATCGTGCGGAAAGGGCGCCGCCGCCCCGCGCGCGACGAATCCGTGCCTCCCACCCCAAGTGTCGGCCGATGGAGTGACGCCCAATCCAAACGCGCTGTTCGTGCAAACGGGTTGCGAAACTGGATTTAATGCCGGACACTTGGGGCCGTCAGGCTCTTGCAGCAGCGGGCCGGTAGTTTCATTTGCTCAGCGGCGTAACCAATTCCGAGGGCCAGGCTACTTCAACACGGATTTTGCAATTTCAAAGATGACAAAAATCCCTCGTTGGGAAAATGGCATACTTCAGATCGGCTTTCAGTTTTTCAATGTCTTCAATCACCCCAATTTCGGCTTTCCAGAGAATGGCAGTTCCGACTCGACGCTTGGACAGATTTTTTATCTGGAACAGCCTCCAACGAGCGTCGTGGGCGCTGGTCTTGGCGGTGATGCGGCTCCGAGGATGATTCAGTTGAAGGCGCAGCTCAGATTTTGATTTTGCCAGCGGGGTCAGCACAGACTTCCCTGGCTAACGTAAGAAGACTCAGAAGTTCTCCATCATCCAGATGTTGCTGGTGGCGGTTACGTGTTCGATTACCAGATGACGACCGTCTGGCGATGGCCTTGCCCAAATCGGCCAGCCGCTGGGATTCATCCACAGGACGTGCGTGTTGCCGTTGAGATCCAGGTAAGCAAAGCACCGTTCCGCGCTTCGTTCCATCGGCGACATATAGCCCCCTGCCATCCGCCGCCCAGAAATAGTCGGCTGTAAGATTATCCAATTTTGGCTGGGATCACCTGTTCCGTGTGGCCGCGCAGAGAGAGAATTTGGATCGGACCCTGCGGACTTCCGCTCACCGCCAGGCGCGACCCATCCATTGAAACATATGAAATAAGTCCCAATGAGGGGTCGATCCTTGGGTCGAGATCAAAGCGGGCAAGCTCCCGGCCCCGGCCCTTGACGGCATCTATGGATGTAAAAATCAGCTGCTTGCGATCCTGCGTTCTCTCGCCTAACACGCACAGGCTGGATGGCGGCCTGGCGCAGAAAACTCCGGCCTCCAAGGTGGTCGGTTACCAATTCAGGCGAACCCCCTGCCAAAGGAATTCGCATAAGCCGATCCTGGTCTTTTGAGCCTGATGTCTTTGGATAAGGGATGCCGAATACCCATTTGCTATCCGGGCTGACGGGGGTGTCGATAAAACCAACGGCTCCCGTGGAAACGAGTTCTGGCACGCCCTCGTCCAGCGACTGCTTATAAATGGCGAACTGGCCGGTGCGATTGGATACGAAGACGACTTGCTTACTGTCGTTGGTCCAGTCTTGCAAGAAGGCAATACTCTGATCCAGTGTGAAATGCCGCATGTTCCGGATGCGAGTGCCTCCGGCTTCAAGGTCCGCCACGTCGACCGTCCAGTCATTGGCAGTTCGGAGGAACGCGAGCCGCTTGCCATCAGCGGTGACGTTCGCGGTAGCCGAGTTGCAGAATCCAGTCCAATTCGTTAGCTGCTTGGGTTTGCCGAGGAGTTTGCCAGTATGCACATCCAGCCGCAGTGTCCAGAAATTGCACGTATCCTGGAGGGACCTAAGGGCTTCGAGTCCAGAACCAGCTTCAGCGACTTGATAGATCAAACGTCCATCAGGCAACCAAGAAAAATCACCGCGGGCTTGCTTCAGTTCGGCAGGCGTAAGCAAGGTGACTGGAGGTCCGCCCTGCAAGTCGCGCCCCAGTAATGTATCGCCGGAAGAATCCGTTCTTAGGTAGATTCCTCTCTGGCTGTCAGGTGACCATAAGAATCCGCCCAATGCACCATTCTCATCAGTATCGAAGAGTTTGCGAGCATGCTCACCATCGGAGTCCATCACCCAAGTTTCGCGCTCGCCCAGTCTGCCCTTGTTTGTTCCGAAGGAGATCAACGCACCGTCAGGAGAAACAGACCATGCGACCGCATCGTCGCGGAGCTTACGGGCTTCGTCCGTTCTCGAAAAAACCCAAATGCTGGTTGTACGGGATGACCAAGCACTTACGTCTTCGCTGGCCGGATGGGCATTGGCAAGAAATCGAGCATTATCCGAGAACCAGGCGGCGTCGAGAACCTCCCAGTTGACACTGTCCTTTCTCACATCGTGCGGTAGCGCAACGGCCTTGATTATGCCGGTATCAATATCTTTGACCTGTATTCCTTGCTTATCGACGTAGGCAAGGTACTTGCCATTAGGCGAGAGTGACCCACTCCCGACTGGATTTTCGGGAGAATTAATGGTGAGTTGCCGAAACTTGACATTGCGTGGAGCTTGGCTGGACGGTGCTTGGCGTTGCGCAAGCCACAAAAACGTACCAACGATCAATAGCACGAAAACGAAGGCACAAGCTGCCATCCACCGGCGGGTCGGATTTCGCCGCTCGATCTTCTGTTTCAAAGTCGCTAGGTCAGCCTGCATTTCCGAGACGGTTTGGTAGCGGGCGTCGCGATTCTTTTCGAGTGTCTTCGCTATGATCTGCCCGAGTTTGATGGGAAGCTTTGGGGTTCAGTTGCCGCGCCGGAACAGGAGTTTGCGTAAGGATAGCGGTGTGGAGCGCCGGCCCCGTTTCTCCCTCAAACGCGCGATGCCCAGTCGCCATCTCATACAGCACGAGGCCAAAGGAAAACAGATCCGTTCGAGCGTCCAATTTTTCCCCACGCGCCTGCTCGGGCGACATGTACCCCGCCGTGCCCATTGCCACTCCGGTCCGGCTCAGCAGAGGATCGGGTGTTGCCGACGGCGGAATTCCCCTCGCCTGTCGAGCTGATCCCTCCTCGCGAGGTTCACGCTCCATTCATCGGTTTCCTTCGATGCACCATGAGCAAGTTTTGCCAAACCAAAATCCAGAATCTTGGCCTGGCCTTGGCTGGTAACAAAAATGTTGGCTGGTTTTATATCGCGATGGATGATGCCCTTCTGATGCGCCGCCTCCAGTCCATTTGCAATCTGAATAGCGAGATCGAGGACTTGATCAAGCGCCAGTGGGTGACGGACCGGCGACTTGGCGCTTGAATCAGATTTGGACGTTTCGGTTTTCTCGCTCTCCAGCAATTCCCGCAGCGTATGTCCTTCCAACAACTGCATTACCAGGAACGTCCGGCCGTCGTGCTCGCCGAATTCATAGATAGGGCAAATGTTTGGATGTTCCAAGCGCCGAGGCCGACCGAGCTTCGCGCTCGAAGCGCGCTAGGGACGCCGGGTCTTTGGCCGACTCTTCGGGCAGGAACTTGAGAGCGACCTGGCGGCCTAGTTTGACGTCCTCGGCCCGATATACCAGACCCATGCCACCGCCGCCAAGCCCGTCGAGAATCCGATAGTGCGACACGACTTCTCCCACCAAAGAGAAGCCGAAATCATGAAGCTCACACCGCACAGCCTCCTGAACTCGATCACGTGCGCTTCCTTCGGAGGAAAGCAGCGCATCTATTTCTCGGCGTAATCCCAGATCAGTTGCCACAGGCGCCGTCGAGCAGCGCATGCGCGCTGGCTTCGCATCGCATTCCACGGCGCGATGGAATAACTCCTCGATCTGCGCCCAGCGTTCCGGAGTCAAAGTAAACCTACATGTCTTGCATCTCGCGATTGAGCCAGGCTTCTGCCATCCTCAAGTCCCGCCGCACCGTAACCGCAGATACGTCCAGCGCCTGTGCAATTTCTTCCATTGGGAGTCCCCCGAAATAGCGGAGTTCCACAGCTCTGCATTTTCTCGGGTCGATTTTCTCCAGTGCGCTCAGGCTGCTGTCGAGAGCCACCAGATCCCGGCTCCGCTCCTTGTGAAAGCTCACTGCCTCTTCTAGTGACACTCTTCGTCCCGCCCGTTTGCCGGCTTGTCTCTTGCGTGCATGGTCTACTAGGATCTGTCGCATCAGTCGTGAAGCCACACCGAAGAAATGCGACCGATTTTGCCAGTTCGGATTCTTCTGATCAACAAGTCGCAAGATAGGCTTCGTGGACAAGTGCGGTCGGCTGCAAGGTGTGGCTCTTGCGCTCTTTCCTCAGTTGGCTGGCCGCAAGTTGGCGGAGTTCCTTGTAGACCAGCGACGTAAGGTCATCGAGAGCGTCGTTGTTACCCCTCGCCCACTGGGTCAGCAATCGCGTCACGTTGTGAGTGGCAGACATCGTGTACAGCATTGAAAGCGCTCGACTTCGGTCGTTGAGCATTGTACAACGCCCGGCCGCGCGTCTTACCTCACCCTGCTCCGATTTCAGATAAAGCGCTCGTCATGATCGATTTCCGCTTCCGTTTCCGCATGAGTAGTCAGAGGGGATAGCGAAGGCCGAGCCTTCCAACCGTGGCAGCGCAGTCGAGGAGGAGATATGAAATCCGTTCAGCGTTCAGCGACTCCGGGGATTTGTCTTGCGATTCTCATCGCTATTTTGGCGGGCTGCGGAGGGTCGTCGCAATCCGTTCTTCCACTGACCATAACCACCCCCACATTGCCCAACGCCACCGTGGGAACGCCTTACAGCCAGCCAATCCAGGCCAGTGGGGGCGTGGGGCCGTACAATTGGTCCATCACCAACGGAGCGCTGCCGTCCAATCTCTCCTTGCCGCCCAGTGTCGGCAGCAGCGCCACGATTTCGGGAACGCCCGACACCGCGGCGTTAGGCGTAGCGTTCACGATGCAGGTCAGCGATTCGTCTCGCCAGACTGCCAGTCAGGCTTACAGCGTTTCAGTCTTGACAGTGGCCGACAGCATCTCGCTCTCCCCGACCAGCCTTGCTTTCGAGGCGCAGATGGTGGCCGCGGCGAGCAGCGGGCAGACGGTAACCGTCGGCAACACGGGTAGCCCGGTTCTGACTATCGCCGGGATCGCGACCCGCGGAAATAACCCCTCGGAGTTTACGCCCATCACGACCTGCGGCTCCAGTCTGGCCTCTGGAGCGGAATGCAGCATCACTACGACTTTCACCCCCCTGCAACCCGGGCCGCGCAGCGCTTCGTTAATGATCAACGACGACGCCCCGGGCAGTCCCCAGTCCATCGCCTTGAACGGGGTGGGCGTTAGTCCCGGTATCAACGCCACGTTGTCGGCCACCAGCCTGTCGTTTGGAACGGTGCCGATAGGTGAAGGCACAACGCAGTCAATCACACTGAGCAATTACGGAACAACCGCGCTGAGTATTACGGGTATCACGGCGAGCCCGAACTTCTCGGAAACCAGCGGCTGCGGTGCAGCACTGGCCTCGGGCGCCAGTTGCACGATCGACGTGACCTTCGAGCCCACCGCGAGCGGCCTTATAAACGGCGTTCTTTCGGTCGCGGACAACGCGCCCGACAGTCCGCAAAACGTCTCGGTCAGCGGCGTCGGCTTCGCCGGCCGATGCACTCTGGCGGGCCGAGGATGCAATCCCGCTCACAACACTTGCTGCAACCGCTGTGTCTTGGTTGGGTTAGACATTTTTGTCTGCGACTGAGCCGGGAATGAAGTGAACAACCGAAGGAGCAAGAGAACATGAAACGCACAAAACTCACACGGAGGCATCATGAAATCGGAGACCTGGATCCTGATGGCCGGAACTCTTTTATTTGCAGTTCTGGCAACCCCAATTCAACTGGCCGCGCAAGGTAACCCAATTTACGACAACAATCCCCAGCACCACCATTACAAGCTCATCGACATGGGTACGTTCGGTGGCCCGCAGAGTTATCTCAACGACGGGAATAGCGGCAACAATGCGGTAAACGTGCTCAACAACGATGGAACTCTCGCAAGCTGGGCCGATACCTCTCTGCCCGATCCATTCCCCAACTTTTGTTTCAACGAGGATTGTTATGTCTCACATGCTTTCAGGTGGCATGACGGAAACCGCATCGATCTCGGAGCCCTAGTTGAAGGTCTTAGCAGCCAAGCGAACTGGATCAGTCCGAATGGCTTAATTGTGGGACTCTCGGAAAACGGCGAAATCGATCCCTTGTTTCCCGGTTTCCCGGAATTTCATGCTGTCCTGTGGCGTGATCGCAAGATAAGCGATCTGGGTACCTTACCGGAAGGTGGATACGAAAGCTGGGCCAACGCTGTCAATAGCAAGGGGCAAGTGATTGGCTGGGCTACCAATACTGTTCCAGATGCCAATTCAATGGCGGCTCCCGGCTTCCTCCCGACGCAGACGCGTGCATTTCTATGGCAAAAGGGCGCGATGCAGGACTTGGGAACGTTAGGGACAGGCACCGATGCGATCGCCGAATTTATCAACCAGCGGGGGCAGATCGTCGGATGGTCCTATACGGGTGGAACTCCACCTCCGGCATGCCTTTTCACTCAAGCCACGGATTCCTTCATTTGGGACGAAAAAAATGGAATGACGGATCTCGGCAACTTGGGCGGTACCTGTGTGATTGCTACCGGGATCAACGACGATGGCGTCGTGATTGGCGACAATGTGAATGATCAGCCGCTTCAGCGCGCTTTCATTTGGAAAAATGGCGTCATTCAGGATTTGGGGGGCTCCATTGGGGGACTAGAAACTGGGGCCGAGGGAATCAACGACTACGGCCAAGTCGCCGGTTTTGCAACGCTTGAAGGAGAGGTTCTGTTCCACGCCGCCCTCTGGAAGCGCGTAGGCGAAATCACCGATCTTGGCGCCCTCGGAGCGGATGAATGCAGCTTCGCGACTGGCATTAACTCGAAAACTCAGGTGGTAGGTAGTTCCGGCTGCGTCTTCGGCCAATCCCACGCGGTATTGTGGGAACACGGGTCAATTTTCGATCTCAATACTCTCATTCCTCCAGGCGCATCCCTCACCCTCCAATTAGCGCAAGGTATTAATGATCGCGGCGAGATAGCCGGGATTGGGGTAGACCTTGGTAATAACCAGCACGCCTTTCTGCTAGTCCCGTGCGATGGAAATAGCTCCTCAGATTGCCAAGAAGTAGCCGACACATCGTCCGAGTCAGTCCGTCCATTGCCTGTTAGGCAAGTGGCTCCCAACACCAACTCTCCTACGATGCGCCGAATGCTTCACCAGAGGATGGCTCCTCTTCCACGCATGCCCAGGTCTCTCGGCGTAGAGAGCGAAAACGCACAGACCCCCAAAACCTCGTCCTCATCTTCCTGTAGTAACGGTAACGCGATGGCCGACTATGTGTTCGATGAGTTGAAGCCTCAATTGTCTCCAGCTCGGAACTGGGGCACGTGTACGGCGAAATCTGGGCAGTTGGCGGCGACGGGAAATCGGCCGGCATTTCTGCGG